>NZ_JBBKZS010000002.1:0-838523 GCF_037889955.1 Variovorax robiniae
AACTTCCTTCCGCATCCAACCGCCGAAGCAATCAGTGCTGAAGCCGTTTCAGCGAAGCCTTCGATTATGACTCAGTTTTTACAACTTCGTCAAGTCCGAGGGACTTTTTTCTCGACTTTTCAAACCACCCCGAAGAGCCCTGTCTGACGAAACGCTCAGTGCGTTTCCTGCCGAGCCCACGAGTATATGCCATTTTCGGCGTTCTGCGAGACGCTGGCGAAAAAAGTCAATCGGACACTTCCCTGAGTGCTCGCGACAAGCGCACTCGCCCTGCACTTGCGTGTGAATGCGTTCAGGGGAGTCACCGCGGCATTCACCACGGCTCACAGCGAAACGTCTCGCTTCCGCGTCTCGTTTCTCTCGCACCGCAACGCATCTCTCATCGTCGTCCGGCTCTCCCCATAAGAGCGCACTCGCCAGAAACAAAAAAGCCCGGCACGGGGCCGGGCTTGAATGTGACAGCGAAGCCGATCAGTGGAACTGTTCTTCTTCGGTCGAACCCGACAGCGCCTTGACGCTGGACGAGCCGCCCTGGATGACGGTGGTCACGTCATCGAAGTAGCCAGCGCCGACTTCCTGTTGGTGCGACACGAAGGTGTAGCCCTTGTCGCGCGCCGCGAATTCCGGCTCCTGCACCATGTTGACGTAGTGCTTCATGCCTTCGCCGCGGGCGTAAGCGTGGGCGAACTGGAAGGTGTTGAACCAGTTGACGTGGATGCCAGCCAGCGTGATGAACTGGTACTTGTAGCCCAGGGCCGACAGGTCTTCCTGGAAGGAAGCGATCTGGCTGTCGTTGAGGTTCTTCTTCCAGTTGAACGAGGGCGAGCAGTTGTACGACAGCAGCTTGCCCGGGCAGGCGGCGTGCACGGCTTGCGCGAATTCACGGGCGAAGCCGATGTCCGGCACGCCGGTTTCGCACCACACCAGGTCGGCGTAGGGCGCGTAGGCGACGCCGCGGCTGATGGCTTGTTCCAGGCCGTTCTTGACGCGGTAGAAGCCTTCTTGCGTACGTTCGCCGGTCAAGAAAGGCTTGTCGTTGGCGTCGTGGTCGGAAGTGATCAGGTTGGCGGCTTCCGCATCGGTGCGGGCCAGCACGATGGTCGACACGCCCATGACGTCGGCTGCGAAGCGGGCCGAGATCAGCTTTTCGCAAGCCTCTTGCGTCGGCACGAGCACCTTGCCACCCATGTGGCCGCACTTCTTGACGGCAGCCAGCTGGTCTTCGAAGTGCACGCCGGCAGCGCCCGAGGCGATCATGTTCTTCATGAGTTCGAAGGCGTTGAGCACGCCGCCGAAGCCGGCTTCCGCGTCAGCGACGATCGGCAGGAAGTAGTCGATGAATTCCTTGTCGCCCGGGTTGATGCCACGGCCCCATTGGATTTCGTCGGCGCGCTTGAAGGTGTTGTTGATGCGACGGACCATCGTCGGCACCGAGTCGTACGCGTAGAGCGACTGGTCGGGGTACATCGTTTCGGACGTGTTGCCGTCGGCGGCGACTTGCCAGCCCGACAGGTACACCGCTTCGAGGCCGGCCTTGGCTTGCTGCATGGCCTGGCCGGCGCTGATGGCGCCGAATGCGTTGACGTAGCCCTTCTTGGCGCCGCCGTTGATCTTTTCCCAGAGCTTTTCCGCGCCGCGCTTGGCGAGCGTGTGCTCGATCGGCAGCGAGCCGCGCAGGCGCACGACGTCGGCCGCGCTGTAGCCGCGCTTCACACCCTTCCAGCGGGGGTTGGTGGCCCAGTCTTTTTCGAGGGCGGCGATCTGTTGTTCGCGGCTCAGTTGTTCGGTGATGGTTTGGGGCATGGTCACTCCGGAGTTGGTTGATGGGTCGGCGCAGCGCGCCTTGGGGGTTTACTGTAGCGGCATTGCCGGGTCTTATGTCTTATAGAAGACATAAATTTCCATCAACAAAATCAATAAGTTACGAAAACTTCTCTCAATGTGAAAAGAACTCTCTCATATTGAGAAAAAATATTGCGGCGCAGCACCATCGCTTTTCACGATGCGCAATGACTTCCTTTGCGGTGAAAAGGAGGCAGGCTGCTCACCATGCGCGATACGCACTACTCCGGTGGCTCAGCGAAACGGATGCTGAGAAAGCGCGAGGCGGGATGAGATTCGAGGTCGCAAGGTGCAGCGATGCCCGCGAGTACAGCGATCAGCGCCGCAGCCCGCCCATATCGGATGGATTGCGTCGACCCTGATGGCAGAGACTCAGCGGATCAGCCAGTCGCCACTGTCGATGCTGCGCCGCCCCTCGATGCGGCTGGGATGGATTTCATAGACAAGGCAACGCAGTCGCGCCGCACCAACCATCACATCGAGTTCGCGCTTGAGGTACTCGCCGCTGCCGTCAGCCATCACACCTTCGAGCAAGTCGAGTTCAACCTCCACATCCTGTGTGACTCGATAGACCTCGCCCACGATGCGCCCCTCCCCGCCCAGCACGGCACCGGGATAGGGGCCCAAGTCATACAGCGTGCCGGCGATGACGCCGTCGCCAACGCGCTGCGGCCGCGGGTGATATCTCGCGATGTCGTTGCTTCCGCCCGCACGCAAGGTGCCGTAGACGAACACGTGACGGTCTGCGAGGGGCGGTTGCGGCATCATCGAAATCTTTGTCCTGAACGGCTCGCAGTCTATTGAACTCCCCGCATCCCACCGGCCAGCGCCTGCTGGCGTACGGCTGCCTCGCGCTTTGCATGTCGATGGTTGGCTCCTATGTCGCCCTTTCCAAGCCGCTGGTTGCGGCTTTTCCGGTCCTGCTTCTGGCGTGGCTTCGCTTCGGCATCGCGGGGCTCGCGATGCCGCACTGGCTGCGTCGCCCTCCCGACGAGGCACCGATGTCGCGACGCACGCACGGCCTGGTGTTCCTCACGTCGTTCTTCGGCAACTTCCTGTTTTCGATCTGCATGCTGTTCGGCGTGAGCATGACGAGTGCGGTGTCGGCCGGCGTGATCATGGCGACGCTGCCGGCCGTGGTGGCTGTGGCCAGTTGGTTGTTCCTGCGTGAACGGATCACGCCCCGCATCGCGATGGCGATCGCCTGCGCGGCCTTGGGCATCGGCCTGCTCGCTCTCACGCCGGCGCATGCCGCGGCGCCGGACGCGCCAAGGGGTGCGATGCCAGTCCTCGGCAACCTGCTGGTGTTCTGCGCGGTGCTGTGCGAGGCGGCGTACTCGGTGATCGGGAAGTCGTTGACGGGCAAGCTGGGGCCGAGGCGAATCTCGTCGCTGATCAATCTCTGGGGCTTCGTGCTCTCGACGCCGTTCGGCATCTGGTACGCCTTGCGCTTCGACTTCGGCGCTGTGAGTGCGAGCATGTGGATGCTGCTTGTCGCCTATGCACTGGCCGCGAGCATCTGGACCGTGTGGCTCTGGATGACGGGACTGCGCCATGTACCGGCCTCGAAGGCGGGTGTGTTCATGGTGATGTTGCCGGTCAGCGCGGCGCTCGTGGGCGTGCTGGTGTTAGGGGAAACACTGTCGCAATTGCAGGTGCTGGCCTTTGCGCTTGCACTGCTGGGCGTGGTACTCGCGACATGGCCCGCGCGCAGACGGTGAAAGCAGGCCGTTCTCTCCTCTGAAAAAACAACATCTCCCAATGAAAAAACCCTCATTTCCCTTGGAAACGCGTTTTTTCTCATTTAGCATTCGCGGTACCAGTGGATGCTCTGTTTTTCATTGGTGAATCTCTCATCCAAAACAAGGAAATCAATCATGGCAACTGCAAAGAAGGCTCCGGCCAAGAAGGCTCCCGCGAAGAAGGCTGCTCCAGCCAAGAAGGCGGCTGCTCCGGCAAAGAAGGCTGCTCCTGCGAAGAAGGCAGCTCCGGCGAAGAAGGCTGCTCCTGCGAAGAAGGCAGCTCCGGCCAAGAAGGCCGCACCGGCAAAGAAGGCAGCTCCCGCCAAGAAGCGCACTCCCAACGCTGCGTTCATGAAGGCCTTGACCCCCAGCCCGGCACTCGCCGCTGTGGTCGGTTCCACCCCGCTGCCGCGCACCGCCGTGGTCAGCAAGCTGTGGGACTACATCAAGAAGAACAACCTTCAGGACAAGGCCAACAAGCGCAACATCAACGCCGACGCCAAGCTGAAGGAAATCTTCGGCAAGCCGCAAGTGTCGATGTTCGAGCTCGCTTCGCTGATCGGCAAGCACGTCAAGTAAGCAGCAGGCGCCTCGTGCGCTTGCCAAGGAGAGCCGGCCTTGTGCCGGCTCTTTTTCGTTGAGGGCCGCCCTGCACCATGCAGGGCTCTCGCGCTCGCCAGAGCGACCTCAGGGGGCCGCTCCACGGACGTGCCCTTGGGGAGGGGCTATTTCTTCCCGAGCGCCGACTTCGTGATGCCGCTCAGCGTGCCGCGCGTGGTGATGATCTCGGGGTCGAGCGGTATCTCGATCAGCGTGCCGGTGTCGGCCTTCAACGCACGCAGCAGCGCCGCCTCGAACTGGTCGGTGGCAGTCACGCGCTCGGCCGCATAGCCGTAGGCGCGGGCGAGCGCGCAGAAGTCGGGGTTGCGCAGGGCCGTGCCGCTCACGTTGGTGGGGTACTCGCGCTCCTGGTGCATGCGGATGGTGCCGAACATGCCGTTGTTGAGCAGCACGATGATGCTCTTGCCGCCATGCTGCGAGGCCGTTGCAAGCTCCTGGCCGTTCATGAGGAAGTCGCCGTCGCCCGCGATGGTGAAGGCAATGCGCCCGCTCACGAGGTTCGCCGCGATGCCCGCGGGCACGCCGTAGCCCATGGCGCCGCTGGTGGGCGCGAGCTGCGTCTTGTGGCCCTTCACGAGCCCGTGGTAGCGGAAGAAGCGGTGCACCCAGCTCGCGAAATTACCGGCACCGTTGGTGATGGCGGCGTCTTCCGGCAGATGCTGCTGCAACAGTGAGACGACGGCTGCCATGTCGACCGCGCCGCGCGGGGCCTCGGGCGGGAGTCCGGGCAGCGGCTGGGGTTGTAGGTTGGCCTCGTAGTCGGCATGGGCTGCGTCGGTCCACGCCTGCCAGGGCAGTTCGGGCGGCGCGGTGAGCACCTCGAGGCTGCGGGCGGCGGCGCTCATGCCGGCGTTGATGGCGAGGTCGGCCTGGTAGACGCGGTTGAGTTCCTCGGCGCTGGCATGGATGTGGACCAGCTTCTGCTTCGGACGCGGGGCTTCGAGCAGGGTGTAGCCGCTGGTCGTCATCTCACCGAGGCGCGGGCCGATGGCGATGACGAGGTCGCTGTCCTTCACGCGTTGCGCAAGCTTGGGGTTGATCGCGATGCCGACATCGCCGGCGTAGAGCGCGTGGTGGTTGTCGAAGGTGTCCTGGAAGCGGAAGGCATTGCCGACCGGCAGTTGCCAGTTCTCAGCGAAGCGCTGCAGGGCCTGGGCGGCCTGCGGGGTCCAGCCGCTGCCGCCGGCGATGACGAAGGGACGCTTGGCGGCCAGCAACAACTCGCGCAGGGTGCGCAGGGCGCCGGGGTCGCTCCACGGCTGCACGGCCTCGACGCGCGGCAGGGGCTGCGCCGTGGTCATCGAGGTCAGCATGTCTTCGGGCAGGACCAGCACGACAGGGCCGGGCCGGCCGTTCATCGCGGTGGAGAAGGCGCGCGCCACGTACTCGGGGATGCGGCTGGCGTCGTCGATGCGCTCGACGCGCTTGGCGAAGCCCTTGGTGCTGGGGCCGAAGAAGCTGCCGTAGTCGACTTCCTGGAAGGCTTCGCGGTCGCGGAAGTCACTGCCCACATCGCCGATGAACAGCACCATCGGCGTGGAGTCCTGGAAGGCGTTGTGCACGCCGATCGATGCGTTGGTGGCACCCGGTCCGCGCGTGACGAAGCAGATGCCGGGGCGGCCGGTGATGCGCGCATGCGCGTCGGCCATGAAGGCGGCGCCGCCCTCCTGGCGATTGACGATGAAGCGGATGGCGTCGCCATGCGCGTGGAAGCCGTCGAGCACGGCGAGGAAGCTTTCGCCGGGCACGCCGAAGGCATGGGTCACGCCTTGCGCGACGAGGCAGGACACGAGCAGGTGGCCGGCCATGACGGGGGTTGGGGTGGCGCCGGCAATGGCGTCTTGCGGGAGGGTGGGGTTGGCTTGTGTCACGCGAGCCTCTGGAAGTGATGGCCGATTATGGGGAGCGCGCAATTCACCGTGGCCCCTCGGGAAAACGATGTGGCACCTATTAACGACGCGGTGAATTATGGCCGCCATGTTGAGTCCCGCAACCGTGTTGTCGACGACTGACGCAGCCCCTGTCGAACTGCGCAGCCGCAACGCGGACCGCACGCAGCAGGAGATCCTGAAGGCTGCGACGCAGGAGTTCTCGACAGCGGGTCTGGGCGGTGCGCGCATGGAGCGCATCGCGGCGCTGGCGGGTGTGAACAAGCGGCTGGTGTACTACTACTTCGAGAGCAAGGAACTGCTCTTTCTCTCGGTGCTCGAGGACACCTATGCGCGCATCCGCGCGGCCGAGCGCACCTTGCGGCTGGAGAACCTGGAGCCCGCCACGGCGGTGCGCCGTCTGGTCGAGTTCACCTGGGACTACTACCTCGAACACCCTGAATTCCTCGCGTTGCTGAACAGCGAGAACCTGCACCATGCCTGCCACCTGCAGCGCTCCTCGCATATCCAGGAGATGAACTCGCCGCTCGTGCAACTGTTGCGCGATGTGGTGGACCGCGGCCAGCGCGAGGGCTTGTTCCGCGAGGGCGTGGATCCGGTGCAGCTCTACATCTCGATCGCGGCGCTTTGCTATTTCTACCTGTCCAACAACCCGACGCTGTCGACGATCTTCGGGCGCGACTTGCGCACGCCGGCGGCCTTGTCGGAGCGGCTTTCGCACATGACGGATGTGGTGATGGGGTACCTGTTGCGCAAGTAGCAGTGCGGGTGGGCAATTCACCAGGGAGGTAACGACAACGGCGGAGATCCGATGGATCCGTTCGACTCGGCGTATTACCGGCACCACGGGCACCTGACGGTGAATGGCGTTTTCCACTCTGACGAGATGGACAGCGTCGTGCGTGACATCGAGGCCTGGGGCGAATCATTCCTGCAGACGCTGCCTGCGGAGCAGCGCGCCTGGTACATCGACGGCGGGGTGACCGCTCGCACGGTGCTGCGCAAGCTCGACAACCCGCATGCGCATCGGCCCGCAGTGCAGGCGCTGGCGCGCGACCGGCGGTTGCTGGACCTGGTGGAAGCCTTCATCGGGCCAGGCGTCTCGGTTTACTTCAGCCAGATCTTCTTCAAGCCACCGGAAGGCGGGGGGCCCAAGCCGGCGCACCAGGACAACTTCTACTTCGGGCCGGCCGACCCGGAAGGCGTGGTGACGGCATGGATCGCGCTCGATGACGCGACGCTGGAGAACGGCTGCCTCTACTTCGGCGACGGGACCAACCAGGGTCCGGTCTACGTGCACTTCGCACCCGAGGGGGAGCCGTTCAATCTTCAGATTCCGCCGGACATCCTGGCGCGGCAGCCGATGGTGCCGGCGCCGGTGCGCAAGGGCGGCGTGAGCTTCCATCATGGCAACACCTTCCACTGCTCCGGGTCGAACAACAGCAGCCGGTGGCGTCGCGCCTGCGCGCTGCATTTCGTGAGCGACGGGAACAGCTTCGACACGCCCGCCCTGCCCTACGACCATTCACTGAAGTTCCGGGTGTCATGAGATGAGGCACTGGATGCATCCGGCCGCGCGGCCGTTCTGGCTGATCCTGATCCTGCTGGTGCTGTGGGACATCGCGATCCGCTTGTTCAAGATCCCGCCCTACCTCATTCCGCCGCCGCTCGCGGTGGTCAAGCAGTTGTTCAGCGAATGGCCGATGCTGCTGCGGGAGATGATGCCGACGCTGTGGGCCACGCTGGGCGGCTTCGCGGCCTCCGCGATCATCGGCGTGCCGATCGCGATGTGGATCGCCTATTCACGGCTGGTGGAGAGCTTCGTCTATCCGCTGCTGGTGTTCTCGCAGTCGGTGCCGAAGGTGGCGATCGCGCCGCTGTTCGTGGTGTGGTTCGGCTTCGGGATCGTGCCGAAGGTCATTGCGGCCTTCCTGCTCGGGTTCTTTCCGGTGGTGGTGTCGACGGTGCAGGGCTTCAAGTCGGTGGAGCCCGATGTGATCGACCTGGCGCGGTCGATGGGCGCCAACGGCTTCAAGATCTTCCTCAAGTTCCGCCTGCCGCATGCGCTGCCGGCCATCTTCAGCGGGCTCAAGGTGTCGGTCACGCTGGCCGTGGTCGGCGCGGTGGTCGGCGAATTCGTCGGGTCCAACTCGGGCATCGGGTTCGTGCTGCAGCGCGCGACCGGGACATTCGATTTGCCGCTCATGTTCGCGGCGCTGGTGGTGCTGTCGATGATGGGCGTGGTGCTGTTCCTCATCGTCGAACTGGTCGAGCGCTGGCTGATGCCCTGGCATGCGTCGCAGCGCCATGACGTGCAGCAGGCCATGGCCTGACCCCCGATTTTCTTTCGCAACCTCAACCCACAGGAGACACAGCATGGAACGTCGCAACTGGATTCGGATGGTGGCCGCCGCGGCAATGGTGGCGGGGCTGGCACCGGCTGCGATGGCGCAGCAGCGCGACAAGGTGACGCTGCTTCTCAACTGGTATGTGTACAGCGAGCATGCGCCTTTCTTCATCGGCAAGGCCAAGGGCTTCTATGAGGCGGAAGGCATCGACCTGGACATCCAGGAGGGCCGTGGTTCGGCCGTGTCGATCCAGGCGGTGGCGGCGAACTCGGCCACCTTCGGCTATGTGGACGTGCCGACCATGATCAAGGCGGCGACCAAGGGCGCGCCGGTCAAGGCCGTAGGCGTCGCCTTGCAGGTGAGCCCGATGGCGGCCATGGGCTTCAGCGAGAAGAACATCAAGACGCCACAGGACATCGTCGGCAAGACGGTGGCCATGACGCCCGGCGATTCGATGAGCCAGATCTGGCCGCTGTTCCTCAAGAAGACCGGGTTGCAGGAGGGGCAGTACAAGGTGGTCTCGGGCGATGCGCAGACCAAGCTGAATGCCGTCATCAATGGACAGGCCGACCTGCTGCTGGGCTACGTGATGGACCAGAACATCAAGGTGCAGGACGCGACCAAGAAGCCGGTGACGGTCATCCGCTTTGCCGACTACGGCGTGACGCTGGTCAGCTCCGGCATCGTCGCGCACAAGGACACGCTGGCGAACAAGCCCGACCTGGTGAAGCGCTTCATGCGCGCGACGACCAAGGCCTTCGAGGAGACGGAGAAGGCGCCTGAAGCCGCGATCGACGCCATGCTGGCCGCCAACAGCAAGGCCGGGCAGCGCGACACGCTGATCGTCGGCATCAAGCTGACCACGCCGCTCTATCACTCGGCCGAGACGAAGTCGCAACGCCCGCTGCGCGCATCGATGAAGGACATCAACGAATCGCTGGACCTTCTGGTGCAGTACGGCGGGCTCGAGACGGCCTCGCGCGGCAAGGCGGAGGACTGGGTGACGAACGAATTCCTGCCGCAATGAGGGCAGCGCCAGGAGTGCGGACATGACCGCCATCGTCATCCCGCTCGACCCGGCCGAGCGCGCGGCGCAGTCGGTCGCGCCGGTGCTGATCGAAGGGCGTGGCGTGCGCAAGACCTACCGCACGCGCGACGGCGATGTGGAGACGCTGAAGCCGCTGGACTTCCAGATCCGCGCGGGCGAGTTCGTCTCGGTGATCGGGCCTTCGGGCTGCGGCAAGAGCACGCTCATGAAGATGGTGGCCGGGCTGCTGCCGATCAGTGGCGGCGAGTTGAAGCTCTCTGGCAAGGTGGTGAACGGGCCGCAAACCGACATCGGCATCGTGTTCCAGAGCGCCTTGCTGCTGCCCTGGCGCACGGTGATCGACAACATCCTGCTGCAGGCGGAGATACGCGGCCTGCCCAAGGTGGCCGCGCGCGAACGCGCCGACCAGCTGATGGCCATGGCGGGGCTGCAAGGCTTCGAGAACAAGTACCCGTGGCAGCTCTCCGGCGGCATGCAGCAGCGCGTCGCTATCCTGCGGGCCCTGTTGCATGACCCGCCGGTGCTGCTGATGGACGAGCCCTTCGGCGCGCTCGACGCGATGACGCGCGAGAAGATGAACGTGGAACTTCAGCGCATCTGGATGGCCGCCGGCAAGACGGTGTTGCTGATCACGCACAGCATTCCGGAGGCGATCTTCCTGTCGGACCGCGTCTTCGTGATGAGCGAGCGGCCGGGCCGCTTCGCCGCGGTGTACGACATCGATCTGCCGCGTCCGCGTGGACTCGACGTGATGGGCAGCGCGAAGTTCGCTGGCTACGCGAAGACGCTGCGCGCGCACTTCTTTGCACAGGGCAACCTCGACGCCCATTGAGCACCGGCATGGTTGACCTCTCCCTCTCGTCCGCACCCGCACTGCGGGTGCTCGAAGTGGACTGCGGCGTGCGGCCGATGACGCTGCGCCTGCCCTTCAAGTTTGGCGCCGCGACGCTCACGCGCTGCCCGCAACTCTTCGTGCGAGCCGTCGTGGACTGCGGCGCGCATGGCACCACGACCGGGTGGGCCGCCGAAATGATGGTGCCGCGTTGGTTCGACAAGCGCAGCGGCCCGAGCCATGCCGGCAACGTGCGCGACCTCCAACTGGCCGTGACCGCAGCAGTCGACGCCTACACCCACAGCGCCGCGCAGCCGGCCTTCGGGCTTTTCGAGCGCCACTACCCGGAGTTGATGGCGGAAGGTACCTTCCGGGATTCGACTGAGCTTTCCACCGCCTTCGGCCAGGCCGTGCTCGACCGCGCCGTGCTCGATGCGCTGTGCCGGGCCACGCGGACTTCCGTGTACACCGCCTTCCAGCGCAACCTGGTCGGTCTCACCGACACGGCCATCGCCGCCGACATGGCCGACTGGGACTGGAACAATTGGCTGGCCGCGCGCGTTCCCTCGACCACGCTGCACGCCCGCCACACTGTCGGCATGCTCGACGCGCTGGACAGCGATGCCGATGACCCGGCCGCGCTGCCCGTGGGCCTGCCTGCGATCGTGCGCCGCTACGGCCACCGCTATTTCAAGATCAAGCTCGGCGGCGATGTGGCCGCCGACCTGGCACGGCTCGATGCCGTGCTGGCCAAGCTGGACGCCGTGCAGCCCGGCCATTGCTTCACGCTCGACGGCAACGAGCAATATGCCAGCACCGACGGGCTGGCCGCGTTGTGCGACGGCTTGCGTGCCTTGCCTCGGCTGGCGGCGCGACCTGCAGCCCTGCTCTACATCGAACAACCGCTCGCGCGCGACGCCAGCCTGGAGGCCGATGTCGCCTCGCTCGACAGCCCCGCGCCGCTGCTGCTCGACGAAGCCGACGGCTCGCTCGATGCCTTCCCGGCGGGGCGCGCTGCAGGTTGGCGCGGAGTGTCCAGCAAGGGCTGCAAGGGCCTCTACAAGTCGATCATCAACCGCGCCCGCTGCGACCGATGGAATGCGCGGATGCCCGACGGACCTCGCTACTTCATGTCCGCCGAAGACCTGACCTGCCAGGCCGGCCTCTCCGTGCAGCAGGACCTGGCGCTCGCCGCGCTGCTCGGCCTCACCCATTGCGAGCGCAACGGCCATCACTACGTCGACGGCTTCGGCGACGCGCCGGAGCAGGAACAGATCGCCTTCGCCGTCGCGCACATGGGCTTGTACGAGGCGGCATCGGGTCGCACCCGGCTCGCCATCCGCGACGGCCGCATCGCCATCGACTCGCTCGCGCGCACCGGCTTTGCCTCCAGCGCGATCCCAGACTTCGACAGCCTGCGTCCATTGGCCGACGCGCCACTGCTCGTGTAGTTCCACCCTCCGGAGATAACGATCCCATGGCAACCCAACGACTCGGCATCATCATGAACGGCGTGACAGGACGCATGGGCACGAACCAGCACCTGATCCGCTCGATCTGCGCCATCCGTGCGCAGGGCGGCGTCGCGCTGTCGAATGGCGACAAGGTGATGCCGGACCCCATGCTGATCGGGCGCAACGCTTCGAAGATCGAGGCCCTGGCGAAGGCCCACGGCGTGACACGCTGGGGCACCGATCTCGACGATGCACTGGCCAATGCCGACGACACCGTGTTCTTCGATGCCGGTACCACGCTGATGCGACCGGCGCTGCTGGCCAAGGCCCTTCGCGCAGGCAAGCATGTGTATTGCGAGAAGCCGATCGCCACCAACCTCAACGAGGCCGTGGAGATCGCGCGGCTGGCGCAGGGCTCAGGGCTGAAGCACGGCGCAGTGCAAGACAAGCTCTTCCTGCCCGGCCTGCGCAAGCTCGACATGCTGCGGCGCGCCGGGTTCTTCGGCCGCATGCTGAGCGTGCGCCTGGAGTTCGGCTACTGGGTGTTCGAGGGCGACCTGCAGCCGATCCAGCGGCCGAGCTGGAACTACCGGCAGGAGGACGGCGGCGGCATGATCCTCGACATGATGTGCCACTGGCGCTACGTGCTGGACAACCTGTTCGGCGAAGTGAAGTCGGTGTCCTGCCTGGGCACCACGCACATCCCCAAGCGCTGGGACGAAACCGGACAACCCTATGAAGCCACCGCCGACGACGCGGCCTATGCGACCTGCCAGTTGATCGGCCACCAGGGCGAGCCCGTCATCGCGCAACTCAACATGAGCTGGGCCACGCGCGTGCGGCGCGACGACCTCGTGACCTTCCATGTCGACGGCACCGATGGCTCGGCCGTCGCAGGTCTTTCGGCCTGCCGTGCGCAATCGCGCGTGGCGACGCCGCGCCCGGTGTGGAATCCTGACGAGAAGCAAAGCATGAACTTCTTCGACCAGTGGCAAGAGATCCCGGATTCACAGGTCTACGACAACGGCTTCAAGATCCAGTGGGAGCACTTCATCCGCCATGTGGTGGAAGACGCGCCATATCGATGGACCTTGCCCGAGGGCGCCAAGGGCGTGCAGTTGGTCGAGGCTGCGCTGGAGAGCTGGAAGGAACGGCGCTGGGTGGATGTGTCGCCGATGCACATCTGAAGCGACATGACCCTGACGCTCAACCTTCCCGCCGCGAGCGGTGCGCTCGCGCCCTATTCGCTGCGAGGCGACGTGCCGGTGAAGCCGCGCGCCGGCATCGCGTTCAACCGCATCGCCTATTCGGCCGCGCACGTCGTCGCGGACCCGCTGGCCGCGGTCGATCCCTGGCTGCAGGCCGCGGTCGACTGGGACGCAACCCTCGGCTACCGCCGCCACCTGTGGTCGCTCGGCCTGGGCGTGGCCGAGGCGATGGACACCGCGCAGCGCGGCATGGGGCTGGACTGGCCGACCTCGTTGGAACTGGTCCGCCGCTCGCTCGATGCCGCGAAGGACGTGCCCGGCGCACTGGTCGCATCGGGCTGCGGCACCGACCACCTCGACATCGACAAGGTGAAAGGCGTCGACGACGTGATCCGCGGCTACGAGGAGCAGATGGCGGCGATCGAGGCGCTCGGCGGCAAGCTCATCGTCATGGCCAGCCGTGCGCTGGCCCGCGTCGCGACGAGCCCCGCCGACTACGAGCGCGTGTACGACCGCATCCTCTCGCAGGCCCGGCAACCCGTGCTGCTGCACTGGCTCGGCGACATGTTCGACCCAGCCCTTGCGGGCTACTGGGGCTCTCAAGATGTCGATACCGCGATGAGCACCGCGCTCGGCATCATCGCGGCGCACCCCGACAAGGTCGACGGCATCAAGATCTCGCTGCTCGACAAGGACAAGGAGATTGCCATGCGCCGCCGCCTGCCCCCAGGCGTGCGCATGTACACCGGCGACGACTTCAACTACGCCGAACTGATAGCAGGCGACGGCCACGGCAGCGAGCCCACGCACGGCCAAAGCGACGCGCTGCTCGGCATCTTCGATGCGATCGCCCCCGCCGCCGGCGCCGCGCTCGGCGAACTCGCGCAGGGCAACGTCGACCGCTTCCACGCGATCCTCGGCCCGACGGTGCCGCTGTCGCGCCACATCTTTGCAGCGCCCACGCGCTTCTACAAGACGGGCGTGGTCTTCATGGCCTGGCTCAACGGGCACCAGTCGCACTTCACAATGGTCGGCGGGCAGCAGAGCACGCGCTCGCTGGTTCACTTGGCTGAACTGTTCCGCCTGGCCGATGCGGCAAACCTTCTGGAGCAACCCGCGCTGGCCGTGCACCGCATGAAGACCTTGCTCGCGTTGCATGGCTTAGAGTAAGGCGATGCGCGATTTCTCCAACGACCACCACTGGCTTTCCATCAACACCGCGACCGTGCGCAAGCAACGGGGCGTCGAGATCCCGCTCGACCGCATCATCGACCAGTGCGCCGAGCGCGGCATCCGCGCCATCGCGCCCTGGCGCGACCAGGTCATGGCGGCCGGGCTCGACAAGACTGCGAAGCAACTCAAGGCACACGGCATCGGCCTCTCCGGCTATTGCCGCGGCGGTTTCTATCCGGCGCCCGACGCGGCTGGCCTGAAAGCGGCGCTCGAAGACAACCGGCGCGCCATCGACGAGGCCAAGACGCTGGACGCGCCGTGCGTGGTGCTGGTCGTCGGCGGCCTGCCCGGCGCCCTCGAAGGCAAGGTCGCCTACAAGGACATCGGCCGCGCGCGTAGCGAGGTCTTCGATGGCATCGCGGCCTCGCTCGAGTACGCACGCGAAGTCGGCATGCCGCTGGCCATCGAGCCGTTGCACCCCATGCAGGCAGCCGACCGCGCCTGCATCAACACGCTGGAACATGCGCTCGACATCTGCGACGCACTCGATCCGCAGCAGACCGGCATGCTCGGCGTGGCACTCGACATCTATCACGTCTGGTGGGACCCGAAGCTGGAGCAGCAGACCGCCCGCGCCGGCAAGCAGCGCCTGCTCGCCTACCACCTCTGCGACTGGCGCACGCCCACGCGCGACCTGCTGACCGACCGCGCGATGATGGGCGACGGCGTGGTCGAGCTGAAGAAGGTGCGCGGCTGGGTCGAGACCGCCGGCTTCGAAGGCTTCTGCGAAGTCGAGATCTTCTCGTCGCTGGACTGGTGGCAGCGCAGCGGCGAAGAGACGCTGGACACCTGCATCGAACGGCATCGCAGCTGCGTTTGAGGCTATAGAGATCGGCCTCATGGCCACCCCGACCCTCGACAACCTGCGGCGCTACGCCATCGCGCGCACGCTGTTCAAGCCCACCACGCTGCCGCGCGCGATCCAGCGCCTGGGCTTCGTGCAGGCCGATCCCATCCGTGCACCGGCGCGCGCGCAGGACCTGACGCTGCGCCATCGCGTGAAGGACTATCGGGCGGGCGACCTGGAGCGCAGGTACACGCGGCTGGCCGTGGAAGAAGACTGCCTCGTCAACTACGGCTTCCTGCCGCGCGAGCACCTGACCCTGATGCACCCGCGCGAGTCGGCCCGCGTCTGGGACGCGGAGACGCGGCGCAAGGCGGAGGACGTGCTCGCCTTCGTGCGCGAGCATGGCGCAGTGCATCCGCGCGATGTCGAGCTGCATTTCGCGCATGGCCGCGTCCAGAACTACTGGGGTGGACAGAGCAACGCGACCACGCACTTGCTCGACGGCATGCACTACCGCGGCATGCTGCGCGTGGCCCGGCGCGAGAGCGGCACGCGCGTCTACGAGGCCGTGATGCATGCACCCGCCGACGACAGCCTGGCCGGTCGCGCCCAACGCGCCGGTGCGCTGGTCGACCTGGTGGTGCGCAAGTACGCGCCACTGCCGGCCGCGAGCCTCACTTACCTCGTGCGCCTCCTAGGCTACGGCGCGCCGCACCTCTCGCCCCAGACGCAGACCGCCCTGCAACATGCGCGCGAGCAACTGGCCTCCTGCCGCATCGATGGCACCACCTGGTACTGGCCGGCCGAGGAGAATCCCGCCTCGCGTCGCCATGCCCCCGATGAATCCGTGCGCCTGCTCGCGCCCTTCGACCCGGTCGTCTGGGATCGCCGCCGCTTCGAACTGCTCTGGGGCTGGGCGTACAAGTTCGAGGCCTACACGCCGGCGCCGAAGCGGCAATACGGCTACTACGCCCTGCCTCTGCTCTGGCACGACCGTGTGATCGGCTGGGCCAACGTGGCGGCTGGCGAGGGGCGCTTGCAACCGAGCTTCGGCTACGTCGACCGGAAGCCGCGCGACGCGGCATTCCGCGCCGCGCTCGACGACGAGTTGCATCGCCTCGCGCAATTCCTTGCCCCTCGCTGACCCGCACGCCGTGGGGTCTTGCGCCCTGCGTGACAGCGGGATCCGGCGAGCGTGCCTAGAATCCAACCCGCTCCAGCGCAAGCCGGGGCGAAGCGTTCTCAGGGCGGGGTGCAATTCCCCACCGGCGGTGATGGCGGCGAGAGCCGCACAAGCCCGCGAGCGCCTGGCCTCTCCCGAGGTTCAGGGTCAGCAGATTTCGGTGCGATTCCGAAGCCGACGGTTGGGTACTGCGCAAGCAGTACCCTAAAGTCCGGATGAAAGAGAGCGCGAACCGCAGGCCGGGCTGCGCGCATTCGTCGCGCGGCCTTGCATGTGTTTTCGTGCGCCCTGATTCATACAACCTGCTTTGCAAAAGAGGCACCATGAGTCAGATCAACGACCTTCCCCTTTCCGCCATTCCGTCCGACGCCTCGCGCGGACTGCGCATCGCCTTCGTGCAGGCGCAATGGCACTCCGACATCGTGCACCAGGCGCGCGATGCCTTCCTCGACGAGATGGAGCGCCAGGGCTTCGCCCGCGATCGCATCGACGTCGTCGACGTGCCGGGCGCCTTCGAGATTCCCCTGCACGCCAAGCGGCTCGCGTTGTCGGGCCGCTACGCCGCAATCGTCGGCTGCGCCCTGGTGGTCGACGGCGGTATCTACCGGCACGAGTTCGTCGCCAACACGGTTGTCAGCACGCTGATGTCGCTGCAACTGGAGACCAACGTGCCGATGCTGTCGGCCGTGCTCACGCCGCACCACTTCCACGAGCATGTGGAGCACCGCAAGTACTTCCACCGCCACTTCGCCATCAAGGGTACCGAGGCGGCGGATGCGTGCATCAAGACGCTGCAAAGCCTGAGTCTGGTCGAGACACTGACGACGGCCTGAGCCTTCCGTACGCACCCACGCCGCAGCGCGAAAATGGCGAGATGAGCACCACCACCATCTTCCACAATCCCAACTGCGGCACCTCACGCAACGTGCTCGCGATGATTCGCGAGCACGGCATCGAGCCGGAGGTCGTCCAGTACCTCAAGACGCCCCCGACGCGAGAAACCTTGCAGGGACTTGCGACCGCCATGGGCACCACGGTCCGCGGCCTGCTGCGCCAGAAGGGAACGCCCTACGACGAACTTGGCCTGGACGACCCGAAGTGGACCGACGCGCAACTGCTCGACTTCATGCAGGAACACCCGATCCTGCTGCAGCGCCCCATCGTCGTCACGTCGATGGGCACGCGGATCTGCCGGCCGAAGGAAGTGGTCAACGAGATACTGCCGCCACTCTGAGTCAGCTTGCAGCCCAACGAAAAAAGGGCCGGCGCATTTCCAGCGCCGGCCCTTTTGACATTGAAACGATCGTGATCAGGCGGAAGCAGGCACCAGCAATGTCCGCCGCACGCGCCGCACATTGAACGCGCTGGCAATCAGCACACCCTGCGTCAGCGCCAGGCCGAGGATCACGCTGAGGTACTGGCCCCGATCCATGAGCGGCCCGAAGATCAACGGCGCCACCGCCTGGCCGATGTCCAGGCCGGCATACACCACGCCATAGACCCGCCCGGTCGCATTCGGCGGCGTCGACTTCTTGACCAGCAAGTCGCGCGACGGTCCCGCAATGCCCGATGCAAAACCCATCGCGCCGAACAGCACCGGCACCATCGCCGCCGGGAAGCTGGCAAAGGCCAGCACCAGCGCCAGCGCCGCCGCGATGCCGAACCCCGTGCCCACGATGCGCTCGCAGCGCGTCGGATCGGAGGCCAGGAAGCCGCCCACCACCATGCCTGCCGCGCTCGCCACCATGTAAACGGTGAGGCACACCGCGACCACCGCCACCGGCACCGCATGCAGATGCCCGGCCGCCACCGGCGCGAAGGTCTGCACCACGCTGATCACCATGGCGTAGAAGAAAAAGAAACCGAAGCACATCCACACGGCGGGGATGCGCAGGAAGTCGAAATCACCGCCTACGTGCGCACCGTCGGCGTGGCCCGTCGCCTTGTGCACTTCCTTGACGTCGAGCGCCAACTCCTTGCGATACAGCCACAGCACCAGCAACACGAGCAATGCGACCGCACCCGCCGATGCCAATGCCACCCGCCACGAGAAGGCGATGGCTAGCGGCACCACGAAGGCCGGCGCCAGCGCCCAGCCCAGGCTGCCGGTGATGCCGTGCACGCTGTAGGCATGGCCCAGGCGCGAGGGGGTCACCTTGCGGTTGAACAGCGTGTAGTCGACCGGATGGAAGACGCCGTTGCCCATGCCCGCGAACACTGCGCAGGCCAGCAGCATCCAGTAGCTCTGCGCCAGCGCATAGCCGATGGACGCCACACCCAGCAGGCCCAGCCCCACGAACAGCACCGGCCGCGGACCCAGCTTGTCGACCACGAAACCGGAGGCCGCCTGCACCACACAGGAAACCACGAAGAACACGGTCAGCACCGCGCCCAGTTCCGTGTAGCTGACGTTGAAGGCGTCCTTGAGCCAGGGGAAAAGCGGCGCCAGCGTCAGTTGGCTGAAGTGGCTGATGGCGTGGGCCAGGCCGACCAGGCCGATCAATTTGGCGTCGGAGCCCAGGCTGGGTTTGGCGGCGGTGGCGTCGGAAGCGGCGGTCATGTCTGGCTACAAATTCGAGGGCGGACTCTGATGCTAGCCGGGCCAGCAGCGTCAGAATGGCGATAGAGGGACAACAATTGTCGCAATCATGCCAAGCACTGAAAGCCCCGACAGACTCCGTGAATTGCCGCGCAGCACGGCGACCGCACCGACCAACAGCGTCGGCCCGCTGACGCCGCACCTGTACGCGCCGGACGCCGTGCGACCGCTGCGCGCCAAGGAGCACTTCCTCAAGGCCGACACGCTGGTCGAACTGCACCAGCATCCGTGGCCACAGCTCACCTTCTCCACGCGCGGCGTGATCCGCCTCAGCACCGAGGATGGCAGCTACATCGTGCCGCCCTCGCGTGCGCTCTGGGTGCCGGCCAACATGCCGCACAGCATCACGCTGATCGAGGATGCCGAGTTGCGCACGGTGTACCTGCACGGGTGGATTGCGCCGAGTTGGGAGCGCTGTGAGGTGCTGGAGATCAGCCGGCTGCTGCGCGCCCTCATGCTCGCGCTCGACACCACGCCCGATGGCCTGCCGCCCGCCGACCCGCACGCCGCCCAGCGCGAACGCTGGATCGCGCCGTTGCTGGTCGACGAACTGGAGCGCGCCACGCAGATCCGCATCGACGTGCCGCTGCCCGCCAACAAGCGCCTGCGCCAGTTGTGCGAAACCATGCTGCGCGCGCCCGCCAGCCGCGCCACGTTGGCCGAGCGGGCGCATGCCATCGGCGCCAGCGAGCGCACCGTGGCGCGCATGTTCCGCGATCAGTTGGGCATGAGCTGGCAGCAATGGCGCCAGCAGGCCGTGATGGCCCATGCGCTGCCGCTGCTCGCGCGCGGCATGCCAGTCAGCCAGGTCGCCACGGCCAGCGGCTATGCCACCGACAGCGCCTTCTGCGCCATGTTCAAGGCCGCGACCGGCCAGTCGCCCACTGCTTTTCAACACAAGAAGAAGTCGTAAGGCCACACAACCCAGGAGCTCGTCATGAAGACTCGCATCGCTCTCGTCGCCAGCCTCGCCATCTGCGTTGCCGGCACTGCTTCGGCTGCCGACCTGCTGGGCACCCTCAAATCCCAGGCCGGAAACTTCTCGATGCCCCAGATGGATTCCAGCACCATGGGGAATGCGGCCGGCGTGCTGCAGTACTGCGTGAAGAACAACTACTTGGCCGGCGGCGACGCCACGGCCGTCAAGGACAAGCTGATGGGCATGGTCAGCGGCCAGCAGCCGCAGCAGGCCGGCTACGCCAGCGGCGCCAAGGGCTTGCTGCAAGGCACGGATGGCAAGTCCTTCGACTTGAAGAGCGTCTCGGGCCAGCTCAAGACGAAGGCTTGCGACTACGTGCTGAAGAATGCGAAGTCGCTGGTGTGAGCTGATGCGCCAGCGTCCTGAATCCTGATGTCGCCATGGAAACTTCCGCCGAAGAAGACCAGCGCCTGCATCGACTCAACGTCGACAGATTGCTCGATCTGTGCGAACGCGTCGGCGCCGAGGCCGCAGCCGAGGGCCTGACCGACGACATCCTGGAAGAGTTGCTGACCACTGATGACTGAGTACCACGCCGACTGCGGCCGGTGAGTACCTCTGCGGAACTGGTGCCAGTCGGCGCCGCCGTTCATTTCCTCTCGCGCAATGCCGAGGAGCGCGGCGCCACCTTCCTCCTCGTGCGGGTTACCCTCCCGCATGTGGCGCATCACTTTGTGACCGGCCGCTCCGGGTAAATTCTTGCCGCTCATGAACTCGACCTCCGACAGCCCCGCCCCTTTGCGCCAGCGCCTCGCCCGCTTCATGCCCTGCCTGGGCTGGCCCCGCCCAAGTCGCCATCTGCTCCACACCGAAGCCCTGGCCGGCATCACGGTCGCTCTGATGGTGCTGCCGCAGGGCGTCGCCTACGCCGCGCTCGCGGGCATGCCGCTGGTCACCGGCGTGTATGCGGCGTTGTGGCCGGCGCTGGTGGCGGTGTTGTTCAGTTCGTCGCAACGCCTGTCGGTCGGGCCGACCGCGCTCACCAGCCTGCTGGTGGGCGCCTCGCTGGCGCCGCTCGCCGTGGCAGGCAGTGCGGAATGGGTGGCGATGGCGGTGTGGCTCACGCTGATCTCCGGCGCCATCCAGATCGTGATCGGCGCGGGTGGTTTTGGCTGGATCCTGCGCCTGGTCAATTCGCCGGTGCTGAGCGGTTTCACGCAGGGGGCGGCCATCCTGATCGCGCTGTCGCAACTGCCTTCGCTGCTGGGCTTTACCGGCCGCACCGTCATGCAGGCGCTGCAAGGCGGCACACCGCCGGACTGGACCGCCATGGCCTTCGGCCTCGGCAGCATGGCCGTCATGTGGCTGGGCAAGCGCTGGGCGCCCAAGTTCCCGACGACGATGGCGCTGGTCGCGGGTTCGGCCGCCATCAGTCATGCGTTGAGCTACGCGCTGTTGGGGGGCGCCGTCGTGGGGGCGCTGCCATCCGGCCTGCCCTCGCTTTACCTGCCCGATTTCTCGTCCTTGCACCAGATTTCCGCGCTGTTGCTGCCCGCGCTGATGATCACGCTGGTGAGCTTCCTGGAGACGGCCTCGAGCGCCAAGATCGACAACGCCCGCGCCGGCACGCTCTGGAACGAGAACCAGGACCTGATCGGTCAGGGCCTGGCGAAGGTGGCCTCCGGCCTGACCGGCGCCTTCCCGACCAGTTCCTCCTTCTCGCGCTCGGCCATCACGCTCTATGCCGGCGCGCAGACCGGCTGGGCCACACTGTTCAGCGTGGTGTTCGTCGCCATCGCGCTGCTGTGGCTGATGCCGCTGATGTACCACGTGCCGCAGTCGGTGCTGGCGGCGGTGGTGATGACGGCCATCCTGGGGCTGCTGAAGCCGCGCACCTTCGCGGCACTGTGGAAGGTGTCGCGCGTGGAGGCCGGCATCGCGTTCGGCACCTTCCTGCTGACCATGGCCACCGCACCGTCGATCTACTGGGGCGTGCTGGGCGGCCTGCTGGCCAGCCTGGCCAACTACATGTACCGGCATCTGCATCCGCGCATCATCGAGGTCGGCCTGCACGGAGACGGCAGCCTGCGTGATCGCCACCTGTGGAAGCTGCCGATGCTGGCCCCCAATCTCTATGCGCTGCGCATGGATGCGGAGCTGGACTTCGCCTCCGCCAGCACGCTGGAGCGGGCCATTTCGGAAGTCATCGCGGCGCGGCCCGGCCTGACCGACGTGTGCCTGTTCGCGCAGCCCATCAATCGCATCGATATCACGGGCGCGGAGGTGTTCGGCTCGATCCGCCGGACGCTGGAGAACGCCGGCATCCGGCTGCACCTGAGCGGGCTCAAGCTGCCGGCGCAGCAGGTTCTGGAACGCGCGGGCCTGCTCGCGCCGGGACCGCTGCTCTTCGTCTATCGCACGGATGCAGACGCACTGGCAGCATTGACAAGCCAACCGGCGTAGGCTGGGCCTCATGTCGATGAACGCTTCACTGCGGTTTTTGTTGCTGCGCGCGATGTTCCCCGCCGTGGCGCTGCTCTCGGCCTGCGCGGGCCAGGTCAATCCAATCGTCGATGAAGAAAGTGTCGAGGCGTTCTCGGCGCAGACCCCGGCGCGCATGAACGCCACGCCCGCCGACTACCGCGGCAACGATTGCTACATGCTCGGCCGCTTCCTGGGCGTCATGCAGCAGGGCTACCGCGTCACCGTCGGGTTTCCGCAGAAGGTCTACGGATGGCATGTCGATGCGATCCAGCAGGTGCAGCAGGAAAAGGGGTGTGTCAACGCCAAGGCGGGGACGTCGTCCAACCCCGTGATCAGCGGGCAGTTGGGCGTGCAATTCCAGGCCGTGACGCCCGCCATGGCGACCACGCTCGGCATGCGCAGCGCGTATGGCGCACTGGTGGTGGAGACCCCCGCCGGGCAAGCCGGCCTGCGCACACGCGACGTTGTTGTCGAGATCTCAGGCCAGCGCGTGCAGACGCCGGTCGAGCTGCAATCCATCGTGAGCCTGATGGCACCGGGCTACAAGGCGCCGCTGGGTGTCTGGCGCGACGGTGCGCTCGTCAAGATGAGCATCGAGGTCACCGTGCCCGGATCGGCCGTGGTGCAGGCGGCGAAGTAGGCCTGCACCCGATGGCTACAAGGTCATCATGATCTCGAAGCCGCCCCAGAACATCCGTTTGCCGTCGAAAGGCAGCTTCGACGCGTCCATCCACTCCTTCAGGCGCGGGTCGGCCATGACCTTGGCATTGACTTCGTCGCGCTTCGATCGCGACTCGAAGACGATCCACGAGAACACGACCAACTCGTCGTCCTTCAACTGCACGGCCTGCGGAAACGAGGTGTGCTGGCCGGGCTGCACATCGTCCGCCAGCGCCTCGCGGTATTCGATCGCACCATGCTCGCGCCAGATGGCGCCGACCTGGAACGCCATCGCGCGGTAGGCCTCGACATTGGCCTTGGGCAGGGGGAGGACGTATCCGTCGACATAGGCCATGGATTTCTCCTTTCAATCCCCGCACGCTACGGCGTCCGGCCCGGTCGCGCAAGCAATTCAGTGCGGCACATTCGCGTCACGCCGCATCCCGTCGCACCGCCGTCAGGGCCACCGCCATCAAGGCGACGCCCGCCATCTGCACCCCGCTGAGCGCGCGCCCGTACACGGCCCAGTCCATCAAGATCGCCGCGGCCGGGTAGACAAACTGCAGCAGCGCGATGCGACTGGTTCCGAGGCGGGCCATGCCGCCGTACAGCACCACATAGGCCAGGCCGGTGTGGATGGCGCCCAGGCCCATGAGCCAGCCCCAACTGGCACCGAACGCCGGCCAACCGTGCAGGAGGGGCCACCATGCGAGCGCCACGGTGCCCACCGCGCATTGCCACCAGGCCAGCGCGAAGGAACTCAGGCCGCGGGCCAGTTTGGCGATCAGCGTCACGCCGGCATAGCTGAGCGAGCCACCCAGGCACATGGCCAGGCCGACCAGGTAGTCGCGCTGGTGCAGGTTGCCGGCCCCGCCGCCGTCGAACAGCCCCGTCGCCAAGGCCAGGCCACCCAGCGCCAGCAACGCTGCGCCGGCCTGGCGCCACGACACGCGCTCGCGCAGCCACCACGCGCCGAGTGCCAGCACCCACAGCGGCTGCACATGGAAGACGACGGTGGCCACGCCGATCGAGGTGCGCTCGATGGCGCCGAAGAACAGTGCCCAGTTGGCGATCACCAATGCACTGGCGGCCAGCGCTGCCACGAGGGCCGTGCCACGCAGGCGCAATTCGCCGAGGCGCCCGGTCGCGGCGCCCCACAGCAGCAAGGCCAGTCCGCCGAAGGCGCAACGGAACCACACAGTGGTCAGCGGGTCCTGCCCGGCTTCCTCGACGAACACGCCGAGGGTGCCCAGCAAGAGGCCGCCGCCGACCATCATCGCCACGCCCTGCCGCTCGCGCGGGGTGGTGGCTGACGCGCCGGCGAGAGGCACGAGCGGGAGAGAAGGTGTGATCAGCTTGTCCATGAGCCACATTGTTCGGCGCGGCCCATGCCGCGACAAGCGCATTGTTCCGACTGCTACCATTCGATCATCGAATAATGGAGCGCATCGCATGCCCGCCGCCGACCTGCAACTCGATTGGGTCCGCGCCTTCGTCGCAGTGGTCGACGCGGGCTCGCTGACCGCGGCCGCGCCGCTGGTGCACCGCTCGCAGTCGGCGCTGAGCATGCAGCTCAAAAAGCTGGAGGACGCCGTCGGCCGCCCGGTGCTCAACCGCGGCCCGCGCCACCTGGAGCTGACGCCCACCGGGCTGGAGTTGTTGGGCCACGCGCGTCGGCTGCTGGAGGTGCATGCGCAGGCGCAAGCGGCCTTGCACGGCCCGACAGTCACCGGCCGCGTGAGCCTGGGCGTGCCCGACGACTACGCCGCCGCGTACCTCACGCCCGTGCTGCGCAGCTTCGGCGCACGCCATGCCGCCGTCGAGATCGACCTGGTGTGCGAGCAATCGACCACCTTGCTGCCGAAGATCTCGCGCGGCGAGATCGACCTGGCCGTGGTGTCGAGGGATCGCGCGAACCGCGGCACGCTGTTGTTTCACGAGCCGCTGGTGTGGGTCGGCTCGCCGCAGCACGAGGCCTGGCGGCGCGACCCGCTGCCCATCGCCGCCTACGAGGCCGGCAGCATGGCGCGCCGTGCTGCGCTGGCCGCCCTGGCGTCCCAGCGGCGCGCCTACCGCGTGGTCTACAACAGCGCGAGCCTGGCCGGACAGTTGGCTGCCGTCGAGAGCGGACTTGCGATTGCAGTGCTCACGCGCTGCAGCATGCCACCGGGCCTGCTGCAACTGCAGGAGAAGCACGGCCTGCCCGCCCTGCCCTCGATGGAAGTGGCCGCGCTGCGCAGCCGGGCCTCGGCGGGGTCGGGCGCGGTCGACGCGCTGCACGCGGAGGTGTTGCGCACCTTGCGGCGCAACGGGTGAACGAAGCCGATTTCGCCGGGACTACTTCGGGGCCATCGTCGTCAGCACCGCAACGCTCATCGCCTCGACACTGGTCTTGATCGACGGCTCCGGCACCGGCGCGAAGAACGGCGAGTGATTGAACGCGAGGGGCTTGCCGCCTGGCTTCATCGAGGCAGCCACGTCTTCCGGCGAAAGCACCCCGACGAAGAAGAACATCGACGGGACACCGGCGTTCACGAACTCCGAGAAATCTTCGCTGGCGGAAATCGGCGGCACCGCGACCACCTTGGGATCGCCGAACGCGGCCTTGAGTGCGGTCACGGTGCGTTTGACCACGACCTCGTCATTGACGACAGCAGCCCCGCCGGGCACGAGTTCAACCGCAGGCTCCGGCGCACCGCCCATCATCGCGGCCGCATTGGCCGTGCGACGAATGCCGGCCAGCAGCTTTTCGCGCACCTGCGGGCTGTAGGAGCGCACGGTGCCGCGCAACACCACCGTATCGGGAATGATGTTGCCGACGGTGCCACCCTGGATCGCGCCGATCGTGACGACGCCGAATTCCGCCGGGTCCTTCTCGCGACTGACCACGGTCTGCACGTCGGTGACAAAGCGCGCGGCGATGGCGATGGGGTCGATGGTCTTGTCCGGCGCGGAGCCGTGGCCGCCACGGCCCTTGAAGGTGATCTCGATCGAATCGGAATTCGAGCTGATCGCGCCGACCTTGTAGCCGACAAAGCCGTACGGCGATGGTGAGGTGTGCAATGCGAAGGCGTAGTCGGGCTTGGGGAAGCGCTTGAACAGGCCGTCGGCGATCATGGCCTTGGCGCCCGACACGGTTTCCTCGGCCGGCTGCGCGACGAACATCAGCGTGCCCTTCCACTGGTCTTTCATCGCCAGCAGCGTGCGCGCGGTGCCGACCCAGCTGGCCATGTGGATGTCATGGCCACAACTGTGCGCGACGAAGGACTCGCGGCCGTTGGACAGGGTCTTGGCCTTGCTCGCATAGGGCAAGCCGGTCTTCTCCTCCATCGGCAAGGCGTCGAGTTCGGTGCGAACGAGCACCGTCGGGCCGGCGCCGTTCTTGTAGATCGCGACCACGCCGGTGCCGCCGACCTTCTCGGTCACTTCGAAGCCGAGCTTGCGCATTTCCTCGGCCATCTTCCCGGCCGTGCGGACTTCCTGGAAGGCGATCTCCGGATTCGCATGCAGGTCCTTGTAAAGCGCTTCGAGCGAGGGGTACATGCCGCTGACGATGGGCGAGACCTGCGTGTGCAATGGCGAGGGCGTCTGCGCGCCCGCGGTTGAAGCAACGAAAACCGCGGCGAGCAATGCGCTGCGTTGAAAGACACCATGGATCATCTTGATTTCTCCGGTTGAATGGGCGCGACGCGATCGACGGTGGGTGTCGCAACATCGATCAATGCGCCCGAGGCTGTCACGAGACGATGAACTGCAGCGACGATGGCGCGCAGCCGTTGGATCATGGCAAAGAATGCGCGCGCTGTGGCGAAATGCGTGGCTACTTCGACGCGATGGCGACCTTCGCCCCCACCGTCGAACGCTCATGCCTCGCATGCGAGGCATCCACACGCTGTGCACCGGTCGAGCGACCATGGTTGATCAAGGCCACCGCAATCGCCGCGATCACCGCGGGAATCGCGATCGCCATGAAGTTCTGCTCCAGCGGCAGGGCGAGGCCGACCAGACTGCCGATCGCGATGGGCGCGAGGATGGCGCCGCTGCGTCCCACGCCCGATGCCCAGCCGATGCCCGTGGCGCGCACCGCCATCGGATAGAACTGCCCGACATAGGCATAAGTCACGATCTGCGTGCCGATGGTCGATGCACCCGCCAGGCCGACCAGCAGGAACAGCACTTCGGTCGGCACGCGATACCCCAGCAAGGTGATCGACACCGCCGCCAACGCATACATGCCGACCAGCACGTACTTGATGTGGAAGCGGTCCGCCAGCCAGCCGCCGCCCACCGCACCGATCATGGCGCCGAAGTTCAGCACCAGCACGAAGGTCAGTGCCGAGCCAAGGCTGTAGCCCGCGCTTGCCATCAGCTTGGTCAGCCACGAACTGAGGGCGTACACCATGAACAGGCACATGAAGAAGGCGATCCAGAACATCACGGTACTGAAGCCGCGGCCTTCCTGGAACAGGCGGCCGATGGGTGCGCTCACGGCCTTGTCCTCGCGCGGGAGTGCGAAGTTGTCGCCAGCGGCCGGTTGGTAGGCAGGATCGAGCCGCTTGGCAAGTCGCTGCAATTCGTCGAGCCGGTTCGCCTTGATGAGAAAAGGCATCGACTCCGGCATCGACTTCAGGATCGCAGGCACCAGCAACACCGGCAGGCCCGCCGCAAGGAACACCGATGACCAGCCATAGGCTTCCATCAGCCCCTTGCCGAGCAGCGCAGCCAGCATGCCGCCAACGGCATAGCCGCTGAACATCAGCGTGACCATGGTGCTGCGGATCTTGCGCGGCGAGTACTCCGTCATCTGCGCGACCACGTTTGGCATCACGCCGCCAATGCCGAGTCCGGCCAGGAAGCGCATCACGCTGAAGCTGATGGGCTCGTGCGTGAGTCCTGCCGCTGCGGTGAACACGCTGAACAACGCAACGCAGATGACGATGGCGCGTCGCCGTCCGATCTTGTCCGCGATGGTGCCGAGGAAGATGGCGCCGAACATCATGCCGAACAGCGCGGAGCTGACCATGAAGCCGGCATTGGTAGGGCTCACGCCCATCTCCTTCATGATCGAAGGCAAGGCGATGCCGGCCACCGCGAGGTCATAGCCGTCAAAGATGATGATCAGGGCGCACCAGAAGAGCACCAGTCCGTGGAAGCGATTGAAGCGGGCCTCGTCGGCCAGCTTGTGGAGATCGATGTTGCGCATGGTCTTGTCTCGTGAGGTTGTGTTGTGTCGATCAGCCGAGGTCGCCGCCACCCACGGGCACGACGGTGCCCGTGATGTAGGAAGCGTCGTCGGAGGCCAGGAACAGGATGGGCGCGACCTGCTCGTCGATCGTCCCGTAGCGGTGCATGAGGCTGGAGTCCACCGTCTGGTCGACCACGCCCTGGTACCAGACGGTGTCGCGCGCACTCGGCTTCACCTTCGCCTGGTTGCGCGGCACGCGGCGCGGCGGTGCATCGGTGCCGCCTGGTGCCGTGGCATTGATGCGGATGCCGTTGCGGGTGTGCTCCATCGCCAGCGACGCGGTCAGCGCGTTCACGCCGCCCTTTGCCGCCGAGTACGGCACGCGATGCACGCCGCGTGTCGCGACCGACGACACGTTGACGATGACGCCGCGCTTCTTCTTCAACATGAAAGGCAGCGCCGCGCGGCAGGACCACAGCGTGGGGAACAGCGAGCGGCGGATCTCGGCCTCGATCTGCGCTTCCTCGTAGTGCTCGTAGGGCTTGGCCCAGATGGTGCCGCCCACGTTGTTGACGAGCACGTCGACGCGCTTGAACCTCGCGAGGCATTCGGCGACCATGGCCTGCGCGCCGGCGAAGGTTTCGAGATCGGCCTGGAAGCCAGCGGCCGTGCCGCCGCCCTCCTTGATCTCCTGCACGACCTCGTTGACGATGTCGGACCGGTCGACCGCCAGCACCGTCCCGCCTTCGGAGGCGATGCGCAGCGCCACACCGCGACCGATGCCTTGCGCGGCGCCGGTGACGATGACGACCTTGTTCTTGAAACGCGTCGAAGTCATGCCGCCACCGCTTCGTTGGCCGACGAGAACTTCTCGAAGTGAAAGCTCTTCGGCGTGACACCGACGCCGGACATCCACTTGCGCACGCCCTCCACCATCGGCGGCGGTCCGCACACGTACACGTCGACATTGCCGTCGCGCAGGTCATCGGACGAGAGGTGGTTGGTGACGTAGCCCTGCCTCGGATGACCACTGTCCGTGTCCACCACGCAGGTGAAGAACTCGAAGTTGGGCAGGTGGGATTTCAGCTCGGCCAGCGTTTCCAATTCGACCAGGTCCTCGTTGGTGTTGACGCCATAGGCCAGGCGGATCGGATGGTCGGTCGGGTTCTGCTTCAGCCACAGCAGCATCGAGAGGAATGGTGCGAGGCCGGTGCCGCCCGCCAGCATCAGGATCGGGCGCACCGCAGGGCGCAGGTAGAAGCTGCCGTACGGCCCCGTGAACATCATGAAGTCCTCGGGCTGCGCCTGCTTGCGCATGTAGGTGCTCATCAGGCCGTCGGGCACGTCGCGGATTAGGAAGGCCAGCTCGGAGGTGTTGGGCGCGGAGCTGAAGGAGTACGAGCGCGTCTGCTTGCTGCCGGGCACCATGAGGTTCACGTACTGCCCTGGCAGGAAAGCCAGCGGCCGCTCGGCCTGCAGGGAGAACGAAACGGTCGTGGCCGAGTCGCGCTCGATCTTCGTGAGCTTGCCGCCATGCGCGCCCACTTCCGTCTTGCACGCCGCCGACGAAGCCGGCACGCGCACCACGCAATCCGAGGTCGGCTTCATCTGGCATGTCAGCACGTAGCCGTTGGCGGCTTCGTCGTCGGCCAGCGCATCCTCGATGTAGTCGCCCATCGTGAAGGAACCGCTTTCGCAGTGGCACTTGCAGGTGCCGCAGGCGCCGTCGCGGCAGTCCAGCGGGATGTTGATCTTGGCGCGGTAGGCCGCGTCGGCGACGAGTTCGTTGGGCTCGCACGGGATGATGCGCGAGACGCCGTCTTCGAACTGCAGGGCGATGTTGTAGGTCATGGTGTTGTCTCCTGTCCCCGGAATTCAGATGTGATAGATGTCGAGCAGGTGGTGGATGTAGTCGTTCTTCAGCACGACGTACTTGCGCTTGATCTGCGGCTTCTCGCCGCTGGTGTCCAGCGTGTACTGCGAACTGCCGAAGTACACGTCCACGATGTCGTAGCGGAAGCTGTGCGTGGTCCAGTTGAAGGACACGACGCATTGCTTGTCGTCCTGCGACAGCACCTCCAGGTTGTTGATCGCATGGCCGGTGCGCGTGTCGGGCATCGTGGCGCTGGAGCGCTCGGTCTGGATGCGGAACACGCGGTCCTCGAGGCCCTGCTTGTTCGGGTAGTAGATGAGCGAGACCTCGTTCTGCGGGTCCGTCGTCAGCTTGTCATCGTCATCCCACGAGGGCATGAAGAACTCGGCGTCGTCGGCGTAGCAGTCGAGCCAGTCGGCCCAGCGGTTCTCGTCGAGCGCGCGTGCCTCCGAGTAGACGAAGGACTGGATGGCCTGGTAGGACAGCATCACAGCGCTCCTTCCGATTCGGCAACGACGGCCTTCTTCATGGTGTCGAGCCAGTACTCGTGCTGGCCGATGTAGAGGCCCTCGTCCTCCGTCTTGATGCAGCTCATCTCGGGCTTGAGTTCGATCAGGTCGGCGGTGGCGTCGGCGCCCTTGATCCAGTGCGTGGCACCGCGGCTCATGTCGTTCCACTTCACGGCGCGTGCGCCGTAGCCGTGCTGGCAGGAGCGGAACTCTTCCAGGTCGTCCGGCGTGGCCATGCCGGTGGCGTTGAAGAAATCTTCGTATTGGCGGAGACGTCGTGTGCGTGCCTCGGGTGCTTCACCCTTCGGCGCGATGCAGTAGATCGTTACTTCCGTCTTGTTGACCGACACCGGCCGCACGATGCGGATCTGCGAGCTGAACTGGTCCATCAGGTAGACGTTGGGGTACAGGCACAGGTTGCGCGACTTGCCCAGCATCCAGTCGGTCTTGGCCTCGCCGAACTTGCCGATCCATTCATCGCGCTGCGAATACAGCGGACGGTCTTCCGGATTCGACCAGTTGGTCCACAGCAGCAGATGGCCGTGCTTGAAGGTGTACGAGCCACCACCTTGCTGCGCCCACTTGCCGGCATTCATGGCCTTCACGGTGTCGACCTTGCCGTCGACGCTGCGGCGGCTGGTGGTGGCCGCGTAGTTCCAGTGCACCGACGAGACGTGGTAGCCGTCGGCGCCGTTTTCCGCGCCCAGCTTCCAGTTGCCGTCGAAGGTGTAGGTCGATGCGCCGCGCAGGACTTCCAACCCTTCGGGCGATTGGTCGACGATCATGTCGATGATCTTGGCGGCCTCACCGAGGTGCTCCTTCAGCGGCACGACGTCGGGGTTCACGCTGCCGAAGAGGAAGCCGCGGTAGTTCTCGAAGGCGCCGAGCTTCGCCAGGTCATGGCTGCCTTCGCAGTTGAAGCTGGGCGGGTAGCCCGCCTCGGCGCTGTTGTCCTTGACCTTGAGCAGCTTGCCCGCGTTGTTGAAGGTCCAGCCGTGGAAGGGGCAGGTGAAGCTGGACTTGTTGCCCTTCTTGTGGCGACACAGGATGGCGCCGCGATGCGTGCAGGTGTTGGCCAGCGCGTTGAGCTTGCCGTCCTTGCTGCGCGTGATGACCACCGGCTGGCGGCCCACGTACACGGTCAGATAGTCGTTGACGTTGGCGATCTGGCTTTCATGCGCGAGGTAGACCCAGTTGCCTTCGAAGATGTGCTTCATCTCCAAGTCGAACAGTTGCTCGTCGGTGAACACCGAGCGGTCGAGGCGGTACTTGTGCTCGACCGGATCGTCTTCGAGCAGCGCGTCGAGCTTTTCGAGGTTCGGCGTGGACTTGACGGGATAGATGGGGATCATGTGGGTCTCCAGATGTCTGCGGAATGGCGATTTACTGAATGGGGGTCGTCGCAAAGCCGAAGCACCCTGCTTCTGTCATCGACGATCGGTGTGGGGAGAGAGGCTCCTGGCCGGGCTGCGCTGGCCGGCACAGGAGTGGCTGGCAGGACTCAGGCCAGTGCCAAAGCCTTGGCGACGCGGGCTTGTGGTGCGGCTTCGCCTTCATCCACGGCCGGCTGCATGACGAAGTCGAAAGGCACGCGGGTGAAAGGCTCGTTCACGCCGAGCGATTCGTAGCCCTTGGGCGAGGTGTTCTTCTCGAGCGTCAGGATCAGCCCATCACGCGTCGCGAATGCGAAGTCGTCGTCGATGAAGCTGTCGCCCGGCACATTGACTTGCGTGGTCAGCGTGCGCAGGCCGGGTGCGACCACCAGGAAGTGGATGTGCGCCGGGCGATTGCCATGGCGGCCGATGGCGCTGAACAGTTCCGAGGTCGGGCTGTTCGGCGGAATCGCGTAGCCCGGCGGCAGGAAGCTGCGGAAGCGATAGCGGCCTTGCGCATCGGTCTCGATCTTGCGGCGCAGCGCGTACTCGGCCTGGTCCGGATCGAAGTGCGAATAGCGGCCCAGTTCATTGGCATGCCACACGTCGACGACGGCGTTGGCGACCGGGTTGCCCTTCACGTCGAGCACGCGGCCTTCCATCACCATCGTCTCGCCGCGCTTTTCGTCGCCTTCTTCGTCGACGCGCGCTTCGTACTTCGACAGCGGCGCACCGGCGATGTAGAGCGGCCCTTCGATGGCGCGCGGCGTGCCGGCATTGCGGCCGGCGCGTTCGTCGGCTTCGTCCAGGCGGATGTCGAGCAGGCGGTCGAAGCCCAGGCCTGCGGTGATGAGCCCGGCCTGGCCGCTGGAGGCCAGGCGCGAGAGCCAGTCCACACCGGCCCAGAACTCGTCGGGCTGGATGTCCAGTTCGTCGATGGCGCGGAACAGGTCGCCGACGATGCGGGCGGTGATCTTCTGCACGCGCGGGTTGGCGTTGGGCCGGTTGGCGAGGGTGACGAGTTCCAGCAGCTCGGATTGGGTGAGTTCGTTGTTCATGGCTTTGTCTTCCTTGGGGTCGTGGGTTGGGGAAAAGGGTGGATGGATCAGCGGTCGTCTTCACGGATGGACGAGCCGTGGCGGCACAGCGGCCGCACGACGATGTCCATGTAGGGGAACAGGGGCAGCGTCATCAGCGTGTCGTGCAATGCAGCGTTGTCGGTGACGTCGAAGATGCTGACGTTGGCGTAGCGGCCGGCAATGCGCCACAGGTGGCGCCAGACGCCATCGCGTTGCAGGCCTTGGGCGATTTCCTTCTCGCGCGCCTTGAGCTGGTCGGCTTGTGCCGGCGCCATGTCGTGCGGCAGGTTGACGGTCATTTCAACGTGGAACAGCATGGTCTTGCTCCTCAGGCTATGACGGCGACGGATTGCGATGCGCGGTCGCGGCGGTAGTGGGCGAGCTTGTCGAGATCGATCTGTACGCCGAGGCCAGGCACCTGCGGCAGTTGCAGTTCGAAGTCGCGGTAGACAGGGCGCTCCACCACGATGTCGTCCTTGAGCAGCAGCGGGCCGAAGAGCTCGGTGCCCCAGGCCAGCGTCGGGCTGGCGGCGAACACATGGGCCGCGGCGATGCTGCCGATGCTGCCTTCGAGCAGCGTGCCGCCGTAGATGCCGACGCCGGCCGCATCGGCGACGGCGGCAGCACGCAAGGTGGGCCAAAGGCCGCCGGCCTGCGAGATCTTCAGCGCGTAGACATCGGCCGCGGCATCGGTCGCGAGGTCGAAGGCATCGATGGCATCGTGCACCGCTTCGTCGGCCATGATGGCCACGTCGAAGCGCGTGGCAAGCCGCTTCAATGCGCGGCGATTCCGACGTGCCACCGGCTGCTCGATCAGGCTGACGCCGATCGCTTCGAGCGCCGCCACGCCTTGCACAGCCGTGGTCTCATCCCAGGCCTGGTTGACGTCGACGGTGAGCATCACGTCGTCGCCCAGGCCGCGGCGGATGGCCTGCACATGGGCGATGTCCTCGGCCAGCGGGTGGCTGCCGATCTTCAGCTTGAAGACCTTGTGGCGGCGCGCCTCGATCAGGGCCAGCGCCTCGTCGACGTCCCGCGTGGCATCCCCGCTGGCGAGCGTCCACAGAACGGGAAGCGCACTGCGCATCGCGCCGCCGAGCAGCGCATGCACCGGCAGGCCCAGGCGCTGTCCCTGCGCGTCGAGCAATGCGATCTCGACGGCCGACTTGGCGAAGGAGTTGCCTTGCACCGAAACGGCGACGCGTTGCATGGCGACATTAATGCGGGTCGCATCGGTGCCGACCAGCAGCGGCGCCAGGTAAGTGTCGATGGCGCTCTTGATGCTCTCGGGGCTCTGGTCGCCATACGCCAGGCCGCCGATGGTGGTCGCTTCGCCGATGCCGACGAGGCCGTCGCTGCAGACCAGGCGCACGATGACCAGCGTCTGGCGCATCATGGTCGTCATCGCCAGCTTGTGGGCGCGGATGGTCGGCAGGTCGACCAGGATCGCCTCGATGGAGTGGATGGTGGGGCTCGTGTTCATGGACTGAATGGTCCTCTTCACGCGCCTTGGGGTCCAATATCGATTGAGTCCGGCAAAATACCTTCAAGGTATAGAGGCATCGGGTTTTTACTGACCCGAACGATTCCCGAGAGGAGACATCCATGCACATCGAACTGCGTCACCTGCGCTACTTCTGCGCGGTCGCGCGCGAGCTGAACTTCAGCCGCGCCGCGGAGCAACTGCACATCGCGCAGCCGCCTTTGAGCCGACAGATCCGCTCGCTGGAGGACGAACTCGGCGTGGAGTTGCTGGACCGCACGTCCCGACCGCTGCGCCTCACGCCGGCCGGCCGCTTCTTCCAGATCCAGGCGCAGCAGATGCTCGACCGCGTGACGGAGCTGCAGGCCGCGACGGTGCGCATCGCCGGCGGCCGGCGCACCTGGTACGCCATCGGCTTCGCGCCCTCGACGCTCTACGGCAAGCTACCCGATGTGATCCGCCAGTTCCGCGAAGCACAGCCCTCTGTCGAGCTGAACCTGTACGAAATGACGACGGTGCAGCAGGTCGAAGCGCTCAAGGCCGGCCGCATCGACATGGGCTTCGGCCGACTCAATTTCGATGACGACGACGTGGTCGGCGAACTGGTGCGCGAGGAAAGCGTGATGGTGGCGCTGCCGGTCAACCATCGCCTGGTCAAGCACAAGAGCATCAGCCTGGCCAAGCTCGCGACGGAGCCGCTGCTGCTCTACCCCGCCAAGCCGCGGCCAAGCTATGCGGACCAGGTATTGGAGATGTTCCAGTCGCGCGGGCTGAAGCCGGTGATCGCGCTGGAATCGAACGAGGTGCAGACCGCCATCGGCCTCGTGGTCGCAGGCCTGGGCTACGCGCTGGTGCCACAGTCGGTGCAGAACCTGCACCGCGAGGGCGTGCTCTACCTGCCGCTGGGAGATGAGGGCGTGAAGACGCCGGTGATCATGAACCGCCGCCGCAATGACGAATCCGAGTTGACCACCTACCTGGCCGAGATGGTCCGGTCATTGCCGACGTCAGTGCGCAGCATCGCGCGGCGAGCACAACAGGCTGCCGCGCCCGATCAAACGGCGTAGCGCGACGCCGCCTCTTCGTTCCACGAGATGCCGATACCGGGCTCGTCGCCAATGACGGCAGACCCGTCCTCGAAGGACAGCGGACGGCCAAGGATCGGTCCGGCCAGGTCCATGCGCTCGAGCCAATGAGCGGTGGGTGTCACCGCCATCAAATGCGCGCTGACTTCCTGGAAGATGTGGCTCGACATCGGAATGCCGCGTACCTGCGCAAGCGCCGCCGCGCGCAGCCATCCGGTGACTCCACCGATCTTCATGGCATCGGGCATCGCGAGGTCGCAGGCGCCTGCGTCCAGCGCCTTCGTCATCTCGTCGACGCCGCACCAGTTCTCTCCCATCTGGACCTGCACCCTCACCTTGGCGCGGATCGAGGCATGGCCGCGATAGTCCTCCTGGAGCGTCGGCTCTTCGACCCATGCAATGCCCTCGTCCTGCAGGGCAAGAATGCGACGCGTGGCCTCGGGCACCGCCAGGCCCTGGTTGTAGTCGACCATGATCGCCATGTCGGGCCCGGTGGCCTTGCGCAAGGCGTGGACGATGTCCAGGTCTTCTTCCAGCGTCGCATAGCCGACCTTGGTCTTGATGGCCTTGTAGCCTTCGTCCCGCGCTCGCGCGGCACGCTCGACCCCGAGCGCCTTGCCGTCCATGCCGTGGCTGTCGTAGGCCGGCACGGGACGGGGGCGTCCACCCAGCAGCGTGACAAGCGGCAGGCCCTGGTGGACTGCCAATGCATCCCAGGCCGCCATGTCGATGCCGGCGCACGCCATCAATGCCACGCCGGTCCGACCCAGCAATCGCAGGCGCTGCGCGAATCCCCGGTCCAGTTCGAAGGGCGAAAGCGGCTGGCCTTCGATCGATCGCCCCAGTGCGAGGACCATCTGCCGGGTCGCTTCCAAGGCCAAGGGGGTGTAGGTGAACAGGTATGCGCGTCCAACGACTCCGGCGTCCGTCGACATGTCGATCAGCACGAGCGGCGATGTTGCGATGATGCCGACGCTGGTGCGCACCGGGTACTTCAATGGCACGTTGACCGCACGCGCCCTCACCGACGTGATGACCGGGACGTTGGTGCGAACGGCGGTTGTGCTCATGGTTGTCTCCAGGTGCGGAAGGTTGATCAGGCGATCTCGATCTCGAGGACGATGGGCCGCGACTTGCCCAATGCCTCCCCCGAAGTGTCATGCAAGACAGCCCCCCGGCGCAGCCTCAATCCTTCAACGGTCCACGCAACTGCTTGATCGCCGAACGCTGGCTCTTGCCCTCAAGACGCCGCTGCTTCGAGCCATAGGTCGGCTTGGTGGCACGCCGCACGCGCGGCGCCACCGCCACGCTGTCGACCAGTTCCTGCAACCGAGCCAGCGCATCGGCCCGGTTCATGTCCTGGCTGCGGTGCGTCTGCGCTTTCAGCACCAGCACGCCCTCCTGCGTGATGCGGCTGTCGCGCAATGCCAGCAGCCGCTCCTTCACGCCATCAGGCAAGGACGAAGCCGGAATGTCGAAGCGCAGGTGCACCGCGCTCGACACCTTGTTGACGTTCTGCCCACCCGCGCCTTGCGCGCGGATGGCGCTGAACTCGACCTCGCGCTCGTCGACTTGCGCGGAGGCCGAGCCCACGATCAGACGCGCTCGAAGATCGCGGCGATGCCTTGCCCGCCGCCGATGCACATCGTGACCAGTGCATAGCGGCCACCGGTGCGCTGCAGCTCGGCAATCGCCTTCACCGTGATGATCGCGCCCGTCGCGCCGACCGGGTGACCCAGCGAGATGCCGGAGCCGTTCGGGTTCACCTTGGCCGGATCGAAACCCAGCTCCTTGATCACCGCGCAGGCCTGCGCCGCAAAGGCTTCGTTCGACTCGATCACGTCGAGGTCGGAGATCTTGAGCCCCGTGCGCTCCAGCACCTTGCGCGTGGCCGGCACCGGGCCGATGCCCATGTACGCCGGCTCGACACCCGCATGCGCGTATCCGACCAGGCGGGCCAGCGGCTTGAGCCCCAGCGCCTGCACGCGCGCACCTTCGGCCAGCACGATGGCGGCGGCGCCATCGTTGATGCCCGAGGCATTGCCGGCGGTGACCAGCCCATCCTTCTTGAACGCCGGCTTCATCTTGGCCAGCGTCTCGACCGTCGTGTCTGCACGCACATGCTCGTCGGTGTCGAACAGCACGACGCCCTTGCGCGTCTTCACCTCGACCGGAACGATCTGCTCCTTGAAGCGACCCGCCGCAATGGCCGTAGCCGCACGCTGCTGGCTGATCACCGCCAACTCGTCCTGCATCTCGCGCGTGATGCCATGGCGCGCCGCGACGTTCTCCGCCGTGATGCCCATGTGCATCTTCTGCCACGGGTCGTGCAGGATGCCCAGCATGTAGTCAACGAGCACCGCATCACCCATGCGCGCGCCGTAGCGAGCCGAGGTGTCGAAGTACGGTCCGCGGCTCATCGACTCCGAACCGGCGCCGATGGCGATGTCGCAATCGCCCAGCGCAATGGCCTGCGCCGCCGACACGATGGCCTGCAAGCCGGAGCCGCAGAGGCGGTTGACGTTGAAGGCCGGCGTCTCGATCGGGCAGCCCGCATCGATGGCGGCCACGCGGCTGAGGTAGGCGTCCTTGACGTCGGTCGGGATGACGTTGCCCATCACCACATGGCCGACGGCATCCGGGGCTACGCCGCTGCGCTCGATGGCGGCCTTGACGGCGGTGGTGGCGAGCTGGGTGTTGGGTACATCCTTCAGCGAACCGCCGAAGGTGCCGATGGCGGTACGGGCCGTGCCGACCACGAAGATGTCGCGTGCGCTCATGAAATCAATCTCCTGGAAATGAAAAAGCCGGTGACAGAGTCAACCGGCCATTTTCGCAGGCGGCGCGGGGGTGCGCCGTGGCTACGGGGAAAGGTCAGCCGTTCGAAGGCCGCTTCGGCGTCACATCCGTGACGTCGCTCGCCTCGCCGCGAATCCGCACAGGTTGATCCACCGACCCACCCCGCGCCCGCGCATTCACCACGTCGGCTGCATTGGGCTCCGCCGGCTTCGCAGCCTGCCGGAAGCGGTCGAAACCGCTGCCCGGATTGAAGCGCATCACCCACGGCTTGACGGGCTTGCCAGTGAGGCGCGCCCACACATAGCCAATCATCCACAGCGCAGCCAGGAACAGCACCGCGAACAGCAGGCTGGCGGCAAGCACCAGCCCCATCAAGAACAGAACGACGCGAAGCAGAAAATTGAACATCGGCACTTAGGCTACCACCTCCGCCATAGGTTCCCCTTCCTTGGTGAAGTCGAACCGGCCCGGCGCGTGGATCGGGTCCGTCTTCACATGGATCGTGTCCTTCGGCCCGAAGCTGCCGTCGAGCAGCAGCTTCGACAGCGGGTTCTCGATGCGCTGCTGGATCGCCCGCTTGAGCGGCCGCGCACCGAACACCGGGTCGAAGCCGACCTTGGCAATCTCCGCCAGCGCCGCCGGTGACACATCCAGGCCCAAGTCCATCTTCGCCAACCGCGCCTGCAGCACCTTGAGCTGGATCGCCGCAATCGCCTCGATGTTCTTCGCGTCGAGCGCGTGGAACACCACCGTCTCGTCGATGCGGTTCAGGAACTCGGGGCGGAAGTAGTTCTTCAACTCGTCCCACACCGCGTCCTTGATCTCCTCGGCCGGCTTGCCAACCATCGCCTGGATGATTGGCGAGCCGATGTTGCTGGTCATCACGATCACCGTGTTCTTGAAGTCCACGGTGCGGCCCTGGCCATCGGTCAGGCGGCCATCGTCGAGCACCTGCAGCAGCACGTTGAACACGTCCGGATGCGCCTTCTCGACCTCGTCGAGCAGCACCACGCTGTAGGGCTTGCGGCGCACGGCTTCGGTCAGGTAGCCGCCCTCTTCGTAGCCCACGTAGCCGGGCGGCGCGCCGATCAGGCGCGCGACCGAATGCTTCTCCATGAACTCGCTCATGTCGATGCGGATGAGGTGGTCTTCCGCGTCGAACAGGAAGCCGGCCAGCGCCTTGCACAGCTCGGTCTTGCCCACGCCCGTCGGGCCGAGGAACAGGAAGGAACCGGTCGGGCGGTTCGGATCGCTCAGGCCCGAGCGCGAACGGCGGATCGCATTCGCCACCGCGCCGATCGCCTCGTCCTGGCCGACCACGCGTTCATGCAGCTTGTCTTCCATCACCAGCAGCTTGTCGCGCTCGCCCTGCATCAGCTTGGCGACCGGGATTCCGGTGGCGCGCGCCACGACCTCGGCGATCTCTTCCGCGCCGACCTGCGTGCGCAGCAGCTTCGGCGCGCTCGCCGTGCCCTTCTTCGCCTCGCTGGCCTCGGCTTCCTTCAGGCGCTTTTCGAGCGCGGGAAGCTGGCCGTATTGCAGTTCGGCGACGCGATTGAAATCACCCTTGCTGGTGAATTCGGCAATCTGGAACTTGATCTTGTCGATGTCCTCGCGGATGTGCGCGCTGCCCTGGGCCTGCGCCTTCTCGGCCTGCCAGATCTCGTCGTAGTCGGCGATTTCCTTCTGCAGGCGGACGACCTCTTCCTCGATCAGGCCGAGCCGCTTCTGCGAAGCTTCGTCCTTCTCGCGGCGCACAGCTTCGCGCTCGATCTGCAACTGGATCAGGCGGCGGTCGAGCCGGTCCATGACCTCGGGCTTGGAGTCCATTTCGATCTTGATCTTGGCCGCGGCCTCGTCGATCAGGTCGATGGCCTTGTCGGGCAGGAAGCGGTCCGTCACGTAGCGGTCGGACAGCTCCGCCGCAGCCACGATGGCCGGGTCGGTGATCTGCACGCCATGGTGCAGCTCGTACTTCTCCTGCAGGCCGCGCAGGATGGCGATGGTCGCCTCCACGCTCGGCTCGCCGACGATGATCTTCTGGAAGCGGCGCTCCAGCGCGGCGTCCTTCTCGATGTACTTGCGGTATTCGTCCAGCGTGGTTGCGCCGACGCAATGCAGTTCGCCGCGCGCGAGCGCCGGCTTCAGCATGTTGCCCGCGTCCATCGCGCCTTCGGCCTTGCCGGCGCCGACCATGGTGTGCAGTTCGTCGATGAAGACAATGGTCTGGCCCTCATCCTTCGCGAGTTCGTTCAGCACCGTCTTCAGGCGCTCTTCGAACTCACCGCGGAACTTGGCGCCGGCCAGCAGCGCGGCCATGTCGAGCGACAACACCCTTTTGCCCTTCAACGACTCCGGCACTTCGCCCGCGACGATGCGCTGCGCCAGGCCTTCGACGATGGCGGTCTTGCCCACACCGGGTTCGCCGATGAGCACGGGGTTGTTCTTGGTGCGGCGTTGCAGCACCTGGATGGCGCGGCGGATTTCCTCGTCACGGCCGATCACCGGATCGAGCTTGCCGAGACGCGCGCGCTCGGTCAGGTCGAGGCAGTATTTCTTCAAGGCTTCGCGCTGGCCTTCGGCATCGGCGCTGTTCACGCCCTGCCCGCCGCGCACGGCATCGATCGCGGCCTCCAGCGACTTGCGCGTGAGCCCGTTGGCACGCGCGAGGTTGCCAATCTCGGCCTTGCTGTCGGCCACGGCCAGCAGGAAGAGTTCGCCCGCGATGAACTGGTCATTGCGCTTGATGGCTTCTTTCTCGGTGGCCTGCAGCAGCTTGTTGAGATCCGGCCCGACCTGCACGACGTCGTGCCCCTGCACCTGCGGCAGCTTCTTGATCGCGGCTTCGGCGGCCTGCACGAGACCGGGCACGTTGGCCCCGGCGCGTTCGAGCACGGCGCGCGGACCTTCGTCCTGGCGCAGCATCGCCAGCAACAGGTGCACCGGCTCGATGTAGGCGTTGTCATTCCCAAGGGCGAGCGACTGGGCATCGCCGAGGGCTTCCTGGAATTTGGTGGTGAGTTTGTCTTGACGCATGGCTTGTTTCCTGCATTCAAAATAGGACTGTTGTGCGGCAGTTCAAGGGCAAATCGCGCCCAGGCCGCCTTCTTTCATCAAAACCTGCTCTGGAGTCGATCATGTTCTTTTCAAGACGAGGTGTCCTGTCGCGCGGCCTCCGCGGCGCGGTGGCGCTCGCCGCCCTCACCTCATTGGCAGGCCTCGCGCAGGCGCAAAGCGGCACCCCGATCCGCCTGCTGGTCGGCTTCCCGGCCGGCGCCGGCACCGACGCCATCGCCCGCACGCTCGGCGAAAAGCTCAGGGACGAACTCGGCGCGCCCGTAGTCGTCGAGAACCGTGCCGGCGCCGGCGGCCAGATCGCCGCGCAGGCGCTCAAGGCCGCGCCGGCCGACGGTCACACCCTGTTGCTGTCGCACGACCACACCATCTCGATCCTGCCGCAAGTGGTGAAGAACCCGGGCTACAACTCGGCCACCGACTTCGTGCCCGTGGCCGGCTTCGCCACCTTCGCCAATGTACTGGCGGTGTCGGGCGGAACGCCAGCGAAGACCTACGACGAGTACCTGAAATGGGTCCGGACCCAGAAGGGCGGCAAGGACACCATCGGCGTGCCCGCGCCGGCCTCGATCCCGGAGTTTCTGGTCAAGATGATTGCCGAGAAGTCGAAGCTGGACCTCCAGTCGGCGCCCTACCGCGGCAGCGCGCCGATGACCGCCGACATGCTCGGCAACCAGATCAGCGCCGGCATCGCCTCCGTGCCCGACTTCATCGAGAACCACCGTGCCGGCAAGGTGCGCATCGTCGCCAGCATCGGCGCCAAGCGCCAGGCCCTGCTGCCGCAAGTGCCGACCTTCACTGAACTCGGCTTTGCCAACCTGAACGACCTGCCCTACTACGGCGTGTTCGCGCCGGTCGGCACGCCTCAGGCCTTCGTCGACCGCTTCGGCGCCGCGCTGCAGAAGGTACTGGCCATGCCCGAGGTGAGGGACAAGCTCACCAACATGGGCCTGACCGTGGGCTACGAGCCGCAAGGGCAGTTCGCCGGCCGCGTGCGGACCTATACGCAGTCGTGGGAGCGCATCATCCAGGCGAGCGGGTTCAAGGCGCTTTGAGGAGACGCTGATCAAGTCCTCGCGGCATGCGCCTCCTCTGTGCATCCCCTCGCGGGGACCTGGTCAGAAGCGGCTTCGCCGCCCGTTACCATGTCGCCTCCCAAAAACGAGGAGGAGACATCCATGGAAATCAAGACACTGGCGGCCACCCTGGCCGTTGCACTGGTCACCGGCGCATGCACCACATCACCGAAGGTCGTCGCGCCCACATCGGCCGCCGAAGTGGGCGAAGTTCGCGCCGGTAGCGGCTACCTCAAGGGCTATCTGGCGACCGCCGAGTTGGCGGACAGCCTCGCCTTGCTGCCCGCCCCGCCGGCCGCGGATTCACCCGCGTACGCGGCCGATACCGCGACCTTCCGCAACCTCACCAAGCAGCAAGGCACGCCGCGCGGCGCGATGGCCGTACAGGACGCGAACCTGCATTTCCCGGAAGCCGCATCGGTCTTCTCATGCGCCCTGGGCGTGCAGATTTCCGAGCAGGCCACGCCCAACCTCAACATGCTGCTGCGCCGCACCCTGACCGACGCCGGCCTGTCCACCTACAAGGCCAAGGACAAGTACGTGCGCACGCGCCCCTTCGTCGTGTACAAGACCGCGAGCTGCACGCCAAAGGAAGAGGCCTTCCTCGCGAAGGACGGCTCCTATCCGTCGGGCCATTCGGCCGTCGGCTGGGCCTGGGCGTTGGTGCTGACCGAAGCGGCCCCCGACCGCGCAGACGCGATCCTGCAACGCGGCCGCGCCTTCTCGCAAAGCCGCGCCATCTGCGGCGTCCACTGGCAGAGCGACATCGAAGCCGGCCGCCTGGTCGGCTCCGCCGCGGTGGCCCGCCTTCATGCCAATCCGGTGTTCAACGCGCAGATGGCCGCGGCCCGCGACGAGATCGCCAAGGCCCGTGCGACCGCTGCGCCGCAGTCGCCCGCCTGCGCCACTGAAGCCGCGACGATCAGCGGCTCGGCGTTGACCGCGCCCTGATCAAGAACTCTCGGCACCGGCCAGAAGATGTGAAGATTTCGTAGCGAGGGCGCCGAGGTCGGGTCTGCGGCGCGGAACTGCACTCTCGTGCGGTGAGCACCACAGGCCCGAGATCGGTGGCCGCAGTAGAAAAATTCACACCTTCTGCGCGTTGGCTGCGTGGATACCCCAGCGCGCCAGCGCCTTGTCGTCGGCCACGCGCGCATCCACCCAACGGGCGCCTTCGGGCGTCTGTTCCTTCTTCCAGAACGGCGCCTGGGTCTTCAGGTAGTCCATCAGGAACTCGCAGGCCTCGAAGCTCGACCCCCGATGCGCCGAGATCACCGCGACCATCATGATCTGGTCGAGCGGCTGCAGCAGCCCCACGCGATGCACCACGCGCGCGCCGAGGATGTCGAAGCGGCGCACGGCATCGTCGATCATGGCCTCGATCGCCTTCTCGGTCATGCCGGGGTAGTGCTCCAGTTCCATCGAGGCGACCGCCGACCCGTCATTGCGATCCCGCACCGTGCCGATGAAGCTGCAGACCGCGCCCACGCGCATGTCCTTCCCGCGCAGCGCGGCGACCTCGGAGGCAAGGTCGAAATCTTGGGTCTGGATCGAAACGCGGGTCAGCTGGCTCATGGGCAAATTGTGGCACCGGGCGCAAAGGCCGTAGTACATTGCAGCCCTATGTCTTCCCGGCTCACGCACCTCCCATCGCCTTCGCACGAAGGCCTGGACGTCGCGCGCCTGGGCGGCAAAGCCAAAAAACCAAAGCTCGTCTGACCGGAGCCGCGGTTCCGTCGTCGGATGAGCGACGGAACCTGCAGGAGCCCCTTTCCGGCCCCCACGTGTGTTGATGTGCGCGCATCCGTCGATGGTTCATTCCATCGGTCGATTCCTGAGAGGAAACAGCGTGTCCATCAATTCTTCAACCACTCCCGATTTGTCCGGCCTCTGGGTGCCGCTCGTCACGCCATTCGCGGGCGATGCGGTCGACCATGCGGCGCTGCAGGCACTGGTCCGGCGGCTGGCGCCGGCCGGCATCGCCGGCACCGTGGTCTGCGGCTCGACCGGGGAGGCCGCGGCGCTCGACGATAGCGAGCAGCTGGCCGCCCTCGCCACCGTCGCCGAAGCCGCGCCGGACCTGCCGCGCATCATGGGCATCTCCGGCTATCACCTCGGCCAGACGCTGGACTGGGTGCGGCGCCTGGGCCCCGAAAAGTTGGCGGGGCTGCTGGTGCCGCCGCCGCACTACATCCGCCCCTCCCAGCAGGGCCTCATCCACTGGTTCAGCGCCATCGCGGACGCGAGCACGGCACCGGTGCTGGTCTACGACATCCCCTATCGCACCGGCGCGACGCTGGAACGCGACACCCTGCTCGCCCTGGCCGCCCACCCCAACATCGTCGCGATCAAGGACTGCGGCGGCGATGCCGACAAGACCCGCGCGATCATCGCGGACGGCCGCCTGCAACTGCTGGCCGGCGAAGATTCACAGATCTTCAGCACGGTGGCCGAAGGCGGCGTGGGCGCCATTGCGGCCAGTGGGCATCTGCAGACCGGGCGCTTCGTCCAGGTCATCCGACTGCTGCGCGAAGGCCGCCTTGCCGAGGCACGAGGGCAATGGCAGCCGTTGCTGCCGCTCATCGAACTCATGTTCGCGGAGCCGAATCCGGCGCCCGTCAAGGCCGCACTCGCCATCGAGGGCTTGATGAGCGACGTGCTGCGCCCGCCCATGACCGATGCCTCCGAGTCCATGCGTATTCGCCTGCATGCCATGCTGAGCGGCCTTGAGTAGCATCAAGGTCCCAACTTCTCAGAGACAACGACACCATGCCCGACCACAACGATGCAGCCTTGTTCCAGCAGATGCGCGATGAACTCTTCGTCGCCGCCGTCGGCGACGTGCTGGACACCATGGGCTACCAGCGCCAGTTCCTGCCGGCCGGCATCATGCCGCTGGACAAGACGATGCGCATCATCGGGCGTGCCATGCCGGTGCTGGAGGCCGACGTCATCAACGACGGCTCCAAGGCCAAGGGGCCGCTCTCGGGCAAGCCCTTCGGCCTGATGCTGGAGGCGCTGGACGACCTGCAGCCCGGCGAGATCTACATCGCCACCGGCGCCTCGCTGCGCTATGCGCTGTGGGGCGGGCTGATGTCCACCCGCGCCCAGCACCTGAAGGCGGCCGGTGCCATCCTCGACGGCTATGTGCGCGATGCCAACGAGATCGAGAGCCTCGGCTTCACCGTGTTCTGTCGCGGCACCTACGCGCAGGACCAAGGCGTGCGCGGCCAGGTCATCGACTACCGCTGCACCATCGAGATCGACGGCGTGCGCATCGCGCCGGGCGACCTGCTCTTCGGCGACCGCGAAGGTGTGATCGTCATCCCGCGCGCGGTCGAGGCGGAGGCCATCGCCAAGGCGCTGGAGAAGGTGCGCACCGAGAACAAGGTGGCCGATGCGATCAAGGGTGGCATGAGCGCCTGCAAGGCGCTGGAGACGTTCGGCGTGATGTGAAAGAAGGTGCGAATCTTTCTACTGCGGCCACCGAACTCGGGTTTTCGGTGCTCACTGCACGGAAGTGCAGTTCCGCGCCCCAAACCCGACCTCGGCGCCCTCGCTACGAAATCTTCGCACCTTCTTTGCGCAGCACGCCAGACGCGATCAGCCGCCCGTAACGGGCGGAAAAAACGCGACCTCGCTGCCCTCTTGCAAGGCTACAGACTCGGCGCACATCAACTGGTCCAGCGCCATGCGAACTGCCTTGCCACGCGCCAGCGCGCTCGCATAGGGCTCGCCGCGCGCGATCAACTCATCGCGCAGCGCGGCGAGCGTCTGCGCATTCGTCTCGACCGACTCGCTGCCCCGGCCCAATGCCTCGCGCACCGAGGCGAAATAACGCACGCTGATCCGCATCACGCCAGCAACGAGGCAAAGGAGATGAACTGCACCATGTCGCCCGCCTTGAAGGGCTGGCCCGCAGGCGTGTCGATGACGCCGTCGCCCCACACCGCCGAGGTGAGCACGCCTGAGCTCTGGTTGCCGAAGAGATCGAGTCCGCCCTGCGCGTTGCGGCGCGCCCGCAGGAACTCGCGGCGCTTGTCCGCGCGCGGCCAATCGAAATCGGCTCGCACGGCGATCGGCTGCGGCGCCACGCGTGTCGCACCCTGCAGCGTCAGCAGGAACGGTCGCACCAGCAGCAGGAAGGTCAGGAAGCTCGACACCGGATTGCCCGGCAGCCCCGTCACATGGGCCTTGCCTATCCGGCCATAGGCAAAGGGCTTGCCCGGCTTCATCGAAAGCGACCACAACTGCAATTCGCCCAGCGCCTGCACGGCGGCCTTGATATGGTCTTCCTCGCCGACCGACACGCCGCCGGTCGTGATGATCACGTCATTGCTTTCGGCCGCGCGGCGCAAGGCGTCGATGGTCGCCTCGCGGTCGTCCGGCACGATGCCAAGGTCGTTCACCTCGCAACCCAGCCGATGCAGCAGGGCGCGCATGAAGAAGCGGTTGGAGTTGTAGATCGCGCCGGGCTTCATCGCCTCGGGCGCCACTTCGCCGGGCATCACAAGCTCATCGCCAGTGGACAGCAGCGCGACGCGCGGCCGTTTGGCCACCAGCAGGCGGTCCATGCCCACGCTCGCCGCCAGGCCCAGCCCGGCCGGCGACAGGCGCTCGCCGCGCGACAGCACCACATCGCCGCTGGCCACGTCCTCGCCCGCACGGCGAATCCATTGGCCCGCCGCAGGCACCAGGTCGATCCGCACGCGGCCGAGCGAGCCTTCTTCAGGCACAGCGGTCGTGTCTTCCTGCATCACGACTGCATCCGCCCCCTCGGGGATCTGCGCGCCAGTGAAGATGCGCGCCGCCGTGCCCGCCGCCAGCGCCACGCCGACCGTGCCGGCGGGGATGCGCTGCGCCACCGACAGTTCTGCGCCAGCCGTGCCGCAGTCGGCGGTTCGCACCGCGTAGCCGTCCATCGAACTGTTGTCGCGCGGCGGCACGGTGAGGCCCGACACCACGTCCTGCGCCAAGACGCGGCCATCGGCCTCGAAAGTGGAAACACTCTCGCTGCCCAGCACGGGCGTGGCCTTCGCAAGCAACGTGGCGAGCGCCTCGTCGAGCGGCATCAATGGGGGGCGTTTGGGGGCGGCGGTTTCAGACATCGTGAGGAGGTTTGTATTCGAAGCGCGAACCGCTGTCGATCAGCCACTGCCCGATGGCCTCGGCGTCATTGAGGTCGAACACCAGCAATTGCGTGGGTGCCGGCAGGCCGTCCGGCGTATCGGTGGCGATGGCCGTCACGAACTCATCCGCGATGTAGCGCGCGGGCCGCGGCGGCTCGTCCGGCATCGTCGCACGCCAGACCTCGATCTTCAGCAGGTCGCTGTGCTTGAAGCCCTCGACCAACACCCAGTCGACGCCCGCATCCAGTTCAGCGATGAGTTGATGCACCGACATCTGCGCCGATTGCTCGAACTCGCGCATCAGCGCCAGCCGCCGGTCCGACGCCACCACCACCTCGAAGGCACCCGCCTCGCGATGGCGCCAGGTGTCCTTGCCAGGGTGGTCGATGTCGAACTTGTGGTGTGCATGCTTGACCACGGACACGCGCAGCCCATGCAGGCGCAGCACCGGAATCAGCCGCTCGACCAGCGTGGTCTTGCCCGCGCCGGAATAGCCTGCGAAGCCGATGACCTTCATGCGAACCTGGCGCCACGGCCATGCCGTGCCACGCCCCCGTCAATCACAGTGCGTGGCAATGAAAGCCTTGACTGCACCCGCATCGGCCGGCAACGAGGTCACGCGCTTGGGCAAGTCCTCGATGCCGATGAACTTCTTCGGGCGATCGGGCTCATGGCCCAGCGCCTCGACGATGGTCTCGGCGAACTTGATCGGCAAAGCGGTTTCCAGCACCACCATCGGCACGCCCGGCGAAAGATGCTCGCGCGCAGCCTTGAGGCCGTCAGCCGTATGGGTGTCGATCAATGTGGCGAAACGCTTGTCCGTGTCGCGAATGGTCGCGAGCCGATCCGCATGCGTGCTGCGGCTGCTGCGGAAACCGAAGCGCTCGGCAGCCTGCTTGAACGCGGGATCGTTGCTGAGGTCGAAGCGCCCGCTCTTGCCCAGGTCGCCTTCAAACATCCCACGAAGCTTCGCACCATCGCGCCCAACCAAGTCGAACACGAAGCGCTCGAAGTTGCTGGCCTTGCTGATGTCCATCGACGGGCTCGAGGTCTCGTGCGTATCGGCGGCCGAGCGCACGCGGTACACGCCCGTGCGGAAGAACTCGTCGAGCACGTCGTTCTCGTTCGTGGCCACGACCAGCGTGTGAATCGGCAGGCCCATCATGCGCGCCACATGGCCAGCGCAGACGTTGCCGAAGTTGCCCGAGGGCACGGTGAAGCTCACCGGCTTGTCGTTGCTCGCCGTCGCCTGGAAGTACCCCGCGAAATAGTAGACGACCTGCGCCAGCAAGCGCGCCCAGTTGATCGAATTGACCGTGCCGATCTTGTACTTGCGCTTGAAGTCCAGGTCGTTCGACACCGCCTTCACGATGTCCTGGCAATCGTCGAACACGCCGGCGATCGCGAGGTTGTGGATGTTCGCGTCTTGCAGGCTGAACATCTGCGCCTGCTGGAACGGGCTCATGCGGCCTTCCGGCGAGGTCATGAACACGCGCACGCCGTGCTTGCCGCGCATCGCGTACTCGGCCGCGCTGCCCGTGTCGCCACTGGTCGCGCCGAGGATGTTGAGCTCTTCGCCACGGCGCGCCAGTTCGTACTCGAACAGGTTGCCGAGCAGCTGCATCGCCATGTCCTTGAAGGCGAGCGTCGGGCCGTTCGACAAGGCCTCCAGGTACACGCCATCTTCCAGTTCGCGCAGCGGCACGATCTCGTCGGTGCCGAAGACTTCGGCGGTGTACGTCTTCGCGCACAGCGCCTTCAGGTCCGCGGCGGGGATGTCGTCGATGTAGAGCGACAGGACTTCGAATGCGAGCTCGTGATACGGCAGGTTGCGCCACTTCGCCAGCGTCGCGGAATCCACTTGCGGATAGCGCTCCGGCAGATAGAGCCCGCCATCGGGTGCCAGTCCCTCGAGCAGGATGTCGCAGAACTTGCGCGGCGTGGTGTCGCCGCGGGTCGAGAGATAACGCATCAGCTCAACTCTTCCTTGCGAAGCCGCACGATCGGCGCCAGCACCGACGGCAGCGCCTGCAACTCGGCCAACGCATCGTCGACCGTGCCTTCGCGCGTGTCATGCGTGAGGATGATCAGGTCGGTTTGCGTCGAGCCTTCGCCGCCGACTTCATCGGCCTCGCGCTGCAGCACAGCGTCGATGCTGATGCCGGCATTGGCCAGCAGGCCCGTCACCCTGGCCAGCACGCCGGCCTCGTCGGCCACACGCATGCGCAGGTAATAGCTGGTCACCACTTCGCGCATTGGCAGCACGTCGAGGTGGTCGTTCATCGCGTTCGGATGGAAGGCCAGGTGCGGCACGCGCTGCGCGGCGTCGGCGGTGTGAAGGCGCGTGATGTCGACCAGGTCGGCGATCACCGCGCTGGCCGTCGGCTCGCTGCCGGCGCCCTTGCCGTAATACAGCGTCGTGCCGACGGCATCGCCATGCACCACCACCGCATTCATCGCGCCTTCGACGTTGGCCAGCAGGCGCTTCGCCGGCACCAGGCTCGGATGCACACGCAGTTCGATGCCGTTCTTCGCACGCTTGGTCACGCCCAGCAGCTTGATGCGGTAGCCGAGTTGCTCCGCGTACTTGATGTCCTGCGCCGCCAGCTTGGTGATGCCCTCGACATGCGCCTTGCTGAACTGCACCGGAATGCCGAACGCGATCGCACTCATCAATGTGACCTTGTGCGCCGCATCCACGCCTTCGATGTCGAAGGTCGGATCGGCTTCGGCATAGCCAAGGCGCTGCGCCTCCTTCAGCACGGTGCCGAAGTCCAGCCCCTTGTCGCGCATCTCGGACAGGATGAAGTTGGTCGTGCCATTGATGATCCCGGCGATCCACTGGATGCTGTTGGCCGTCAGGCCTTCGCGCAGTGCCTTGATGATCGGGATGCCACCGGCGACGGCCGCTTCGAACGCGACCATCACGCCCTTCTGCTGCGCCGCCTCGAAGATCTCGGTGCCATGCACGGCCAGCAGCGCCTTGTTGGCGGTGACCACGTGCTTGCCCGCGGCAATGGCTTCCATCACAAGTTGCTTGGCGATGCCGTAGCCACCGATGAGTTCGATGACGATGTCGATGTCGGGGTTGGCGATCACGGCACGCGCATCGCTCACCACTTGCACGCCGCCGCCCACGGCCGCCTTGGCGCGCTCGGTATCGAGGTCCGCGACCATCGTGATCTCGATGCCGCGACCGGCGCGGCGCTTGATTTCCTCCTGGTTGCGCTTGAGCACGTTGAAGGTGCCGCTGCCGACGGTGCCGATGCCCAGAAGGCCGACCTGGATGGGTTTCATGGATTCAGTCATTTCGATTGCGATAGCGCTCAAGGAATCGGGCGATGCGGTTCACCGCCTCGCGAAGGTCTTCTTCATGCGGCAGGAACACGATGCGGAAGTGGTCCGGCGTGGCCCAGTTGAAGCCGGTGCCCTGCACCAGCATCACCTTGGTTTCCTTCAGCAGTTCGAGGAAGAACTGGCGGTCGTCCTCGATCGGATAGATCTTCGGATCGAGCTTGGGAAACATGTAGAGCGCAGCCACAGGCTTCACGCAGGTCACGCCCGGGATGGCGGTGATCAGTTCATAGGCCAGGTCGCGCTGGCGCCGCAGCCGGCCGCCCTCGCCCACCAAGTCGTTGATGCTCTGGTAGCCGCCCAGCGCCGTCTGGATCGCCCACTGCCCAGGCACGTTGGCGCACAGCCGCATGTTCGAGAGCATGTTGAGCCCCTCGATGTAGTCCTGCGCCCGCTTCTTGTCGCCCGAGACCACCAGCCAGCCTGCGCGGTAGCCGCAGGAGCGATAGCTCTTCGACAGCGAGTTGAAGGTCAGCGTGACCACGTCGGTGCTGAGGCTCGCGATGGCCGTGTGCTTGACGCCGTCATACAGCACCTTGTCGTAGACCTCGTCCGCGAAGATCACCAGGCCGTGCTCGCGGGCGATCTGGATGATGCCCTTGAGCAGGTCCACGGAATACAGCGCTCCCGTCGGGTTGTTCGGGTTGATGACCACGATGCCCTTGGTGCGTGGCGTGATCTTCGAGCGGATGTCTTCCAGGCTCGGCATCCAGCCGTCGGCCTCGTCGCAGATGTAGTGCACCGGCTTGCCGCCCGACAGGCTAGACACTGCTGTCCACAGCGGATAGTCCGGCGCCGGCAGCAGCAGTTCGTCGCCATCGTTCAGCAGCGCATTGGTCGCCATCGCGATCAGTTCGCTGGCCCCGTTGCCCAGGTAGATGTCATCGAGCGTGACGCCGGCAATGCCCTGCTTCTGTGTCTCGTGCATCACCGCCTTGCGCGCCGCGAAGATGCCCTTGCTGTCCGAATAGCCCGCCGATCCCGGCAGGTTGCGGATCATGTCCTGCTGCACCTCTTCCGGCGCGTCGAAGCCGAATATCGCTAGGTTGCCGATATTGAGCTTGATGATTTTTTGACCCTCTTCCTCCATCTGCTTGGCGGCATCCATGATCGGGCCACGGATGTCGTAGAGCACGTTGGCGAGCTTGGTCGATTTCTTGAGCGTTTTCAAAGGCCCTCCCGGGCGGCTTGACACTGGGGAAAACCTATAATTTGACCACAGTTCCACACCCCTCCTGATGAAGCTCCAGCCCGACAAATCCGACGTCCAGACCATCACAGCACACGGCCCGGGCTGGGTCGCCATCAACAACGAGAAGATCGAGCACAGCGTCGTGGTCGGCTCGCGCGGCGAGCGCTTCGCCTGGGACTGCGAAAAGTTCGAGGACTTGAATTCCTCGCATTTCGCGCAATTTGCATCACTCGGGGCCGAACTGGTGATTTTCGGCAGCGGAGTACGCATTCGCTTTCCCCGCCCGCAATGGCTGCAGCCGTTGATGGCTCTGCGCACAGGCGTGGAAACGATGGACACCGCCGCTGCCTGCCGTACCTACAACATCCTCGCGGGTGAGGGAAGGCACGTCCTGGCAGCGCTACTGGTCGAGCGCCCGGCGACGGGCGCCTGAGGCATTTCGGGGTAAAATCATGGGTTGCGAAAAAGGCTGGCGGACGCTCACCGCGGGCGCCCAAGGCCGTCCCGGCGGTTTTCGGTAGCAACGGCCAATCTTCCCTCGGGAACCATAACGGAGAAAACAAGTTTCATGGCGATCGTTGTCAACAAACCCATTCCCGAGTTCGAATCCAACGCGACCGGTGGCATCAAGGTCTCGAACACCTCCCACCTCGGCCACGTGCTGGTGATGTATTTCTATCCGAAGGACAACACGCCCGGTTGTACCACCGAAGCCATGCAGTTCCGCGACCGCTACAAGGACTTCGTGAAAGCCGGCGCCACGGTGTTCGGCGTCTCGCGCGACAACATGAAGTCGCACGACGAATTCAAGGCGAAGCTCGAACTCCCGTTCGAACTGATCGCTGACACAGAAGAAAAAATGTGTCACATGTTCGGCGTGGTCAAGAACAAGATCATGTACGGCAAGAAGGTCAAGGGCATCGAGCGCAGCACCTTCCTGATCGGCGCAGATGGCATCCTCAAGGCCGAATGGCGCGGCCTCAAGGTTCCAGGCCATGTCGACGACGTGCTCAAGGAAGTCAAGGCGCTCAAGAAAGCCGCCTGAAACAACATGTTTCATTCGCACCACGTGTAAGAACGACGTGGTAGGGGGACGTGTATAGTGGTCTCATGCTGTTGATCGCAACAACCGCGTCCCTTCAAGAAAGCCGCCCGGCTCGCCAGGCGGCTTTTTTACTTTCTGGTTCCTTCTTCTTTGCGAGCACCCCCCTCCATGCCCCTGCCCCCCGCCCCCACGAAGCGCGCCGCCCTTCTCTCTCCCGACGCGCTTGACGCGCCGGCGCATTCGTCCTCCAAACCCTCGCGCCGCAGCAGCGGCAGCCGACATGCTGAGAACGCGCGGGCCGCGGCGCCGCAACCGCTCGAGCTGTTCGACACCCGCGCGAGTGAAGCCGGTGGCGCGCCCCTGACCGAAGGATTGCAACAGATCGAAACCAAGCCGCGCCCGCAATCCGCGCCGGAACGTGCCGTCGAACGCGCACCCGAGCCAGCGCAAGCCCGCGCCGAACAGGAGCCCGCGCAAGTCGCGGCGCCCACGCCAGTGGCCCGTCCGAAGGCCGTCACGCAAGAAAGCCGCCCGCGCCGTTCCAAGTCGAACGGGCCTGCGAAGCTGTTCGTGCTCGACACCAATGTGCTGCTGCACGACCCGATGTGCCTGTTCCGCTTCGAGGAACACGACATCTATCTGCCGATGATTGTTCTGGAAGAGCTCGACGGTCACAAGAAAGGCACGACCGAAGTCGCGCGCAACGGCCGCCAGACCAGCCGCACGCTCGATGCGCTGGCCGGCGCCAAGGGCGCGGACATCGCGAAGGGTTTGAGGCTTGATACCACCGGCCACACAGGCGCCGGCGGCAAGCTGTTCTTCCAGACCGAGGTGATGGACTTCTCGTTGCCGAGCAGCCTGCCGCAGGGCAAGGCCGACAATCAGATCCTTGGCGTGGTGCATGCGCTGCGCGACCTGTATTCGCAAGATCGTCCAGGACATCCGAAGCAGGAAGTGGTGCTGGTGTCGAAGGACATCAACATGCGCGTCAAGGCCCGTGCGCTGGGCCTGGCCGCCGACGACTACCAGAACGACAAGACGCTGGAAGACGGCGACCTGCTCTACTCCGGCTCGCTCGCGTTGCCGCCGGACTTCTGGACGCGCCAGAGCAAGACCGTCGAGAGTTGGCAGAGCGGCAGCACGACCTTCTACCGCATCACCGGCCCGATCGTGCCCAACCTGTTCATCAACCAGTTCGTCTACTTCGAGGCACCGGGCGAGCCCAGCATGTACGCCCGCGTCACCGAGATCCGCGACAAGACCGCGGTGCTCAAGACGCTGAAGGACTACAGCTCGGCCAAGAACGCCGTCTGGGGCGTGTCGACGAAGAACCGCGAACAGAACTTCGCGATGAACGTGCTGATGGACCCGGAGATCGACTTCGTGACGCTGACCGGCACGGCCGGCACCGGCAAGACGCTGATGGCGCTGGCATCCGGCCTCACGCAGGTGCTGGACGACCGCCGCTACACCGAGATCATCATGACCCGCGCCACCGTGAGCGTCGGCGAAGACATCGGCTTCCTGCCCGGCACCGAGGAAGAGAAGATGGGGCCATGGATGGGCGCCCTCGACGACAACCTCGAGTTCCTGGCCAAGGGCGACGGCGGCAGCGCCGGCGAATGGGGCCGCGCCGCGACCAACGAGCTGATCCGCTCGCGCATCAAGATCAAGAGCATGAACTTCATGCGGGGCCGTACCTTCCTCAACAAGTACGTGATCGTCGACGAGGCGCAGAACCTGACGCCCAAGCAGATGAAGACCCTGATCACGCGCGCTGGCCCCGGCACCAAGATCATCTGCATGGGCAACCTCGCGCAGATCGACACGCCCTACTTGACGGAAGGCTCGTCCGGCTTGACCTTCGCGGTCGACAAGTTCAAGGGCTGGCCGCACGGTGGGCACATCACGCTGGCACGCGGCGAACGCTCGCGGCTGGCGGACTTCGCCAGCGAAGTGCTCTGATCGGCACCCGCGCGCGCTCACACCCCGAAATCGCCCGCTCGCCGCCCTCGGCGCAGCGGGCTTTTTTGCGCCCGAGTGACAGGCTACTGACAATACGCTGTCAGCAGCACCCTCGCACCATCGAGGCTCCCTTCCACCCAAGAGAGTTCGACATGAGCAACGCCATCAACTGGTTTGAGATTCCCGTCACCGACATGGACCGTGCGCAGCGCTTCTACGAGACCGTGCTCGGGCGCAGCTTGAAGCGCCAGGACTTTGGCGGCGAGCAATTGGCCGTGTTTCCGTACGACGCGCCCGCCACCGGTGGCTGCCTGCAATTCGGCGCCAACAAGATCGCAGCATCGGGCTCCGGCATCCGCATTTACCTCGACTGCATGCCCAGCATCGATGCCGCGCTCGCGCGCATCGAAGCCGCGGGCGGCCAGATCGTCTCGCCGAAGTTCGAGCTGCCGCAGGGCATCGGCTTCATCGCCCACATGCGCGACACCGAAGGCAATGAGGTCGGCCTTCACGCCACGGCCTGAGCAGCATCATGGCCACCACACCTCGCAACTGGATCGCCATCGCCAGCGCCGAACACGCGCGGATCGGCCGGGACCATCGGCCGATGGGCTTCATGCAGGTCGGCCATGGCAAGGGTGCGCCGCTCAAGCGCATCGCGCCGGGCGATCGCGTCGCCTATTACTCGCCGGCCACGGTGTTCGGCGGCACCGACAAGCTGCAAAGTTTTGTCTCCATCGGCGTGGTGCAGCCGGGCGAACCGTACACCGCGGAGATGGGCAACGGCTTCGTGCCGTGGCGCCGCGATGTCAAGTATGCGAAGGCGGCGGAGGCGGCGGAGGCGCCGATCGCGCCGCTGATCGAAGCCTTCGAATTCGTCGAGGATCCGAAGCGCTGGGGCGCGAAGTTCCGCTTCGGGCTCTTCGAAGTCAGCGCGCATGACATGCGCCTGATTGCCGACGCGATGCGGGCCGATGTGAACTCGCTGGACCTCTGAACCCGAATGACCGCGATCCGCAAAAGCTGGCAAGACCGCCTCGCCAGCTACCCGCATCTGCCGAATGTGAAACCCATTCCCGACGCGATGCGCGCGCGTCGTGGGGATGGCACCATCGCCACGCCTTCCCCGCAGGAAGTCGAGGCGGCGATGCGCGGCGTGCCTGAAGGTCGGCTGGCGACCGTATTCGGCATCGGCGAGGACATTGCGGCGCGACACCAGGCCACCATCGGCTGCACGGTGACCACCGCGATCTTTGCGCACATGGTGGCGCATGCCGTCGAGGAAACGCGCGGGACGACACCCTGGTGGCGCACGCTGAAGATCGATGGCGAGCTCAATCCCAAGTATCCCGGCGGCATCGAGGCGCAAATGCGCAGGCTGGAGGCGGAAGGCCACACCGTCGTGCAGCGCGGCAAGCGCTTCTTCGTCGAAGACTACGAACAACGGCTCATCTGATGCGTCGCGCCGACCGCCTGTTCCAGATCGTGCAGCTCATTCGCGGGCGCCGGCTCACGACCGCTGCCTTCCTGGCGCAGCGGCTGGAGGTATCCGAGCGCACGGTGTACCGCGACGTGGCCGACTTGCAGCACCAGGGCGTGCCCATCGAAGGTGAAGCAGGCGTCGGCTATCGACTGGGCGCGGGCTTCGAATTGCCGCCCTTGATGTTCACGCAGGACGAAGCCAGCGCGTTGGTGGCAGCCGCTCGGCTGGCACAGAGTTGGGTCGACGCGGCAATGGCGCGCGACATCGAAAGCGCGCTCGGCAAGATCCTGTCGGTGCTGCCGCCGGCTGCGCGCGTCTCGGCCGAAGCCATCGCGCTGTACGCGCCAGCGCTGGCGCTTGATGACGCCACGCGATCGCGCTTGCAGACACTCCGAGAAGCCGTCCGTTCGCGGCAGAAGCTGCACTTGGTTTATCACGACCTGAACGACGCGCCGAGCGAGCGCACGGTGCGCCCGCTCGGTTGCTTCTACTGGGGCAAGGTTTGGACGCTGTCAGCCTGGTGCGAGATGCGCAACGACTTCCGCGGCTTTAGGGTCGACCGCATCGACCAAGTCGAGGTGCTCGCGCAGCACTTCCGCGACGAGCCCGGCAAGACCCTCGCCGACTTCATGCGCAAGGTCCGCGCAGAGCGCAAGGCGACTTAGAAATCGCCCCCGCCATACCCGGCAAGATTCTCGAACTTGGTCAACGGCTTCAGGAAGCCCAGCTTCACCGTGCCGGTCGGGCCATTCCGGTGCTTGCTGATGATCACTTCCGCCACGCCCGGCTCCTTCGACTCCTTGTTGTAGTAGTCGTCGCGGTAGATGAACATGATCAAGTCCGCGTCCTGCTCGATGGCGCCGGATTCGCGCAAGTCGCTCATCATGGGGCGCTTGTCGGTGCGGCTTTCCACGCCGCGGCTGAGCTGCGACAGCGCGATCACCGGGCACTTGAGTTCCTTGGCCAGCATCTTCAGGCCGCGCGAGATTTCGCCCACGGCGGTCGCGCGGTTCTCGTCGTTCATCGACGTCGACACGCTCATCAGTTGCAGGTAGTCGACCACGATCAGGCCGAGCTTGCCGTATTGGCGCGCGAGCCGGCGCGAGTTCGCGCGCAGTTCGCTGGTCGTGAGGCCCGGCGTCTCGTCGATGTGCAGCGAGATGGTGCGAAGCTTCTCGATCGCTTCGGTCAGGCGCGGCCATTCCTCGTCCGTGAGCTTGCCGGTGCGCAGGTGACCCTGGTCGATGCGGCCGATGGAGCCGACGATACGAACCGCCAATTGCGCGGCGCCCATTTCCATCGAGAACACGGCCACCGGCAGGCCTTCATTGAGCGCCACGTGCTCGGCGATGTTGATCGCGAGCGAGGTCTTGCCCATCGACGGGCGCGCGGCCAGCACGATCATGTCGCCGGGTTGCAGCCCCGATGTCATCTTGTCGAACTCGTCGAAGCCGGTGCGAATACCGGTGATGTCGTTCGGGTTGTCGGCCATCTCGGTCACGCGGTCCAGCAGGTCCACCACCAGCGTGTCCATGCTCTGGAAGCCCTGCTTGCCGCGCGTGCCTTCCTCGCCGATGTGGAAGATCTTCTGCTCGGCCTCGTCGAGGATCTTGTCGACCGCCTTGCCTTGCGGGTTGAAGGCGTTGGTCGCGATCTCGTCGGCCGCGCTCACCAGCTTGCGCAGGATCGAGCGCTCGCGAACGATCTCGGCATAGCGGCGGATGTTGCTTGCGCTGGGCACGTACTGCGCCAGCGAATTGAGGTAGGCCAGGCCGCCCATCTCGTCGGACTTGCCGAGGCTCTGCAGGTTCTCGAACACCGTGATCACGTCGGCCGGCTTGCTGCCGTTGATCAGGGTGCTGATCGCCGTGAAGATCAGCTTGTGTTCGTAGCGGTAGAAGTTGCCCTCTTCGAGCAGGTCGGCCACCCGGTCCCAGGCGCCGTTGTCGAGCAGCAGGCCGCCGAGCACGCTCGACTCGGCCTCGATCGAGTGGGGCGGGATGCGCAGTTGTGCGACCTGGCGATCGTCCGACGAATCATTGTCGGCATAGGAGAAAACGGCGGACATGGATTTCCTTGCAGCCCGCCATGCTACGGCGCACGGCGGCCTGCGTCATGGGATAACGCTGTGGATAAGCAGTGGGATTGCGGTGCAGCGACAAGGACAACTTGCGCGGCCCAAAACAAAGGCCGCCCGAAGGCGGCCTTTGGTTCGAAGCTGCCCGAAGGCAACTCCTGACGTGCAGCACTTAAGCCGTTTCGCCGTACACGGTGACGGTGATGTCGACCACCACGTCGGTGTGCAGCGCGACACTCACGGTGCTGTCGCCAACGACCTTGATCGGGCCATTGGGCATGCGCACTTGCGACTTCACGACCTTGTAGCCTTGCTTGTTCAGCTCTTCGGCGACGTCGTGGTTGGTGACGGAGCCGAACAGGCGACCGTCGACGCCAGCCTTTTGGGTCAGCTTGATCGAGGTGCCGGCGAGCTTCTCGCCCTGGGCTTGCGATTCGGCCAGCTTGGCAGCGGCAGCCTTTTCGAGTTCGGCGCGACGGGCGGCGAATTCGGCCTTGTTGGCTTCGGTGGCGCGGCGGGCGCGGCCCGACGGGATCAGGAAGTTGCGGGCGTAGCCGTCCTTGACCTTGACGATGTCGCCGAGTGCGCCGACGTTGACGACCTTGTCCAGAAGAATGATTTGCATGGTGTCTGGCTCCTTAGACGCGGTGCTGGTCGCTGTACGGCACCATGGCCAGGAAGCGTGCGCGCTTGATGGCGGTGTTGAGCTGGCGCTGGTAGATCGCGCGCGTGCCGGTCAGGCGTGCGGGGATGATCTTGCCGTTTTCGCTGATGAAGTCGCGCAGCGTGTCGATGTCCTTGTAGTCGATCTCTTCGACGCCAGCGACGGTGAAGCGGCAGAAGCGCTTGCGCTTGAACAGCAGCGACTGGGTGTTGCGCTTCGGGCGCTTGTCTTTGTTGAATTTCTTGAACGTGGCCATGGTTGGACCTCTGAAAAATTAATCTTGCTGAAAATCCTGGATGTGCAGAACCGGATGCTTGCCGTTGCCCGGAGTGGCGAGGAAGCCTTGGAACAACCAGAGACTTCCCATCGCCTGCCTTGCGAGCCGCTCGGCAATCGCGCCGAACGCCACGGCCTTGAGGGCCGCCTTCACCTGCCTGGGCTTGCCGGCCTCTTCGACGGTCGACTCGTGTTCGAGCTTCAGGTCGATGGCGGGCAATCCGGCGGGCGTGTATCGCAGGCTTCCGATTTCGGCGACGCAGGCAGTCAGGCGAACCTGGTTGGCTGCGGCAACCTTCACGCCATCAGTTGTTGTTGGCGGCAGCGTATTCGGCCTGTTGAGCCTTGCGGGCTTCTTCGCGCTCGACCGTCTTCATCATCGACGAAGGACCGGTGTCGGCCTTCTTCTTCTGGACGGTGAGGTGGCGCAGCACGGCGTCGTTGAACTTGAACGCGTGTTCCAGTTCGGCCATCACAGCTTGTTCAGCTTCGATGTTCACGCACAGGTAGTGAGCCTTGTTGAGCTTGTTGATCTGGTAGGCCAGCTGGCGACGGCCCCAGTCTTCAACGCGGTGGATCTTGCCGCCGCCGGCCGTGATCAGGCCCTTGTAACGCTCCAGCATGGCCGGAACTTGCTCGCTCTGATCCGGGTGGATCAGCAAAATGATTTCATAGTGACGCATGGCACTCCTTGTGGATCTTCCCGGGGGAAGGGATAAAGCCACCCGCAGTGTGCAAAGCGGTGTGGCAAGGCAAAGCCGATGATTATAGCCCGGTTTTTGAGCTCCAGGCTTCAGAACGTCAGGCGCCGAGCGCGCGGTCCAGCTCCGCGGCCTTGTCCGGGCCGACAGCGGCACGGATCTTGGGGGCCAAGGCCAGCAGTTCCTCGTAGCTGGTCGTGCCTTCCACCGCCAGGTTGAGCCGGAAGCCGCGCAGGCCCAGGCCGCCGGAAAGGCGGGTGGCGATCGGGTAGGCCTCCTTGTAGCGGTCCTGGGCCGGACGGGCGTCATTGGCCGCGGCCCTGGGGGCAGCGATGGGAGCGGCGGGAACTGGCGCGGCGGCTGCGATGGCCGGCGCGACGGCCTGAGCCCCGCCGCTCGCTACCGTGAGCATGCCCAGCGAGACCATCTCGTCCAGGTCTTCACGGGTGATGTTCATGCCGGCGGCCTGCACCTCTGCCACGGTGCGCTTGCCGTCGCAGAGGAAGAAGGCGGAGCGCTGACGGGGCGTGAGCCGGATCGTCCGGTCCTTGAACGCCTGCTGCCCGGCGTCGGTCTTCACAAGAATCATGGCTATCCCTCACGCGAATGGCTCGCGGGCCGTTGCGTGGGTCTTGCGCCCTCGGCAAAGCGGCAGACTTCCGTCCCCTCATGGCACGGAAGTCTGACACCAAACTGGCAACAAGTTGCAAATTGACACACTCCGGCGAGGCAAATAGCGCGGGAGCGTGATCGATTGCGTAGCGCGAGCGACACGGCGGTGTCGCTTCGGGTCGGCCCGGGTGGTCGGCCGCAGGCGGGATCAACGCCCCGCGAGTTGCTTCCACGTGTCAATCACGCTGTCGGGGTTCAGCGAGATCGACTCGATGCCCTGCTCCGCCAGCCACAGCGCGAAGTCCGGATGGTCGCTGGGGCCCTGTCCGCAAATGCCAACGTACTTGCCCTGCGACTTGCATGCCTTGATGGCACGGCTCAGCATGGCCTTGACGGCCGGGTCGCGTTCGTCGAAGTCGGCGGCCAGTAACTCGAGGCCGGAGTCGCGGTCCAGGCCAAGGGTGAGCTGGGTCAGGTCATTGGAGCCGATCGAGAAGCCGTCGAAGAACTGCAGGAACTCGTCGGCCAGGATGGCGTTGCTCGGCACTTCGCACATCATGATGAGCTTGAGCTCGTTCTCGCCGCGCTTGAGGCCCTCGGCGGCCAGCAGGCCGGTCACGCGCTCGGCCTGGCCCAGGGTACGCACGAAGGGCACCATGATCTGCACGTTGGTCAGGCCCATCTCGTTGCGCACGCGGCGCAGTGCCTCGCATTCCATGAGGAACGCCTCGCGAAACTCGTCGCTCACGTAGCGCGCGGCGCCGCGGAAGCCCAGCATCGGGTTCTCTTCTTCCGGCTCGTAGCGCGAGCCGCCGATCAGCTTGCGGTACTCGTTCGACTTGAAGTCGGACAGGCGCACGATCACCGGCTTGGGCCAGAAGGCCGCGCCGATGGTGGCGATGCCCTCGGCCACCTTGTCGACGTAGAAAGCACGTGGCGAGGCGTGGCCGCGGGCCACCGACTCGACGGCCTTTTTCAGGTCCACGTCGACGTTCGGATAGTCGAGGATGGCCTTCGGATGCACGCCGATGTTGTTGTTGATGATGAACTCGAGGCGCGCCAGGCCCACGCCGTGGTTGGGCAATTGCGCGAAGTCGAAGGCCAGCTGCGGATTGCCGACGTTCATCATGATCTTCAGGTCGATCGCCGGCATTTCGCCGCGCGAGACTTCGGTCACTTCGGTCTCGAGCAGGCCGTCGTAAATGAAGCCAGTGTCGCCCTCGGCGCAGCTCACCGTGACCAGCGTGCCTTCCTTGAGCAGTTCGGTCGCGTCGCCGCAGCCGACCACGGCCGGGATGCCGAGTTCACGCGCGATGATGGCCGCGTGGCACGTGCGTCCGCCGCGGTTGGTGACGATGGCGGAAGCGCGCTTCATCACCGGCTCCCAGTTGGGGTCGGTCATGTCGGTGACGAGGATGTCGCCGGCCTGGACCTTGTCCATTTCGCTGATGTTGTGCACCAGGCGCACGGGGCCGGTGCCGATCTTCTGGCCGATGGCGCGGCCTTCGGCCAGCACGGCTCCCTTGCCCAGCAGCTTGTAGCGTTGCTCGGCCTTGCCTTGCTGCTGGCTCTTCACCGTCTCCGGGCGCGCCTGCAGGATGTAGAGCTGGCCGTCGGTGCCGTCCTTGCCCCACTCGATGTCCATCGGGCGGCCGTAGTGCTCCTCGATCACCAGGGCGTACTTGCCGAGTTGCTCGACGTCCGCGTCGGTCAGCGAATAGCGGTTGCGCTGTTCGGTCGGCACGTCGGTGGTCTTGACCAGCTTGCCGGTGGCCTTCTTTTCCTCGGGCGTGGCGAACTCCATCTGGATCAGCTTGGAACCCAGGTTGCGGCGGATCACCGAGCGCTTGCCGGCCTTGAGCATCGGCTTGTGGACGTAGAACTCGTCCGGGTTCACCGCGCCCTGCACCACCGTCTCACCCAGGCCGTAGCTGGAGGTGATGAAGACCACGTCCTCGAAGCCCGACTCGGTGTCGATGGTGAACATAACGCCAGCGGCGCCGAGGTCGGAGCGCACCATGCGCTGCACGCCGGCCGACAGTGCAACCACGTCGTGCGCGAAGCCCTTGTGCACGCGGTAGCTGATGGCGCGGTCGTTGTAGAGGGAGGCGAAGACCTCTTTCATCTTGTGCAGCACGTCGTCGATGCCGACCACGTTCAGGAAGGTCTCCTGCTGGCCGGCGAAGGAGGCGTCGGGCAGGTCTTCGGCCGTGGCGGACGAGCGCACGGCGAAGCTGGCCTGCGGATTGCCGGCGCTCAGCGTCGCGAAAGCATCGGCGATTGCCTTTTGCAGATCGGCCGGGAAAGGCTGGGCCTCGACCATGCCGCGGATCTCCGCGCCGGCCACGGCCAGCGCGCGCACGTCTTCCGTGTCGAGCGAAGCCAGGCGCTTGCTGATCTTGTCGGCCAAGCCGTCATGGGCCAGGAACTGGCGGAACGCATGAGCCGTGGTCGCAAAGCCGGTGGGCACGCGCACGCCTTGCGGCAGTTGGGAAATCATCTCGCCGAGACTGGCGTTCTTGCCGCCGACCGACTCGACGTCGGTCATTCTCAGGTTCTCAAACGGAACGACCAGGGCGGTCGCTTCAAAGAGGTCAGACATGGGAAAGCTCCAGAAGTTAAAACCTTTGGGTCATGCCGACGGCAACGCACGATCATTGTTCTGGTTGTGGGTGCGGCTGCGGAAGGCATGGGGAGAAATGTGGCGCGGGGAACGGATTCCCCATAATTGGGCTGAATTGTAGGCGCCGCTCCGTTTTTGCGCGCCGCAACACCGGGCAGCCCCACATGCACACGCGTACAGTTTTCTTTGTTTCAGACGGCACAGGCATCACCGCGGAGACCTTCGGCAATGCGGTCCTGGCCCAGTTCGAGTTGACGCCCCGGCACGTCCGGCTGCCCTTTACCGACACGGTCGACAAGGCGCACCAGGCCGTGCGGCGCATCAATCACACGGCCGAGATCGAGGGCCAGCGCCCCATCGTCTTCACGACCCTGGCCAACATGGACGTGCTCGAGGTCATCGAGACCGGCTGCAAGGGCATGCTGCTCGACATGTTCGGCACCTTCGTGCGGCCACTGGAAATCGAGTTGGCGATGAAGTCGAACCACCGCATCGGGCGCTTCAGTGACGTGAGCAAGAGCAAGGAGTACGACGCCCGCATCGCGGCCATCGACTTCAGCTTGCAGCATGACGACGGGCAGAGCAATCGCGACCTCGACGGCGCCGACGTGATCCTGGTCGGCGTGAGTCGCAGCGGCAAGACGCCGACCTCGCTCTACCTCGCCATGCAGCACGGGCTGAAGGCGGCGAACTATCCGTTGATCCCGGAGGACTTCGACCGGCGCCAGTTGCCGCCGGCCCTGGTGCCGCACAAGAAGAAGATCTTCGGGCTCACGATCCAGGCCGAGCGGCTGTCGCAGATCCGCAATGAGCGACGCCCGAATTCGCGCTATGCGAGCCTCGAGAACTGCCGCCACGAGATTGCCGAAGCGGAAGCGATGATGCGGCGCGCCGGCATCAGGTGGCTGTCGACGACGACCAAATCGATCGAGGAGATCGCGACGACGATACTGCAGGAAGTGCGGCCGGAGCGACTCACGTACTGAAGGCACGAACCCCCGAGGGGAACTGCGTTGCCCCGTCGCGACCTGACACCGACTGCCCGAGGCGCAGCATCGTTCTCATTCAGGCGACAGCTTCGGGCGCGAGACCCTTCGCCGTCGCGGCTTCTTCCGCCGGTGCAGACGTCCGAATCAGGTGGTCGAATGCACTGAGCGCAGCCTTCGCGCCCTCACCCGCCGCGATGATGATCTGCTTGAACGGCACCGTCGTCACATCGCCCGCCGCGAACACGCCGGGCACCGAGGTCTGGCCCTTGGCGTCCACGATGATCTCGCCGTGCTTCGACAGCTCGACCGTGCCCTTGAGCCAGTCGGTGTTGGGCACCAGGCCGATCTGGATGAACACGCCTTCGAGCGGCACCGTCTTCAATTCACCCGTCGCACGGTCCTTGAAGACCAGGCCGTTGACCTTCTGGTCGCCGGTGATCTCGGTCGTCTGCGCGTTGGTGAAGATGTCGACGTTCTTCAGGCTCTTGAGTTTGCGTTGCAGCACCGCGTCGGCGCGCAGTTGCGTGTCGAACTCGATCAGCGTGACGTGGCCAACGATACCGGCCAGATCGATGGCCGCTTCCACACCCGAGTTGCCGCCGCCGATCACCGCGACGCGCTTGCCCTTGAACAACGGGCCATCGCAATGAGGGCAATAGGCCACGCCCTTGTTCTTGAACTCCTGCTCGCCCGGCACGTTGATGTTGCGCCAGCGCGCGCCCGTCGAAATGACGATGGACTTGCTCTTGAGCGAGGCGCCGCTTTCCAACTGCACCTCGATGAACTCCTTGCCCGGCACCAGCGCCTTGGCGCGTTGCAGGTTCATGATGTCCACTTCGTAGTCACGCACATGCTCTTCCAGCGCGTGGGCGAACTTCGGTCCTTCGGTTTCCTTGATCGAGATGAAGTTCTCGATGCCCATGGTGTCCAGCACCTGGCCGCCGAAGCGCTCCGACGCGACACCCGTGCGGATGCCCTTGCGCGCCGCGTACACAGCCGCGGCCGCACCGGCCGGGCCGCCGCCGACGATCAGCACATCGAACGGGTCCTTGCCGGCAATCTTCTTCGCTTCGCGCTCGACACCGCTGGTGTCAATCTTCGCGAGGATCTCTTCCAGGCTCATGCGGCCCTGGCCGAACTCCGTGCCGTTGAGGAACACGGTCGGCACGGCCATCACCTGCCGCTCCTTCACTTCCTGCTGGAAGGTGCCGCCTTCGATCATCGTGGCGCGGATGCGCGGGTTCTGCACCGCCATCAGGTTCAATGCCTGCACCACGTCCGGGCAGTTGTGGCAGGTCAGCGAGACGTAGATCTCGAACTCGAAGTCGCCATCGAGCGCTCGGATCTGGTCGAGCACCGCCTGCTCGACCTTGGGGGGATAGCCGCCGACCTGCAACAACGCAAGGATCAGCGACGTGAATTCATGGCCCATCGGCAGCCCGGCAAAGCGCGGGCCGTGGTTCTCGCTCGGACGGTTGATCGAGAACGAGGGCTTGCGATGGTTGTCGTCGCGGCTTTCGATCAGCTTGACCAGCGGCGAGACTTCAGCGACGTCCTTCAGCAGCGACAGCACATCCGCCGAAGCCTTGCCGTCGTCGAGGGAGGCGACGATTTCGATCGGCTGCGTGGCGCGTTCGAGATAGCTTTTGAGTTGGGCTTTGGAGGCTGCGTCGAGCATGAGGACTCACTTTCAGATTTCAAATGGGAACAAAAAAGCCCGGGGCCAAACGAGCGCCCGGGCTTTGCGCAAGGCGCGCTTAGATCTTGCCGACGAGGTCGAACGAGGGCTTGAGGGTCTCGGCGCCTTCGGTCCACTTGGCGGGGCAGACTTCACCGGGGTGGGCGGCCACGTACTGGGCAGCCTTCACGCGGCGCAGCAATTCGCCAGCATCACGGCCGATGCCGTTGTCGTGCACTTCGGCGGTCTTGATCTTGCCTTCGGGGTCGATCACGAAGGTGCCGCGATAGGCGAGGCCGGCGTCTTCGCCTTCTTCGATCATCACCTGGAAGGCGCGGGCCAGTTGGCCGCTCGGGTCGCCGACCAGCGGGTACTGCACCTTGCGGATCGTGTCCGACGTGTCGTGCCAGGCCTTGTGCGTGAAGTGGGTGTCGGTCGACACGCCATAGATCTCGACGCCGAGCTTCTTGAATTCAGCGTAGTTGTCGGCCAGGTCACCCAGTTCGGTCGGGCAGACGAAGGTGAAGTCTGCGGGATAGAACACCACAACCGACCACTTGCCCTTGAAGTTTTCGTTGCTCACCGGAACGAACTTGCCGTTGTGATACGCGGTGGCCTTGAAGGGAATGATTTCGGTGTTGATAAGAGACATGCCTGGTTCCTTGAACGAAGTGCTTGTGATTGAAAAGGGTGAGCCATGAGTATACCCAATACAAATAGCACTCTCGATAGATCATGACTATTAAATGATAGCGTCACAACTATGAGACAGGGTCATCCCGATGCGAACGCGCATCACGATCAAACGCATGAAGACTGCGAACACGGGGACATCCCTTGCGCCCTATGTGAACGAACTCGCACAATTGGCTGTTCACAATAAGGAAAACACCATGAAGGGCGACCCTCAAGTCATCGAACACCTGCAAGCGCAGCTCAAGAACGAGTTGACTGCGATCAACCAGTACTTCCTGCACTACCGCATGCTCAAGCACTGGGGCCTGGACAAGCTGGCCAAGAAGGAATACGACGAATCCATCGGCGAAATGAAGCATGCCGACTGGATCATGGACCGCATCTTCATGCTCGACGGCCTGCCCAACCTGCAGGACCTCGGCAAGCTGCAAGTGGGCGAAGACGTGCCGGAAATCCTGGCTTGCGACCTCAAGAGCGAGACCGGCGCGCAAGCCACCATCAAGGCAGGCATCGCGCATTGCGAGTCGGTGCGTGACTATGTGTCGCGCGACCTGCTGCAGAAGATCCTCGACGACACGGAAGAGCACATCGACTTCCTCGAAACCCAGATCGACCTGGTCGGGAAGGTCGGCCTGCAGAACTACCTGCAGAGCCAGATGGGTGAACCCAGCTGAGCATGCCGCCCGCCTCGAAGCGAGGCTGGACCACTCAGGGGCTTCGGCCCTTTTTTTGCGCCTGAACTTTACCTGTAAATAACATTCATTCTCATCTGTGTCGCTAGAATCGCCGGCTTCCCCATGCCGATTCGAACCCACACCGCCAGATGAGTGGCCCCACCGACAACCGCCGCCGAGCCTATTGGCTGAAGACCCTGCACGAGTGGCACTGGGTCAGTTCGGCGGTTTGCCTCATCGGCCTGTTGCTTTTCGGTATCACCGGATTCACGTTGAATCATGCGGGCCAGATCGAGGCCAAGCCCAGGATCGTGACGCAACGCGGCACCGTCAACGCGCCGCTGCTCGCCGCGCTTGAAGCACAGGTCGATCCAATCAAGCAGCGCGCCAAGGGCAAGGCCGAGTTGCCGCCCGACCTGCAAGCCTGGCTGCGCGAGCGCTGGGCCATCGACACCGCCGACAAGCAGGCTGAATGGTCGGACGACGAGATCTACCTTTCCCTCCCCCGCCCCGGCGGCGATGCCTGGTTGCGCCTGAACCTCGACGATGGCGAGGTCGAGTACGAAAGCACCGATCGCGGCTGGCTCTCCTACTTCAACGACCTGCACAAGGGACGCAACACCGGCGTCGCCTGGAGCTGGTTCATCGACATCTTCGCGGCGGCCACGCTGGTCTTCTCCATCACCGGGCTGTTCATCCTGAAGATGCACGCCGGCAACCGCCCCTTCACCTGGCCGATGGTCGGCATGGGGCTGGTGATCCCGATGCTGCTGGCCCTGCTCCTGATTCATTGACTTCATCCAAGAGAAACGAGGTTGCTTCGTGAAAGTCCGTTATTCCCTCGCGCTCGGCGCACTGTTCGGCGCGCCGGCATTTGCCGCCAGCCTTGGTGCCAGCATCGAAGTGCCGCGCCTGAACGTGGCCGAGTACCACCGGCCCTATGTCGCGGCCTGGATCGAGCGGGCGGACAACAGCGTCGCCAGCACCATTGCCGTCTGGTACGACGTGCGCACCAAGACCAACAACCCCGAAGGGGAAGGCACCAAGTGGCTGAAGGACCTGCGCCAGTGGTGGCGGCGCGGCGGGCGTGAACTCGCTGTGCCGGTCGATGGCGTCACGGGCGCCACCAAGCCCGCGGGCACGCACCAGATCAACGCCAGCGAAGGTTCGGCCGCCTTTCCCAAGCTGGCGCCGGGCGCCTACAAGTTCGTCGTCGAGGCCGCGCGCGAACAGGGCGGCCGTGAGGTCGTGAGCATCCCCTTCCAATGGCCGCCCACTTCGGCGCAGCCGCTCGCCGCCGCGGGCAAGGACGAACTCGGCGGCATCAAGCTCGAACTCAAACCCTGACAGCGCACCCTTCCAAAGGAGCCACCATGAAGACCTCCCTGCTTGCCATCGCACTTACCGCCGCGCTGGGTAGCGCCCAGGCGCACAACGCCTGGCTGCTGCCGTCGACCACCGTGCTGTCGAAGGGCGACATCGTGACCATCGATGCCGCCGTGTCGAACGACTTGTTCGTCGCCAACCACAACGCATTGCGACTCGACGGGTTGCAGATCACCGCGCCCGACGGCAGCGCCCTCAAGCCCGAGTCCGAAGCCAAGCTCAAGCAGCGCAACGTGTTCGACGTGAACGTCGCGCAGCCGGGCACCTACCGCATCGCGGTGCTCAACAACGGCGTGTTCGCGTCCTGGAAGGACAAGGCCACAGGCCAACAGAAACGCGCACGCGGCACGGCCGAAACCATCGGCAAGGAGATCCCGGCCGATGCGCAGGAAGTGGCCATCACGCAATCGATGGGCCGCATCGAAACTTTCATCACGGTGGGCAAGCCCTCGCCGCTGAAGCCGATCGGCCAGGGCCTGGAACTGATCTCGACCGGCGCGCCGACCGACCTGGTCAAGGGCGAGAAATCCACCTTCACGATCCACCTCGATGGCCAGCCGGCCAAGGACCTTGACGTGACCGTGACCGCCGGCAACACGCAGTACCGCGACAAGCTCGAAGACGTGAAGATCAAGACCGACAGCAAGGGCCAGTTCAGCGTGACATGGCCGACCGCCGGCATGTACTGGCTCGACGTCAACATGCGGGACAACAAGACCTCGGTGCCGCAGGCCAAGGAACGCCGCCTGAGCTACGCGGCCACGCTGGAAGTGATGCCCTGAATCCGCGGCCTTCCTTTGCGACCCGGCGCGCGGGCGGCTACGCCAATGCCGGCGCAGTGACGCCACGCCCGGCGGATCCGGCCACGTTGCAGGAACTGGCGGGGCGCAGCATGGGCACGACCTGGTCGCTGCGATTCGATAACCCGCGCATGCTCCCGCTCGATTCGGTTCGCGCAGAGGCGGAAGCCGCGCTGGCACGGGTGGTCGACCAGATGAGCCACTGGGAAGAGGACTCGGACCTGAGCCTCTTCGGACGCGCGCGCGCCGGCAGCGTGCATGCCTTGGCGCCCGAGTTCGCAACCGTGCTGGCCTGTGCTCTGCACTGGGCGGAAGCCAGCGGCGGCGCGCTGGATCCGACGGTGGGGCCGCTGGTGAGCCTATGGGGGTTCGGCCCCGATGCAAGCTTTGACGCCGCGGCACCGACGCCGGAAGCCGTGGAAGCAGCCCGAGCGCGTTGCGGCTGGCGCCGTCTTGACTTCAACCCCAACGGCCGCGCCTTGTCGCAGCCGGGCGGCCTGTCGCTGGATTTCTCCGGCATCGCCAAGGGTTTCGCAGTCGATCACATGGTCGATGGGCTGCGGGCGCTGGGACTTGAAAACTTCCTCATCGAGGTTGGCGGCGAATTGCGCGGCGTGGGTCGCCGACCGGACGGCAGGCCATGGTCGGTGCAGATCGCCGCAGACGAAAGCGCCGGGGCAGCACGAACCATCGCCCTCGCCGACATGGCCGTCGCAACATCGGGCGACCAATGGCATCACCGCGAACACGCCGGCCACCGCTGGTCGCACACCATCGACCCGCGCTCCGGTGAGCCGGTGGGCCATGCGCTGTCATCCGTGACCGTGCTGCATTCCGAATGCATGCACGCGGACGCGCTGGCCACCGTTCTCACCGTGCTCGGTCCTGACGAAGGAATCGCATTTGCTGATGCGCACAAGGTTGCCGCCCTGTTGTTCGCGCGCGAACCCGGCGGCATGACCGCGCACCCTTCGCGCGCCTGGCCCCAGCCATGACCATCGACGCCCTCCGCGGCGCCGCGGCAGCCGGCACAGTGCTCGCCTACGCGGCCTTGTGCGGCGCGATCTGGTGGCGCGAGCAACGCCGGAAAGCTGCATCGCAAGCGTCCGCCCGAGCGCTGGCAGGCAATGGCAAGGCACCTGCCCTCGTCCTCTTCGGCACGCAGACCGGGCAGGCTGAAGCGCTCGCCTGGCAAACCGCCAAGGGCTTGCATGCGCTCGGCATGCCGGTCCGCGTGCTGCCGCTCAACGCGCTCGATGCCGACATGCTGCGAAGCACGCCGCGCGCCCTGTTCGTCGCCAGCACCTACGGCGAAGGCGACGCGCCCGATGGCGCCAGCCTGTTCGTCGAGAAGATCATGGCGGGCATCGGCGCCCTGCCCTCCCTGCGCTACGCCGTACTGGCCCTTGGGGACCGGCAGTACCAGAACTTCTGCGGCTTCGGCCGACAACTCGACGAGTGGCTTCATGCCAACGGCGCGAAGCGCGAGTTCGCACGCGTCGAAGTCGACAACGCCGATCCCGCGGCGCTGGCGCAGTGGAACAGTCGGCTCGGGCTGGCGGGAGACGAAGAAGGAGAAAGCGCAACCCCTTTCACGCCGTGGCGCTTGTCGGAGCGCGAGTGGCTCAACCCGGGCAGCGTCGGCACGTCGATTCACCGCCTGGTGCTGTCGCCACCCAGTGACGTGGCGCTGCTCTGGCAATCCGGCGACCTGGTACAGGTCGAAGTGCCGGCCGACCCGACGCGTCCGCGGGAGTATTCGATCGCCTCGATCCCCGAGGACGGCGCGATCGAACTGTTGGTCCGCCAGGAAATGCATCCCGACGGCCGCCTGGGCCTCGCATCGGGCTGGCTCACCGACACGCTGTCGCCAGGCGCCCAGGTGCCCCTGCGGATCAAGCCACACCCCAGCTTCCGGCTCGGCGACAACGCCGCGCGCCCCTTGCTCCTGATCGGCAACGGCACCGGCCTGGCGGGACTGCGCAGCCATCTGCGCGCCCGTGCCGCGGCAGGGAACGGCGACAACTGGCTGCTGTTCGGCGAGCGCAACGCGGCACACGACTCGCTGTGCCACGACGAGATCGCCGCATGGCAATCGGCGGGCCTGCTGAGCCGGGTCGACAGGGTTTTTTCCCGCGACCAGCCCGAGCGCGCGTACGTGCAGCACCGCCTGCTCCAAGTCGCGGACGAGGTCAGCGCCTGGATCGACCGCGGCGCCGCCGTCTATGTCTGCGGAAGCCTGCAAGGCATGGCCAGCGGCGTGGATGCCGCCCTGCGGCAAATCGCCGGGACCGACCGCTTTGCCGACATGGTGGCGAACGGACGCTATCGCCGCGACATCTACTGAGCCCCCGTTGCGCGGCGCAAGTTAATGGATTGTGTCTGGCATGCAACGCTGCGACCGATTCGCAGAAATAGTTGCTACCAGATGAACCCGTTCTGAATACGATTGGTTATCATTTGGAACTCGGGCGCTTCAGCCCCTCCGACCCAGCCAATCTGCTTGCCGCCCTCGGCCGCAAGGCCAGACCCGCCAGTCGAGACGATTTCCCTTATCCATCGGAGTCCCTCACATGGCGTACATCAAGAGTCGCAAGCACGCGGTCGCGCGTGCCGTTCCACCCCTGGGCAGCGTTGCCGCCGCCACGCTCGTCGCGCTGGCCTCGCCCGCCGGCGCCCAGACAACCGCCGGCACCCTGAAAGAAATCCAGGTCCAGGGCACCGCCAACCCGGCCGACTACAAGACCGACACCTCGGCCAACCCCAAGTTCACCGCGCCGCTGCTCGACACGCCGCAGACCGTGCAGGTGATCAAGGAACAAATCCTGCGCGAACAAGGCGCCACCACCCTCACCGAAGCGCTGCGCAACACCCCCGGCGCGGGCGCCTTCTACCTCGGTGAAAACGGCAACACCAGCACCGGCGACGCGATCTACCTGCGCGGCTTCGACACCTCCAGCAGCATCTTCGTGGACGGCATCCGCGACCTCGGCTCCGTATCGCGCGACGTGTTCAACATCGAGCAGATCGAAGTGGTCAAGGGCGCGGCCAGCGCGGACATCGGCCGCACCGCGCCGACCGGCTACATCAACATGATCACCAAGAAGCCGCAGAAGGAGGACAGCTTCTACGGCTCGCTCGGCTTCGGCAGCGCCAACTACAAGCGCGGCAGCATCGACTGGAACAAGTCGCTGAGCGGCGAGAACGGCATCGGCGCCTCCTTCCGCCTCAACGCCTTCGCGCTGGACGCCGACGTGGCGGGCCGCGACGAGGTCAAGAGCAAGCGCTGGGGCATCGCGCCCTCGCTCGCCTTCGGGCTGAATTCCCCGACACGCGTCTATCTCGACTACGTCCACATCGACCAGAACAACATCCCGGACGGCGGCGTGGCCACCGTCGGCTTGCCCGGCTACACCAACCCCGACCCGCTCGCGCTCGGCGCGCGCCGCCGCACGTTCCTGAACTACGCGGCCCCGGTCGACCCCAGCAACTACTACGGCACCAGTTCAGACTTCGACAAGGTCAAGTCGGACATGTTCACCGCACGCGTCGAACACGACATCACGCCCGACATGAAGGTGCGCAACATCACGCGCTACGGCAAGACCGAGCAGGACTACATGCTCACATCCTTCCAGGCCGGCGGCCTGGCCGCCAACGGCCTGCCGCCGCCCTTGCCGACCACCGGCTTCCTGGCGACGCCGAACCCGCTGGTCCCCGCCACCTGGACGGTCACGCGCAACCTGCCGACCAACAAGAACCAGGAAAACGAGATCATCGTCAACCAGACGAATCTCAGCTCGAAGTTCAATACCGGCTCCGTGGGCCACTCCCTCAACGCCGGCCTGGAACTGACGCGCGAGGAACAGAGCGCGCTCGGCTACTTCGGCCCCAATGCCACCTTCAACGGTCGCCCGCTGAACAACGGCTACTGGCCCGTCGCCAACCTGTACGCGCCCAACCCCAACGTGGTCGGCTACAACCGCCTGCGCAGCTATGCGGACAACGACGGCCGCACCGACACCATCGGCCTCTACGCCTTCGACACCCTCAAGTTCAACGAGCAATGGTCGCTGACCGGCGGCCTGCGCTACGACCACTACAACACCAAGTACACGGCCACCGTGCTGTCCACCGCAGCGGCCAACCCGACGCTGCCGGTCGGCACCCTCGTCGGCCCGACGACCCTCAAGACCTCCGACGACCTGTGGTCCGGCAAGATTGGCGTGGTCTACAAGCCGGCACAGAACGGCAGCATCTACGCCGGCTACAGCACGGGCGCGCAGCCGCCGGGCGGCGCGAACTTTGCGCTGGCCGCAGGCGGCAGCGGCAACAGCGCCAACCGCACCGACTTCCTGCCGCAGAAAGCCGAGACCTATGAAATCGGCACCAAGTGGGACGTGCTGAACAACAAGCTGTCGTTGACCGCGGCCATCTACCGCACGGACGTCAGCAACGAAGTCATCCAGGACCCGACCACGCTGCTGTACTACCAGACCGGCAAGAAGCGCGTCGAGGGCGTCGAACTCGGCGTTGCCGGCGCGATCACCAGCGCCTGGGGCATCAGCGCGGGCTACTCGAACCAGAACTCGAAGGTCATCAGCGGCCCGTCGGTGCTCGCCGACGGCAGCAGCGCACTGGCCTACACGCCGAAGGATTCGTTCTCCGCCTGGACCACCTACCTGTTGCCCTTCGGCCTGACCATCGGCGGCGGAGTGCGCTACAACGGCAAACTGCTGCGCGGCACCGACGGCGCCGTCGGCACGCCGGCCTATACCGAGGCCTACTGGGTGTTCGATGCCATGGCCGCCTACCGCATCAACAAGAACTTCGACATCCAGTTGAACGTCTACAACCTGACCGACAAGGAATACGTGGCGGCCATCAACAAGAGCGGCTACCGCTACATCCCCGGCACGCCGCGCTCCGCCCGCATCACGGCCAACTTCGCGTTCTGATCGACCGCAACCTGTCGCCCGCACGTCGATGCGACACTTCGGCCCCGGCTTCCAGCCGGGGCTTTTCTGTTTGTGAGGTGCCCAGAAGATGATGCTCCACGTACCGGACGTGCTGACCCCCGACCAGGTGCGCAACCTGCGTGCGGCACTCCAGGCCACCGACTGGATCGACGGCCGGCAGACCGTCGGCGAGCAAGGCGCGCGCGTCAAGCGCAATCGCCAGCTGCCCGAACATTCCCCCGTCAGCCGCGAACTCGGCAAAAGCGTGCTCACCGCCCTGGCACGCAGCACCTTGTTCCACTCGGCCGCGCTCCCCCTGCGCTTCGTGCCCCCGCTGTTCAACCGCTACGAGGGCGGCGAACACTACGGCCTGCATGTCGATGGCGCCGTGCGATCGCTCCCCGGCACCGGCGAGCAATTGCGCACCGACCTGTCCTGCACCCTGTTCCTGAGCGAGCCCGAGGAGTACGAGGGCGGCGAACTCGAGGTGTTCGACACCTACGGCACCCATGAAGTCAAGCTGCCGGCCGGCGACCTGATCCTCTACCCGTCGACCAGCCTGCACCGGGTGCAACCGGTCACACAGGGTGCGCGCATCTGTTCCTTCTTCTGGGTGCAGAGCATGGTGCGCGACAGTGAGCAGCGCGCCATGCTCTTCGACTTGGACCAGCAGATCCAGAAGCTGCGTGCACGCATCGGCGAATGCGAGGAGACGGTCGCCCTGACCGGCCACTACCACAACCTCCTGAGACGCTGGTCCGAAGTTTGACCCACCCCCGATGCGCCTTGCGGCGCCTCCCCCTCGAGGGGGCGCACCCAGCGGCCCGGCGAAGCCGGATCCGCGCGTGCCCCCGAAAAGGCCTCGCCCTTTCCGCCCTGGTCTCGCTCGCAGCGCCCCTTGCCAGACAACGTTGGAACACGCTGACATTCAATCCGCCGACCTCGCCCGCCGGATAGTTATTGCAAATGCGAGAGATTCGTATTTATAATCAGGCCTTCACCAACAGCCAGCCAACCGCTGCCTCATTCGCCATGATCGTCTGCGTCTGCCGCCGAGTGTCCGACCGAGAAATCGCGCGTCATGCGCGAGCCGGCATGACGTTCGACGAAGTCCAATTCGAACTTGGCGTGGCCACCCAGTGTGGCCAGTGCGAAGGATGCGCACGCGACGTGTTCGCGCAGTGCAGTGCCTCGCATCCGGTTGCCGCGATTCATCGCGACGACGAGGTCCAGGTGATCCAGCTTGCCAACTCCATCAAGGGAAGCAAGGCATGGAACTCATCGCAACACTCGGCGGCAGCCTGATTTTCGTGGCCGGCTCGGCCTGGTGGATTCTTCGGAAAGCCTAGCGGTTCGTTGCTGCATCCGGGCGCTTCATGCGCCCTCTCTCGTCGAAAAGATCGAACGTGTCTGACCGCTTCAATGCTCCCGCGGGGATGTCCCGCAACGCCATCATCGCCAGCGGCGTGGTAGTGTTCCATCTCGCCGCCCTCTGGGCGCTCCAGACCGGCCTCATCCGCAAGGCGGCCGAAGTGGTGATCCCGGTCGAAATCCTCAGCGAACTGATCGCGCCGCCCAAGCCTGCGGAACCGCCCCCACCACCGCCGCCCCCGCCCCCGCCCCCGGTCAAGCGCGAGATCACGAAGACCCCGCCGCCCCCGCGCCCGCAGGCCATCCGCACGCCCGCGCCGCCGACGCCCAACGCGCCCACCGGCGCGGTCGAGCCGCCACCGCCGCCTGCGCCCCCGGCGCCACCAGCTCCCCCCGCGCCGCCCGAACCACCGGCACCGCCGCCACCCGCGCCACCGGCCCCGCCGCGCATCATCAACCTGTCGGAAGGCGATGTTCAGTGGGTGCGCGAACCGCCCCGCGAGTACCCGCGGATGAGCGCGCGCATGGGCGAATACGGCCGCGTGGTCATTGCCGTGTACTTCAACAACGCCGGCTTTCCGAAGCGGGCCGAAGTCCGGACGTCGAGCGGCTATGAACGGCTGGACCAGGCCGCGCGCGATGCCATCATGAAATCGCAAATCACACCGCTGAATCGCCCCGGTGCCAGCGACGAAACACTGCGCTACTTCCTGGCGCCCATCAATTTCACAAAACCCGAGTAGATCTGGAGCATTCGCATGGATAACCAATTTGGCCTGATGAACCTGTGGGCGCAGGGTGACATCGTCACCCGCGGCGTCGCACTGTTGCTCATCGGCATGTCGCTCGCCTCCTGGATCGTCATCCTGATCAAGGCGCTGGACGTCATCCGCTACAAGCGCCTGGCCCGCGGCTCCTCCGATTTCTGGCACAGCGAAGACTTCGCCACCGCCCTCAACAAGCTCGGCAAGGACGACAGCAACCCCTTCCGCGCCCTCGCGCTGGAAGGCCGCGAAGCCACCGCGCACCATCGCAACACCAAGGCGCACCTGCACGACACGTTGGACGTGAGCGACTGGGTCACGCGCTGCCTGCGCAATGGCATCGATGAATTCACCGCGCGCCTGCAAACCGGGCTGGCCATCCTGGCCTCGGTCGGTTCCACCGCGCCCTTCATCGGCCTGTTCGGCACGGTCTGGGGCATCTACCACGCGCTGATGAGCATCAGCACCGCCGGCCAGGCGACCATCGACAAGGTGGCCGGGCCGATCGGCGAGGCGCTGATCATGACCGCGCTCGGCCTGGCGGTGGCGATTCCCGCGGTGCTGGGCTACAACGCGCTGGTGCGTGGCAACAAGTTCGTGCTGACCAAGCTCAACAGCTTCGCGCATGACCTGCACGCCTACTTCGTGACCGGCGCCCGCGTCCAGAGCAGCGAGCCCGCCACCGTGCTGCCGCTGAAGAAGGGCTGAGCACCATGGCCTTCGGAACCCAAGACGAACCGGATGAGGTGATGAACGAGATCAACATGACGCCGCTCGTCGACGTCATGCTGGTGCTCCTGATCATCTTCATCATCACCGTGCCGGTGATGAAGCACGCCGTCGCCATCGACCTGCCCCGCGCCAGCAGCGAGCGCGAGTTGACCAAGCCGGAGAACATCGTCTTCAGCATCAAGGCCGACGGCAGCTACTACTGGAACGACCAGCCCGTCAGCGATGCCGACCTCGGACCGCGCCTGGCGGCAGAAGCCGCGAAGGAGCCGCAGCCCGAGTTGCACATCCGCGGCGACAAGGACGTGCGCTATGAACGTGTGGCCAAGGCCATGTCGGCGGCACGCGAGGCCGGCGTGCGCAAGATCGGCTTCATCACCGAACCGGACGCCAAGTAGTCAAGCCCTTGTTGATCGCACTTTTCAATCATTTTGATTGACAAAAGTATTGAGAATCATTATCATTAACGTATTGATTCAGCAAAGGCCCTCGCCATGCAAACCACCCTGACCTCCTTTTCTGTCCTGAGCCATCCATCGCTCGATCGGTCGGGTGGCCGAGGCGCCGCGCCTGGCGAAAAACCAGTCCCGCTCGTTGAAAGCACGGCGCTGCTGCAAGGCAACAAGACGGTCGGCATCCTGCACAACGGATCGCTCTACCGCCTGCAGGCCACCAAACTGGGCAAGCTGATCCTCACCAAGTAGGGCCGGCCTGCCGCCCCGGGCAAGTTTCATCGTGGGGCGACCGAGGAGAGCAATCTCCAAAGGTCGTTTTTTGCTAGCCAACGGTTCGCCGACCAGCCAAGCTTTTTTTCACGATGCGCGCCAAATGAAAAACGCCGACCAATGGGTCGGCGTTTTGCTTTCCGGCGGTGGGATATCAGAGGCCGATGGCCGCGATGCCCGCCTTGGCGATCTGCGCGTCTTCGTTCGACTTCACGCCGCTCACGCCCACCGCGCCGATCACCTGCCCGTCCTTGACGATGGCCACGCCGCCTTCGAGCATGCCGTGAAGCGCCGGCACGGTCAGGAACGCGGTGCGCCCGCCGTTGATGATGTCTTCGTAGCCCTTGCTGTCGCGTCGGCCCATGGCGGCGGTGTGGGCCTTGGCGGGTGCGATGTGCGCCGACAGCGCATTGGCGCCGTCCAGGCGTTGCAGCCAGAGCAGGTTGCCGCCGTCGTCGGCGATGGCGATGGTCACCGCCCAGTTGTTCTTGAGGGCTTCCGCCTCGGCAGCGGCGGCGATGGCCTTGACGTCGGCGAGTTCGAGATAGGACTTGGTCTTCATGATCGATGTGGACTGAGGTAAACCCTCAAGCATAACGGCGACAGGCCGGCGCGGTTTTTGCTGCGCACCCCTTGCAGACCTCTAGAATGGGCCCAACTGCCGTCAGCAGTACCCCAAAAGGAGCAAATCAAGATGAACGACCGCGTCACTTCCATCGATGTCGCCGCCGGCTACAGCCAGACGCTGCCGCAGGCGGAGCGCCAGCGCGTACTGCGTAACACCTATTGGCTGCTGACACTCAGCCTCATCCCGACCGTGCTGGGCGCCTGGATCGGCGTGCAGACCGGCATCACCGCGAGCCTCAGTGGCGGCTTCGGCCTCATCGTCTTCCTGGCAGGTGCCTTCGGCTTCATGTTCGCAATCGAAAAGACCAAGAACTCGGCCGCGGGCGTGCCGGTGCTGCTTGGCTTCACCTTCTTCATGGGCCTGATGCTCTCGCGCCTGATCGCACAGGTGCTGGGCTTCAAGAATGGCGCTGAACTGGTCATGACCGCATTCGGCGGCACGGCAGGCGTCTTCTTCGTGATGGCCTCGCTGGCCACGGTGATCAAGCGCGACCTGTCGGGCATGGGCAAGTTCCTGTTCGTCGGCGTGATGGTGCTGTTCATCGGCTCGATCATCAATGTGTTCGTCGGCTCCACGGCCGGCATGCTGGCCATCTCGGTCGCGGCGATCGGCATCTTCTCGGCCTACATCCTGTATGACCTGAAGCAGATCATCGATGGGGGTGAAACCAACTACATCAGCGCGACGCTGGCGCTGTATCTGGACTTGTTCAACGTGTTCCAGAGCCTGCTGGCATTGCTTGGCATCTTCGGCGGCGAACGCGACTGATCGCACGCCGCACAGCGAAAAGGGGCCCTCGGGCCCCTTTTTCATGCGCAACAGGAACTACGCCAGATCGAACACGGCCATCGACTCGACGTGCGCCGTGTGCGGGAACATGTTGATCACGCCGGCGCTGCTGCAACGATAGCCGCCCTGATGCACGAGCAGGCCGGCGTCTCGCGCCAGCGTGGCAGGGTTGCAGCTCACATAGACGATGCGCTTCGGTGGCGTCCAGCCGTTGCGGCGCTCGGGTTCCTGGTGCAACTCGGCCACCGCCTTTGCCAGCGCAAAGGCGCCCTCGCGCGGCGGGTCGACCAGCCAGCGATCGGCCCGGCCGTCGGCGACCAGCATGTCTGGCGTCATCTCGAACAGGTTGCGCGAGACGAACCGGGTCGGGCTCAACGGACGGCTGGCGGGTGCGGCGGCCTGGTTTCGCTTGAAGTTCTCATGGGCACGCGCTACCAGCGTGTCGCTGCCCTCGATCCCAAGCACTTCGCCGGCCTGCGTGGCCAGCGGCAGCGTGAAGTTGCCCAGCCCGCAGAACCAGTCGATCACCCGTTCGTCGCCTTGTACGTCCAGCAAGCGCAACGCGCGCGTGACGAGCACGCGGTTGATGTGCGGGTTGACCTGGGTGAAGTCAGTGGGCTTGAACGGCATGCTGATGCCGAAATCGGGCAGGTCGTACGACAGCGTCGGACCGCCCTCGTCGAGCAGCTTGACCGTTTCCGGACCCTTGGCCTGCAGCCACCACTGGACGCCAGGGTGTTCGATGGCAAAGGCCCGAAGGCGCGCGATGTCGGCGGCGGACAGGGGCTCCAGGTGCCGCAGCACCAGCGCGATCACGCCGAGCGTCGTGCTGCCGGGCGCATCCCCACACGCCAGTTCGATCTGCGGGCAGGTCTGCTTCGCTTCCATCGAGTCGATGAGACCGCGCAGCGGTACCAGCAGGTCGCTGACCTGCGCCGGCAGCACCGGGCACTCCGTCATGTCGGCCACGTAGCTGCTCTTGCGCTCGTGGAAGCCGATCAGCACCACGCCTTTCTTGATCACGTGCCGAACCGACAGCCGCGCCCGATAGCGGTAGTGCCATGACGGCCCTTCCAGCGGGCGCAGCATGTTGTCGGGCTTGACCTTGCCGAGGTGCCACAGCGCATCTTCCAGGGCGCGTTGCTTGACGGCCACTTGCGCGGCGGCGTCCAGGTGCTGCATCTTGCAACCGCCGCAGGCGCCGGGATGCAGGCCGAAATGCTTGCAACCGGGCCGCACGCGCTGCGACGACTCACGCTGCAGGGCGGTGAGCACGCCCTGCTCCCAGTTGTTCTTCTTGCGCAAGACCTTGATCTGCACTTCCTCGAAAGGCAATGCGCCTTCGATGAAAACCACCTTGCCATCGGACTTGTGAGCGACGCCTTGTGCGTCGAGGTCGAGCGATTCGACCTGCAGCCATTCATCGGGAAGCGGCGGCGCTTTCTTCTCTGCTGTTTCTGTTGTCATGCCCCGATTGTCTCAGCGCGGCAGGCGCCGTCCGTCCAACCGGCGTGCGGCAGGGCCAGTGGTCCGCGCGCAGCACTCCTGCGATCCCCTCCCGACAGCTCAAAAGAGCGCATCGCGGCCGATGCCCGCGCGCGTCAGGTGCCGGCGCATCTTGGCCAGCGCTTCGTTCTGGATCTGGCGCACGCGCTCGCGCGTGAGACCGAGGCGCACGCTCAGGACCTCGAGCGTTTCGGGCTCGCGGTCGTGCAAGCCGTAGCGGCCTTCCAGCACCTCGCGTTCACGGCCACTGAGCGTCTCGATCCAGTTGTCGAGCAGCCGTTCCACCTCGCGCGAATGCGTCACGCCCGACGGATCGGCTGCATCGTCGTCGGAGGCCACCGTGTCGGCCAGGCTGAACCCCTCTTCGCCACCATGCTCGCCGCCGGCGCCGAGCGAGCGCGGCGTCTCGGCGAGCACCAGCAGGTCGCTCACTTCCTGCACATCGCGGCCCAGCAGCGAAGCGATGTCCTCGACGCGCACCCCGTCCGGTCGATGCGCAATGAAATCGGGATCGCCTTCGAGCGTCCGCCGCGCGCGCAGCACCTGCTGCAGTTCCCGCACCACATGCACCGGCAGCCGTATCGCGCGCCCCTGGTTCATGACGGCCCGCTCCGTCGACTGGCGTATCCACCACGTCGCATAGGTTGAAAAGCGAAAGCCGCGCTCGGGCTCGAACTTGGTGATGGCATGCATCAGGCCGAGGTTGCCCTCCTCGATGAGATCGGCCAGCGGCACCCCGCGGCCCAGATAGCCCTTGGCAATATTGACCACCAGCCGCAGGTTGTGCTCGATCATCGACTGCCGCGCTGAGAAGTCGCCCGCACGGGCCGCGCAGGCGGTCTGGAATTCCTCGGCCAAGGTGAAGAGTTGGGTGCGCCGGACTTCGCGCAGGTACTGCGTCAGCGAGTCGCCACCTTCCAGCCCCTGCAATGGCTCCTGGCCCGCTTGGCGCTGCGGGTCTTCGTCGCTTGGGGACTCCATCTGTTCCCTCCAAGCCTGCGGCACTGGCAGGCATTGTGCGAGATCAGCACGTTGGCAATCGATCGCCTCGCGCCCCTGTGCTCGACAGAGGCGGGGCGCAAGTCGTTATCGAGGCGGCAGGTAGCGGGCCGGATCGACCGGCTTGCCCTGGCGACGGATCTCGAAATGCAACTTGACGCGGTCAGTCCCGCTGTTACCCATCTCGGCGATCTTCTGGCCCTTTTGCACCGTCTGGTCTTCCTTGACCAGCAGCGTCTGGTTGTGGGCGTATGCCGTGAGGTAGGTACTGTTGTGTTTGAGAATGATCAGGTTGCCATAGGCGCGCAGGTTGGCCCCTGCATACACCACCTGACCATCAGCGGCGGCCAGCACCGGTTCGCCGGCCTTGCCGGCAATGTCCAGGCCCTTGTTCTTGACCTCGTCGAAGCCGGCGACCAGGCTGCCCTGAGCCGGCCAGATCCAGCCCACATCCTCGTCGCCTGAAGCCGCAGCAGCGGGGGCCACGGACGAGGTCGTGACTGGCGGCTTGACCGGTGTGGGGGCTGCCGCCGCGGCGACCGCGGCCGCACTTGCAGCGCCCGTGGCTGCGGCGGCCGGGGCGGTCGCCGAAGAAGTGGCGGGTGCAGTCGCTGCGGCCGAGGGGGTCGCGGCCACCACGGCCGGTGCGGCGGTCCCGCTGCCCGGCGGCGGAATGACGCGCAGCACCTGGCCTACTTCGATCTGGTCCGGATTCTCAAGGTTGTTCCAGCGGGCAAGATCCTGCCAGCGCTGCCCGGTGTCGGCACTGATGCGGCGAATGGTGTCGCCCGGACGCACGGCGTAGTAACCCGGCTTGCCGTAGTTCTCGATGCCAGCCAGCGGACGGCCCTGCTGGTCGACCGTCAATGGCGAGCCACCGGGGTTGGCGACCACCGGTGCGGTGGTGGCCGCAGGCATCTTCGTCATCGCGCCGCGGTCCTCGACCGGCGCGGGAGTGCGTGGCGTGACACAACCCGCAATCACGAGCGTCAACCCCAGCGAAACGCCGGCGACCCAGCTCCGATTGCCAATACCCTGCATTTGTTCTTCCTTCAAGCAATTCCCGATTTTAGGGGGACAAAGTGGACCGCCTCAAGAACGCGGCGCTGCACGCCGACGGCGGTTTTGTCAATGACAACCAGCGCTTGCCCGCCCGAGGCGGCGTGGGTCGGCGCCACGATGCGCCCGCCCACCGCAAGCTGTGAAATCCATTCTTCCGGCACCGACTCGCCGCCGGCCGCCGCAATGATGCCCGCATAGGGCGCACCCTTTGCGTAGCCGATCATGCCGTCGCCCAACAACAGGTGCACCGTCGCGAGGCGAAACGGCCGCAGATTGGCGCGTGCCTTCTCATGAAGGCCGCGCAGGCGCTCGATGCTGTAGACCTCGCTCGCCACATGGCTCAGCACCGCCGCCTGGTAGCCGCATCCGGTGCCGATCTCCATCACCCGGCCGAGCCGATCATTGGGCTTGCCGTTCAACGCGGGCGCGCCGAGCAGCAACTCGATCATGCGGGCCACCACGTTCGGCTTGGATATGGTCTGGCCCAGGCCGATTGGCAAACTTGTGTCTTCGTAGGCTTGGTTGACCAGTGCACTGTCGACGAACCGGTGTCGCTCCACGGCGCCCATGGCGCGCAGCACGCGCACGTCGGAGATACCTTGCGCGGCCAGTTTCTGGACCATGCGATCGCGCACCGCGTCCGACGCCATCGACGGCGTGCTGCTGAGCACGGCAGGCCGCATGGGCACAGAGGAGGTGCGACCTTGCAGGGCTGCGGAGGCGGTCGGCTTGAGCCGGACCGGGAAACTCGGGCGCTGCGTTGCCATCAGGTCGTGAGACGTGCGACCGCGTCGCGCCAGGCGCCGAGGTTCGCGTGATCGGTCAGGTCGATCTGCAACGGCGTCAGCGCCACATGACCCAGCGACGCGGCATGGAAGTCCGTGCCTTCGCCGCTGTCCTTGGCGCTACCGGCACCGGCGATCCAGTACATGGTTTCGCCGCGTGGGCTGTCCTGCGTGATGACCTTCTCCGCCGAATGGCGCCTCCCAAGGCGGCAGACCTTGGTTGACTGCAATTCAGTGAACGGCAGGTTCGGCACGTTCACGTTGAGCAGGAAAGCCGGCCCTTCGAGCATGCGCTCGCGCTCGATCTGCTGCACAAGCCGTCGCGCGACCTCCGCCGCTCCCTCGATGTGCGCCCAGCCCTTTTCCGTTTGCGAGAACGCAATGGCCGGGATGCCAAACAGATACGCCTCCATGGCCGCGCCGACCGTCCCTGAATAGATCGTGTCGTCGCCCATGTTGGCGCCGTTGTTGATGCCTGAGACGACCAGGTCCGGCCGGTAGCCGAGCAGGCCCTTCAGCGCGATGTGAACACAGTCCGCCGGCGTGCCAGTGACATAGCGAAAGCCGTTGTGCGCCGCATGCACGTAGAGCGGCGCGGCCAGCGTCAGTGCGTTCGACTTGGCGCTGTTGTTGTGCTCCGGTGCAACGACCTCGACGTCGGCAATGTCCTTCAGTGCGGCATGCAGTGCGACGATGCCGGGTGCCTGGTAACCGTCGTCGTTGGAGATGAGAATTTTCATGGCGTTGATGCGGTCATTCTAGGGTTGCGCCAGGTCACGCCAGAGACATTGGGCCCACGCCCGCCAACCGTATCATGGCCGCCCCTCAAGGAGACTCAATCTATGTGCCCACCTTCATCACTTCGTGTATTCAACGCGCCCGTTGGGGCGGCCCGGCGGGAGGCCTGACATGCACGCATGGCTTTGCGAAAACCCGGTGGGCGTCGATGCGCTGACCTGGAAGGAACTGCCGACACCGCAACCCGGCCCCGGCCAGGTGCTGATCGAGATCAAGGCGGCCAGCCTGAACTTCCCGGACTTGCTCATCGTCCAGAACAAGTACCAGATGAAGCCGCCCCTGCCCTTCGTGCCGGGTTCGGAGTACGCCGGCGTGGTGCAGGCGGTCGGTGAAGGCGTGACGCATCTCAAGGTGGGCCAGAACGTGGCATGCCTGTCCGGCACCGGCGGCTTCGGCACGCACACCTTGGCGCCGGCCGCACTCTGCATGCCACTGCCCGATGGGTTCGGCCATGTGGATGCGGCCGCCTTCATCATGATCTACGCCACTTCATGGCATGCATTGATGGACCGGGCGCAACTCAAAGCCGGCGAAACCGTGTTGATTTTGGGCGCGGCGGGCGGCGTCGGTACTGCGGCAATCCAGATTGCCAAGGCGGCCGGCGCTCGCGTGATTGCGGCTGCATCAACCGATGAGAAATGCGAACTGTGCAAGTCCATCGGTGCGGATATCGCCATCAATTACACGACGCATGCCTTGCCGAATGGCTTCCGCGATGCCATCAAAGCGGCGACCGACGGCAAAGGCCCCGATGTCATTTATGACCCTGTAGGCGGCGACTTTGCCGAACCTGCCTTCCGCTCGATCGGCTGGCGTGGCCGCTATTTGGTGGTCGGATTTGCATCGGGACCCATTCCCGCACTGCCCTTGAATTTGATGTTGCTCAAGGGCGCATCGCTGGTGGGCGTGTTCTGGGGCGACTTTGCCAAACGGGAACCCAAGGCCAATGCGGCAATGATGGCCGAATTGGCCCAATGGTATGGCCAGGGCAAGATCAAGCCGGTGATCGACAGCACGATGCCCATGGCAGACCTGAAGGCCGCCTATGAGCACATGGGTTCACGCGGGGTCAAGGGCAAACTGGTGATGGTCAACTGAAATCAACCCCCCGAAGCGCCTGCGGCGCCTCCCCCTCAAGGGGGCGCATCCAGCGGCCCGGCAGAGCCGGTTCCGCGGGTGCCCACGAATGGGCGTGCAGACGCTGGATTCATGCGCCGTGGCTCATGCGATACGTGGTGAAAGACTGATGCGTCCTTGCCGCGCCCCCAGTGCGGCGCACCATTGAAAAAGCCCGCGATGCGGGCTTTTCTTTTGAGGCCAGGATTCGTTCAGATTTCGAAGTCGGAAAGCGACTTGCCGGCAGCCAGTGCCTCGGTCACCCAACGCGGCTTGCGACCGCGGCCACCCGACCAACCTTCGCCATTCGGACCACGGTATTTGACAGCGGCCTTTGCCGGTGCCGCACCACCGCTGCGTTTGCCGGCAGCGCCGCGCGCCACGAGTTTCAGATCGGCAGCGCTGAGGCCATATTCCGCAATCTTCGCCCGAATGTCATCGATGACGGCGGCGCGTTCCTGGTTGCGAAGCTCCTCGGCCTGCTTGCGCAATTGCGCGATCTGCTCGTCGTGCTTCTTGATCTGGGAATTGATATCGGCAAGGGAGGACATTTGGCCTGCTTTCTCAAATTTGAAAAGAAAAAATTCTAATTCAAAAAAATAATGCTTCCAACCCGCAGACGCAAAAAAACGCGCCCGTCGTGAGGACGGGCGCGTTTCAAGGTGTTTTGGGGTGGCTGATGGGACTCGAACCCACGACGACCAGAATCACAATCTGGGACTCTACCAGCTGAGCTACAGCCACCAAAGAGCCTTCAATTATAGCGTCAAAATTTACTGTGTTGGCGCAGCAGGCTTCGAAACGCTGATTTCTGCCTTGTAGCGTTGCTTCAGCAACTCGTAGTACGCGTTGCTCTCGGCGCTGGAAACGATCTGGGAGAACTGGCCGATCTCCTGCGCGGCCTGCTCCGGCTTGGGCGCTTCACGCGGCACCACCTTGTTCACGCGAACCACCACATAGCCCTGCGCGCCGAGGTCGACGCCCGTCCATGCCGGCAGCTTGTTCGTGTCGGCGCGCAGTGCGCCCTCGACGACCTGCGGCGGCACCGACTGGGCCTCGAGCCGCGAGATCGTCACGGGCTCCGTCAGCTTGGCACCTGCCGCATCGGCTTGCCACGCCTTGAGCTTCGTTTCGCCCTCGGCCTTGGCCAGCGCAGCAGCGCGCTCGGCGATCAACTGGGTGCGCACCTTGTCCTTGACCTCGGCAAACTCCAGCGTGCGAGCTGCCATGTACTTGGTCATGCGCCCGGAAGCGATCTGGCTCGCGCCGATTTCAATGGCCTCGGTGTTGTGTTTGCGCTCGCGCGTATCGGCGGCAAACAATGCATCCAGGAACTTGCGGTTGGCCAAGGGGCCGGTGGCGCCGGCCGGCGGTGTGCGTGCAACATCGCTGGCCGTCTGGATCTTGAGCTTGAATTTGTCGGCTACGGGTTGGAGACTGTCCGGCTGCTGGAAGACCATGTCGGTGAATGACTCGGCCGCCTTGGCGAACTCCTGCGTCGCCTGTTGCGCGCGAGCCTCGTCCTCGATGCGCGCACGCACCTGCTCGAACGAAGGCGTCGTCTCCGGCTTGATGTCGGTGACCTCGATGATGTGATAGCCGAACTCGGTTTCCACGATGCCGCTGATCTCGCCCTTCTTGAGCGAGAACATCGCGTCCTCGAAGGGCTTGACCATCGTGCCGTCACGCTTCACGAAGTCCAGGTCGCCGCCCTTTTCTGCCGAGCCGGGATCCTGCGAATTCTTTCGTGCGATGTCGGCAAAGCTGGCGGGCGACTTCTTCACCTCGGCCAGCAACTGCTCGGCCTTGGCCTTGGCCTTTTCGCGGTCCGCGGCGGGCGCGCTGGCCGGCGCGGTGATCAGGATGTGGCTGGCGCGGCGCTCTTCCTTGGTGCTGAAGCGCGACTTGTTCTGCTCGTAGTAGGTCTTGAGGTCGGCGTCGCTGACGGCGATGTTCTTCTTGACCGAATCGAGGTCCAGCACGACGTATTCGACATCGGCCTGCTCCGGCGCCTGGAATTGGGCCTTGTGATCCTTGTACCAGGACTCCAGGTCCGCGTCGCTCACCGTGACCTTGCTGGCGAAGTCGGTCGGATTGAAGCGGGCCAACTGCACCTCGCGGCGGTCATAGAACGCATTGAGTGTTGCATCGGCTTGCGCCTTGGTCGCGAATGCCGAACCGGCAATGCCTTGCAACACCTGTTGCGTCGCCAGGCTAGCGCGGACCGAAGCCTCGTATTGCTCGGGTGTCTGCTGGGTGGCGCGCTGGAACAACGCGCGATCGAACTTGCCGTCCGCGCCGCGGAACATGGCCAGGCCCTGGTCCGCCGCGAATACGCGGGCCAGCTTGTCTTCCGACACCGTCATGTGCGTGTTCGCCGCGGCTGCCTGCAGCACGCGGTCGCGCACCATGCGCTCGAGCGTTGCGTACTTGGCTGCGTCGGTGTCGAACATGGCCGCATCGACACTCGGATTCTGCTGACGAATGCGATCGACCTCCATGCGGTGCTGCGCTTCCCATTCGGGCCGCGTGATGCCATGGCCATCGACGCTCGCGACCTTCTCGCCCTGGTTGGATTTGTCGTAGCGATCTGCAACGCCGAACCAGATGAACGACGGAATGATCAGCAAGAACAAGAACACCATGACGATCTTGTTGTGCTTGCGGAAGAAATCAAACATTGAGCACTCTCTCTATCGAACGCGGCCCGAACTCAGGCAATAAAAAAGGCGAACAACCTGTTCGCCTTTGCATCGGGTGGTGGGTGCTGAGGGGCTCGAACCCCCGACCTACGCCTTGTAAGGGCGCCGCTCTACCAACTGAGCTAAGCACCCCACCGAAAACGATGTCTCAGTTCAGCGCGTCTTTCAGCGCCTTGCCGGGACGGAACTTGGGGATCTTGGCGGCCTTGATTTTAATCGCAGCGCCGGTGCGCGGGTTGCGACCAGTGCGCGCCGCGCGTTTGCCTACAGCGAAAGTACCAAAACCCACGAGCGACACCGAGTTGCCCTTTTTCAAGGTCGTGCGAATCGCGCCGATGGTGGATTCGAGGGCGCGCGTGGCGGCTGCTTTGGAAATATCGGCATTCTTTGCGATGTGCTCAATCAGTTCGGTCTTGTTCACAAGGGCCTCTTGTCGGAAAAAAGTTGTCAGGTGTATCGCCGATGGCATGACCGACTTCGCAGTGTTGCCGCGCTGCGCGGTGCGAGAAGGAGGAAACAATTTCGGCGCGTCGGCAGCGCACTGCCGACAAGGATTAAAGCCACTGGTCTACGGGGTGTCAATAAGACATGGCGCCGGTCTGACCAACGGGGTCCGCGATTTTAGGGGCCTTTCGTGAACTCCATTTCAAAGGGCGGCTGCGATGGCCTTTCCGAGGTCGATCGTGCCGGCCGTTCCACCGATGTCCGGCGTGCGTGGCGCGCCGCTTTTCGGGGCGAGCACGGCCTCGATCGCGGCCAGGATCGCATCGTGCGCATCCTTGTGACCAAGGAACTCGAGCATCATCGCGCCGCACCAGATCTGCCCGATCGGATTGGCGATGCCCTTGCCCGCGATGTCGGGGGCGGACCCGTGTACGGGTTCGAACAACGAAGGCGTGGTGCGTTGCGGATTCAGGTTGGCGCTGGGCGCGATGCCGATGGTGCCGGTGCACGCGGGGCCGAGGTCGGACAGGATGTCGCCGAACAGGTTGCTTGCAACGACCACATCGAAGAAGTCGGGGCGCTGCACGAAATGCGCGGTGAGGATGTCGATGTGGAACTTGTCCAGTTCGACGCCGGGGTAGTCCTTGGCCATTGCTGCGACGCGCTCGTCCCAGTAGGGCATGGTGATGGAGATGCCGTTGGACTTGGTGGCGCTCGTCAGGTGCTTCTTCGGGCGCGACTGGGCCAGTTCGAAGGCGAACTTCAGCACGCGATCCACGCCGATGCGCGACATGACGGTTTCCTGAATGACGATCTCGCGCGACGTGCCTTCGTACATGCGTCCGCCGATGCTCGAGTACTCGCCTTCGGTGTTCTCGCGCACGATGTACATGTCAATCTCGCCGGGTTGACGCGGCGAGCCGTCGCGACGGACCACTGGCGCCGTGATGCCAGGCATAAGGCGCGCCGGGCGCAGGTTGATGTACTGGTCGAACTCGCGACGGAACAGCAGCAACGAGCCCCACAGCGAGACGTGGTCCGGGATCTTCTGCGGCCAGCCAACGGCACCGAAGAGGATGGCATCGTGCCCGCCGATCTGGTCCTTCCAGTTGTCGGGAAGCATCTTGCCGTGCTTCTCGTAGTAGTCCCAGCTCGAGAAGTCGAAGTGATCGAACTTCAGGTCGATGCCGAACTTGCGGGCGGCTGCGTCGAGGACGCGAATGCCCTCGGGCATGGTTTCCTTGCCGATGCCGTCGCCGGCGATGACTGCGATGCGTTGGGTGCTCATTCAGGGTCTCCAGAATTCATCATTGAAAGAAAGAGAGGGCCGCGTCGGCGATGGCTTGCGGTGCCTCTTCGGGAAGGTAGTGGCCGCACGGCAATGCGCGGCCGGACACATCGGATGCGCGCTCACGCCACAGCGAGAGCACGTCGAAGCAGCGGCCGACCGCGCCATGCTCGCCCCATAGCACCTGCACGGGCTGGGTAAGCCACTTGCCTGCGGCGATGTCGGCGCGATCGTGTTCGAGGTCGATCGATGCGGAGGCGCGATAGTCCTCGCAGATGGCATGGGCCGTGCCTTCGATGGCGGCGCAGCGTTCGTATTCGGCAAGCGCTTCGGGCGCGAACGGCGCAAGGCCTGCATGGCGGCTGCCCATGACGCTGCGCACATAGCGCGCCGGTCCGGATTCGATCAATGCCTCGGGCAAGGGCGGCGGCTGGATCAGCAGGAACCAGTGCCAGTAGGCGCGGGCGAAGGCCTCGCTGGTGTCGCGGTACATGGCCAGCGTGGGCGCGATGTCGAGCAGCAGCATGCGATCGACCGCGTCCACATGGTCGGCGGCCAGTCGATGCGCGACACGCGCGCCTCGGTCATGCGCCAGCACGCTGAAGCGATCGAAGCCGTGGTGCCGCATCACGGCCAGCGCATCGAGCGCCATCTCGCGCTTGCTGTAGGCCGCGTGGTCGGCGCCTGCGATGGGACGGCTGGAGTCGCCATAGCCGCGCAGGTCCATCATGACGAGCGTGAAGCGCTGCGCCAGCATGGGAGCGATGCGGTGCCAGATCACATGCGTCTGTGGATGACCGTGCAACAGCAGCAGGGGTGCGCCCTGGCCGCCAATGCGGCCATGCAGGCGGACCGGGCCGCGTTGAACATCGAAGGGGGTGAAGGTATTGAGCACGGGATGATTGTGCGTTGCGCGCTTCGCTGCATCAAGCAACAATCCGCGAAGCAATACTTTCCCTTATGGCACGAATCGATCGAGACGATCTTGAGCTGATGCAGGCCATTCGCGCGCAAGGCAGTCTGGCGGGCGCGGCGCTTGCGCTGGACGTGGTGCCTTCGGTTGTCACCAAGCGCCTGGGTGCGCTGGAGTCGCGATTGGGGCAGCGCATGTTCGAACGAACGACGCGGCGACTGAGCCTGACCACCGAAGGCGAGGCGCTGTGCCTGCGCGCGGACAGCCTGCTCGATGGCTTCGCCGCGCTGGAGACGGAACTGTCGGAACGGCAGAACGCCTTGAGCGGCAGCTTGCGGCTGGTGGCGACCTTCGGCTTCGGCCGGCGCTGGGTCGGGCCCGCGGTGGCCGAGTTCCAGGCAAGGCATCCGGGGTTGCAGATCGACCTGCACCTGACCGAGCAACTGCCCGAACTGGGCGCCGAAGGCTACGACGGCGCGGTCTGGCTGTGGAGCGTGCAGAGCCGACATGCGAGTGACTGGGTCACGCGCCGCATAGCGCGCAACCAGCGTGTGCTGGCCGCGGCACCGGGCTATCTGGCCCGGTGCGGCTCGCCGGCCGACTTGCAGGCGCTGGTCGGGCACGAATGCCTGGTGACGCGCGAGAACGCCAACGCACTGCAACGGCCGGTCGATCTCTGGACCTTGAAGCATTCACGCGACGGCAGCACGGCGCGCGTCCGTGTGAACGGCGCATTGGCGAGCAACTCTGGCGAGATGGTGCGCGACTGGTGCCTGCAGGGGCGCGGCATCATGCTGCGCAGCCTCTGGGACATTGCGCCGCAACTGGCCTCGGGCGAACTGGTGCGGGTGTTGCCGCAGTACGCGATGCCCGATGCGGACATCCACTGGATCGCGCCCTGGCGCCCGAAGACGCCGCGCCGCGTGCGCCTGCTGATCGACTTCCTGGTCGAGGCGTTTCGCGCGGAGCCGTGGAAGGTACCGGCCGCATCGAAAGCGACACGCCGGAACAGGTAGGCCTACGCTTGCGCGCTGTCGCCGCGCACCACCAGGCTCACGCCCACGGCCGTCATGGCAATGCCAGCCAGCGTCGTCGCGGTGATGGGTTCATCGAACAGCAGCCAGGCCATGACCGCTGTGGTCGGCGGCACGAGGTACAGCAGGCTGGTGACGGCGGTCGCGGTGCCGCGCTGGATCAACATGTAGAGCAGCGAGCTGCCACCCAGTGAAAGTGCGAGCACGGACCAGGCCAGCGAACCGATCACCGAGGCATTCCAGACGATGGCGTCCGTCTCCATGAGGGCGAATGGCAAGGTCACGATCAGCGCGGCGCCGAGTTGCACTGCACTCGCGCTGCGCACGTCGCAAGGCTCGACGAAGCGCTTCTGGTAGAGCGTGCCGGCGGTGATCGACAGCAACGCAAGAATTGCCAGACTCATGCTCGTGGCAGTGACTTCGCCACCCTGCCCCAGCTTGCGCGAGACCACAAGCACCAGGCCGGCAAAGCCGAGAAGCAGCCCTGTCCACTGACGCCTGGAGATGGCGCCGCCGCGGAGCGACAGCCACACGGCCGTCAGCACGGGCTGGATGCCGACCAGCAAGGCGATCAGGCCCGAGCCCATGCCGGCCTTGACTGCGGCCCAAACGCCCCCCAGGTAGCCGGCCTGCATCAGGATGCCGGTGACGACCAGGTGCAGCCACTGCGCCCGGCCCCGAGGCCACGCGACGCGCGCAATGGCGATCCACAAGCCGAAGCAAAGCACCGAGAACGCATAGCGCACCGCCAGGAACTTGAGCGGCGGCGCATAGGGCATGCCATAGCGCGCCACGATGAAGCCGGTGCTCCAGATCAGCACGAAGACCCCCGGCATCATCCGAAGCCAGGCGGTGTCTCGCCCCTGGGCCGTCATTTGGCGCGGGCCCGGATCTCGGGCAGCGCCTTCTGCAGGTAATAGACCATCGACCAGACGGTGAGCACGGCGGAGATCCAGATCAGGATGTGTCCCCACCACTGCGTGTTGATCACACCGAACAGGACACCGTTGTAGAGGAGAAACGGGATCGCCACCATCTGCACGACCGTCTTGACCTTGCCGACCATGTGCACGGCCACGCTCTTGCTGGCGCCGATCTGGGCCATCCATTCGCGCAAGGCGGAGATCGCGATCTCACGGCCGATGATGATGAGCGCCACGAACACGTCCGCGCGTTGCAGGTGCACCAGCACCAGCAAGGAGGCGCAGACCAGGAACTTGTCGGCCACCGGGTCGAGGAAGGCGCCGAAGGACGAAGTCTGGTTGAGCTTGCGGGCCAGGTAGCCGTCCAGCCAGTCGGTCGCGGCAAAGACGATGAACATCACCGTGGCGATGAGATTGCGCATCGGCTCGGCAAGGGGCAGGTAGAACACACCGACGATCAAGGGAATCGCGACGATGCGCGTCCAGGTCATGATGGTCGGCAGGGTCCAGAACATAGCGCTTGATTGTGACTTGGATTAGTGGAGTGCTTTGTAGATGTCTTCCGCAAGGTCCAGGGCGATGCCTTCGACCGAGGCGATGTCCTCGACGCTGGCCGCCGCAACGCCCCGGATTCCGCCAAAGCGCTGGAGCAGCCGGGCACGCCGCTTGGGGCCGATGCCGGGAATGTCCTCGAGCTGGCTGCCGCCCACGCGGACCTTGGCGCGCTTGGCCCGCATGCCGGTGATGGCGAAGCGGTGCGCCTCGTCGCGAATCTGCGCGACCAGCATCAAGGCGGCGGAGTCGCGGCCGAGGTAGACCTTTTCACGGCCATCGGCGAAGACCAGTTCTTCCAGCCCGACCTTGCGGCCCTCGCCCTTTTCGACGCCGACGATCAGCGACAGCGGCAGGCCCAGTTCGCTGAACACCTCGCGCGCCATCGAGACCTGGCCCTTGCCGCCGTCGACCAGCACCAGGTCGGGCATGCGCGCGGCCTTGGTGCCGGCGGGTGCGTCGGCGCCGCCGCCATCGCCGGGCGTGGGGGCGTCGGTCTCGGCGGCCATGGTTTCTGCGAGGCGGCCGTAGCGGCGCGTGAGCACCTGGCGCATGGCGGCGTAGTCGTCGCCGGGCGTGATGCCTTCGATGTTGAATCGGCGGTACTCGCGGTTCTGCATCGCGTGCTTCTCGAACACCACGCAGGAGGCCTGCGTGGCCTCGCCGGCCGTGTGCGAGATGTCGAAGCATTCGATGCGCAGGGTGTCGAGATCGTCAGGGGCCAGTTCCAGCGCATCGACCAGCGCGCGCGTACGGGCTTGCTGCGAGCCTTCCTCGGCCAGCAGGCGGGCCAGTTGCAGGCCTGCATTGGTCTGCGCCATCTCCAGCCAGTGGCGCCGCTGTTCGCGCGGCTGGAACACGGCGGTGACGCGCACGCCGGCCTGCTGCGACACCGCCTCGATGAGCGCGCGACTCACCTGTTCGCTCAACACCAGCGTGGCAGGCACGGGCACGTCGATGTAGTGCTGGGCGATGAAGGCTTCGAGCACCTGGACTTCGACCGAATCGAGCACGGCGGGCGCGCTGCCTTCGTCCAGCTCGTCGGGATGGACCAGCGACGCGTCTTCCACATGCACCGGAAAGTAGGCCCGGTCCCCCAGGTGCCGCCCGCCGCGCACCATGGCCAGGTTGACGCAGGCCTTGCCGCCCTGCACCTTCACGGCCAGGATGTCGACGTCCTTGTCCGAGGCGATCTCGATGGACTGCTGGTGCAGCACGCGCGAGATGGCCGACATCTGGTTGCGCAGTTCGGCCGCCTGCTCGAATTCGAGTTTCTCGGCATGCGCGGTCATGCGGGCTTCCAGCTGGCCGAGCACAGCCTGCGTGTCGCCCATGAGGAAGGACTCGGCATTGGCCACGTCCTGCGCATAGGCCTCGGGCGTGATGTAGCCGACGCACGGACCGGTGCAGCGCTTGATCTGGTAGAGCAGGCAGGGCCGGGCGCGGTTGGCGTAGACCGTGTCCTCGCAGGTGCGCAGCTTGAACACCTTCTGCAGCAGCTGGATCGACTCCTTCACGGCCCAGGCGCTCGGGTACGGGCCGAAGTAGCGGTGCTTGCGATCGGTCGCGCCGCGGTAGTAGGCCAGGCGCGGGTAGGTGTGCGAGGCGATCTTCAGGTAGGGGTAGCTCTTGTCGTCCCGGAACAGGATGTTGTACTTGGGCTTGAGCGTCTTGATGAGGTTGTTCTCGAGCAGCAGCGCCTCGGCCTCGGAGCGCACCACCGTCGTCTCCATGCGCGCGATCTTGCTGATCATGTGGCCGATGCGCGTGCCGCCGTGGTTCTTCTGGAAGTAGTTGGCCACCCGCTTCCGGAGGTTGCGCGCCTTGCCCACGTAGAGGACCGCGCCGGCCGCGTCGAAGTAGCGGTAGACGCCCGGCAGTTGCGGCAGGGCCGCGACTTCGCTGAGCAGTTGATCGGAATGCACGTCTGACATGGCGGATATTGTGGCTTGGCCGGAGGGCGCCCGAAGCGCCCCGCCTCGGTAATGTCGGCCTTGTCTCGCTGCATTTTCTCAAGCAGGATGTTCCGGCTGCCGCACGCCTTGTGCGGCACGCGGGAGGGCCGCGGTGCAACGCGCCGGGGCATCGATAAAACCAACGCTGGATTGCCTCATGAAAACCCAACACCCCTGGTGGCTCGCCACACCGGTTGCCTTGTCGCTCGCGCTCGCCGGCTGCGGCGGGGGCTCCCACAACAGCAACTACTACTTTCCCATCACCACGCCGCCGCCGGCCGCGGTGGACAGCAGCTGCGAGACCACCGGCGCATCGGGCACACCCGTCGTGGTCGGTTCGGGCCTGCCCGGCGACCCGGCCCTGCCGGAGCCGGCCTCCGGCTACATCACGGGTCGGAAGGTGGTGACCACGAAGAGCTACATGGTGGTGGCCAACCATCCGCTGGCCACGCGGGCCGGCTGCGATGTGCTCAAGGCCGGCGGCAGCGCGACGGACGCAGCCATCGCGGTGCAGGCCGTGCTGGGCCTGGTCGAGCCGCAATCGAGCAGCCTGGCTGGCGGCGCCTTCCTGCTGCACTACGACGCGAAGACGAAGAAGGTTCAGGCCTATGACGGCCGAGAAACGGCGCCAGCCGCCGCCACCGGCAACTACCTGCGCTACATCGACGACACGACCGACCAGTCGCCGCCCCTGCCGAATGCGCGCGCCAGCGGCCGCTCGATCGGCACGCCGGGCGTAATGCGCATGCTCGCCCTGGCGCACGGCGACCACGGCAAGCTGCCCTGGAAGGACTTGTTCGGCGAAGGCACCGACCTCGCCACCAACGGCTTCAAGATCGGCGGGCGCATGGCCGCGGCCATTGCGCTGTCGGCGCCGAACCTCAAGCGCGATGCCGAGGCCGCCGCCTACTTCCTCGACGCAGCCGGCAATCCCAAGCCGCTGGGCACGACGCTGACCAACCCGGCCTATGCCGAGGTGCTGAAGACGATCGCGACCAAGGGCGCCGATGCGCTCTACACCGGCCCCATCGCGCAGGACATCGTGGCCAAGATCCAGGCGACCCAGGGCGCCGACGGCTCGGTCATCACGCCGGGCAAGACCACGCTGGCCGACCTGGCGGCCTACCAGCCCAAGCGGCGCGATCCGGTGTGCGCGACCTACCGCAGCTACAACGTCTGCAGCATGTCGCCGCCGTCGTCCGGCGGCATCGGTGTGCTGTCGACGCTCGGCATCCTGGAGAACTTCCAGCTCGGCAACTATCCGCCGACCAACATCGACCTGGAAGGCGGCAAGCCCGCCGTGCTGGGCGTGCACCTGGTCAGCGAGGCCGAACGCCTGGCCTATGCCGACCGCGACAAGTACGTGGCCGACACCGACTTCGTGCCGCTGCCCGGTGGCAGCCCGGACACGCTGCTCAACAAGCCCTACCTCGCCTCGCGGGCCGCCCTGATCAGCCTCAACAAGAGCATGGGCACGGCCACCGCAGGCGACTTCGGCGCGCCGCCGCTGGGCATCGACAAGACGGTGGAGCAAGGCACGACGCACATCTCCATCGTCGACAGGGAAGGCAACGTGGTGACGATGACGACCACGGTGGAATCCACGCTCGGCTCGTACCACATGGCGCGCGGGATCATGCTGAACAACCAGTTGACCGACTTCAGCGCGTCGCCGGTCGATGCCAACGGCGTGCCGGTGGCCAACCGCGTGGCGCCGGGCAAGCGTCCGCGCAGCACGATGGCGCCGGTGCTGGTGTTCAAGGGCACCGACACGGGCGACTTCCTGATGGCAACCGGCTCGCCGGGCGGCGGCACGATCATCCAGTACGTGGTCAAGACCACGGTGGGTGCGCTGGACTGGGGGCTGGATGCGCAGCAGGCGACGTCGATGGTCGACTTCGGCGCGGCCAATACGCCGACGACCAACGTCGGCGGCGAGCATCCGAACATCGATACCTCCAACGGCGGCAACAACGATCCGTTGATTACCGGGTTGCGGGCGCTGGGGCACACGGTGTCGACCACCGCGCAGATCAGTGGCATTTCGACCATCATCCGCAAAAAGGTGGACGGCGGGACGGTGCTGACGGGTGGCGCCGATCCGCGGCGCGAGGGAATCGTGCTCGGGTCCATGCCCTGAAAGGCCGGATGGCCTCTGCGCCTCCTGGACCGCCACAATCGCCATGATGCGCTGGGACATCTTCTGCAAAGTCATCGACAACCATGGCGACCTGGGGGTGTGCTGGCGGCTCGCTTGCCAGATGGCAGCGCAGGGTGACAGCGTTCGGCTCTGGGTGGACGATGGCGCGGCGCTGCAGTGGATGGCGCCGACGGGACATGCCGGCGTGCAGGTGGTCGACTGGCGCGCGTCGGCGGCCGTGCTGGAGGCCGCCGCGGAGGCAGCGCCGGATGTGCTGGTCGAGGCCTTCGGTTGCGATCCGGCGCCGGAACTCATTGCGCGCTTCGCGGAGGCGGGCTCGGACGACCGGCCGCCGCGGCCCTGGATCAACCTGGAGTACCTGTCGGCCGAGCCGTACGTCGAGCGGCTGCACGGCTTGCCGTCCCCGGTGTTCCGGGGGCCGGGCGAGGGTCTGTCGAAGAAGTTTTTCTATCCGGGGTTCACGACGGCCACGGGCGGCCTGCTGCGCGAGCCGGACCTGACGTCGCGGCAGGAGGCCTTCGACCGCGCGGCCTGGCTGAGCGCGCAGGGCATCGACTGGCAGGGCGAGCGGCTGGTCTCGCTCTTTTGCTACGAGCCACCGGCGCTGGCGGACCTGCTGGGCCAGTTGGCCGCCGGGCCGGTGCCGACGCGACTGCTGGTCACGCCCGGCCGTGCGGCACGAGAGGTCGAGGCGATCACCGGCCTCAACGCGAAAAGCGCGCCATACGTGCGGGGCGCGCTGTCCATCTCCTGGCTGCCCTACCTGACTCAGCAGGACTTCGATCACCTCCTCTGGGCCAGCGACCTGAATTTCGTTCGCGGCGAGGATTCCTTCGTACGCGCGATCTGGGCCGGCGCGCCGATGGTCTGGCAGATCTATCCGCAGGACGACGACGCGCACCACGTCAAGCTGGCGGCCTTTCTGGACTGGCTGGGCGCGCCCGCTTCACTGCGCCACGGTCACCTGATCTGGAACGGATTCGAGGCCGGCCCCCTGCCCTCGCTCGACCGTGCGACGCTGGCGGAATGGCGCGCCAATGCCCAGTCCGCGCGCGAACGGCTGTTGCAACAGAACGATCTGGTGACACAGTTGCGCGGCCTGATTTCGCAAAAAAGCTAAAATTGCGGGCTTTGCGAAATTCGGGCCGGGCACTTTCCTGGACCCGCCTCACGTTTCGCTGAACCCGCCGCGGGAAATATGCAGCTTCAGGCCTTTCGTCTGCAGCCGCTCCGAGCGGCCCAACATCCAGAGACCCTGATATGAAAATCGCTCAAGAAATCCGCGCTGGCAACGTCATCATGCACGGCAAGGACCCGATGGTCGTCCTCAAGACCGAATACAGCCGCGGCGGCCGCAACTCCGCCACCGTGCGCATGAAGCTCAAGAGCCTGATCGCCAACTTCAACACCGAAGTTGTGTTCAAGGCCGACGACAAGATCGACCAGATCGTGCTGGACAAGAAGGAGTGCACCTACTCCTACTTCGCCGACCCGATGTACGTCTGCATGGACGCCGAATACAACCAGTACGAAGTCGAAGCCGAGAACATGGGCGACGCGCTGAACTACCTCGATGACGGCATGCCGGTCGAAGTGGTGTTCTACGACGGCAAGGCCATCTCGGTCGAACTGCCGACCAGCGTCGAACGCGAAATCACCTGGACCGAACCCGCCGTCAAGGGCGACACCTCGGGCAAGGTCATGAAGCCGGCCAAGATCTCGACCGGTTTCGAAGTGGGCGTGCCGCTGTTCGTGGCGCAAGGCGACCGCATCGAAATCGATACGCGCACGGGCGAGTACCGCAAGCGCGTCTGAGGCTTGCTTCGCACCAATGAAAAAGGCTCCGAAAGGAGCCTTTTTTGTTTTCGCGCGCAGCAGTCACCTGCCTCGTGGGTCTTCAGCAGATTTCGGCGACCGGCGAACCTGCCGACATGTACGCGCCTGGCTCCGCCTTCAGCGCGATCCGGCCTGCCCGATGGGCGGTGACTTGCATTTCCATCTTCATGGCTTCCATCGTGGCGATGAGGTCGCCCTGGGCGACGGCGTCGCCTTCGGACACTTTCCAGGATTGCAGGGTGCCAGCGATGGGGGCGGCGACGGTGGTGGGGTCTGTGACGACCGGAGCTCGGGGTATTGCTGCGGGCGCGGCGCCGGCTGACGCGGATTGCAGACCGCGCAGGAGTTCGGGCGGGAGCGCCAGTGCCATGCGGCGGCCGTCGATCTCGATGGCGGTGCGGACCAGGCTTGCGTCGGATGCGGGCGGCTCGCTGCGGACGGCGGCGGTCAGGGTGTTGGCGAAGTCGGTCTCGATCCAGCGGGTGTGGACGCGGAAGGTGTCGGCGGAGGTGAAGTCCTCCTGCGCCATGACCGCGCGGTGGAAGGGCAGGACCGAGGCCACGCCTTCGATGCGGAACTCCGCGAGCGCGCGCCGTGCACGGGCGATGGCCTGGGCGCGGGTGGCGCCGGTGACGATGAGCTTGGCCATCAGCGAATCGAAGGTGCCGGGCACCGTGGAGCCGGACAGCACGCCGGTGTCGACGCGCACGCCGGGGCCCGACGGCGGCTCGAACAGGCGGACCGGGCCGGGCGTCGGCAGGAAGCCGCGGGCCACGTCTTCGGCATTGATGCGGAACTCGAAGGCATGGCCGCGCGGCACGGGGGTCTCGGCGATCGACAGCGGCAGGCCGTCGGCCACGCGCAGTTGCTCGACCACCAGGTCGATGCCGGAGGTTTCCTCCGTGACCGGATGCTCGACTTGCAGGCGGGTGTTGACTTCGAGGAAGGAGATGGTGCCGGACGGGCTCAACAGGAATTCCACCGTGCCGGCGCCGACATAGCCGGCCTTGGCGCAGATGTCGCGGGCCGAGGTGTGGATGCGCTCGCGCTGGGCGTCGGTCAGGAAGGGCGCGGGTGCCTCCTCGACCAGCTTCTGGTTGCGCCGCTGCAGCGAGCAGTCGCGCGTGCCGAGCACGACCACGTGGCCGTGGGTGTCGGCGATGACCTGCGCCTCGATGTGGCGCGGGCGATCCAGGAACTGCTCGACGTAGCATTCGCCGCGGCCGAAGGCCGTGACCGCCTCGCGCACGGCCGACTCGTACAAGTCGGCCACTTCGTCCATGCGCCAGGCCACCTTGAGGCCGCGTCCGCCGCCGCCAAAGGCAGCCTTGATGGCGATGGGCAGGCCATGCTGTTCGGCGAAGGCGAGCACTTCCAGCGCGTTGTCCACCGGGCCGGGCGTGCCGGCGACCAGCGGCGCGCCGACTTCCATTGCGATCTGGCGGGCCTGGACCTTGTCGCCCAGCGCATCGATGGCGTCCGGCGGCGGGCCGATCCAGCGCAGGCCGGCCGCGATGACGGCGCGCGCGAAGCCCGCGTTCTCCGACAGGAAGCCGTAGCCCGGATGCACCGCGTCGGCGCCGCTGCGCTCGGCGATGGCCAGCAGCTTGTCGATGCGCAGGTAGGTGTCGGCGGGGCGCTGGCCGTCCAGGCCGTAGGCCTCGTCGGCCATGCGAACGTGGAGCGCATCCAGGTCGGCGTCGGCATAGACGGCGACGGACTTCACGCCGTAGTCGGCGCAGGCACGCGCGATGCGTACGGCGATCTCGCCGCGGTTGGCAATCAGGACTTTTTTCATGAGGCAGCGGTGAAGGGTTGGATGGGGTTGAAGCGCACGCTGGCGCCGATGGGGATCTGGCCCGCGCGGTCGAGGTGATGGCTGGCGACGGCGCCGATCACGGGGTAGCCGCCGGTCAATGGGTGGTCGGCCAGAAACAGCACGGGTTGGCCGCTCGGGGGGACCTGCAAGGCGCCCAGTGCCGTGCCTTCGCTCGGCAGTTCGGACGGGTTGCTGCGTGACAGGGGTTGTTCGCCGGCCAGGCGAAGGCCAACGCGGTTGGACTGCGGCGTGACCTGCCACACCTGGCTGGCCAGAAGGGCCACGGCCTCGGGCGTGAACCAGTCGGTGCGCGGGCCCATCACGACGTCGAGGGTGACGGTGTGCTCCCGCGTGGGGAGTTCGGCGGGCGGTTGCTCCGGTGTGCCAACGATCGCACCGTGGGCCACTGGCCGCACCGGCAGCAGGTCACCGGCCCCGATGGGTGCGGGGCCGACGCGAGCCAGCGTGTCTGTCGCGCAGCTGCCGAGCACTGGCGCGATGGCGAAGCCGCCGCGCACCGCCAGGTAGGAGCGCATGCCTGCTCGCGGGTGGCCCAGCATGACGCTGTCGCCGTCCGACAGTGCGATCGCTTCGTGGTCCGGCGCGGTCCATTGCGCACCGCTGACCGAAGTGACTTCAATGGGCGCATCGGCGCCGGTGAAGGCGATCACGGCCTCGCCGCGGCAGACGAAGTGGAAGCCGCCATCGACGATCTCCACGCAGGCTGCATCGCTGGCATTGCCGACCAATCGATTGGCTGCGCGCAAGGCGCCCTGATCGACCGCGCCCGATGCCGACACGCCCTGCCCGGCCTGGCCATGGCGACCGGTGTCCTGGAACAGGGCCTGCACACCGGGGCTGAGGATTTCCAGCGCGGCGCCTCCGGAGGCCTCTTGGGCAATGCGCGCCGCGACGGGCCGGGCCACCGATGCCGGCAAGGCCAGCGCAGGCCGAACCGCCTTGTCCACAAAGCGCACCTGGAAGCCCGGCTGGAGCAAGGCTGGCACCTCGCGGCCCAGGTCCCACATCGGCAAGTCCGTCACGCCGATGATCTGCCAACCTCCGGGGCTGGCCTGCGGATAGATCCCGCTGAACGGCCCGGCCAGTCCGACGGCGCCGGCCGGGATGCGCGTGCGCGGCGTGGTACGGCGTGGCACGTTCAGCAGCGGATCGCCGCCGCTCATGTAGGCAAAGCCCGGCGCGAAGCCGGTGAAGGCGACGGTGTACTCGCCGGCGGTGTGGCGGCGGATCACTTCCTCACGCGGGATGCCCAGCATCCGCGCGACCTCGTCGAGGTCCTCGCCGCTGTAGTCGACCGGGATTTCGATCCGGGTGGCGGCGCGCTCGACGCGTGCGTCCAGGCTGCGTGCGCCGATGCGTTCGACCAGCGCGGCCTGCGAGACCTTCGCAGGCCGATAGCGGACCAGCAGCGTGCGTGCCGCCGGCACCAGTTCCTCGATACCGGCGATGGGCTCGGCCTGCAAAGAAGCCAGCAGCGCCAGCGTTTGGGCGAGGTCGTCGAGCTCGACCAGCAAGGCGTCGAGGTTGACCGGGAGGAAACGCATCATGAATGCGCCTGCGCGACCGGCGCATCGACAAAGGATTGCACGCGCACACCCGAGCGCTCGAGCAGCGCGCGCACTTCCCGCGCCATCTCGACCGCGCCAGGGCTGTCGCCATGCACGCAGATGGAGTCGGCCTCGATGCGCACCGTGCTGCCGTCGATGGCGGTGACGACGCCCTCGGTCGCCAGGCGCAGCATGCGCGCGGCCACCTCGTTCGCGTCGTGCAGCACGGCGCCCTTCTCGCGCCGCGAGACCAGCGTGCCATTGGGCGTGTAGGCACGGTCGGCGAAGGCCTCGGCCACGGTGCGCAGGCCGCTTTCCTGGGCCCAATCCAGCAGCGGCGAACCGGCCAGCCCGACGAGGTACAGGCTGGCATCGATCGCGCGGATCGCCTCGATCACGTCGCGCGCCTGCCGCTCGTCATGCGCGATGGTGTTGTAGAGCGCGCCGTGCGGCTTGACGTAGCGCACCGTGGTGCCCGCGACAGCAGCCAGACCCTTGAGCGCGCCGATCTGGTAGATCACGTCGGCCACCAGGTCGGCACTGGCCACGTCCATGTTGCGGCGGCCGAAGCCGGCCAGGTCTGGATAGGCCACATGCGCACCAACCGTCACGCCCTGCCGGGCCGCGGCGCGCAAGGTGCGCAGGATGCCGGCGGCGTCGCCTGCATGAAAGCCGCAGGCCACGTTGGCACTGCTGACGATGCCGAGCATGGCGTCATCGTCGCCCATGCGCCAGGCGCCCAGGCTTTCGCCGAGATCGCTGTTCAGATCCATATCAGTTCCTTGAGGGGTTCAGAAGGCGTGAAGATTTCGTGGCGAGGGCGCCGAGGTCCGGTCTTCGGCGCGCAACCGCACTCTTGTGCGATGACAACGAAGTTGCGGCAGAGGCCGGCAACTGCGCGAAGCGCTTGTCAAGCCGGAGCCGAGACCGCGGCCCCGGTGTCGATGGCCGCGGCAGAAGGATTCACACCTTCTTCAATCCACCTTGATGTTGGCGTCGTCGATGACTTTCTTCCACTTGGCGGAGTCGGTCTTGATCAATTCAGTCACCTTGGACGGTGCACCGCCGACCACGTCGAGGTTCATCTCGTCGAGCTTGGCCTTGACGTCCTTCTCGGCCAGGATCGCGTCGATCTCATGGTTGAGCTTCGTGACGATTTCCGGGGGCGTGCCGGCCGGGGCCATGAAGGCGTACCAGAAGGTCATGTCGAAGTCCTTGCCGCCGGATTCCGATACGGTCGGCAGGTCGGGATAGGTGGAGAGGCGCTTGGTGGTCGTCACCGCCAGCGCGCGCAGGCGGCCGCCCTTGACCATGGGCATCGCCTCCGGCACCAGCGCCATCATCAGTTGCACCTGCCCGCCCATCACCTCGTTCAAGGCGGGGGCGCCGCCCTTGTAGGGCACATGTACCGGATCGAAGCCGTTCTGCTTCTTGTAGTACTCCATGCCGAGGTGGCTGGGCGTGCCGGCGCCGGCCGAGGCATAGCTGACCTCACCCGGCTTGCTCTTCAGGTAGGCGCCCAGTTCCTTCATGTTCTTGGCCGGCACCGACGGGTGCACGACGACCACGCTGGGCACCGTGGCCGCCAGCACGATGGGCGCGAGGTCCTTCTGCGGGTTGTACTGGATGCGAGAGCCGTAGAGGCCCGGATTGACCGCCAGGCCGCTGAGCGTGGACAGCAACAGCGTGTAGCCGTCCGGCGCGGCCTTGGTGACGCTGGTGATGGCGATCTGCTCGCTGGCGCCCGGCTTGTTGTCGACCACCACGGGCTGGCCCAGGCGCTTGCCCAGCTTTTCCGCGACCACCCGGGCCAGGGTGTCGGTGGAGCCGCCGGCCGCATACGGCACGACGATCTTGATCGCCTTGGTCGGATAGTCGGCGGACCAGGCCGGCTGGGCGCCGGCGAGGAACACCGCGGCGGCGGCGAGAACACGCAAGGTAGAAGAGGTCATCGGAGGCTCCGGTTTTGGCTTGTGGGATGTGACAGCGAAAGGGTGGATGGCTCAACCATCGTGAACTTTTGGTTGATTCAAACAGGATGTATTGTTGAACAATCAAGAAAAATTGGAAGACAAGACTAGGCCAAACTTCTAGGGAGATACCCGAGCACTGTTGAACAATCCGGCACCGACTCTGTTACAACCCAGATCCCATGACCGCGCCCGACACCCCCTCCCCCGCCGCCCGGACGCTCAGCGAGCGCATGGCCGAGCAGGTTCGACAGAAGATCACGCAGGGCGAGTTCCTGCCCGGCCAGCGTCTGTCGGAGCAGGCCTTGAGCGAGAGCCTGGGCATTTCGCGCAACACCCTGCGCGAGGTGTTCCGCATGCTGACCAAGGACGGCCTGGTGAAGCATGCGCCGAATCGCGGCGTCTTCGTGGCCATCCCGAGCATCGCGTCGATCATCGACATCTATCGGGTGCGCCGGCTGATCGAGTGCCAGGCCTTGTCGCAGGCCTACCCACGCCATCCGGCCAAGAAAAAGATGCGTGAGGCAGTGGAAACGCAATTGCGCTGCCGCAGCGAAGGCGACTGGGTCGCCGTGGGCACGGCCAACATGGCCTTCCACATGGCCATCGTGGAGCTGGCCGACAGCGAACGGCTCAACCAGCTGTTCGCGCCGGTGCTGGCCGAACTGCGCCTGGCCTTCGGCTTCCTGCGCGACGCCGAATTCCTGCACGCGCCCTACGTGGAAATGAACGTGAAGATCGTCGAGCTGGCGGAGGCCGGCAAGTTCGCCGAGGCGGCGGCGGAACTCAACGAGTACCTGGTGCACTCGGAGCGCATCGTGCTCGCGGTCTATGCGCGGCACATCTCCGAGGGCGGCTGGGGGAGCTGAACGGCCGAGGCTGCCCGGTCCCTGGCCGTTTGACGGGCCCTACTTTTCGTCTGCCAGCGCGCGCAACACGTCCAGCAACACGTTGGCACCGTGCACGAGGTCCGCGGGCGCGGTGTACTCGCGCGGGTTGTGGCTGATGCCCTGCTGGCTGGGCACGAAGACCATCGCCGTGGGGCAGATGCGCGCCATCATCTGCGCATCGTGGCCGGCGCCCGAGGTCATTCGGCGACGGGACAGGCCGCGGCGGGCGGCCGATTGCTCGATCAGGCCCACGATGCGCGGGTCGAAGCGCACCGGTTCGAAGCGGGCCAGCGGGCGCGTTTCGATGCTCACCGATTCGCGCTCGGACAAGGCCTGGAGGAACCCGGCCAATTCGGCCTCGGCGCGTTGCAAGGTCGCCTCGTCCGTGTGGCGCAGGTCGACGGTCAAGGTGGCGCGCGATGCGATCACGTTGACCAGGTTCGGATGCAGTTGCAGCGAGCCGACGGTTGCCACCTGACTGCCGCCGTAGCGTTGCGCCAGCTCTCGCACGAACACCGCGATGGCGGCCGCGGCATAGCCCGCATCGCGGCGCAGGTGCATGGGCGTGGTGCCCGCATGGTTCGATTGGCCGGCGATGGTGATCTCCTGCCAGGAGATGCCCTGCAAGTCCTGCACCGCGCCGATGGTGATGCCTTCGGCTTCCAGCACAGGGCCCTGTTCGATGTGCAGTTCGACGAAGGCATGGGGCAGGATCGCGCCGCAAGGCATGGCGCCCGCGTAGCCGATGCGCGCAAGCTCCGCGCCGAGCACGCTGCCATCCGTGCCGATCGTGGCCAGCGCCTGATCCAGCGGATAGCCGCCCGCATGGACCAGCGAACCCATCATGTCGGGCATGTAGCGCACACCCTCTTCGTTGGTGAATGCGGCAACGACGATAGGGCGATGCGTCCGGATGCCACCTGCATTCATCACGCGGACCGCCTCGAGCCCCGCCATCACGCCGTAGCAGCCGTCATAGCGGCCACCGGTCGCCACGGTGTCGATGTGCGAGCCCATCATGACGGGTGCAGCATCGGCCTGCGCACCTGCGCGGATGCCGAAGATGTTGCCGATCTGGTCGATGCGCACGTCGAGGCCCAGTTCGTTCATCCAGCGCACCAGGAGGTCGCGGCCGTCGCGGTCGGCGTCGGTCAGTGCGATGCGGCAGACGCCGCCCTGCGGGGTCGCGCCGACTTCGGCATGGGCGGCGATGCGACGCAGCAGCGCGTGTTCGTTGATGTCCGTGCGGGCGCCAAAAGCGGCTTGTGCGGCCAGCACATCGGCGGGCGATCGGTCGGTGAGTTCCCGGTACACGGAGGGTGCTGTCGCGCCTTCGGTGTTGATGAGGAGGATGCGCGAATCGCTGGCGAGCCCGACTTGCTGACGCAGCGACGGTGCACCGGCCAACACTTGCAGCGCGGCCAGGCCTGCGGCGCCGGACTCGCCGCTCAACACAGGCACGTCGCCTCCCGCGCTTTCGGCCAGGGTGCGCATCGCATGCACCGCTGCGTCGTCAGGGATCGTCATGAAGAAGTCGACGGCGGGGTCCAGGAAGCGCCAAGCGAGGGGCGAGGTTTCGCCGCAGGCCAGCCCGGCCATCACCGAATCGACCGAGCCGGTCGCGAGTGCCGGCCGGCCCAAGCGGGCGCTCTGGAACAGGCAATCGGCCTGCTCGGGCTCGACCACGATGAAGGTGGGCCGGGCTGCGGCGAAGCGCTCGCAGAAGTAGCTCACGATGCCGGCCGCGAGCCCGCCGACGCCGCCTTGCAGGACGACGTGGGTCCAGGGGCATGCACCCTGGCCTTCGAGCAATTCGTCGACGATCGCCGCGTAGCCCTGCATCACGTCGCGCGGGATGTCTTCGTAGCCTTCGTACGAGGTGTCGGAGACCACCTGCCAGCCGTTGGCCTCGGCGAGGCGCGCGGCCTCCTGCACGGAGGCGTCGTAGTTGCCGGCGATGCGCACGATGGTCGCGCCGAAAGCCGCGATGGCGTCCTCGCGCTCCTGGCTCACGTGGGCATGCAGCACGATCACGCAACGGCAGCCGAGGCTCTGCGCGGCAGCGGCCAGCGCGCGGCCATGGTTGCCGTCGGTGGCGCTGATGACTGTGAAGTCCTTCAGCACTTGCGCATGGCGCCCGTTCAATAAATCCGCGGGCTCGAACGCATCGTCGGGCCAGCGCCGCAGCACCAATCGCAGCAACGCAATGGGCGCACCCAGCACCTTGAAGCTGCCGAGCGGCGAGCGTGCGGATTCGTCCTTGAGATCGACACTCGCTACCGACAGGCGCTGCGCCAGCCCCGGCAAGGTCCGCAACGGCGTTGCGCCGGGATTGAGTCCCGCCCAGTGCGACAGCCATTGACGGCTTTCGCGCGCCGCGGCGATGTTCATGACCTGCGCGAGCGCAGGCTCGTAGGCGCCGCGTCGGGCGCGCGTGTTGGCAATCAGCATGGTGTCTTTCAGCGCGGCAGGCGGATGCGCGCCAGTTCGGCGAAGTAGCGTGCGCCCACAGGCAGCACGGTGTCGTTGAAGTCGTAGCGGGCGTTGTGCAGCGGCACGCCACCCTGCCCTGCATCGCCATTGCCGATGAAGACGAAGGCACCCGGCACATGGCGCAGGAAGGCGCCGAAGTCTTCGGAAATCATCATCGGCTGCACGTTGGCGTCGACCTTGTCGGCGCCGACGATGGCGGTGGCGGCGGCCAATGCGGTGGGCACGCATTCGGGCCAGTTCACCGTGGGCGCGAACTCGTGCGTGTAGTCGAAGCGGCATTCGGCGCCGTGCGCCTGGCAGATGCCCATGCAGATCTCGCGCATGCGGCGCTCCAGCAGCGCCTGCACCTCGGGTGCGTAGCTGCGGGTGTCGCCCTTGATGGTCACGTGCGTCGGGATGGCATTACGGATGCCGTCGGTGATGAACTCGGTGCAGGACACGACCGCCGACATGCCGGGGTCGACCGAACGCGCCACCACCGTCTGCAGCGCCACGACGATCTCCGCGCCGATCACCAGCGGGTCCACGCCCATGTGCGGCCGGGCCGCATGGCCGCCGCGACCGGTGATGCGGATCACGAAGTTGTCCTCGCTGGCCATGATGCCGCCGCTGCGCGTGGCGAAGTGGCCGGCCGGCATGCCGGGCATGTTGTGCGCGCCGTGGATCTCGTCGACCGGAAAGCGTTCGAACAAGCCGTCGTCCATCATCGCCTTGGCGCCCCGGCCATGTTCCTCGGCGGGTTGGAAGATGAAGCGCACGGTGCCGTTGAAATCGCGCCGCTCCGCCAGCAGTTGTGCCGCGCCCAGCACCATCGACATGTGCCCGTCAGGGCCGCAGGCATGCATGCGGCCCGGTGCCTGCGAGGCATGCGCGCGGCCTGTCGCATCCTCGGTGATGGCGAGTGCATCCATGTCGGCGCGCAGCCCGATCGTGCCCTGGCCGTCGCCCACCTTGAGGTTGGCGACGACGCCCGTGCCGCCGATGCCGCGATGCACCTCCAGGCCCAAGGCATTGAGCACGCTGGCCACATAGTCGGAGGTCTTCTTCTCCTCGAAGCCGGTCTCGGGATGGCGGTGCAGGTGATGGCGCCAGCGCACCAGTTGCTGGTCGAAGTCTTCGGTGGTCATGACCACGATCTTAGGAACGGCCGTGCGAGTGGATTTACCATTCGCGCCCCGCTTTTGCTTCATTTCGCCCGACTTCGCCCCTCGGATGAAACAGACACCGCATGAACCTCGACCGCCTGGACACGCAGATCCTCGACCAGTTGCAGCAAGACGCTTCGCTGCCCCTGCGCGCACTGGCCGACAAGCTCAACGCCTCCCCCGCGACCTGCCAGCGCCGCATCGCCCAGCTCAAGGCCTCCGGCGTGCTGCTCAAGCAGGTGGCGATCGTGGACCGGTTGAAGGTCGGACGGCCGCTCACGGTGTTCGTCTCGGTCGAGTTGGACAAGCAGAACGATGCCTTGCTGCGCAACTTCGAGAAGCGCATGAGCGCGGAGCCCGACGTGATGGCCTGCTACGAGGTGTCGGGCGAATTCGACTTCCTGCTCGTGGTCAATGCGGCGTCGATGGAGCGCTACCACGCCTTCACGCGCGAGGTGTTTTCGTCGAACAACAACGTGCGCAACTTCAAAAGCACCTTCGCGATGAATTGTTCGAAGTTCGAGACGCGGATACCGCTGGCCTGACCTCCGCAATACAGGGGTTGGCCCACATCCTGCAACGCGCACAATCAAGTCAACTTTCGTCAACGCTCAATGCCATGAACAAGACCCATAACCTCCACGACAAGCGCCTGGCCGACGCATGGGCCACGCTGCAAACCCACGCCGACCAGGGCCTGCCGCTGGACCCGGACCCCTCGCGCATCGCCTTCGCCGACCCCGAGTTCCTGTTGCGCCGCGAAACGCGCGGCATCCGCATGCAGCTGGAGTTGATGAAGCCCGACCTGGAAATGCGCAAGCACGGCATCGAGAACACGGTGGTGGTCTTCGGCAGTGCGCGCTTTCGCAGCGAGGAAGAGTCGCGTGCCCTCATCGCCCAGGCCGAGGCAGCCGGCGACGCGCCGCTGGTCGATCGCCTGCGCAAGCTCGCACGCGGCTCGCACTACTACGAACAGGCCCGCGCCTTCGGCAAGCTGGTCGCCGAGTACAGCAATGGCAAGGACCCGGAGGACAAGCTCTTCATCTGCACCGGTGGCGGCCCCGGGATCATGCAGGCGGCCAACCGCGGCTCCTACGAAGGCGGCGGCCTCAACGTCGGCCTGGCCATCGCGCTGCCGATGGAAGAGGCGGCCAACCCCTATGTCACGCCGGCGTTGAGTTTCAAGTTCCACTACTTCGCCATCCGCAAGATGCACTTCATGATGCGGGCGAAGGCGCTGGTGGCCTTCCCGGGCGGCTTCGGCACGATGGATGAACTCTTCGAGATCATCACGCTGGTGCAGACGCGCAAGTCCAAGCCGGTGCCGATCGTGCTGTTCGGCTCCGACTACTGGAAGCAGTTGGTGAACTTCGACTTCATGGTGGACGAAGGCGTGATCTCGCCCGGTGATGTCAACCTGTTCGAGTACGTCGATGCACCCGCCGATGCCTGGGACTACATCAAGAAGTTCTACAAGCTGTGATCGGCGGGCGGTGGGGGCACCTTCAGCCCCCACACCGCCCGGGTCCCCGCGGCCACGATGCCGCCCACCAGCCAGAACACGCCCGCGATGCCGATCAGCGAACCGGCCGCGCCGAACAGCATCGGCATCGCGACGCTGGACGCATTGAGCGTCATCACGCGCAGGCCCAGCGCCTCGCCGTGCCGCGCATGCGGCGTGATCTGGTGCAGCATGCTCATCACCATCGGCTGCACAGCGCCGAGCGCGATGCCCAGCGCGACCGAGCAGGCGCCCATGCCGAGCGCCGTGGTCATCAGAGGATAGACAGCGAACACCAGCGCCGTGATGATGTTCGACGCGGTGATGACGGTGCGCTCCTTGAGATGCGAAGCCACCATCGGCAGCACCACCCGGATGGCCGCCGCGGCCACCGCGAAGGCGCCGAGCACCGCGCCGATCACCGACGCGCTGAGGCCGCGATCGTGGCCGAGCAGCGGCAGCACGAAGGTGTGCACGTCCCATGAGGCGGACTGCAGCCAGTTCACGAACAGCAGGCGTCGAAACATCGGCTGGCTCAGCAAGTCCCAGGCGCGCGGCTTTGGCCCACCGGCGGGCGCGCGCATCATCGGCAGTTCCGGCGTGCCGCGGGCCAGCAGCCAGCAGATGACCGGCAACACGGCGAGCAACACGAAGGCCGTGCGATAACCAACGAGGTCGCCAGGCACGCTGCCCGCATGGTCGATCAGGAGGCCGGTCGCAAAGGGGCCGACGAAGTTGGCCGCGGCCGGCGAGATGGCCAGCCAGCTGAAGACCTGCTTGAGCTGCGTCGGGTTGGCCGCGGCCCGGCCCACGTGACGCTGCAATGCGATCAATGCGATGCCGGTGGCCCCGCCGGTCAGCAAGGCCGCAAGGCAGAGCACCGGCAGCACCGGGAACAAGGCGGCCAGCGCGGCGCCCGAAGTCGCGGCCACCACCGCGATCTGCAGCGGCAGCCGCAGCCCATGTCGATCGGCGAAGCGCCCGGCGGGAAGCGCGAGGAACACCTGCGTGAGCGCGAACAAGGACAGCAGCACGCCCACCGTCGCGGCACTGTGGCCCTCCTTCAATGCCAGGAGCGGCGACGCCAGCCGCGTACCCGTCATGGCGGCGTGCAGGCAGACTTGCGCGACGATCAGGCGCAGCAGTTCAGGCGTCATCGCGCCCCTGCCGGATCGGCTTGTCTCGCCCGCGCGGCGTCGCGCAAGGCCTTCATGTCCGGGGCGGATCTTCCGGAAGGCCGATCAACGGCAGCCCGGGCTCCGGCGCTTCGAGGCCCGACTCCGGGATCGCCGCATCCAGCGTGGCCGCGCTGAACGTCTTGGTCGGCTTCACGCCCAGCGCGCGCAGCATCTCGGCCTGGCGGATCGCATTGCCGTTGCCGCTCCTGAACTTCTTGAAGGCCTCGCCATAGGCGGCCTGCGCCTGGTCGAGCGACTTGCCGACGCGCTCCAGGTCGCCGACGAAGGCGGCCAGCTTGTCGTACAGCTCGGCGCCGCGCTTGGCGATGTCCTGCGCATTGCGGCTCTGCTGCTCCTGCCGCCAGAGGTGCGCCACGGTGCGCACCACGAACAGCAGCGTCGACGGGCTGACCAGCAGCACGTTGCGCGCCCAGGCATCCATGAACAACTGGTCGTCGGCCGACACGGCCAGCATGAAGGCCGGCTCGATCGGCACGAACATCAGCACGAAGTCGAGCGACTTCAGGCCGTAGAGCTGTTCGTAGCGCTTGCTCGACAGCCCATCGATGTGCGTGCGGACCGACGCCAGGTGCCGGCGCTGCGCCGAATGCCGTTGCTCGTCGGATGCCGCGCTCACGCATTCCTCATACGCGAGCAACGACACCTTGGCATCGACCACGAGCTTGCGGTCTTCAGGCAGGTGGATGATGACGTCGGGCTGCGCGCGCGTGCCGTCTTCGCGGGTGTGGCTCTGCTGGACGTGGTACTCGATGCCGCGGCGCAGACCCGATGCTTCCAGCACACGCTCCAGGATCAGCTCGCCCCAGTTGCCTTGCGTCTTGGACGAGCCCTTGAGCGCCTGCGTGAGGTTGCGGGCCTCGGCGCCAAGCAACTGGTTGAGTTCCATCAACTGCGTCACCTGCTGCGCCAGCGCGGAGCGCTGCTTGCCCTCGGTGTCGTAGAAGTGCTCGACCCGGCCCTGGAAGTCGGCGAGCCGCATGCGCAGCGGATCGAGCAGCGCGCCCAGGCTGCTCTGGTTCTGCTCCACGAAGCGCTTGCTCTTCTCTTCCAGGATGTCGTTGGCCAGCGCCTTGAACTGATTGGCCAGCGCCTCGCGCGCTTCATGCAGGTAGGCGAGCTTTTCCTCGGCCTGTTCGCGTTGCAGCGCCTGCACCTTGTCGGCCTCGTGCCGGTCCGCTTCCATCTGCGTCTTCAATGCAGCGACCTGGGTACGCAACGCATTCGCCTCGTTGCGCAGCGCGTCGTGCGCGCCGCGCTCCTGCGTCAGCGCCTGGTCGAGCACCGGCACGCGCTCGGCGCGCTCGGCCAGTTGGGCGCGCTCGTCGCGCACCTGGTCCAATGCGTCCCGCCAATCATCGGCCTGGGCGCGCAGGTCGGCGAATTCAGCGTGCAGCGTGCCGAGTTCCGTTTCCAGGCCGCGCGCGCGCTCCTGCGCCACCGCGATCTGCGGGCGCAGGCTGCCTTCGGCCTCCGCCGCTGCCATCTGCAATGCCTGCGCACGGGCATCGTCGACCTGCTCCTTCAACGCCTCCTGCGCGCTGCGCCGCGCCGACGCGCCGCCGAACAACCAGCCCGCCAACAAACCCACCAGCAGTGCCACCGCCGCCAGCGCGACCGGCATCAACCATGCATTCCAATCACTCATTCAACGCGTCTTCTCTTCTGTTCAGGACTTGGCGGCAAGCGCCGCGGGATTGAGCGGGCTCACCGCCTTGCCCTGGGTGAGGAAGCCGATGAGGTTGGCGGTCGCCAGGTCGGCCATGGCATGCCGCGTGGGCACGGTGGCGCTGGCGATGTGCGGCGTGAGCACGACGTTCGGTACGGTCAGGAGGTCCGGGTGCACCTTGGGCTCGCCTTCGAACACATCGAGGCCGGCGGCGGCGATGCGCTTCTCGCGCAGGGCCACGGCAAGCGCCGCGTCGTCGACGATGCCGCCGCGCGCGATGTTGATCAGCGTGGCGGTCGGCTTCATCAGCGCGATCTCGGCCGCGCCGATGGTGTGGTGCGAGGCCGGGCTGTAGGGCACGACCAGCACGACGTGGTCAGCCGTCTTCAGCAAGTCTTCCTTGCTCGCATAGCTGGCCTTGCATTCGGCCTCCATCGACGCATCGAGGCGCGAGCGGTTGTGATAGATCACCTTCATGCCGAAGCCATGCGCGCCGCGCCTGGCAATGCCCTGCCCGATGCGACCCATGCCAATGATGCCCAACGTGCTGCCGTGGATGTCGGCGCCGGAGAACATGTCGTAGGCCCACTTGGTCCATTTGCCGGCGCGCAGGAAATGCTCGCTCTCGGCGATGCGCCGCGCGGTCGCCATCAGCAGCGCGAAGCCGAAGTCGGCGGTGGTCTCGGTGAGAACGTCAGGCGCATTGGTGCCGAGCACGCCGCGTGCGGTCATCGCGTCGACGTCGAGGTTGTTGTAGCCCACGGACATGTTGGAAACGATCTTCAGCCCCGGGCAGGCGTCCAGCACTTCAGCATCGATGCGCTCCGTGCCGGAGCTGAACATGCCCGCCTTGCCCTGCAGCCGGGCGATGAGTTCGGCCTTGGTCCAGAGTGCGTCCGCCTGGTTGGACTCGACCTCGAAGTGTTCCTCGAGCCGCGCGATGGTTTCGGGAAAGATCCCGCGGGCGACCAGTACCTTGGGTTTGCTCATGATGTTCAGCGAAAGAAGATGAGGGTGGAAAGAATGAAGAGCGGTAACAGGATGCCACCGGACCAGGCCATGTAGCCGAAGAAGCCCGGCATGCGCATGCCGCGCTCGTCCGCGATGGCCTTGACCATCATGTTCGGCGCATTGCCGATGTAGGTGCAAGCGCCCATGAACACGGCGCCGGCCGAGATCGCGGCCAGCGTGTCCGCATGCGTGGTCATCAGCGTGCCGGCATTGCCGCCGGCCGTGTTGAAGAAGACCAGGTAGGTCGGTGCATTGTCGAGGAAGGCGCTCAGCAGGCCCGTGGCCCAGAAGTACATGGCCGGGTCGGGTTGGCCATCGGCGCGGGTCACGGCGGCCACGACCGCGCCGAAGGGGCCGTGCTCGCCCGCGCGCAGCATCGCGATCACCGGGATGATGGTCAGGAAGATGCCCGCGAAGAGCTTTGCCACCTCGGCCATCGGGGCCCAGGAGAAACGGTTGTCGGCGTGCACCTTGTCGGGAGTGATCGCGAGCGACAGCAACGTGATCCCCACCAGCCCCAGGTCTCGCACGAGGCCCGGCAAGCCGACATGGGTGCCAAGGATCTCGAAGCTCACCGGCGACTTCCACAGGCCGCTCATCAGCACCAGCGCGACGATCACGCCCAGCAGCCAGAAATTGCGGGCGCCGTCAAAGCCGATGCCGGGCGTGTCCGGCGTCGGGTCCACGGGCAGCACGCCTTCCTGGCGGTAGTAGAAGCGGTCCAGAAACCAGAACAGCACCAGCAGCACGCCGACGACGAGGAGCGTTTCCGGCAGCAGGTGGCGCAGCGTCCAGAAGAAGTCGACACCGTTGAGGAAGCCGAGGAACAGCGGCGGATCGCCCAACGGCGTGAGGGAGCCACCCACGTTCGACACGATGAAGATGAAGAACACCACCACGTGCACCCGGTGCCTGCGGTTGTCGTTGGCGCGGATCAGCGGGCGGATCAGCAGCATCGATGCGCCGGTGGTGCCCATCAGGCTGGCCAGCACGGCGCCGATGGCCAGGATGCCGGTGTTGAGCCCCGGCGCCCCATGCAGGTTGCCGCGGATGTGAATGCCGCCGGCCACGGTGTACAGCGCCGTCAGCAGCACGACGAAGGGGATGTACTCGCCCACCAGCGCATGCAGCAGTTGCTCGCCCGCGAAGGGCGCTCCGTAGGCCACGCCAAAGGGCAGAAGGAACGCGAGCGCCCATGCCGCCGCGACCTTGCCATAGTGGTGATGCCAGAAGTGCGGCGCCAGCAAGGGCATCAAGGCTAGAGAGAGCAGGATGCCGGCAAAGGGCACGCCCCACAGCGGAGACAGCGCCGCGGCATCGAAGCTGGCCGCGCCGGCCAGCGTCGGGAACAGAAGGACGAAGAAGAACGTGGCGACAGCGCGGGCCACGGTCTTCACGCGGGCGCGATTTCGAACACCTGGCGCAGGTAGGCCAGGTACTTCTCGTCCTCGCACATGTTCTTGGACGGCGTGTCGGACAGCTTCGCCACCGGCTGGTCGTTGCAGCGGATCATCTTGATCACGATCTGCAAGGGCTCGTAGCCGAGGTCGTTGGTGAGGTTGGTGCCGATGCCGAAGGCCAGTTGGCAGCGCCCGCGGAACTGCTGGTAGAGCTCGATGGTGCGCGGCATGGTGAGGCCGTCGCTGAAGATCAGCGTCTTGGTGCGCGGGTCGACCCGATTGGCGACGTAGTGCGCCAGCATGCGCTCGCCCCACTGGAAGGGGTCGCCGCTGTCGTGCCGCGAACCGTCGAAGAGCTTGCAGAAGAACAGGTCGAAGTCGCGCAGGAAGGCGCTCATGCCGTACACGTCCGACAGCGCGATGCCCAGGTCGCCCCGGTACTCGCGCCCCCACATCTCGAAGCCGAACACCTGGCTGTCGCGCAGCCGCGGACCGAGCGCCTGGCAGGCTTGCAGGTATTCGTGCGCCATCGTGCCCAGCGGGATCAGGCCCAGCTTCATCGCATAGAGCACGTTGCTGGTGCCGGCGAGCTGCGGGCTGCGGTCGCCGAGGCGGGCGGGCACGGTCACCGCGCCGAGCTTGCTGCTCAGCGTGCGCAGCACCTCCTCATGCCACTCCTTGGAGAAGCGGCGGCGCGTGCCGTAGTCGGCGATCTTGAGGTCGCTCAGGCCCTCGCCCTGCAACTGCGCGATCTTGGTCTCCAGGCGGCGGCGCCCCTGCGTGAAGTCCGGGGCACGCTGCGTGTTGCGGAAGTAGACCTCGTTGACGATGGCCAGCACAGGGATCTCGAACAGGATGGTGTGCAGCCACGGTCCCTTGATGAGGATGTCGAGCTGGCCGTCGGCCTGCGGGGTGATCTGGATGTACTTCTCGTTGAGGCGGAACAGGCCGAGGAAGTCGACGAAGTCGCTCTTGATGAAGCGCATCGTGCGCAGGTAGGCCAGCTCCGGCTCCTTGAACTCCACCGAGCACAGGTGCCGCACTTCCTCGCGGATCTGGTTGGCGAACTGCGCCAGGTTGACGCCGGGGTTGCGGCACTTGAAGCGGTACTCGACGCGCGCCCCCGGAAAGTGATGCAGCACCACTTGCATCATCGTGAACTTGTAGAGGTCGGTGTCGAGGAGGCTGTTGATGATCATGGTGCAAAGCCGGGTTGTCTCTTGGGTGCCGAGTCCATTATCACGGGCGATGTCATTTGACGTCGGCGAGTGCCTACGGGCCCTTCCCTGCAAGTCCTACCGAGGTGCCACTGCCCGCGTCCCACAGTGCGTTCACCGACGGAAAACAGGCCGTCACCCCTCAACCGCAGTGATGAAGGAGCAAGCCATGAACAAGGACACCATCGAAGGGAACTGGAAGCAACTCAAGGGCAAGGTCAAGGAGCAGTGGGGCAAGCTGACCGATGACGATTTCGACGTCATCGCCGGCAAGCGCGACCAGTTGCTCGGCCGCATCCAGGAACGTCATGGCATCAGCCGCGACGAAGCCGAAAAACAGGTCAGCGAATGGGAAACGCGCGACGGCCGCGAACCCAGCGCGCTCTGGTTCGAACGCGTCTGACTCGCTTCACTCTTTCAGCAACCACCCAGGAGAAACCACCATGAAAAAACATCTGCTCATGATCGCCATCGCTTCGTCCTGCCTGCTCGGCGCACAGGCCTCCAATGCGATGACCAAGGACGAATACAAGGTCGCGAAGGAAAAGATCGAGGCCGACTACAAGGTCGACAAGGCCCAGTGCGACACGATGAAGGACAACGCCAAGGACGTGTGCATGAAGGAAGCCAAGGGCAAGGAAAACGTGGCCAAGGCCGAACTCGAACAGGCCTACCAGCCGAGCCCGGCCCATCAACGCAAGGTGGCTGAAGAGAAGGTAGATGCGCAGTACGCCGTCGCGAAGGAGAAGTGCGACGACCAGAAGGGAGCGGAAAAGAGCGCTTGCGAAAAGCAGGCCAAGGCGGATGAAGCCAAGGGCAAGGCCGACATCAAGGCCATGAAGATGTAAGCACCGTTCAGCGCTTCAGCGACTGAACGACGGCGGCCAGTTCGGGCGAAAGCTCGACTGGCCGTTGGCTTTTGCGGTCGACGTAGACGTGCACGAAGTGGCCCTGGGCCGCGGCGGTCTCGGCGCCCTCGGCGAACAGGCCGATCTCGTAGCGCACGCTGGAGCGGCCCGATTCCGTGACGCGGACCCCCGCCTCCACCGTCTGCGGGAATGCCAGCGGGGCAAAGTAGTTGCACTGCGTCTCGACCACGAAGCCGACCACCTCTCCCTGGTGGATGTCCAGCGCACCGCGCTCGATCAGCATGGCGTTGATGGCGGTGTCGAACCACCCGTAGTAGACGACGTTGTTGACGTGCCCGTACATGTCGTTGTCGGACCAGCGCGTGGGGATGGCGCGGAACACGGCGTACTGGCTGCGGTGATCGGGACTGGGCTTCGAAGGCTTTGAAAGGTTGGCGCGGGTCATGGCGAATTGTGCCCGTTACGTCCATTTACCAGCCGGATTTAGGAGGCGCCCTCTAGATTGCTGCATAGCAACAAAAAAGGGTTGCTTTGGCTGTCGGCAGGCCTATACTTCAAACCATGCTGCGGCGCAACAAAAGCGATGTCAGCACGAAGCCTCTCTTCCTCTCATCTTTTTTCTGGAGCTATCACATGGCACTGACCGCTGACCAATTCCTCGCCGCTCAAAAGGCATCTGTCGAAACCGTGTTTGGCCTGACCACCAAGGCATTCGAAGGCGTCGAGAAGCTGATCGAGCTGAACGTCACGACCGCCAAGACCGCCCTGGCCGAAGCCGGCTCCAACGCCCAGGCCGTCCTGAGCGTCAAGGACGCGCAAGAACTCCTGGCCCTGCAAGCCAGCCTGTTCCAGCCCATCGCCGAAAAGGCCGCCGCCTACAGCCGTCACCTGTACGACATCGTCCAAGGCACGCAAGGCGAATTCACCAAGGCTTTCGAAGCCAAGGCCGCTGAAGCCCAATCGACCCTGGTGAACCTGGTCGACAGCGCTTCGAAGAACGCACCCGCCGGCTCGGAAACCGCCGTCGCGATCCTGAAGAGCGCCGTGGCTGCCGCCAACAACGCTTTCGAATCGGTCCAGAAGGCTGTCAAGCAAGCCAGCGACGTCGCCGAAGCCAACTTCACCGCCGTGTCGAACTCGGCCGTGAGCGCCGCCAAGAGCACCGCGCAAACCGCGACCCGCAAGCGCGCCTAAGTATTCGAGGCTTCGGCCTCCCTTTTAGAACAAGTTGTCTCCTTGGGTCCTCCCGGATCCAATTCAGGGCTCTGTCGCAAGACAGGGCCCTTTTTTTATGTTCGTGGCGAGTGCCGGGTCCGGGCGCATCGTGCGGCGCGTCTTCGATAATCCGCGTCCTCACATCAGGAGTCATCTCTCATGCAGATCGAAGGCAAGGTTTTCATCGTGACAGGCGGCGCGTCCGGCCTGGGCGAGGGTGCGGCGCGCATGCTGGCGGCCAATGGCGGCAAGGTCGTCATCGCCGACATGCAGGCCGACAAGGGCGCGGCGGTGGCGCAGGAGATCGGCGGCGTCTTCGTCAAGTGCGACGTGAGCCAGGAAGCCGACGGCCAGGCCGCCGTGGCCGCGGCGCTGCAACTGGGCAAGCTGGTGGGCTTGGTCAACTGCGCCGGCATCGCGCCGGCCGAGAAGACGGTCGGCCGCAACGGCGCGCATGCGCTGTCGCTGTTCAGCAAGACGGTCACGGTCAACCTCATCGGCAGCTTCAACATGATCCGACTGGCCGCCGAGGCCATGAGCAAGAACGAGCCCGAATCCACCGGCGAGCGCGGCGTGCTGATCTCGACCGCGTCCGTGGCAGCCTACGACGGCCAGATGGGCCAGGCGGCCTACTCCGCGTCCAAGGGCGGTGTGGTCGGCATGACCCTGCCGATCGCCCGCGACCTGGCCCGCAACGGCATCCGCAACATGACCATCGCGCCGGGCATCTTCGGCACGCCGATGCTGTTCGGCATGCCGCAGGAAGTGCAGGACGCGCTGGCCGCCAGCGTGCCATTTCCGTCGCGGCTCGGGACGCCGGCGGACTATGCGAAGCTGGCGAAGCACATCATCGAGAACGACATGCTCAATGGGGAAGTGATTCGGCTGGATGGGGCGATTCGGTTGCCGCCGAAGTAACAAGTCCGGTTGCACCAGTAGGCCACTCTTCGTTGAAAACACGTAAAATACGGAATTCACGGAGACTACCATGCTGACCGTCCCTTCCACCGAATTCGCCAAGAACTTCGGCCACTATCGCGAAGTCGTCCAGGCCGAGCCAGTGGCCGTTACGAGCCACAACCGCGTGACCGGCTACTTCATCTCGCGCAAGGAGTTCGAGGAGCTTGTACGGCTGAAAGCTCGCGCCACAAACGCCTATGCAGTGGAGGACCTCCCTGAAGAGGCGATCCAGGCACTTGCAAGCAGCCGTATGGATTCGCGGCACGGCCCGCTGAACGACCTTCTCGCAGACTGAGCCAATGGGCTTCCCGGCACCCGAGGTGGGTCTTGTCGTGTCCTTTGCCTATCTATGGCATCACGAACAACAACGCGGGAACACTGAAGGGACGAAAAATCGCCCTTGCGTCATCGTGACTGCCGTCGAATCAGTCGATGGGCAGACCGTTGTGACGGTGTCGCCCATCACGCATGCGCAGCCACAGGACGTGAATTCGGCAATCGAGATTCCAGTACGGGTAAAACGCCACCTCGGCCTGGACGACGAAAGGTCTTGGGTGATCTTGACCGAAGTCAATCGCTTCGCCTGGCCGGGCTATGACTTGCGCCCCATTTCGACTCGAGATTCGGGAGTGGCATACGGGTTCTTGCCACCAGTTCTGTTCGACCAGATCAAGGATGGAATTTTGGCCAGGATTCGCACTGGGACGCGAACCACGACGATGAGGGAGTGAGCTTGCTTCACGTCCGCCGGTGGACAGCTTGAGCATTTGAAAACCTCTCGGGCATCAGACGCTGCGCGCCGGCTGATATCTGCCGGCCAGCACTGCGCCAACCCTACAAATGCCGCCCCGGCGGATACCAGGGCTCCTTCTTCCCGTGCCGGGCCTTGGCGCTGTGCGCCCGCTCCAGCCGCTCGTACTCCGCGATCACCTGCGCCCCCAGCAGCACCAGCGTCGCCGCGATCTCCAGGCTCAGCAGCACCACGATGGCCGTGGTCAGCGAGCCATAGACCACGTTCACCTGCGACAGCGTCGAGAAGTACCAGACCAGCAGGCGTCGCGTCACTTCCCACAGCAGCGCCGCCGTCACGCCGCCCAGCAGCGCATGCCGCCATGACAGTTGCCCGACCGGCATCACCAGGTAGAGCGAGGTCAGCATGAAAATCTCGCCGGCCAGCCCCAGCAAATACAACAGCAGCCCCGAGACACCCGACAGCGACCAGCTGTGCCCCAGCAGTTCGACGGTTTCCTGCCCGATCAATTGCAACGCGCCCGACACCACCGTCACCAGCAGCAGCCCCACGCACAGGCTCAGGATGTAGAGATACGGCATCACCAGCGACAGCAGCGCATGCCGCCGGTGCAGCGCCTTGCGGTGGTGGAAGATCACCGCCATCGCGCTCTCCAGCACGGTGAAGGCCAGCGAGCTGAAGAAGATCATCGTCAGCAGCAATACCGGCCCGAGCACGTCGCGGTGGTCCATGAAATTTGCCAGCTCCTTGACGATCGCCTTGGACTGCCCCGGCAGCAGCCACTCCAGGTAGCGCCCGATGGTGCCCAGCAGTTCGTGCTCGCCGATGAAGTGCGACATCGCCATGACAACGACGATCAGGAGCGGCACGATCGACAGCAGCGCGTAGTAGGCGACAGCACCCGCCAGCAGCAGGCCCTGGTTCGCCTTGAAGGCCTTCAGCGCACCCCACGCGAAGCGCAGCGGGTGCCGCATGAAAGGCGGGGCGTTGGCGAGCGGGTTGCGCATCATCGTCGGTGCAGTATGCAGCCGCCGGACGATGGCATGAAGCCTTGCGTATCATCTGCCGCTCCCCGCCTACATGACCATCCCCGAAACATTCATCCAGGAACTGATCGCACGCGCCGACGTGGTCGAAGTCGTCGGGCGCTACGTGCAGTTGAAGAAGACCGGCGCCAATTTCAGCGGCCTGTGCCCCTTCCACAGCGAGAAGTCGCCCTCCTTCACGGTCAGCCCGACGAAACAGTTCTATCACTGCTTCGGCTGCGGCGCGAACGGCCACGTCATCCGCTTCCTGATGGAACATGCCGGCATGGGCTTCGTCGAGGCTGTGCATGACCTGGCCGGCCAATTCGGCCTGCAAGTGCCGGAAGACGACGTCTCGCCCGAGGAACGCGCCCGCGCCGCCGGCCGGCGCCAGAAGCAGGCGACGCTGAGCGACGTCCTGGAAAAGGCCGGCGAGGCCTACCGCAAGCACCTGCGCGAGTCGAACACCGCGGTCAACTACCTGAAGGGCCGCGGCGTCTCCGGCGAGGTGGCCAAGCAGTACGGCATCGGCTATGCCCCGCCCGGCTGGCGCACGCTGGCCGGCGTCTTCCCCGAATACGACAACCCGCTGCTGGCCGAATCCGGCCTGGTCATCACCGGCGAGGACGGCGAGGACAAGCGCTACGACCGCTTCCGCGACCGGGTCATGTTCCCGATCCGCAACGTCAAGGGCGAATGCATCGGCTTTGGCGGGCGGGTTCTGGGCGACGAGAAGCCCAAGTACCTGAATTCCCCCGAAACGCCGGTGTTCAGCAAGGGCCGCGAGCTCTACGGCCTGTTCGAGGCCCGCTCCGCACTGCGCGAGAAGGGCTACGTGCTGGTCACCGAGGGCTACATGGACGTGGTGGCCCTGGCGCAACTGGGTTTTCCGAACGCGGTGGCCACGCTCGGCACGGCCTGCACGCCGGAACATGTGCAGAAGCTGTTCCGCTTCACCGATTCGGTCGTGTTCAGCTTCGACGGCGATGCCGCCGGCCGGCGCGCGGCGCGCAAGGCGCTGGACGGCGCCCTGCCCTTTGCCACCGACGTGCGCAGCATCAAGTTCCTGTTCCTGCCGACCGAGCATGACCCGGACAGCTTCATCCGCGAATTCGGCGCCGAGGCGTTCTCCCGGTTCGTCGGCGAGGCGACACCACTCAGCCGCTTCATGCTCGACGCGGCCCGCGACGGCTGCGACCTGGGCACGGCCGAGGGCCGCGCCCGCATGACCAGCAATGTGCGACCGCTCTGGTCGGCCATGCCCGACGGTGCGCTGAAGCGACAACTGCTGGAAGAGATCGCCGGCCTGGTGCAACTGGGTTCGCAGGCGCTGACCGACCTGTGGAAGCCCGCCGCCGCGCCGGCCCGGCGCGCGTCGGCGCCGGCTTCGTCATCGCCGATGGACGACTGGCCACCGATGCCGGACGGCGACTGGGAGCCCTCCTGGACGCCCGACCACGCCCCGAGCGAGGCGGGTGGCGGCGGCGAAAGCGGCGGCAACCGCCCGTTCAAGAAGAAATGGGAAAAAGGCAGCTGGGACAAGAACAAAGGCGGCGGACGCTGGGGCAAGGACAAGTCCCCCGCCGACTCCGCCCCTCGCGGTCGCAGCCTGCCCATCGGCCGCTCGGACGTCGCGGCCCGGCTGCTGCTGTCCAACCCCGCCGCCTGGGAGGCGCTGAGCCAGGAGATGCACGGCATCCTCTGCGACCTGCCCGGCGTGCATGGCCAGCTTTTTGCGTGGCTCGACAGCCAGGTGCACGAGCACGGCGCCCAGCCCTGGGTCGCGCTGCGTGAAGGCATGCGCGGCCACCCCTTCGAGGCATTGGCGGACAAAGTGATGACCGGCCCCGACGGCGCGCCCATCGACGTCGGCGCCGACCTGGCGGCGCCGGAAGCCGCGGCCGAACTGCGCAACGTGCTCGACTACATCCTCGACGGCCACCTCAAGGCCCAGGAAACCGAGGCGATTGCCGCCGCCGGCACCGATCCCCACGCCCTGGACCGCTACCGGGCGTTGCAGGCACGCCGCAGGGAGCTGCTTTTACGACTTTCTCCCGCACGTAACACCTCTTGATTTCTGGTTGTCAAGCTATAATCTAAGGCTGTCTGTACGGCAAGAGCGACAGCAGCACCTCCGGGCCGACCCCATGCGCAATGCACTTCCCCACGGGAAAAGGGTCAATACACCGCAAGGACTGCACACCAAATGTTCGCCCGACATCTTGCCGTCTTGAGAGATTCCTCTCCGCTTCTGCATGCCCGCGCCGGGTAGGCGCAGCCAAACCCTGTTTGGCTCAGTGATTCCGCTTGTTCATTCTTGATTGATCCACGAGGTCGTATGCCCAGCTCCAAGAAGCCTGCCGTTTCAGCCACCAAGCCCGTCGCATCGAAGCCGTTGAAGACTGCGGCCGCCCCCAAGGCGACCGTTGCCGCGACCGCCACGAAAGCCAAAACTGTGACCTCCTCGAAATCGCCCGCCACCGCTGAACTCAAGAAACCCGCCGCAGCCGCCACGGCCGTGGCCGCCGCGCCTACCGCCCCGCGCAAGGTCGGCCGTCCGCCCAAGGCCGCCGCCGCTGCCGGCGATGCGCCCGCCAAGCCTGCCGCCAAGCGCGGTCGCAAGCCCAAGGCGAAGGACGACGCACCGTCGGCCGACATCGACATGTCGGACATCGAGGACGATCTCGCAGGTGAACCGGTCGCGGCCTCGACCGAGGAAAAGGTCAAGCCACTGCGCATGAAGATCAGCAAGGCGAAGGAACGCGCCTTGATGAAGGAATTCGGCCTGGACGAAACCGTCCTCTCCGAAGAAGACATGGCCAAGCGCCGCCAGCGCCTGAAGACGCTGATCACGCTCGGCAAGACCCGCGGCTACCTGACCCAGGGTGAAATCTCCGACCACTTGCCCGACAAGCTGGTCGATGCCGAGACCATGGAAGTCGTGGTCACGATGCTGAACGACCTCGGCGTGGCGGTGTACGAACAGACGCCCGACGCCGAAACCCTGCTGCTGAACAACACGGCGCCCACCGCGACGACCGTCGAGGAAGCCGAAGAAGAAGCCGAAGCCGCGCTCTCCACCGTGGACAGCGAGTTCGGCCGCACCACCGACCCGGTCCGCATGTACATGCGCGAAATGGGCACGGTCGAGCTGCTGACGCGCGAAGGCGAAATCGAGATCGCCAAGCGCATCGAAGGCGGCCTGATGGACATGATGGAAGCGATCTCGGCCTCGCCGGCCACGATCGCCGAGATCCTGCGCCTGGGCACCGAGATCCGTGAAGGCAAGGTCGTGATCTCGACCATCGTCGACGGCTTCTCCAACCCCAATGAGGCCGACGACTACGTGGCCGAAGAAGACTTCGACGAGTTCGACGCCGAAGACGACGACGACGGCAATGGCGGCTCCAAGGCCCTGACCAAGAAGCTGGAAGAACTCAAGCGCGACGCGCTGGAGCGCTTCGACCGCATGGCCGAGCTGTTCGAGAAGGTCCACAAGATCTACGACAAGGAAGGCTACGGCACGCCGGCCTACGAGAAGGCGCAGCGCGCCCTGTCGGACGAGCTGATGACCATCCGCTTCACCGCCCGCACCATCGAGAAGCTGTGCGACATGGTCCGCACGCAGGTCGACGACGTGCGCAAGAAGGAACGCGAACTGCGCCGCATCATCGTGGACAAGTGCGGCTTCCCGCAGGAAGAGTTCATCCGCGACTTCAGCGGCGTGGACAAGAACGGCCACAAGGTCGCCTCCAACCTGCTGAACCAGAAGTGGGTCGAGAAGCAGGCCGCCGCCGGCAAGCCCTGGAGCGCCGTGCTGGCCCGCAACATCCCGCCGGTGCAGGAACTGCAGCAGAAGCTGGCCGACATCCAGTCGCGCGTGGTGGTGCCGCTGTCGCAGCTCAAGGACATCAACAAGCGCATGAACGAGGGCGAATCGTCCTCGCGCGATGCCAAGAAGGAAATGATCGAGGCCAACCTGCGCCTCGTGATCTCCATCGCCAAGAAGTACACCAACCGCGGCCTGCAGTTCCTGGACCTGATCCAGGAAGGCAACATCGGCCTGATGAAGGCGGTGGACAAGTTCGAATACCGTCGCGGCTACAAGTTCTCGACCTATGCGACGTGGTGGATCCGCCAGGCCATCACCCGCTCGATCGCCGACCAGGCGCGCACCATCCGGATCCCGGTGCACATGATCGAGACGATCAACAAGATGAACCGCATCTCGCGCCAGCATTTGCAGGAATTCGGCTTCGAGCCGGACGCCGGCATCCTGGCTGCCAAGATGGAGATCCCGGAAGACAAGATCCGCAAGATCATGAAGATCGCCAAGGAGCCGATCTCCATGGAAACGCCGATCGGCGACGACGACGATTCGCACCTGGGCGACTTCATCGAGGACAGCAGCAACACGGCCCCGATCGAGGCCGCGATGCAGGCCGGCCTGCGCGACGTGGTCAAGGACATCCTCGATTCGCTGACGCCGCGCGAAGCCAAGGTGCTGCGCATGCGCTTCGGCATCGAGATGTCGACCGACCACACGCTGGAAGAAGTCGGCAAGCAGTTCGACGTGACGCGTGAGCGCATCCGCCAGATCGAAGCCAAGGCGCTGCGCAAGCTGAAGCACCCGTCGCGTTCGGACAAGCTGCGCTCGTTCATCGATACGCTCTAAGCAAGCACGCTCCTTCTCAGGGATACTTGAGGCCACAGCGCCCGACGCGCCCTTCACGGGCGTCCGGGCGCTGTTCCTTTGGTGCCCAAGAATGAAAGACACATCACCGTGAACCCGAATGCCGACACACTCTGGAAAGCGCCGCGCTGGGCGCTGGCCGTGCTGCTGGCGGTGCTGGGCATGCTCGGGCCGTTCTCGATCGACACCTACATCCCGGCCTTCTCGGGCATCGCGACCACCATCGGCGCGACACCGGCCGAGATGCAGCAGACGCTGTCGGGCTACCTGTTCGGCTTTGCCTTCATGAACCTGTTCCACGGCGCGCTGTCGGACAGCTTCGGGCGCCGGCCGGTGGTGCTGTGGGGGCTGGCGGTGTTCACGCTGGCCTCGCTGGGCTGCGCGCTGTCGCAGACCATCGGGCAGTTGGTGGCGTTCCGCACGCTGCAAGGGCTGTCGACGGGTGCGGGCATCGTGGTGTCGCGGGCCGTGATCCGCGACATGTTCCCGCCGGCCGATGCGCAGAAGGTGATGGCGCAGGTCACGATCTACTTCGGCGTGGCGCCGGCGATCGCGCCGATCATCGGCGGGCTGCTGTTCGTGCATCTGGGCTGGCACAGCATCTTCTGGTTCCTGGTGGCGGTCGGCGTGGTGCTGTTCGTCGCCAACTTCAAGCTGCTGCCGGAGACGCTGCACGAGGAATACCGGCAGTCCTTCAATGTCCGCAACCTGATGCACGGCTACTGGGACCTGTGCTCCGACCCGCGCTTCCTGCTGCTGGCGCTGGCCAGCGGCGTGCCTTTCAACGGCATGTTCCTCTACGTGCTGTCGGCGCCGGCCTTCCTGGGTGACCACCTGGGGCTGCCGCCGACGCAGTTCTTCTGGTTCTTCCTCATGACCATCGGCGGCATCATGGCCGGCGCCCGGGCCAGCGGCCGCATGGCCGGCCAGGTGGCGCCGAAGCGGCAGATCCGCAATGGCTTCTTGATCATGCTGGTAAGTGCGCTGGTCAATGTCGTGGCCAATGCGCTGTTCGCGCCGCACTCCTGGTGGGCCATCTGGCCCATCGCCACCTTCGCCTTTGGCTGGGCGCTGATGGTGCCCGGCGTGACGCTGCTGGTGTTGGACCTGCATCCCGAGCGCCGTGGCATGGCCTCGTCCTTGCAGGCGGTGATCGGCTCGACGGCGAATGGCGTCGTGGCGGGCGTGATCGCGCCGCTGGTGATGCATTCGACCGTCGCGCTGGCGCTGACCTCCCTGCTGATGCTAGGCATCGGGTTGGGGGCCTGGCTGTGGCTGCACCGGCGCTGGCCTGAGATCGGACGGATGGTCGCCGCGTGAGCATGTCGGGGGAATCGATTCGCGCCATGTTGCGCACATGGATGCCGGCGCCGACGCGCATCGACGCGAAGGAGCGCCTGCGCGCCGTGGCAGGTGCATTGCTCGGTCTTTTGCTCACCGGCCTGGTGTGCCGTGAACTCGCGGACACCGGCGCCGTCTGGCTGATTGCACCGTTGGGCGCTAGCGCGGTGCTGGTGTTCGCGGTGCCGGCGAGTCCGCTGGCACAGCCGTGGTCGGTGGTGGGCGGCAACACGGTGGCCGCGCTGGTTGGCATCGCGTGCGTCCACTGGATTCCGGACACCGCCTGGGCCGGCGCCTGCGCGACGGCGCTGGCCATCGGCGTGATGTTCTCGCTGCGCTGCCTGCATCCTCCCGGTGGGGCGATGGCGCTGCTGGTGGTGCTCACGCACACCACGGACTTCTCCTTCGCGCTGTTTCCGGCGATGACCAATTCGGTGCTGTTGATGCTGGCGGGCGTGGCGTACAACACGCTGACCGGTCGGCGCTATCCACACGTGCAGGCGGCGCCCACGACGCCACCGCCCGATGCCCGCTTCAGCTCCGCCGACGTGGACGCGGTGCTGGCACGCTACAACCAGGTGCTGGACATCAGCCGCGACGATCTCGAATCGCTGATCCAGCAGACCGAGGTCGAGTCCTTCCGCCGCCGCATGGGCGAATTGCGCTGCGCCGACATCATGTCGCGCGAGCCGGTGTCGGTGCAATTCGGCACCCCGCTGCAGGAGGCCTGGCAGATCATGCAGCAGCGGCACATCAAGGCGCTGCCGGTGATGGACCGCACGCAGCGCGTGGTCGGCATCGTCACGCAGGCCGACTTCTTCCGGCACATCGACCTGCGGCTGCACCAGGGCCTGGGCGCGCGGCTGCGCAGCTTCCTGCGGCCCTCGCCGGGCGTGACGTCCAGCAAGGCCGAGGTGGTGGGCCAGATCATGACGAAGCAAGTGCGCGTGGCGACCGACGACAAGCCGGCGCTGGACCTGGTGCCGCTGTTCTCGGATGCGGGCCATCACCACATACCGATCATCGACGGCAATCAACGGCTGGTGGGCATGATCACGCAGTCGGACTTCGTGCGCGCGCTGTACCGCGCCGTAAGGCCTGGCGCCTGAACCGCTCATGCACCCTCACCAACTGCTCGAACACTACGGCTACTACGCCGTCTTCTTCATCGGGATGTTCGAGGGGGAGACGATCCTGATGCTGGGGGCCTATGCGGTGCACCAGGGCCTGATGTCGATGGGGCCCTTGATCGCCGTGGGCGCGCTGGCGGCCTTCTGCACGGACCAGTTCTATTTCCAGGTGGGCCGGCGCAAGGGCAAGGAGCTGATGGCATCGCGCCCGAAGCTGGCGGCGCACCTGGCGCGGGTGCAAGGCTTCATCGAGCGGCATCCCGTCGCGACGATCTTCCTCATGCGCTTTGCCTGGGGCTTCCGCGTGGTGATGCCGGCGGCGCTGGGCATGGGCAAGATGCCGATCGCCAAGTACATCGCGCTGGACGTGGTGGCGGCGGTGGTGTGGGCAACGGTGGTTGCGCTCTTCGGCGTCAACATCGCGGGCTTGGTGCATGCCTTGATGAGCAAGGTGCAGCACCACGAGCATGTGATCGTGTTCGGCGCGCTGGCCATCGCGTTGACCTTGGCGCTGCTGCGGCAGTGGCGGGTCCGGCGGTAGGTCACGCGCCTGCCTCCCTCGCCCCTCCGGGGAGAGGGTTGGGGTGAGGGGCAGCGGCGGACGACACACCATGTACCGATCCATCGCCCGGTGCCCTCACCCCAGCCCTCTCCCAGCGGGAGAGGGAGCGGCAGCCTCACGCCGAGGCTTCGAGCTTGACCTTCATCGCCTGCATCCCCGCATCGATCATCCCGGCGATGGCGGGCGCCATCTCGTTCGGCAACAGGTCGGCGATCCACACCACCCTGCACTGCCCCGCGCCCTCGTCGAACACCTGGAACGACGCGTTGTGATGCGACAGCCTGCCGCCCGCAGCCGACCACACGAGCCGCCGCGCGGCCTCGTCGAGGTCGACGATCACCTCGCGCGCCTCGACGCCGTTGCCGAACCTGACGATGCGCGCGTTGGCGCCGTCCATGCGGCAGTCGACGACGAAGCCGGGCACCAGGCGCGTGTGCAAGGCGCCCACGTCGCGCACGGCGTCCCAGACCTGGGCTGCATCCGCGGCGAGCTTCATTTCACGATGAATCGATGCCATGGGAGTCTCCTCTTCAAGCCCTGACCTTCCGCGCGAGCCAAAGGCGCAGCAGGATCAGGATCATCAACAGGCTCAGCGCCGCGCCCGCCAGCGACGCATGGATGCCGACCGCGCTGCCGCCCAGCCCCACCGTGATGCCCGCGAACGCGCGCAGGCCCAGCGCCGACATGTTGAACAGCCCGATCACGCGGCCTCGCGACGTGGCCGGCGCATTCAATTGCACCAGTGTCTGCGCCATCGAGCTGAAAGCCAACTCGAACACGCCCGCGGCGAACAGCAGCAGCAAGGCCAGCGGATAGGAGCCGGTCGCTGCGAATGCGGCTAGCGACAGGCACCAGCACATGCACAGCAGCAGCGCGGTCGAAGGCGCGGCACGCAGCAGGCCGCCGCGGCTTTCCATCAGCAGGCCAGCCAGCAGTGCGCCGGCGGCGTCGGCCGCGAGCAGCATGCTGTAGGTGGTGCCGGGATCGCCATGTCCGAGGTCACGCGCAAAGCCCGGCATCTGCGCCTGGTAGCTGTTGGCCACGAAGAAGGACGCCAGCCCGGCCAGCAGGATCATCGAGCCCAGCGAGGGGTTGGAGCGCACTTCGCGGATCGTCTGGACGATGTCGGCCAGGCCGCGCACCGCGCGTGGTGGCGGCCCGCCCTCCTTGCGAAAGCGCGGCCCGTACGGCGCACGCCACAGCCACAGGAAGGCCGGCAGGAAGAACACGGTGTTGAGCAGCAGTCCGTAGCGCGGTCCGATGGTCAGCATGATGAGTCCGCCGACGGCCGGCCCGACCAGCACGCCGAGATAGCGCGCGGTCGCGAGCAGGCGCACGCCGCTCGGCAGGTCGCGCGCCGGCACCACGTCGTGGAGCAACAGTTGCGTGGCGCCCTGCCATAGCACGCCGGCACAGCCGTGGATGATGAGCAGCACCATCGCATGCCACATCTGCAAGGTGTCGGTGATGAAGAAGTACGCCCAGCCGGCGGAGGCCGTCATGAACAGCGCCATGCCGCACTGGATCAGCCGGCGCGGATCGACCCGGTCGGCCAGCGCACCCACCGGCACCGAGAACAGAAGGAAGGGCAGCCAGTGCGACACCACCGCGAAGCCGCCGAGCGCAGGCGACTGGAACTTCTGGAAGGCCATCCAGTAGCTGATCACATGCTCGACGTTGTCGGCCATCATGGCCAGCAGATAGGTGCCGACCAGCGCCTGGTAGCCGGTGTGGCGCAAGGCGGCGAAGGATGGGGCGGGCGGCTGCGTGGTGGTGGAGGACATCAGTAGACACCGAGGGCAAGGCCGGCGGCCAGGGCGGCGCCGAGTTCGCGGCACTGGGCCAGGTCGTCGGCGCCGATCTGCTTCGGCCGCAGGATGGCTTCAGGCGTCTGTGCATGCGTGCAGACGATCAGCGTCGGCGCCACTTGCTTCAAGCGCCAGCCGGTGGCGATGCGTTCGAGCTGGCGCAGGGCGTTCTGCCCGTCGCTGCCGGCGCAGACCAGCGCGAGGTAAGGCCGGCCGTTGAGGCGGTCGAGTGCGGCGTAATAGCAACGGTCGAAGAAGTCTTTCATCATCCCGGCCATCGCGGCCAGGTTCTCCGGCGTCGCGAAGAGGTAGCCGTCGGCGCCGAGTACATCCTCGGGCCCGGCCTCCGCGGCGCGCAGCAGTCGCACGCGCACGCCATCCTCCTCCCGCGCGCCCTCGGCGGCTGCGTGGGCCATCTGCTCGGAGCCGCCGGTCATGGAGTGGTAGACGATCAACAGCGTCTTCGAAGTCATGGCCGGGCAGCATAGTGGGAACCGGCGCGGCCCGCTTGCGCACCGCACGCCGGCGTGACCTCGGCGGGGCTCGCGGCACCGCTCCGTTGGCAGGGCCGCCTCATTGCTCTATCGGGCCGATGTAATCCATTCGAATGACTAGGGCGAATCCACATCACGGCGTATAAGTACCACTTTCCGCTCCAAGGAAGCTGCGTGAGCCTTGATCCAAGTCCAGACAACGCCCGTCGACCGGTCATCCTGGTGGTCGACGACACGCCGGACAACCTGATGCTGTTGAGCAGCCTGCTCAAGGACCAGTACACGGTGAAGGTCGCCAACAACGGCGAGAAGGCGTTGAAGGTCGTGCGCGGGGGCGATCCGCTGGACCTGATCCTGCTCGACGTGATGATGCCCGGCCTCTCCGGTCACGAGGTGGCACGCCAGCTCAAGGCCGACCGCAGCACCCGCGATATCCCGATCATCTTCCTGACCGCGCTGGCCTCCGAGAAGGATGAGACGCTGGGCCTCGAAATAGGCGCCGCCGACTACATCACCAAGCCGATCCGTCCGCCGATCCTGGTGGCGCGCGTCGACACGCAACTGAAGATCAAGGCCGCCGCCGACTTCCTGCGCGACCAGAAGGACTACCTGGAGCAGGAGGTCGCACGCCGCACGCGCGAGGTGACGGCGATCCAGGACGTGACGATCCTGGCCATGGCCTCGCTGGCCGAGGCGCGCGACAACGAGACTGGCAAGCACATCCGGCGCACGCAGCACGGCGTGAAGGTTCTGGCCGAGCAGTTGCGCGAGCATCCGCGCTTCGGGCACTTCCTCGACGACGCGACGATCTCGCTGCTGTTCAAGTCGGCGCCGCTGCACGACATCGGCAAGGCAGGCATCCCGGACCGCATCCTCCTCGCACCGGGCACGCTGAGCCCGGAGGAGTTCGAGATCATGAAGACCCACACCACGCTGGGCCGCGATGCGATCGAGCAGGCCGAGCGGCAGCTCGGCACCGACGTGGCTTTCCTGCGCGTGGCCAAGGACATCGTCTACAGCCACCAGGAGAAATGGGACGGCAGCGGCTATCCGGAGGGGCTGTCGGGCAACGACATCCCGATCGCGGCGCGCCTCATGGCCGTGGCCGACGCCTACGACGCGCACACACGCCGCGGCATCTACCAGGACGGCATGCCGCATGAGGAGGCGGTCAAGCTGATCGATGCGGGGCGCGGCGTGGATTTCGATCCGGACGTGGTCGATGCCTTCCTGGCGCGCGCCGAGGACTTCCGCGAGATCGCCCTGCGCTACGCCGACACGGACGAGGACATTGCGAAGAAGATGGAGGCGCTCGTCTTCATCGCCGAGTCGGCATAGAGGGCATGGCGCCGCTGGCACGCCCCGGCGGTTCGACCCGCCGCGCAACCCTGGATGGAGGCCCATGCGCAAGCTGCTCCAGTTGCTCGAACGCCTGACGCTGCGCCACAAGCTGGTGCTGGGCTTTGGCTCGGTGATGCTGCTGACCCTGGCGCTGGGCGTGCAGGGCCTGCTCACGCAGCAGCGCTTCAACCGCGACTTCCAGCGGCTGCAAACCACCGAAGTGCTGGGCATGTCCCGCGCGAAGGAAGCGCAGATCCATCTGGTGTGGCTTCGCCTGACCTTGCGCAACGCCATGTGGGCGCCGACGCCGGCACAACGCGAAGACCTGCTGCGCCTGTTCGATGTCCGGCTCGACCAGTTGCACACCGCGATCGCGCAGGTGCGGCCCACGCTGGTACGTCGGCCGAACATCGAGCGGCTGGACCAGTTCGAAGCGATGCTCGCCCAACTCGAAGCGGCCAGCGCGGACCTGATCGCGGTTGCCCGTCGCGGGTCCACCGAGCAGGCCCGCGCCTTGGTGGATGGCGACGGCATCAAGCTGGTCGTCTCCCAGGCGGAAGGCTTGCTCGCGGAGATCGCGGCCGAGAAGGAACAAGGCGCGGACCATGCCGCCGATGAAATCAACAAGTTCGCCGCCCGCAACGCGACGCTGTCGCTGGCGCTGCTGCTGGGCGGTCTCGCGTTGACGGTCCTGTGGTCCTGGGTGATCGCGGCGTCGATCCGCCGGCCCAACGCGCGTGTGCGCGAGTCCGTCGATGCGCTGGCGCGCGGCCAGTTGCACCAGCAGGTGCCGCACACCGACCTGCCCAACGACGTGGGCGAGCTTGCGCGCGCGGTCTCCACCCTGCAGTCCGAACTGCAACAACTGGATGAGCAGCGCTGGAACAAGAACCATCAGGCGCTGATCCAGACCGAACTCCAGCAGGTCGACACGTCGGCCGAACTGGCGCAGAGTTTCCTGCGCAGCGTCGTTCCGTTGCTTGGTGTCGCGCAGGGTGTCCTCTATCGCGTCGACGACGCGTCGCGCACGCTGGAACTGATCGGCGCGCATGCCACCGCGCCGGGTCCGCAGCCCAGGGCGCACCTTGCCTACGGCGAGGGGCTGGCCGGTCGATGCGCAGCGGAGGGTCGCGAGGTGGGCGTGGTCGCCGATGCGCAAGCCTGGGCCAGCGCCTTGCCGATATTCCAGGGTGCCAGCCTGCTCGCCGTGATCGAGCTGGCCAGCGTCACCGCGCCGGGCGACAGGGAACTTGCGCTTCTGCGCGACCTCCTGCCCAAGCTGGCGATGAAGCTGACGATCGTCGAGCGCAACCAGGCGGTGCAGGTCCTGCTCGACCAGACGCGCGAGCAGTCCGCCTCGATCCGCGCCCAGGCCGATCGGCTCGAAGACCAGGCCGTCGAGCTGCGTGACCAGCAAGCCTCGCTGAAAGCGGCCCAGGCCTGGTACCAGGGCGTCGTCGAGGCCGCGCCGGACGGCATGCTCATCATCGATGCGAAGGGCTGCATCGTGCTGGCGAATCCCGAACTGCATCGCCTCTTCGGCTATCCCCAGGGCGAACTGATCGGCCAGCCGATGGAGATCCTGGTCCCGCCCGGCAGCCGGACCGGCCACCCCGACCTGCGCGCAGGTTTCATGGCGCAGGGGTTGACGCGCCGGATGGGCAGCTCGCAGATGGACCTGCAGGGCCAGCGCAAGGACGGCAGCCGCTTTTCCCTGGAGATCGGCCTCTCGAATTTGCCCGCCATCGATGCCCGGGGTGTGTGCGTGTGCGCATCGGTGCGCGACATCACGCAGCGCCGTGCGATGGAGGAAGCCGTGCGCGACACGGAGGAGCGCTTCCGCCGCGTCAGCGAACAGGCGCCGGCCGGACTGCTGATCGCCGATGACGACACCGAGGAGTTGCTGTTCACCAATCACAAGCTGGAGGAGGTGTTCGGCGAACCCGTCGAGCAGATCAAGTACAGGGCCGACCGCGTCAGGTTCTGGGCGGAACCGGAAGAGCTGGCACGCTTCATCGAGCTGGTCCAGGCGAGCGAGATCGTGCGCGATTTCGAGGCCACCTTCCGGCGGCGCGATGGCAGCATCCGCCATGTGCTGGTGTCGTCGACCAAGGTTCGCGCGGGCGGGCGCACGATCGCCGGCAACTGGTACTTTGACATCACCGATCGCAAGACGGCCGAGGCGCAGGCGCAGCGCGCGCTGGAGATCGCCGAGGAAGCGACGCGCGTGAAGAGCGACTTCCTGGCCAACATGAGCCACGAGATCCGCACGCCGATGAACGCCATCATCGGCATGAGCCACCTGGCGCTGAAGACGGAACTGGACGCACGCCAGCGCAATTACATCGAGAAGGTGAACCGCGCCGCCGAAAGCCTGCTGGGCATCATCAACGACATCCTGGATTTCTCGAAGATCGAGGCCGGCAAGATGAGCCTGGAAGAGGCGCCCTTCCGGCTCGAGGAAGTGCTCGACGACTTCGCCAGCATGGTGAGCCTGAAGGCCGAGGGCAAGGGCCTGGAACTGCTGTTCAATACGCCGGCCGAACTGCCCACCGCGCTGGTCGGCGACCGCCTGCGGCTCGGCCAGGTGCTGATCAACCTGGGCAACAACGCGGTCAAGTTCACCGATGCGGGCGAGATCGTCGTCGGCGTTCAAGTGGAGGAACTGCACGACGACCGGGTGATGCTTCACTTCCAGGTGCGCGACACCGGCATCGGCATGACGCCCGAGCAGATCCTGCGCATGTTCCAGCCCTTCAACCAGGCAGACAGCTCCATCACGCGCCGCTACGGTGGCACCGGGCTGGGCCTGACCATCTCGAAGAACATCGTCGAGATGATGGACGGGCGGATCTGGGTGGAGAGCCGGGCGGGCCACGGTTCGACCTTCCATTTCACGGCGCAATTCGGCTTGCAGGCGCTGTCGCCATCGCAAGTGCGCCACATGTTCCGGGCGGATGAACTGCAGGGCCATCGCGCGCTGGTCGTCGACGACAACGCGAGCGCGCGCGAGATCCTGTCGACGATGGCGCGGAGCTTCGGGCTGGCGGTGGACGTTGCCGGCAGCGGCGAGGAAGCGCTGTCGCTGGTGGCTGCGTCGGAGCAGGCGGGCCGCGCCTACGAGTTGGTGCTGATGGACTGGAAGATGCCGGGCATGGACGGCGTCGAGGCCACGGCGCGCATCCAGGCGGCCACGCCCGGGCCGTCGACGGACCCGCCCGCGGTCATCATGGTCACCGCCTTCGCGCGCCACGAGGCGCAGGAGGCGGCCGAGCGGCGCGCGGTGCGCCTGCCGCTGGTGCTGACCAAGCCGGTCACGCCGTCGACGCTGCTGGAGTCGATCGGGCAGGCGCTGGGCAAGACGCAGCACACCGAACACCGCACCACCGCGGACGCGGAGCCCGGCGCCAGCGCCATGGCGCAACTGGCTGGCGCGCGGGTGCTGCTGGTCGAGGACAACGACATCAACCAGGAACTCGCGCGCGAGCTGCTGGAAGGCGCCGGCATCGAGGTGGTCATCGCCGGCGATGGGGCGCAGGCGCTGGCCGTGCTGGATCGCGACGCTGCGTTCGACGGCGTGCTGATGGACTGCCAGATGCCCGTGCTGGACGGCTATGGGGCCACGCGCCGGTTGCGCGAGCAGGAGCGCTTCCGCGACCTGCCCATCCTGGCGATGACGGCGAACGCGATGGTCGGTGATCGGGAAAAGGCCGTGGCCAGCGGCATGAACGACCACATCGCCAAGCCGCTGAACGTGGCGACGATGTTCGCGACGATGGCGAAGTGGATTCGGCCGGGGAAGGGATCGACTCTGCCGCAGGCGCCGGCAGCGCCGGAGGCACGGGTGCCGCACCGCGGCAACGATGCGCCGCGACCCGCGGATGCGCTTCCGCACCTGCCCGGCATCGACCAAGCGGCGGGACTCGCGACCTGCCAAGGAAAGGTCGATCTTTACCGGCGCCTGCTCGGCAAGTTCCGCGACTCGCAAGCGGACTTTGCAGATGCTTTCGCACAGGCTCTGGAAGGCGGTGACGAGAGTGCGCCAGCCCGTGTCGCACACACATTGCGCGGCACCGCCGGCAATGTCGGCGCGACGGCGCTGGCACAGGCTGCCGCCGCACTTGAAGGCGCCTGCCAACAGGGCTTGCGTGGCGATGCGCTGCGCGAGCCGTTGACGGCGGTGATGAGTGAGTTGACGCCCGTCATCGAAGGCTTGCGTGGGCTGGAATCATCGACGGCGCCAGCGGCCTCTGCACCCTCCGCCGACCTTCCAATGGAAAGGCTCGCCCCGCTGGTCGAACGCCTGAAGCAGCGCCTTGCCGACAGCGATCCGGCGGCGGTGGAGCTTGCCGCCGAACTGGAGCAAGCCCTCGCCGCGCACCCCGGCCACAAGGCTGCTGTGCGGCGGATCGCGGGCAAGGTCAACGACTTCGATTTCGACGACGCGATGGGGTTGCTGGAAGCCTGGGAAAGCGGGTGGCGCGCCCAGGCCTCTGCTCAGGTCGCGGGCTCGGCGTAGCCGCGCAAGTCCACCGTGCGGCTGCCATCGTCGGCCAGCAGGCGCAGATTGGCCGGTGCATCCTGCGGATCGGCGATCAGCACGCCGCTGGCATGGGCTGGCAGGCCGGCGCAACCGTTGCTGTCCAGGTTGAGCGACAAGGTGCTTGGCAGGCTGCTGGCCGTGAGCGCCCCGGACAGTCGGCATCCCGGAAGATTGCCCGCCGTGATGCGGCCATCGCTCCCGATCAGGAAATCGGCGGCGCCGCCGTCGGACAGCCGCACCACGTAGCGGCCGGCCAGGGCCGTTGCATCGGGTGTCGGCAGCCTGCGCGCCTCGGTGCGCAGGAAGCTCACCGCCAGGTCGCTCGTCGGCACCGGGATCGCGGCCCATTTCGATGAAGCATCGGCGCGACGCAGCAGCAGGTTGACGCGTTCGATCGGATCGTCCTCCTGCGCGAGCAGGCGCTTGCCGTTGGCGGCGGCGTAGTAGCGGCCCATGGTGGGCTTATTGGCGTCGCCGCTGCTCACCGTCCAGGCGCCGGTGCCGAGGTCGTCCACGGTGACGGTCGGCGAGTTCGCAGCCTCGGGGAGCACGGGATACCAGGTGCGGCTGTCACCCCCGCACGCCGTCAGCGCGGCCAGGGCAGTGCCGGCCAGCGTGCATCGAAGAATGGTGTGCTTCACGTTGTCGCCCTTCATTTGGCGAACACGTCGCGCAGGCGAAGCCGCAGCCATTCCTGGCCGGCCGGGCGGGCCTCGAAGCCGATCTGCATGGCCGAGACGGCCGTCTTCGTCAGGTAGACGACGGACTCGTCTTCCATCTGCTCGGCGGTGGGCGGCTGGCCATTGCCGCCGAGGGACAGGGTCAGGCCGTAGGGCACCGTGTTCTTGAAGCCGACGTTGAAGGCATCGTAGGTGCCGATGCGCGAGAAGGCGAAGGGCGTGTCGGCCGCGACCGCCTTCGGGAAGTTCACGTTCAGCGCAATGCCGCGCGGCACGAGTGCGCCACTGCCGGCCTTGGCCTGCAAGGCCTTCAGCAGTTGCACGGACAGCTTGGCAATGACGGGCGAAAGCGGGTTGGCCAGGGTGGCGTCGTCGACCGTGTTGGTGCCGGCGCTCAATGCGATCGCCGGAATGCCGCGCGAGCCGGCCCACTGGGCGTTGCTCACGGTGCCGGAGCTGTTGATGATGCTGCCGAGGTTGGGGCCTTCGTTCGGGCCCGACAGCAGCAGGTCGGGCGCCTTGCCCCAACGCGCCTTGGCGACGACGTCCAGGCCGTACAGCGTGGCCATGATCGGCGTGCCGTGCACGTAGTAGAAGTCGCCGTTGTCCAGGCCCGGCCGGGTGGTGCGTCCGACCGCCGGCGCGCCGATGGGAGCGGCCCCGCTGCGGCAACCGCCGGCGGCATTGATCTGCGCTGAATCATTGTCCGGCACGATCTTGTCGGTGCTGTACATGATGGCGCCGGCGCCGCGGCTGCTCTGGTTGGTGCAGGGCAGCGAGGCCACCACGTCGTGGCCCTCGGCCTTCAGCGCGTCGTAGAGCGCCTTGACGTTGCTGGTCAGGCCATCGTCATTCGAGATGAGGATGTTGAGCGCGAACGACGGGGATGCCGCGCCCAGTGCGCAGGCGAGGATTGCAAGCTGTCTCTTCATGTGTCTCCCTGATGGTTGTTGTTCGCAACCGAGGCATGTGCCTTGCCTGAGGCTGCGCGGGAGATTCTATGAATGGGGTCGGTGCGACCAATGTCTCTTGGGTTACTTCACCTGTGCTTGCCGACGCACCGCGCGAACGCCTGACGCTTCAGGCCAGAAGCCGATCCACCAATCCTTGATCCTCGTCGTAGATCCAGCACTCGGCCAGCCGGCCGTCACGCACGGTGTAGCGCAGCAATCGCTCGAGCACATGGGTGGCGCCATCGCGCTCGAACTGCTCGACCGCAATGACGATGCCGAAGCGCTCGCCCACGAGCACATCGCGGATCTCCACGAGCCGGCGTTGCGTCTTCTCGCGCACCTGCTTGAGCACCGCCAGGCAGGCGGGCTTGCCGCGGTGCACGCCGGCGAGCGGACCGTGGCCGAAGTAGTGGAACACGATGTCGTCGTGCTAGCAGTCCACGATGGCGCGCATGTCGTTGGCCGCCCAGGCGGCCGCATAGCGGCGCACCACCTCGCCGACCGTGTTGTCTTCGGGAGAGACCATGATCCTGCTCCTGTCCAACGTTCGCAGCCATCGCTGCGATTTCCAATCAAATGGCTTGGCTCAGCGTGACACGCCCAGCAATCTTTCCAGCACCTCGGGCTGCGCACGCAACGCCGCGGCACTGTCGGCATGAACGACGGTACCGTGGTCCAGCACGACGGCCGCGTCGGAGATCGCAAGGATGGCCTGTGGATGCTGCTCCACGATGATGGCCGCGAGGCCTTCGTCCTGCGTGATGCGTCGGATCGCGCGCAGCAGCTCTTCCACGATGATCGGCGCCAGGCCTTCCAGCGGCTCATCGAGCAGCAGCAGCTTGGGATTGACCACCAGCGCGCGACCGACCGCCAGCATCTGCTGCTCGCCGCCCGACAGTTGCGTGCCCAGGTTGCCCTTGCGCTCCGCGAGGCGCGGGAACATCTCGTAGACGCGCTGTGGGTTCCACTTTCCGGGGCGCTCCACCGCCGTCAGGTTCTCGTGCACCGTGAGCGACTTGAAGATGTTGCGCTCCTGCGGCACCCAGCCGATGCCAGCCGCGGCACGCTGGTGCGGCGCGAGCTTGTCCAGCGCCGCACCGCCGAGCGTGATGCGCCCGCCGTGCTGGCGCGTGGCGCCGGCCAGCGTATTGATGAAAGTGGTCTTGCCGGTGCCGTTGCGGCCGAGCAGCGCAAGAGTCTGGCCGACGCCGAGGGTCAGCGATACGTCATGCAGCACGACGGCTTCGCCATAACCAGCACTGAGGGATTCGACTTTCAGCAACTCAGACATGCGCGGCTCCATGGCCCAGGTAGACCTCCTTAACCTTCGGGTCGTTGGCGATCTGTTCGGGGTCGCCTTCCGTCAGCAGCGTGCCGTTGACCAGCACCGTCATGCGATCGGCGAAGCTGAAGACGAGGTCCATGTCGTGTTCGATCAGCAGCACCGACACATCGGCCGGCAATGCGGCCACCGTCTGCAACAGCTCCTCGCGTTCGCCCGCCGGTACCCCGGCCACGGGCTCGTCGAGCAGCAGCACGCGCGGCTCGCAGGCCAGCGCAATCGCGATCTCCAGCAGGCGGCGCTTGCCGTAGGCGAGTTGCTTGACGGGCTGGTCCGCCACTTCGGCCAGGCGGAAATGCTCCAGCAGTTCACCCGCGCGTTCGATCACGCGTTTGCTCGATCCCAGCGGCTTCCACCACTGCGCAGACAAACCCTGCTGCCGCGAAACGACGAGCGCCAGCGTCTCCAGCGGCGTCATCGAGTCGAACAACTGGTTGATCTGGAAGGTGCGCACCATGCCGCGCGTCACGCGCTTGTGCGGTGCGAGCTTCGTGATGTCCTCGCCGAGCAGTTCGATGCGGCCTTCGGTCGGCGTGAGCACGCCCGTCAGCAGGTTGATGAGCGTGGTCTTGCCTGCCCCGTTCGGGCCGATCAGCGCATGGCGTGCGCCGCGCTTGAGGTTCAGCGAGACGTTGTTGGTCGCGGTGATGCCACCGAAGCGCATGACCAGTCCGCTGGCCGACAGCACGGTTTCAGCAGTCATTCCCGCCTCCCGAACCACGTCCAGGGCTTCAACAAGCGATCACGCCCCACCAGCACCAGGAGCACCAGGATCAGTCCGATCCAGAACATCCAGTACTGCGGAGTCACCGTCGAAAGCGTGTCCTGCAAGAGCTTGAACACGATCGCGCCCGCAATGCCGCCGTAGAGCCAGCCCACGCCGCCGATGACCAGCATCAGCATCACGTCCGCCGAGCGGTCGAAGGCCAGCACGTCGAGCGACGCGAAGCCCGTGGTCTGCGCCAGCAACGCACCCGCAGCGCCGGCGATGGCGGCGGCGATGGTGTAGATCGTCACGAGGCGCGACGCTACCGGAATGCCGATCGCCATCGCACGCAGTCGGTTGTCGCGGATCGCCTTCAGCGTCGCACCGAAGGGAGACTGCACGATGCGGCGCATCAGGAGGAACAGCACGAGCACGATCGTCAGGCTGTACCAGGCCGCCGTGCGCCCGAACAGGTCGAACTCGAACATGCCGAGCACCGGCCCCATCACCACGCCTTGCAAGCCGTCGGCCCCACCCGTGAGCCAGTCGAGCTTGTTGGCCAGCTCGAGCAGCAGCAAGGCCGTGCCCAGAGTGACCATGAGCCGCGTGAGGTCCGTGCCGCGCAGGATCGTCACGCTTGCCACCGCGCCCAGCGCAGCGCATACGACGATCGCGAACAGCAGGCCCACCGTCGGATCGGGCATCACCAGCTTGGCGAACAGCGCTGCCGCATAGGCGCCGAAGCCAAAGAAGGCCGCATGCCCGAGCGACACGATGCCCGTGTAGCCGAGGATCAAGTCGAGCGACATCGCGAACAGCGCGACGATGGCGATCTCGTTGACCATCAACGCATGCGACGGCATCACAAGCGGCAGCGCGAAGGCCGCCAGCCACACCACGAATTCCAGCGGCCGCCAGCGCGCCTTGCGCAGCAGAGCCGCCTGGAAGTCGACAGCACCGTTCCGTTCAGCCATCAGCGGCCTCCCTTCCGGGTGAACAGGCCCTGCGGCCGCCACATGAGGATCGCGATCATCAACAGGTACACGGTGAACGCGCCCATCTTGGGAATGAAGTACTTGCCGGCCACGTCGGCAATGCCGAGCAGCAAGGCGGCCGCGAGCGGCCCGGTGATCGACGAGGTGCCGCCGACCGACACCACGATCAGGAAATAGATCATGTACTTGAGAGGGAAGGTCGGGTCCAGGCCCAGGATCTCCGCGCCCAGCGCGCCGCCCAACCCCGCGAGGCCGGAGCCCACCGCAAAGGTCGCGAGGAACACGACGTTGACGTTGATGCCCAAGCCAGCCGCCACACGCGGATCATCGACCGCCGCACGCAGACGGCTGCCGAAGCGCGTCTTGGACAGGATCAGTTGCAGCACCACCGTGAGCACCGCGCACACCGCGATGATGAACAACCGGTAGTGGCCCATGCCGAGCAAGAGCGCGCCATCGCCGATCTCGGTGCGGCCACGCAGCCACTCGGGCAACTGCACGATCTGCTGCGACGAGCCCACGAAGTAGTCGACCGCGGCCACCGCCATGAAAGCGAGACCGATGGAAAAAAGAACCTGGTCCAGGTGCGGCTTGCCGTACATCGGCCGGTAGAGCGTGCGCTCCAGCACCGCACCCAGCAGCGCGACCACGATGAAGGCCAGCGGCAGGCAGGCCAGGAACGGCAGGCCGGCCTTCTGCATCGCAAAGACCGTGAGATAACCGCCCGCCATCGCAAAGGCGCCATGCGCCAGGTTGATGAAGTTCATCAACCCCAGCGTCACGGCCAAGCCGACGGCCAGCACGAACAACAACATGCCGTAGGCAATGCCGTCGAAAAGAATGGTGAGCATGCTTCGGATCCGAGGCTGAAGAAATGCGGAGGACCGGCCGCGAAGTGCGCGATGGTTTCGCGTCCTTCGCGGCCGGTCAAGTCCGCATTCCGACGGCCGTAGTTACTTCGCCTTGCCCGGATCCTTCACAGCCTTCAGCACGTCGAATTCGACGTTGTAGAGCTGTCCGTCCTTCTTCTCGACCTTGCGCAGGTACACGTCCTGCACGATGTCTCGGGTCTGCGCGTCGATCAGCACTTCGCCGCGCGGGCTTTCGAAGACCTGGCCCTTCATCGCGGCCAGCAGCGCATCGCCGCCGCCTTGGCCCTTGGTCTGCTTGAGCGCCTCGTAGATCACGCGCATGCCGTCATAGCCGCCGACGGCCATGAAGTTGGGGCGCATGCCCTTGTTGGCCTTCATGAAGGCCTCGACGAACTTCTTGTTCGCGGCCGACGGATGCGCCGCCGAGTAGTGGTGCGTGGTCACGACGCCCAGTGCGCCGTCGCCCATGTCGTTGAGTTGATCGTCATCGGTCACGTCGCCGGTGCCGATCAGCTTGATGCCGGCCTTGTCCATGCCGCGTTCCAGGAACTGCTTCATCACCGCCGAGCCGGCGCCCGAGGGCACGAAGACGAACAGCGCATCGGGCTTGGCGTCACGCACCTTTTGCAGGAAGGGTGCGAAGTCCGGGTTGCGCAGCGGCACGCGCAGCTTCTCGATGACCTTGCCGCCATTCAAGGCAAAGCGTTCGCTGAAGTACTTCTCGGCATCGTTGCCGGGGCCGTAGTCGCTCACCAGCGTGACCACCGACTTGATGCCGTTCTTTGGCGCCCAGTCACCCATGGCCACCGACACCTGTGGCAGCGTGAAGCTGGTGCGCACGATGTAGGGCGATGCTTCGGTGATGCTTGAGGTGGCGGCCGCCATCACGACCTGCGGCGTCTTCGATTGCGTGGCCAGCGGCGCGGCGGCCAATGCGGCCGGCGTGACGCCGAAGCCGGCGATCACGTTCACCTTGTCGTTGACGATGAGTTCCTGCGCCAGGCGCTTGGTGACGTCGGGCGTGGCCGTGTCGTCCTTGACGATCAGCTGGATCTTCTTGCCCGCGACCGTGTCGCCGTTCTGCGCCATGTAGAGCTTGGCTGCCGCTTCGATCTGGCGGCCGGTCGACGCTTGCTGGCCGGTCATCGGCAGGATCAGGCCGATCTTGAACACGTTGTCCTGGGCCTGTGCTGCCAGGGGAAGGGCAAGTGCGACGGCAGTCAGGCCGACGGCGTGGATCAGATGGCGACGTTGCATGGCGGGAAATCCTCCAGTGGGCGAAAAGGTGAGAGTGTGCTTTATTGTGAACAAGTGTTTCGGCGTGGGGGCTGTGGCTATTCCCTAGTCGAATCCGGCGGGGGGTCGATTCTGTGCGATTCTCGAACCAGTTGCGCGATGATCGCGCAAATCAGTCGTCCTCCGGACGGTACGCCGAGTCGATCGAGATCGAACCGACCACGCGCGACACGCAGGTGCAGATGCGCTCGTTGCTCGCCTTCTCGTGCTCGCTGAGGAAGACGTCGCGGTGGTCGATCTCGCCATCGAGCGCGAGCACGTCGACCGCGCAGAGGCCGCATTCGCCGCGCTTGCAGTCGTGCAGCGTCTGCACGCCCACCGCGTGGAGCGCATCCATCATGCTGCTGTCGGCCGGCACGACGATGTCGATGCCCTGGCGAGGCACCTCGACGCGGAAGGGTTGGGGCGCGAAGCGACCGCTGCTACCGAAGGTCTCGTAACGCAGGTCGGCAATGGGCCGGCCTGAGGCGGCCCATTGGCGACGCACCGCATCGAGCATCGGCACCGGGCCGCAGACGTACATCTGGCCGCCGGGGGGCAACGCCGCGATCTCGCCAGCGACGTCGATGTGCTTCCCCTGCGAGCCCACAAACTCGGCGAAGGAGTCGCCCAGCAGCTCGCCCAGCAGCGGGCGGTAGGCCAGCTCGGCTTCTTCATGCGCGCCATAGACCATGCGCAGCGGCGCCTGGCTTCCCTTGCGCGCACGCAGGTGCTGCGCCATGTGCAGCATGGGCGTGATGCCGATGCCGCCCGCCACGAGCAGATAGGCGGGCGCATTCAGGTCCAGGCCGAAATGGTTGCGCGGGCCGTTCACCTGCAAGCGGTCGCCCACCGCAAGCTGCCACATCGCGCGCGAGCCGCCCTGCCCTTCGTCCAGGCGCTTGACGGCGATGCGGAAGCACTCGCCATCGGGCGTGCCGACGAGGGAGTACGAGCGCTTGATCGGCCGGCCGTCGCGCAACAGCTCGACTTCGATGTGGCTGCCCGGCGACCAGTCGGCGCTGATGTCGTGCGCGTCCTGCGGGCGGATGGTGAATTCGCGAACGGTGGGCGTGATGTCGCGCAGCGCCTCGACGCGTGCGGCTCGCCAGTTGGAGGAACTCTTCATGGTTGCTTCAGCTGCGTCGACGGATCAGTTGAACGCCCGGCAAGGGGTGGGTGTGGACGCCATGCAGCGCCTCGCGCAGATTGCGTTGCGCGATGCGGCTGTGCTCGCGCATCAGCGCTTCGGCACGCGAACCTTCGCGCGACTCGATCGCGTCGAGCACCTGCCAGTGCTGGTCCTGCGCGATCAGCAGCATGTCGCGCGCCGCTGGCGAATTGGCCTGGACCACGACAAAGCCGGAAGGCGATGCGAACGGCAGGTTGCTGATGCGCTCCAGTTGTTGCGCGATCACCGGGCTGCCGGACAGCTCGGACAGCAGCGCGTGGAACTGCGCGTTGAACGTGACGTAGCGCGAGAAGGCCGCGTCGTCGAGCGCGGGTTCGCGCAGCAGTTCGTCGATGCGCTGCAGACAGGCGCGGGCCTCGCGCAGCACCACGGGCGCTGCGCCGCGCTCGGCCGCGAGCCGGGCCGACAACCCTTCGAGCGTGCCGCGCAGTTCGATGGCGTCGGACACGTCGCGCTCGGAGAAGGTGCGCACCGCATAGCCGCCGTTGGGCAGGCTTTCGAGCAGGCCTTCCTGTTCGAGCCGCATCAGGGCCGAGCGCACGGGCGTGCGCGAGACGCCCAACTGTTCGGAGATGGCGACTTCCGCGATGCGTGAGCCGCCGGGCAGTTCGCCGGCCAGCACCATCTCGCGCAGGCGCAACTGGGCCTTGACGGCTTGCGATGCGCCGGCTTCGCCCAGTTCCGTCGTGGCGCTCACCGCCCCACCCCGGCCGGGGCCGCGGCCTGGATCGGAATGGTCGGCCGCTTGGGCTGCTCGCGCTCCACCATGCGATCGATCAGGCGCCGCGCCCACATCGCGCCGGCATCGATGTTGAGGTTGTAGAACGCATAGTCGGGACGCTCGTCGATGGCGCGCTGCTGCGCCTCGAGCACATGCTCGTCCTCGCGGAAGATGTTCGCCACGCCCTCGCGCAACTCATGCGTCAGGCGCTGCTCACCGGTGCAATAGTTGCGAGCAAAGGCCCAGAAGTAGAGGCAGGTCTTGTCGGTCTCCGGCGTGATGGTGTTGAGCACATAACCGTTGACGCCACGACTGCGGTCGCCCTTGTCGCCCTGGCCCTTGGGCACCGCGCCGCTGCCCGCCTCCGCCACACCCACGTCGATGTTGACGGTGCACGGTCCTTCGAAACGGATGATCTGCCAGCGGTCCACCTTGCCGACGTAGTCGCGCGCATGGCGGATCTGTCCGGCCCAGAACGGCGGCGCATCGATGTTCTCCATCCAGCGCGTCACGGTGGCCGAACGGTCGCCGTGCGTGGCCACGAAAGGCGCCTCCGCCACGGCGCGGTTGCCGATCGAACTGCCATGCACGAAGGCCTCGTGCGTCAGGTCCATGAGGTTGTCGACGACCAGCCGGTAGTCGCAGGCCACGCGGATCATCTTGCCGTCGCCGGCCCAGGCCGGGTCGTCGTTCCAGTGCATGTCGGGCACCAGCGCCGGGTCGGCCTTGGCCGGGTCGCCGGGCCAGATCCAGACGAAACGGTGCTTCTCGACGACCGGATAGGCGCGCACGCAGGCGGACGGGTTGAGCGTCTCCTGGCTCGGCATGAAGGTGCAGCGGCCCTGGCTGTTGTACGCCAGGCCGTGGTAGCCGCAGACCACCTCGTCGCCTTCCAGCCGCCCCATCGACAGCGGCAGCAGCCGGTGCCAGCAGGCATCTTCCAGCGCCGCAACCTCGCCGCCGGACTGGCGGTAGAGCACCAGCTTCTGGTTGCAGACGGTGCGGGGCAGCAGCGCATGCTTCACTTCGACGTCATAGGCCGCCGCATACCAGGCGTTCAAGGGGAAGCTGGGTGAGGTGTTCATGGATTCGCAATGTATACATTAAGGCGCCAAATTCCCAGTCAAATCGCTTAATTAGAGGGTAAACACTGACTTCAATGTATTCATTCAAAGCTTCACAGAAGCCGCTACCATCCATCGCTCACGCTGATTCACACACGGAGATATTCATGTCCCAACACGCCATGCTGCCTGCGCGCTTCGACCACGTCGGCAGTTTCCTGCGCCCCAAGTACCTGCTCGAAGCACGCGAGCAGAAGGCCAAGGGGGAGATCACGCCCGAGCAGCTTCGGCTGGTCGAAGACAAGGCGATCACCGAGATCGTGAAGTTCCAGGAAGACATCGGCCTGAAGAGCATCACCGACGGCGAGTTCCGCCGCACCTATTTCCACATCGATTTCCTGGAGCAACTGGGCGGCGTGAAGACCGACATCCCGGTGACCATCCGCAAGCCCGACGGCACCGAGGAACTGGCGCCGCCGGTGATGCGCGTGATCGACAAGGTGACCCATGCGAAGCAGATCCAGCTGGCCGATTTCCAGTACCTCAAGACGCAGGTCTCGGCCGGCAACACGCCGAAGGTCACGATCCCCTCGCCGACCATGCTGCACTTCCGCGGCGGCCGTGCCGGCATCAGCAAGGTGGCCTATCCGGAGCTGGAGCCTGATTTCTACGACGACGTGGCCAAGGCCTACGGCGACGAACTGCGCTCGCTGGCCGCGGCCGGCTGCACCTACGTCCAGATGGACGACACCAACCTCGCCTACCTCTGCGACGAGAAGATGCGCGAAGCCGCTCGCCAGCGCGGCGACGACCCCAACGAACTGCCGCACCGCTATGCCAAGTTCATCAACAAGGTCGTCGCACAGAAGCCGCCAGGCATGCTGCTCGCGATGCACCTGTGCCGCGGCAACTTCAAGAGCACGCATGCGGCGGCCGGCAACTACGAGCCGGTGGCCGAGGCGCTGCTGAAGGAGATGGACCTGGACGCGTATTTCATGGAATACGACGACGCGCGCTCCGGCGACTTCAAGCCGCTGCGCTACCTGCCCAAGGGCAAGACGGTGGTGCTGGGCCTGGTGACGACCAAGTTCGGCGAGATGGAAGACAAGGACGAACTCAAGCGTCGCATCGAGGACGCCAGCAAGTACGCCTCGCTGGACCAGTTGGCGCTGTCGCCGCAGTGCGGCTTCTCCAGCACGGTGCACGGCAACAACATCGCGGTCGAAGCACAGCGCAATAAGTTGAGGCTGGTGGTCGAGACGGCGCAAGAGGTCTGGGGCTCGACCTGAGCGCCTGATTCTGGTGAAGTCGGAGGATGACGATGCAATTGTTCTCCGGCCCGCTCAGCATGTTCGGCGCCAAGGCGCAGATCGCCGCCCTTGAGAAAGGGCTGGCCTTCGACCTGGTCATGGTGCCCTTCGACACCGATGACCGTTACCTGCCGAAGCACCCCGAGGTGCTGCGCATCAACCCGAAGCAGCAGGTGCCGGTGCTGATCGACGGCGATGTCGAGATCTTCGACTCGACGCAGATCTTCGAGTACTTCGAGGACCTGAAGCCGCAGCCAGCGTTGTGGCCTGCCGGCGCTGCCGCACGAGCCAATGCACGGCTGCTGGAGCACCTCTCCGACGAGGTCTTCTTCCCCCAGGTGGTCAAGCTGTTCGGCTTGCAAGACGCCATGCAGAGCCCGCCCGCAGTGGCCGCATGCGCTGCATGCGCGCATCACTACGCGCTGATGGAACAGCGGCTGGCGCGGGACGACCATCTTGCTGGCGAGTACGGGTACGCCGACATTGCCTTCTACATGGCCCATGTCTTCGCCGACCGCAAGGGCGCGGGCATGACCGCAGACACGCCGCGCCTCGTAGCCTGGCGCGGCCGGGTCGGCCGGCGTCCGGCGGTGCGCGCGGTGGTCGGACCGATGATGAAATTTCTTCACGCCCACCGGCGCGGCGTTCCCGAGTTCCTGCAAGAGTTGCTGTAGGTTGTGGTGGACTTGTGCCCGTGGGCAATCACGGCCACTTGCGCGCGTTGCCTTCGTCGATCGCCAGCACCCTGCCGCCAACGTACCGATAGATCCATTTCAAGGCGACGGCCTCCGCCATGCGCTCGGCTTCGTCTTCTGCGATGTACAGCTCCTCGGCCAGGCGCATGACGCGGTGGAGGGCCATGCCGTAGGCGGTGCCCTTGGTGTCGAGGCCCAAGGCGGAAAGCACATCCTTCGCGCGGGCCAGTTCTGCACGAATGACGTTGACGGGGCGAAGATTGGTTTCCATGTCGTACTCCTTTGGGTCTGTCTGCCACTGAGTTGCAGCAACCTCGGAATGCGTTCTCTTTTTCGATGGGCCGCCCCTCCCCCTCTTCCTCCCTCTCCCTCCGGGAGAGGGCCGGGGTGAGGGCAGCCACCTCCCCAAAGCGCGAGGCGTTCGATCACCCCCAAGCCCGGTACGCGGTGCGGGACGGTCGATCCCTTCTGCGCCGCCGAAGCGCGCAGCATTTCGCGGATCAGGGCCACATGCTGTTTGAGCGAAGCGAGTTCATGTGGACCCCGCGAAATGCGAGCACTGGAGGGGAGCCCCGAAGGGGCCGGTGCAGTAGGGTCGCCCGGCCCGCACCGCGTACCGGGCGCTCTCACCAACGACCCAAAGACCCAACGCAATCGCGCACCCACCCCCATATCCCCCAAACGACAGAGGCATAAGCACCTAGCGCGCAAACCGCCCCGTGCGCGAAACTTCGCGCCATGCACAGCGCCTTGTTCCCCTGGTTGCCGAGCCCGTCCCAGCACTTCCTGGTGGTCTCGACCGCGCTGCTCATCTACGTTCTGATAACTCGCACACGGCGCGACCAGCGTGCGCCGACCACCGCCATCGCCTGGGTCATGGGCATGTTGGTGATCCCTTACGTCGCGCTGCCCGCCTTCCTGCTGTTCGGCCAGCGCAAGCTCCGCCCCGCCGGTTCGCCTCGCCCGCCCCGCTCCATCGACACCGAACACTGGGCCGCCGATCTCGTCGAAAGCTTCGGCCTCGCGCCACCCGGATATTCCGACGTTCGCATGCATGCCGATGGCGCAGCCGCACGCGACGCGCTGTTCGAGGTCATCGCCGGCGCGAAGCGGCGACTCGACGTCGGCACCTTCATCATCGGCAACGACGCCTTCGGCCGCGACGTTCTGGAGCGTCTCACCCATCGCGCGCGCGATGGGGTCGCGGTTCGCGTACTGCTCGACGGCTTTGGCGCGCTGTCGCTGCCGCACGGCCACTTCAACGACCTGCGCGCGGCCGGTGGCGAGGTCGCCGTGTTCCGCCCCTTCTTCACCCTGCGCCGCACCGGCCCGCGCAACCTGCGCAACCACCGCAAGGCCACCATCGCCGACGACCAGTGGCTCTGGTGCGGCGGACGCAACCTGGCCGGCGAGTACTTCCTCGGCAACGAGGCGCATCCCGTGGCATGGCTTGACCTCAGCTTCGACCTGCGCGGCAGCACCGCCGCCGCCGCCGCCCGCCAGTTCGACCACGACTGGGCGTCCGTCCGCAACAGCAAGGCACGCGGGCCGGCGCCCACGGCGGAACCCGCCGACGGTCCCCTCACGCAATATTTGCCAAGCGGCCCCGACCAGACCGAGGACACCGCCCTGGCCCTGCTCGTCGGCGCCTGCTTCCGGGCCGAGCATCGGCTGCTGGCCATCACGCCCTACTTCGTGCCCGGCGACAGCCTGCGCGACGCGCTGCGATTGGCGGCGCGCCGCGGCGTGCAGGTGACCGTCGCGATGCCGGCACGGTCCAATCACCCACTCGCGGACTTCGTGCGCGCCCGCGCCATGCGCGACCTGGCGCGCGCCGGCGTCACCTTCCGCATGCTGCCGTTCATGGTGCATGCCAAGGCGGTGGTGGTGGACGACGACATGGCCATGTGCGGTTCGATCAACCTGGACTTGCGCAGCCTGCTGCTGAACCACGAGGCCAGCGTGCTGTTCTACGGGCCGGAACAGATCGAGTGGCTCGCGCAGTGGATCGAAACGGTCGCCTCCGCGGGCGAACCTTACCGGGCGCGTCGGCCGGGGCTCACGCGCGACCTGGCGGAGGGCTTGCTTCTTACCGTGGCATTCCAGCTCTGAAAGTCAGAGCACAGCGAAGCTCGACGGCCTGTCCCTGTTGCAGAAATCCAGGAACGCATCCAGCTCATTCGACTTGTCGAACACCGCATCCGCGCCCAGCTTGAGGCAGCGCTCGCGGATGTCCTGGGTCGCATAGTTGGTCAGCACCACCACCCGCTGGTTCTGACGGCGCTCGCGGCAACTGGCCAGCACGCCCAGGCCCGAGCCTTCCTTGAGGAACAGGTCGACGATGGCCAGTTGCCATTCGTCTTCATGCGTGGCCAGCCAGTCGGCGGCCTCGGCTTCGGTCTCCGCGACGCCGACGATGCTGGCGTTGACCATGTCCTCCAGCGCGGGAATGAGGTTGTCCCGGATGGTCGGGTTGTCTTCGACGAGGAACGTGATGAGGGCCACGGTGCTGGATGCTTTTGTTTTCGGCAGTGTAAGTTCAACCGGCATGGCGGTTGCGAAAGCTCGCGTTGCCCAGCCCGGTGCCGATGGTCAGCACGCCCCAGCGCTTCACGTCCTGCATGAAGGGCAGTTCGCTCAGGCCCTGCACCACTGCGTCGTTGTGCAGCATCACCGTGGTCCTGCGGCCGTCGATGACCGGGATCTTCTGCTCCACGTGGCTCGGCAGGTGGAAAGTCGCGCGCTCCCAGTCGCCCGGCAGGTTCTGCGCGCCGCGCGCGATGGCCCCGTCGGGCCGGATCATCCCCGGGCAGCCAATCCCGATGAAAGGCGCGAGCCGCAGGCCCTTGCGCCGCGCCCGCCGCATGTTGCGCTCGAGCATCTCGACGATGCCGGCGAGCAGGTCCTTCTGCTTCGGGTCGTCGTCCGCATGGCGCCACTTGTCGAACTTCAGCACCTTCGCCTTCGACAGGTCGGCCGCCTTGGCCTGCCGCGGCTTGACGATGCCGCAACGCACGTTGGTGCCGCCGATGTCGACGGCGAGGATGGCGTCGTAGTCGGCCAGGATGTCGGGCGGCGCCAGGTGCAGCCAGCCCAGCAGGCCGCCCTCGTCAGGCTCGTGGCGCAGTCGCGCGAGTTCGACCTTCACGCCCTCGACGTGCAGCATCGCGGCTGCCTGGAGGATGGCCCGCTCGCCCGCGTCGCTCTTGGGAAAGCCGCCACCGATGACGATGCGCCGCACGTTCTTCCAGGTCTTCTGCCGCAGGTGGCGCCGGATCACGTGCGCCAGTTCCACCGAGAATTCCTCGATCGCGGCCTGCACGACGTCGGAGGCGGCCTCATTGGTCTTGCTGTTCAGCTTGGCATCGATCTCCGTCTTGCTCAATTCGGCCGAGGGCTCGTCGCCGAGCGGATCGTCGCTGCGGCGCGAGACGCGCTTGCGCCACTTGTCGAGCAGTTCCCGGAACGCGGTCTGGCTGGCGTTGTCGCCGACGAAACCCTCGGCGTCGCGCAGTTCGAGGCTGTAGCTCTGCACCACCACCGATGGCAAATCGGTCGCACCATGCGCCGGTGCGGCAGCGGCGGGCGGTGATGCTTCCGGAGCAGTGCGGCGCTTGGGATTTTTCATGAGTCTCGCAATATGCACATGCCTGGTGCCGCCGCACCATCGGCGTGCCGCGCCGCGCCGTGTAGGAAGGACGCCTGAAAGCCGCCAAATCTATACACTGCCTTGATGCCACACTGGATGTCGATGATCCGAACCTGGCGCGTTGCCGCGCTGGCGTGGGGCTTGGTCTGCCTGGCGCTGGGCGCACATGCTCAGGACGCCGACACGCTGCGCGTCGGCTCCAAGCGATTCACCGAGTCCTACATCCTCGCGGAGATCATTGCGCAGACCGCAGCGCCGCAGCTCAAGCAGCCGCCCGTGGTCCGACAGGGCCTGGGCAACACCGCCATCGTCTACGAGGCGCTGCGCTCTGGCGGCATCGACCTGTATGCCGAATACACCGGCACCATCGCGCTGGAGATCCTGCAGCACACGGGCCCGATGACGCGCGACGAGATGAACGCCGCGCTCGCGCCCAAGGGCCTGGCCGTGGGCGTGCCGCTGGGCTTCAACGATGGCTATGCGCTGGCCATGCGCGCGGCCGATGCCGAACGGCTCGGCATCAAGTCCTTGAGCGACCTCGCGAAACACGCGGATCTGAAACTCGGGCTCTCCAACGAATTCATAGGGCGGGCCGACGGGTGGAAGGGCCTCGCCACGCGCTACGGCTTCACCCAGCAGCCCACCGGCCTGGACCACGGCCTGGCCTACGACGCCATCGCGGCGAAGCAGATCGACGTGATGGACATCTACACCACCGACGCCAAGATCGACCACCTGGGCCTGCGCGTGCTGCAGGACGACAAGCAATACTTCCCGCGCTATGACGCCGTGCTGCTCTACAAGCTCGACCTGCCCCGACGGCTGCCCCAGGCCTGGGCCGCGTTGCAGAAGCTGGAAGGCCGCATCGATGAGCGCGCCATGATCGCCATGAACGCCCGTGCCGAATTGCAGAGCGTGCCTTTCGACGTGATTGCCAAGGACTTCATCGCCGGCAGCGGCAAGGCCGGCGCGAAGGACGCGCAGCGCGGATGGGTCGCCAAGCTGTTCGGCGACGACCTCGCCAGGCTGGCACGGCAGCACCTGCTGCTGGTGGCCGTGTCGGTCGGCTGCGCGATATTGATCGCAGTGCCGCTGGGCGTGCTGGTGTTCCCCTACACGCGTGTGCGCGCCATCGTGCTGGGCGCGACCGGGCTGTTGCAGACCGTGCCTTCGCTGGCCTTGCTGGCCTTGCTGATCTCGTGGATCGGCGCCATCGGCACGCTGCCCGCGTTGATCGCGCTCACGCTCTACGCGCTGCTGCCGATCATGCGCAACACCGTGACCGGCTTGGCCGAAGTGCCCGTCGGCCTGCGCCAGGCCGGCACCGCGCTGGGCATGACGCATCCGCAGAGCATGCGTGCGGTGCTGTTGCCGCTGGCCTTCCCGACCATCATCGCCGGCGTGCGCACCGCGACCACCATCGCCATCGGCACTGCGACCATCGCCGCCTTCATCGGCGCGGGAGGGTTCGGCGAGCGCATCGTGACCGGACTGGCCTTGAACGACAGCGGCTTGCTGATCGCCGGTGCGCTGCCCGCGGCGGCACTGGCGTTGCTGAGCGAAGTGGTGTTCGAAGGCATCGAGCACTGGCTGCGGCGCGCGGCCTGAACCCCTTACGCCCTTTGCGTTAGCGCGCATGGCCGATAGACGCGGCCCACCCTCGCGAACAAACTTTCCCGGCGATTGCGACCGTGCTTTTGCATGGACAAACGCGCAGGAGGGTTGCAGTGAACAAGCATTCCTGGACACGCGCAAGCCTGGTCCCGCTGCTGACATGCGCGCTCATGGCCGGCTGCTCGAAGAACGAACCCGAGCCCGGCACCGTGCTCGACGAAGCCATGCTCGCCAAGCGCGACGCCAAGTCCTTCCCGCATGCCGACGAGGACTTCTTCAAGGACATGGACGGCGGCATCGCACTCTCTCCCGATGAGGTCAAGGGCCGCAACATGTGGCTGGTCTGGAGCGGCGGCAACGATCGCTTCTGGAACAAGATGACCGACTACACCTACGGTGCCTTCGACCTCCTGAAGATCATCAGCTCGCACCCCACGCAGGGCTATTCAAGGGCCAATCGCTGGGAGTACTTCGGCCTGGTCAACGAACCCTGCTTCAGCAAGGCCACCGGCCCGGATCCGGCAAGGCGCGGCCTCTGGCTCGACGTGCGTGACAAGGGCTGCGCGCCCGATCCCTTCGAGAACGAAACGAAGTATCCCGGCGTGGCCATCGGCGCGCGCGGCAAGCCGCTCGGCGATGGCACCAACTTGCCGGTCGGCTCCTACTACGGCTATGCCACCGGCATCGCCGGCCTGCGGCTCTTTCCCAACCCGGACTTCGACGAGAAGGCCGCCAAGGCGTGGGACGCCGACAAGTACTACACCGATCCCAACTACTACAACCGCGCGGACCTGGTGCGCCCCTTCCGCATCGGCATGTCCTGCGGGTTTTGCCACCTCGGGCCGAGCCCGGTGAAGCCGCCGGCCGATGCCAACGCACCGAAGTGGGAGAACCTCAGCTCCTCCGTCGGCGCGCAGTACATGTGGGTGGACCGCCTCTTCATCCACAATGCCAACAAGCCCGAAGGCCGCAGGAACTTCATGTACCAGCTGGCCCACACCTTCCGGCCCGGCTCGATGGACACCTCGCTGGTCTCCACCGACAGCATCAACAACCCGCGCACCATGAACGCGGTGTACGACTTCCCCGACCGCATGGGCCTGGCCAAGCGCCTCGGCCAGGAAAAGCTCGCGGGCGGCGAACGCGACAACAAGCAGTTCAACGACTTCCTCGACAGCGGCCCGCTGACCGAGTTCTATTCGAAGGCCGACCAGACCGTGAAGACACCGCACGTTCTGAAGGACGGCGCCGATTCGGTCGGCCTGCTCGGCGCGCTCAACCGCGTGTACCTCAACATCGGCCTGTTCAGCGAGGAATGGCTGTTGCACTTCAACGCGGTGGTCGGCGGCAAGACCATCACGCCGATCAAGATCGCCGATGCGCAGAAGAACTCGAGCTACTGGCAGGCCACCGAACTCGGCACGCCCGCGACCGCCCTGTTCTTCCTCAAGGCTGCCCGGCCCGACCATCTGAAGGACGCACCCGGCGGCGACAAGTACCTCACAGCCGATGCGGCCACGCTCGACAAGGGCAAGATCGCCTTCGCCGACACCTGCGCGCGCTGCCACTCCAGCAAGGCGCCGCCGCTCGCGGTGGATCTCCCGCCCGCCCAATGCGCCGGCCCCGGCTACCTCGACTGCTTCAAGAAGTACTGGGCCTGGACCCAGACCGACGACTACAAGGCCAAGATGCGCGCCATCGTGCAGGCGCCGGACTTCCTCGAGAACAACTACCTCTCGACCGAGGTGCGCATTCCCGCCACCCTGCTGCGCACCAACCTCTGCAGTCCGCTCGCCACCAACGCGCTGGCCGGCAACATCTGGGACAACTTCTCGTCGAGCACCTACAAGTCGCTCCCCTCCATCGGCACCGTGACGGTGGCCGACCCCTTCACCGGCGACCCGCGCCCCTACGTGATGCCGGCGGGCGGACGCGGCTACACGCGCGTGCCCTCACTGATCGGCCTCTGGTCGACCGCCCCTTTCCTGCTCAACAACTCGGTCGGTCCCTTCGACATCAACCCCTCGGTGGAGGCACGCGTGAAGGTCTTCGATGCATCGATCGAACAGATGCTGTGGCCCGAGAAGCGCGAGCGCGATTCCGAGCTCGGCAACAAGGTCAACGGCACCATCGATCGCACCACCGAGCGCAGCAGCGTGACCATCCCGGTCGGCTTCGTGCCCGAGAGCTTGCAACCATTGCAAGGCACGCTGCACCGCTGGCTGCCCGGCCTGGTGTCGGCCGGCGGCGACGTGGACCTCGGCCCCATCCCCAAGGGCATGCCGATCAACCTGCTGGCCAACCTGCGCCTGCGCGCGGAAGAAGGCGGCCTCACCGACAAGGCCGGCCACGCGGCCAAGCTCGGCAAGCTCGCGCTCAAGATGAAGGGCGACCTGCTCTCGGCCCCGGCCAACGCCACCGACGAGCAACTGCGCAAGCACTTCAGCGACCTGCGCGAGCCCTTGCTGGAGCTGAGCAAGTGCCCCGACTTCGTGGTCAACCGCGGCCACTACTTCGGCACGGCCGAGTTCAACAACCAGGCCGGCCTGAGTGCGGACGAGCGCGCCTTCGGCGAGGAGCCCGTGCTGAGCGACGACGACAAGAAGGCGCTCATCGCTTTCCTCAAGACTTTCTGACTGTGCGCCCACCGCACATGACCGATGGTCAGACCTCCGAATGGGACTACGTGATCGTCGGTTCCGGCGCGGGCGGCGGCGTGCTGGCGGCGCGGCTGGCCGAGTCCGGCATGCGCGTGTTCGTGCTGGAAGCCGGCGGTGATCCACGCGCCGAGGGCGAGCGCCTGCCCGACGACTACGACGTGCCGGCCTTCCATGCCTTCGCTTGCGAGAACCCCGCGATGGCCTGGAACTTCCACGTGCGCCACTACGAGGACGAGCAGCGCCAGGCGCGCGACCCCAAGTACCGCGCCGGCCAGGGCGTCCTCTACCCGCGCGCCGCCGCGCTGGGCGGCTGCACGGTGCACAACGCGATGATCTTCATGCCGCCGCACGACTCCGACTGGGACGAGATCGCTCGGCTCACAGGCGACGTATCCTGGCAGGCATCACGCATGCGGCGTTATGCCCAGCGCATCGAGAACTGCCGGCACCGGCCGGTATGGCGCGCCATCCGCCACCTCGGCATCGACCCGACCGGCCACGGCTGGGGCGGCTGGCTGCGCACCGAGAAGTCGATGCCGCTGTCGGTGCTGCATGACGACGGCCTGATGCGCGCCCTGCGCGACACCATCGGCACCTTCACCCGCAACCTGCCGAACCCGCTCGCGAGCGCCTGGCACTGGATGCGCGGCGGCTGGGGCGACCCCAATTCACGCCGCGCTTCCGGCGACAGTTTCGAAGGCCTTTGCTACACGCCGCTGGCCACCGCGCGCCACCGCCGCTACGGCGTGCGCGAACGCCTGCGCGACGTGGCACGGCGCTGCCCCGACAACCTGCATGTCGAACTGCATGCGCTGGCCACGCGCGTGCTGTTCGATGCACAGGGTGGCGCCAGCGGTATCGAGTACCGCAAGGGCGCGCACCTCTACCGCGCGCATCCAGTTCCAAGCGAGTCACCCGGCGAATTGCGGCAGGTGTTCGCGCGTCGCGAAGTGATCCTGTGCGGCGGCGCGTTCAACACGCCGCAACTGCTGATGCTCTCGGGCATCGGCCCCACGGAGGAACTGCAGGCGCACGGCATCGAGACGCGCGTGGACCTGCAAGGCGTCGGCCGCAACCTGCAGGACCGCTACGAGGTCGCAGTGACGCATGAGACGCGCCAGCCGTGGGGCGTGCTCCAGGGCGCGCGCTGGCAGAAGGACGACACGCTGTGGCAGCGCTGGAAGTCATCGGGCGACGGCATGTACGGTTCCAACGGCGCGGCCATCGGCATCGTGAGCCGCAGCGACCGCGCGGGCAACGAGCCCGACATCTTCTGCATGGCGCTGCTGGCCCGCTTCGAGGGCTACTTCCCCAGGTTTTCCGACCTCATCCGCGACGAGCCGGACCGCCTGACCTGGGCCATCCTCAAGGCCCACACGCGCAATCGCGCCGGACGCGTGCGCCTGCGCTCGGCCGATCCGTTCGACATGCCGTTGGTGAACTTCCACTATTTCGACGAAGGCGACGAGGATGACGCAGAGGACGACCTCGACGCCGTGGTGCAGGCCATCCGCGCGGTGCGCGAACTGACAGCGCCCCTGCATGCCAGCGGCCTGATCACCAAGGAGTGCCTGCCCGGCGCCGACTGCGACAGCGACGAGGCGCTCGCACAGTACGTGCGCGACACTGCATGGGGCCATCACGCCTCCTGCTCCTGCCCCATCGGCGAGCGTGACCAGGGCGGCGTGCTCGACAGCACCTTGGCGGTGCATGGCGTGTCGCGACTGCGCGTGGTGGATGCCTCGGCCTTTCCGCGGATTCCCGGCTTCTTCATTGCCGCGGCGGTCTACATGCTGGCCGAGAAGGCGGCCGACATGCTGCTGGCCACGGCGACGCACACACCTCTTTCGACAAATTGACGGTCCACATTGATCGGCTGACACTGCTTCCCGGCTGCTCACCGCAAAGGAGAACACCTCATGGCATACGACGTTCCGCAACTGCTCGGCATGAACCAGCAGCAACTCGATGACCTGTTCAAGGCCAACGCCGCCGGCGACATACCCAACGGCGAAGCCAAGGGCACCGCCATCGTCGCGCCGGGCACCCGCTTCTCCGATGACATCGCGCAGATCATCAATGTGTTCGGCTGGCAGGGAAAGATCTTCGATGCGCAGAAAGGCGTGCTCAAGAACAAGATCTCAGCCTTCGGCGTGCATGCCATCGTGGCCCGCGTCTACAAGGACAAGAGCTGGCTCGACGACAAGGAATGCATCGTGCTCGACTACTCCGACACGTCTTTCGTGGCCAAGCGCATCCGCGACGAGATCCGTCTCATCGGGCCGAACTTCTACCTCGGCAAGGTGTACTGGAACAAGGATCGGCTGATCGATTTCTGCCTGCAGTTCGAGCCACGGTGACCCCTCAATCGCCCTTCACGGTCCTGGCCGCAGTCGCTGCCGGCCGCGAAGGCGCGCTACGCGCATTGCTCGATGAGATGAACCTGGCGCACAAGGCCGGCACCGCCGACCCGGCCAACGCGGTGTTGCCCTTCGGCCGGTTCAACAAGCTGCACTACGCACGCTTCGCACTGCTCGACGATTCGACGCTCGCCGACTTCGACCTGTTCGGCCTGCCGCGTCCGCAGGTGCCACCGCTGTACCTCGTGTTCCTTGGCGTGTGCGACGGACCGGCCGATGCACAGTTGGCCGAGTTCGCGCATTTCGCCGGCCGCGGCCTGGCACGCATCTTCTCGCACTGCGAAGGCTTCAACACGGCGACCGACTTGCTGACCTGGATGAAGTCCCACAACCTGCGCGTGGACACGAACTACGTCAACCGCATCGGCCGCACCGTGCGCCAGGTGTGGGAGGAAAGCGCCTTGCAGAAGGCACTTTCCGCGCGCGTGCCGCGTGGCACCGCGCATGCCGCACCGACCGATCCGCAGGCGGTGCGGCAGGCGCTGCTCGACTTCGTGAAGGACGAACAGTCGGCCGGCCGCCTGCCGCTGACCGAGCCGGAACCCACGCCGCCGGGCTGGGACCTTCGCAACGCGATCCATCTCATCGTGGTGCCACTGATGCTGTTGCCGCTGGTACTCGTGCTGCCCGTCGCTCTCGTGATCCTGCGCCAGCAGGAGAAGACCGACCCGGAACACTGCCCGCGCCCGGAACCGGCCGCCGTGCTCGGCATGCAACAGTTGGAAGACCACGACCTCACCAACAGCTTCACCGCGCTGGGCGCCGTCAAGCCGGGCTGGTTCCGACGCGCGCTGGTGCCCGTGATCCTGCTGCTCATCGACTATGCGGCGCGCCATGTGTTCGGCAAGGGCCACCTGGCGCGGATCCAGACCATCCACTTCGCCCGCTGGGTCTTCCTCGACGACCGCCAGCGCGTGCTGTTCGCGAGCGACTACGACGGCAGCCACGAGAGCTACATGGACGACTTCGTCAACAAGGCCGCATGGGGCCTGAATCTGGTCTTCAGCAACGGCTTCGGCTGGCCGCGCACCGACTGGCTCGTCTGCGGCGGCGCGCGCCACGAGCAGCGCTTCAAGCACTACCAGCGCCGCCACCAGTTGCCCACGCAGGTCTGGTACCGCGCCTACCCCGGCCTCACGCTCGGCGACCTGGAACGCAACCGGCGCATCCGGGCCGGCGTCGACACGGAGCGCATGAATGATGCGCAGGCGCTGGCGTGGTTGAGGCTGCTATGAGCGCGTTGCACACCAGCGTCGACCTCGACGACATCCAGGGCCTGGTCGCCTTCGGCTACGGCAAGCTGAGGGAGGCCTGCTTCCTGCTGCTGGATGTGCGCGACAAGGAGGCCGCGCGCGCATGGCTTTCCCGGTGCGAAGTGAGCAACGCGGTGAAGCGGGAGGCGGCCCCGACCACTGCGCTGCAGGTGGCGCTCAGTTGCCCCGGCCTGCGCGCGCTCGGCGTGCCGGAGGACATCGTGCAGGGCTTCTCGCCCGAGTTCATCGCGGGCATGAGCAGCGACGACAGCCGTGCGCGGCGGCTCGGCGACGTCGGCGACAACCGACCGCAACGCTGGCTCTGGGGCAACACACCCGAGGTCGTGCCGCACGTGCTCATGCTGCTCTACGCGATGAAAGGCGAGCTCGCCGCATGGGAGGGTCAGGTGCTCGCGGATTGCGCGTCCGCCTTCACCCTGGTCAAGCGCCTTTCCACCGCCGACATGGGCGGCTTCGAACCCTTCGGCTTCAAGGACGGCATCTCCGAGCCCACCCTCGACTGGGAACGCGAGCGCCCGGCGGTCGACCAGGAACTGCGCGAATACACCAACGTCGCATGTCTCGGCGAATTCGTGCTGGGCTATCCCAACGAATACGGCGAATACACCGAACGCCCGCTGCTCGACCCCCAACGCAACACCGATGCCCCGCTCCCGCGCGCCGAGGACCAGCCCGACCTGGCCGACCTCGGCCGCAACGGCAGCTATCTCGTGATGCGCCAGTTGCGGCAGGACGTCGGCCGCTTCTGGCAGTTCGTCGACGGTGCCGCGCATGGCGACCCGGCCGCGCGCACGCGCCTGGCCGAGGAGATGGTCGGCCGCAGCATCGACGGCGACCCGCTCATCCCCACCGGCGAACGCATCGAAGGCGAGGACGATCCGCGCAACACCTTCACTTATCGCGGCGACGAGGAAGGGCTGCACTGCCCCATCGGCGCGCACATCCGACGCAGCAATCCCCGCAATGCCGACCTGCCGCCGGGCACGAGGGGCTTCATCTCCTGGGCCACCCGCACGCTGGGCTTCGATGCCGATGCGCTGGCCAACGACCATGTCTCATCCACGCGCTTCCACCGCCTGTTGCGCCGCGGCCGCGAGTACGGCAACAAGCTGACGCTGCAGCAGGCGCTCTCAGCACCGCCCGAACCCGGTCACGACGACCTCCAGGCCCACGACGGCACGGGCCTGCACTTCATCTGCCTGGCCGCCAACATCACGCGCCAGTTCGAATTCGTGCAGGGCGCCTGGCTCGCGGGCGTGCGCTTCGACAGCCTGCATGGCGAGAGCGATCCGCTACTCGGCAACCGGCAGCCCGACCCGGCCGGCGCGCCCACCGACAGCTTCTCGATCCCCGTGGCCAACGGCTGCGACCGTCGCGTGACCGGCCTGCCACAGTTCATCACCGTGCTCGGCGGCGGCTACTTCTTCATGCCCGGCATCCGTGCCCTTCGCTACCTGTCCAAGGTGCAGCCATGAATCCCACCACGCCCATCGTGCCCGACCCCAACTCCAACGCCAGCCATCCGCAGCCGCGCGCCAGCACCGGCGTGGCCTGGCGCAACTTCGTCGCCGACACGGGCATGGCGCTGATCCGCCTGGAGCGCCGCTTCGACCCCTTCGTGCGCCCGGCCTTCGATGCGCTGCTGAGAGATCCGCTGGCCCGCCTGACCACCGCGCTGATCAACAGCAAGCGCGTCGACGAACACCTGAAGATCGCCGAGGAACGCCTGCTGGTCGACGAGGAATCCTGGACCGACTCGATCGTCCAGAGCTTCACCCAGCAGATGACCGACCTGTGGAAGCCCGGCGGCTTCGAGCGCGGCGGCAACACCAAGACCCAGGGCATCTGCCGCGGCGAGTTCACCGTGCACGACAACCTGCCCGAGCACATGCGCCGCGGCATCTATGCGAAGCCGCAGACCTTCAAGGCCTGGGTGCGCTTCTCCGGGCCGGGCCCGTACATCACGCCCGACATCGACGACGTCGGCTTCATGAGCATCAGCATCAAGCTCATGGGCGTCGAAGGCCCCAAGCTGCTGGAGGAGGAGAAGCACACGCTCGACATGTTCGGCGTGTCCACCGCCACCTTCGTCACGCCCGATGCCAAGGCCAATGCCGCGTTGCAGAAGTGGAGCGTGAAGAACGCGCAGGTCTTCTACTTCGTGAACCTGCACGACTCGCATGTGCTCGACCTCGTCATGCAGTCGCTCTACATCAAGACGCAGAGCAGTCCCTTCGAGGCGCCCTACTTCAGCTGCGTGCCCTACCTCATGGGCGAGGGCCAGGCGATGGTCTATTCGGTGTGGCCCAAGTCGAACAAGAAAACGCGCATACCCAACCTGCCGTTTCGCCCGCCCGACGACTACCTGCGCAACGCCATGGTCAAGGCACTGTCGGAAGGTGACGTGGAGCTGGAAGTGCGCATGCAGATGCAGACCGACCCGCACCTCATGCCCATCGAGAACGCCGGCGTGCTGTGGCCCGAGAAGCTGTCGCCGCGCATCCCCGTCGCCACGCTGCGGCTGCCAAGGCAGGTCTTCGACTCGCCCGCGCAGATGCAGTTTGCCAAGCGGCTTTCCTACAACCCGTGGCACACCATCGCCGAGCATCGCCCGCTCGGCAACCAGAGCCGGGCGCGCAAGCGGATGTATTGGGAGCTGTCGCAATTGCGGCACCGGATGAACGACGTGCCGCACTACGAGCCGAACGGGGATGAGACCTTTTGAACACGCCGAATCCGATGTAGTGAATACTGAATGACATGTTGTGCTCCCGCACGGCATGCTCCAGAATGGCGCGCGTTCAGGGAGGAACTTGGCATGCGCGAGGAGGAGTCGGGCCGCTTCGAGGTGGGCGGAAAAAGGGCGTTCTACGTGCTCGCCATCTGCTCGCTGCTCCATGCCATGTGCAGTGCCGACTGGCAGGTCATGGCGGTGGTGCTGGAGCCGATGCGGCGGGACATGGCCCTGAGCGATGCGCAGGTCGGCCTTGCCAGTTCGGCCTACTTCCTCGGCGTCATCTTCTTCGTGATCCCGGTGTCGCACCTGGTCGACGCCTGGAGCCGCCGGTACATGCTGGGCCTCACGGCCATCTTCTGGAGCGCCTGCACCCTGTTCACCGGCATGGCGGGCGGGATCGCGTCGCTGCTGGTGGCGCGCCTCGGCGTCGGAGTCGGCGAGGCGGGGTTCGGCCCGGGCAGCACGGCGCTGGTTTCCGCGTCGTTTCCTGAAGAGCAGCGCGCCAGGAAACTCGGCATCCTCAATGCCTTCATCACCGTCGGTGTGTTCCTGGGCGTGACCGGCGGCGGCTACCTTTCTGCGAAGTACGGCTGGCGCATGCCCTTCTACGTGTTCGGAGTCGCCGGGATCGTGCTCGGCATCCTTGCGTTCTTCATGCAGGACTACCGCTTGCCCAGGTCCGACAACAGCGACACCGTGGGCGGCTCCCTGCTGGCGAACCTGCGCCAGCTGATCCGGATCCGCACACTGCGCTGGGTGTGGGTGGGCCTGGGCATGAACGCGGTGCTGCAGGTCTCCGTGAGCACCTGGCTTCCGGCGCTCCTCATGCGCGCCTACGACCTCCAGGAGGACAAGGCGGGCTACCTCATGGGCGCCTTCACCGCCATCGGCCTGCTCGGCCCGATCCTTGGAGGGATCGTCGCGGACCGCTGGCAGCGCAGGCATCCGGGCGGCCGCATGCGACTGGCGGCGACCGGTGCCGCCATGGCCTCGGTGTTCCTCTGGCTGTCGCTGGTGGCAGGCCTGGACCGGCACAATGAGGTGCTGATGTACTTCGGCGCGGCGATGATGTCATTGCACAGCATCGGCGTCGCCATGGCGTTTCCGGCGGCGGCCGCCGCTGTGCAGGACATCGTTCCAGCGAAGTTCAGGAGCCTCGCATGGGGCGCCTCGATCGCCGCGCTGTTCCTGCTGGGCGGTGCCTGGGGGCCCCTGCTGGTCGGAACCCTGTCACAGGCGTTCGGCGATGGCTACCGGGGCCTGGCGATCGGCCTTGCAGCGACCGGCCTGTTCGGCTTGCTGGCCAGCGGGATCTGGTGGGCCGCCGCGCGGCAAATGCGACACGACAGGGCGCGGCCTTGATACGGCGACGCGGCCGAAGCGTTCACCCCCTGGACGCTGCAACGAAGCTCGCACCCTCGAACCGCAGCGACTTCAGCCCGGGGAACGTGTCGCGCAGGTTCTGCACTTGCGCCATTCGCTTGTAGGACCACGGAATGGCTTGGCCGTCGCCGCGATATTGCTGGCGCAATTCGACGACGAAGGGTTTGGCCGTGGGCGACGGCAATTCGGCGTGTGCATCAGGCACGGCCACCCACAGCACCAGTGCGGCGGCAAAGGCCTGCATCAAGGCGGCGGGAAGATTGATCTCGGAAAACATGGCAACGACTCCTGGGCGCGAGTGAAGCCTCGCAATGCAGGAATTGTGTTTTCCGCTCGTCCTTTCGACGAGGAACAAAGGCACGGGCCACTGCGCAGCGGACCGTGCCTTCGGATGTTCGGCGCTTTCCCGGCGCCCGTGTGGAAGCGTCTTACGCCAGCGTGTAAGCCGTCTTCACCGTGGTGAAGAATTCCTGCGCGTAGCGGCCCTGTTCACGCGGCCCGTAGCTAGAGCCCTTGCGACCGCCGAAGGGCACGTGATAGTCCACACCCGCCGTCGGCAGGTTGACCATCACCATGCCGGCCTGGCTGTGGCGCTTGAAGTGCGTCGCGTACTTCAGGCTCGTGGTGGCGATGCCCGCCGACAGGCCGAACTCGGTGTCGTTGGCCGTGGCCAGTGCTTCCTCGTAGTTTTTCACCCGGATGACGCTCGCCACCGGGCCGAAGATCTCTTCCTTGTTGATGCGCATCGACGCCACCGATTCGCTGAACAGCGCCGGCGACATGTAGTAGCCCTCGGTGCCCAGCTTCAGGCGTTCGCCGCCCGCAGCCAGCGTGGCGCCTTCGCCCTTGCCGATGGCGATGTACTCCAGGTCCTGGTCCAGTTGCGACTGGCTCGACACGGGGCCAATGTCCGTGCCAGCGGCCAGCGCATCGCCCACCTTGATCTTCGCCATGCGTTCCTGCATCGCGGCAATGAACTTGGGGTAGATGCCTTCGGTGACGATCAGGCGGCTGGATGCGGTGCAGCGCTGGCCGGTCGAATAGAAGGCGCTCTGCACGCTGAGTTCGACGGCCTGCGCCAGGTCGGCATCGTCCAGCACGATCTGCGGGTTCTTGCCGCCCATCTCCAGTTGCACCTTCTTGTGGTTGGTCACGCACTGGATCGCGATGTTGCGGCCCACGCCCACCGAACCGGTGAAGCTGATCGCATGGATGCCGGGATGGTTCACCAACGCGTTGCCGATGACGCTGCCACGGCCCATCACGAGGTTGAACACGCCCGCCGGGATGCCCGAGCGGCTGATGATCTCGGCCAACGCCCACGAGGAGCCCGGCACCAGGTCGGCGGGCTTCAGCACCACGCAGTTGCCGAAAGCCAGGGCCGGCGCGATCTTCCAGGCGGGGATCGCGATCGGGAAGTTCCACGGCGTGATCAGGCCGACGACACCGACCGGCTCGCGCGTGATCTCGACGCCGATGTTCGGGCGCACCGAGGGCAGCGTCTCGCCCGACAGGCGCAGGCATTCACCGGCGAAGAACTTGAAGATCTGGCCGGCGCGCGTGGCTTCGCCGATGCCTTCGGCCTTGGTCTTGCCTTCTTCGCGCGACAGCAGCGTGCCGAGTTCTTCGCGGCGCGCGAGGATCTCGGTGCCGATCTTGTCGAGTGCGTCCGAGCGTGCCTGGATGCTGCCCGTGGCCCAGGCCGGGAAGGCGGCGGTGGCGGCGGCCACGGCGGCTTCGACGTGGGTGGCATCGCCCTGCGTGTACTCGGCGATCGTGTCGCCGAGGTTCGACGGGTTCAGGTTGGGGCTGTAGGCGTTGCCCTTGGTCCACTGGCCGCCGATGAGGTTGTCGTGTTGTTGCATGTGTGCGTGTCCTTGGTGTGGAAAACGGGAAGGCCGAAGCGTATGCCGCCTCGGCCTTGCTGACTATTGAATCGCGTTCACGGCGCCGGCGGCCGCACGGCCTGGCGCGCGAGCAGCTTCCATTCGCCGCCCTGCTTCTGCCAGACGCCGAGGATCTTGATGCTGACCTTGCCGGGCTTGCCGCCATCCAGCGTGTCGGCCGTGAGCGTGTGCCGCACGATCGCGGCGTTGCCGACCACCTTGATGGTCTGGTCCGTGATCGCGATGGTGACGAAGTCCGAGGCCTTGCTCATCAGGTCGGCGACGAAGGTGGTCTTCGTGTCGACCTTGCCGCCCGAATGACCGTAGCTCAGGTCGTCGGCCAGCAGCGGATTGAGCGCGGCGGGCGTCGGGTCGATCATCGCCACGCGCAGCTTCTCGGCCGCGGCGGCCACGGCCTGCTCGTCGCCCGGCGAGGCGCCGCCGGACATGCCGGCACAGCCGGCGAGTGCGAACGCAGCGGTCGCGATGAGGATCAGTTTCTTCAGCATCTGGAGTCTCCTTCGGTTGTTGTCAATTCTTGGCGGATCTCTTCAGGGGACATCACGGAACCGGCGCTGTGCCGGTCCGCGACGCCGGGCCGATTACAGGCCTTGCGGGCCGAGCTTGTCGATGAGGGCCTTGAGCATTTCCATCTCGTCCGCCTTCAGGTCGGTCAGCGGCGTGCGCACCGGGCCGGCATCGTGGCCGACGATCTTGGCGCCGGCCTTGATGATGCTGACCGCGTAGCCTTGCGTGCGGTTGCGCAGGTCCAGGTACGGCATGAAGAAGTCCTTCAGCAGGCGATGCTGCGTGGCCATGTCATCGTTTGCTACCGCGTGGTAGAAATCCATCGCCGTCTTCGGGATGAAGTTGAAGACAGCCGACGAATACACCGGCGTGCCCATCGCCTTGTACGCGGCGGCATAGACCTCGGCGGTCGGCAGGCCACCCAGGTAGGCGAAGCGGTCGCCCATGCGCTGGTAGATCGCAACCATGGTCTCGATGTCGCCGATGCCGTCCTTGAAGCCGACCAGGTTCGGGTTGCGCTCGGCCAGCTTGGCCAGCGTCTCGGGCTTGAAGCGCGTCGAGCCGCGGTTGTAGATGATCACGCCGAAGTTCACGCTCTTGCACACCGCCTCCACGTGGGCCGCCAGGCCTTCCTGGCCGGCTTCGGTGAGGTAGTGCGGCAGCAGCAGGATGCCGTGCGCGCCGGCCTTCTCGGCGGCTTGTGCGCATTCGATCGCAAAGCGTGTCGGGCCGCCCGCGCCGGCAATGATCGGCACCACGCCCTTGCAGGTGTCCACTGCCGTCTTGATGATCCCCGGATATTCCGCGCCGGTCAGCGAGAAGAACTCGCCCGTGCCGCCAGCGGCAAACAGCGCGCTCGCACCATACGGCGCCAGCCATTCGAGGCGCTTTTCATAGCCCTTCTTGTTGAAGTCGCCGTTCGCATCGAAGTCGGTCAGCGGAAACGAGAGCAGGCCGGAGCCCATGATTGTCTTGAGTTCTTGCGGGTTCATTTGTGAAAACGTTCAGTGGTGGTGTTGACAGAAAAAACGGGGCCGTTGAGTCGCAAAGATTCCGTAGCGAGGGCACCGAGGTCGGGTCGAGGAGCGCAGCCGCACTCCCGTGCGGCGAGCACCGCAGGCCCGAGATCGGTGGCCGCAGTAGGAAGATTCGTGACTCAATCCAGTTTGATGTCGGCTTCTTTGACTACCTTGGCCCAGCGCGCACGTTCCTTGTTGAAGAACGCTTCTTCTTCGGCGGGAGACATCGTCACGACCTCGGCGCCTTGCGCAGCCAGGCGCGAGCGGATGTCGGCGGAGCGGATGATCGTGATCAGTTCCTTGTTCAGGCGCTGGATGATCGCGTCCGGCGTGCCCTTGGCGACGCGAACGCCTTGCCAGGTGCCGGTCTCGTATCCGGGCACGCCCTGTTCGGCGATGGTGGGCACGTCGCCGAGCAGCGGCATGCGGGTGGCCTTCGACACCCCCAGCACCTTGAGCTTGCCGCCCTGCACCTGCGGCAGCGTGGCCAGCATGCCGTTCATGAGGATCTGGGTCTGGCCGGCGACGGTGTCCTGGATTGCCTGCACGCCACCCTTGTAGGGCACGTAGGTCCACTTGGCGCCCACGGCGCGCTGCAGTGCCACGCCGGCCAGGTGCGGCGCGCTGCCGGTCGCCGTCACGGCGAAGTTCATGTCGCTGCTCTTGGACAACGCGACCAGTTCCTTCAGGTTGTTGGCCTTCACCGACGGATGCACCACCAACAGGTGCGGCGAGTAGGCCAGCATGGTCACGCCGCGCAAGTCCGTGGACGGATCGAATGACAGCTTGAACACCGACGGGCTGATCGCCAGCGCGCCCACGTCGCACAACAGGATGGTGTAGCCATCGGGCGTGGACTTGGCGACGAAGTCGGCGCCGAGGTTGCCATTCGCGCCGGCCTTGTTCTCGACGATGACCGGCTGGCCCAGCGCCACCGACAGCGGCTGGCTGATGGCGCGCGCAATGATGTCCGACGAGCCACCCGCCGGGTACGGCACGATGATCTTGATCGGCTTGGTGGGCTGCCAGGCCGGTGCTTGCGCCAGGGCCGCGAAGGGCGCCGCGGCCAGCAGGCCGGCGGCAAGAAGGGTGCGACGGGTAGTGCTCATGGTTGTCTCCTTGAAAGTGAGTGCAAGCGCCGGCTCATTTCAGCGCGATCCTAAGTTGTCAGTCATCGTACAACTAAAAATACAACCCGTCCAGCGGATTGCCCCAAAAAAACTTCAGGTTTCTGTCGGAGGCGCGGCTGGCGAAGCCGGCGCGGCGGCCTTCTGCGCTTCTTCCTGCGCGACGCGCAGGCGCTCGCGGCTGTTGGTCAGGTGGATGCGCATGGCGGCCCGGGCCGACTCGGGGTCGCGCCGCGCGATGGCGGCGTAGATTTCCTCGTGCTCGCGATTCACCCGGCTCAGGTAGGCGCCGCCACGGTCGATGTTGCGGATCGCGCTGATGCGCGTGCGCGGGATGATCGTGGTGCCCAGGTGGCTCATGATGTCCGCGAAGTACGGATTGCCCGTGGCCTGCGCGATCTGCAGGTGGAAGCGGAAGTCGGGCGAGACGGTGTCGCCGGCCGTCGCCACGTTGTGCTGGAAGTCTTCCAGAGCCTGCCGCATCGCGACGAGTTGCTCCTCGGTGCGCCGGCTCGCGGCCAGGCCGGCGGATTCGGTTTCCAGGCTGATGCGCAACTCGAGCACCGCCAGCACGTCGACCGAGGCGGCGATCTCGCCCGGGTCGAGCCGGAACACCCCGCCCGCCCGCGGTTGCAGCACGAAGGTGCCCACGCCGTGGTGCGTCTCGACCAGCCCCGCCGCCTGCAGCTTGGACAGCGCCTCCCGCACCACGGTGCGGCTGACGCTGTAGGCCTGCATGATTTCGGATTCGGTCGGCAGTTTGTCGCCGGGGCGCAGCACCTGGTTGCGGATCTTGTCGCTCAAATCCTCGACGAGGCCGTGCGCCAGCCCGCGCGCGCGGCGCCGCGGCTGTCCGACGAACTCCGTGGCAACGGCATGGGGGACCTCCTGCGGCGCTGTCGCAGGAGGCTCATTGACTAGGTAATTACCCGTAACACTGGCGACCATGCAACGATGATAATCCGCCACTCGTTGTACGACAACAGTTAAGTTACATCTCTATGCCGAATTCTCAGACCCCGAACAAGCTGCACCGAATCCTCCTGACCGGCGCTGCCGGCGGACTCGGCAAGGTGCTGCGCGAGCGCCTGCAACCCTATGCGGACGTGCTGCGCTTGTCGGACATCGCCGGCATGGCGCCCGCCGCCGGCCCGCACGAGGAAGTGGTGCCCTGCGACCTGTCGGACAAGCAGGCGGTCGACGCGCTGCTGGCCGATTGCGACGCCATCGTCCACCTGGGCGGCGTCTCGGTCGAGCGCCCCTTCGAGGAAATCCTGGAAGCCAACATCCGCGGCATCTTCCATGTCTACGAGGCCGCTCGCCGCCATGATGTCAAGCGCGTGGTGTTCGCCAGTTCCAACCACGTCATCGGCTTCTACAAGCAGGATGAGCACATCGACGCCCATGCCCATCGCCGGCCCGACGGCTACTACGGCCTGTCCAAGTCCTTCGGCGAAGACATGGCGCAGTTCTATTTCGACCGCTACGGCATCGAGACCGTGAGCATCCGCATCGGCTCGTCTTTCCCCGAGCCGCTCAACCGCCGGATGATGAGTTCTTGGCTCAGCTATCGCGACCTGACGACGCTGATCGAGAAATGCCTGTTCACGCCCGACGTGAAGCACACCGTGGTCTACGGCATGTCGGACAACAAGGTCGTGTGGTGGGACAACAGCGCCGCCGCGAAGCTGGGCTTCGCGCCGCAGGACAGCTCGGAACCGTTCCGCGAGAAGGTCGAGGCGCAGCCGCCGGTTGCGCCCACCGACCCCAACGCCATCTACCAGGGCGGCGCCTTCACGGCGCAAGGCCCGTTCGGCGATTGAGCACGCGCGCGATGCAAGCAGAACTCGTCCTCGATGCGCGCAACGGCACCGGTGAAAGCCCGGTGTGGCGTGCCGACGAGCAGGCGCTCTACTGGGTCGACATTCCTGCGAAGCAACTCCATCGCATCGACGAGGCCGGCGCGCACACCGTCTGGACCGGCGAGGAGATGCTCGCCTGCATCGCACCGCGCAAGGGCCATCCCGGCCAGTGGATCGCCGGCATGGAAAGCGGCATCTTCGCCATCGGCACCCGCGACGACGGCACGCTCGCCACCTCGTCCGTCGCGGGCGTGGCCCATGCCCAGCACGGCATGCGCTTCAACGACGGCCGCTGCGACCGGCAGGGCCGCTTCTGGGCCGGCACCATGCTGATGGACATGGCCGCGGCACGCGATGTCGGCCGTGTCTACCGCTACCAGCGCGACGTCAACGCCGAGGTCGCGCTGCGCCTGCAACTCGAGCACCTGATCGTCCCCAACGGCATGGCCTTCAGCCCCGACGGCAAGACCATGTACCTGTCGGACTCGCATCCCAACGTGCAGACCATCTGGGCCTTCGACTACGACACCGCCAGCGGCACGCCGCACAACCGACGCGTCTTCGTCGACATGAATCCCCTGCCCGGCCGCCCCGATGGCGCCGCCGTCGATGCCGACGGCTGCTACTGGATCTGCGGCAACGACGCCGGCCTGGTGCATCGCTTCACGCCCGAGGGCAAGCTGGACCGCTCGCTCGCCGTGCCGGTCAAGAAGCCCGCGATGTGCGCCTTTGGCGGCGCCCGACTCGACACCTTGTACGTCACCTCGATCCGCCCCGGCGGCGACCTGAGCGACCAACCCCTGGCCGGCGGCCTCTTCGCACTGCGCCCCGGCGTGCAAGGCCTGCCCGAGCCCGAATGTGTTTTTTGACCCTGTGATTTTCGATAGCACCAACCCGAGGACGACAACATGAAATTGAAGCAATCCCTGATCGCCCTGGCTGCCGGCGCGTTCGCCGCACTGGCCGGCGTTTCCGCCCAGGCCACGGAGTTCCGCTCGGCCGACATCCATCCGGATGACTACCCGACCGTGACGGCCGTCAAGTTCATGGGCGAGCGCCTGAAGGAACTCTCCGGCGGCAAGCACACCATCAAGGTCTTCAACAACAGCGCGCTGGGCCAGGAGAAGGACACCATCGAGCAGACCAAGATCGGCGCCCTGTCGATGGTCCGCGTGAACATCGCGCCGATGAACAACATCTGCCCGGAAACGCAAGTGCCGACGATGCCCTTCCTGTTCCGCTCGGTCGACCACCTGCACAAGGTGCTGGACGGCCCGGTCGGCGAGGAGATCCTGAAGTCCTGCGAGAAGCAGGGCTTCGTGGGCCTGGCCTACTACGACAGCGGCGCACGCTCGATGTTCACCGCCAAGAAGCCGGTGCGCTCCTTCGCCGACATGAAGGGCCTGAAGATCCGCGTTCAACAGTCCGACCTGTGGGTGTCGATGCTCGAAGCCATGGGCGCCAACGCCACGCCGATGCCGATGGGCGAGGTCTACACGGGCCTGAAGACCGGCCTGATCGACGGCGCCGAGAACAACTACCCCACCTATGAAAGCGCGCGCGCCTTCGAAGTGGCCAAGTACTACTCGAAGACCGAGCATTCGATGGCGCCGGAAGTGCTGCTGTTCTCCAAGCGCGTGTGGGACAAGCTCTCGCCCGAAGAGCAAGGCTGGCTGCGCCAGGCGGCCAAGGAGTCGGTGCCCTACATGCGCAAGCAGTGGGAAGCGCGTGAGGTCAAGTCGCTCGCCACCGTGAAGGCCGGCGGCGCCGAGATCATCGACGTGGACAAGGCGCCGTTCCAGGCCGCGATGAAGCCGGTGTACGACAAGTTCATCACCGATGCCAAGCTCAAGGATCTGGTCAAGCGGGTGCAGGACACGAAGTAGTGCCTTCACTCCTTCCCCCTTTGGGGGAAGGTCGGGATGGGGGCAAACCTGCGCCCCAACGACGCACCGCATGCCCCCACCCCTACCCTCCCCCAAGGGGGGAGGGAGAAACAAATAAACCATGTACACCAAACTCTGCCGCACGCTCGCGCGTGCCTGCATGTGGCTCGGCATCTTCGGTCTCGTGGCAGTGATCTGCTGCGTGAGCTGGCAGGTGTTCGGCCGCTACGTGCTCAACAACACCCCCACCTGGGCGGAAAGCCTGGCGCTGCTGCTGGTGCTCTACGTCACGATGCTAGGCGTGGCCGTCGGCGTGCGTGACGCGGGCCACATCGGCCTCGAATCCTTCCTGGTGCTCGCGCCCGACTGGCTGCGCCTGAAGATGGAATACCTCATCCACGCGCTGATCCTGCTGTTCGGCTTTGCCATGGCCATGGGCTGCGGCGAGCTGGCGATCTCCGTGTGGGACTACCGCCTGCCGACGCTGTGGATCTCCGAAGGCTGGAAATACGTGCCCGCCACCTTTGCGGGCGTGCTCATCGTGATGTTCTCCATCGAACACATCATCGCGCTGGCCAAGGGCGGCGAAGTCGAACCCGCCTGGGGCTGAAGCCATGACCATTCCTCTGTTGATCCTGTGCGTGTCCTTCACGCTGTTCCTGCTGCTCGGCGTGCCGGTGGCCTTCTCGATCGGGCTGTCGGCCCTGGCCACGCTGCTGTATGAAGGCCTGCCGCTGGCGGTGGGCTTCCAGCAGATGACCTCGGGCATGGGCATCTTCTCGTTCCTGGCCATTCCCTTCTTCATCTTTGCCGGCGAGCTGATGCTCTATGGCGGCATTGCAGATCGCATCGTCAACTTCGCGCGTGCGCTGATCGGGCACGTGCGCGGCGGCCTGGGCATGTCGAACGTGGTGGCCTGCACGCTGTTCGGTGGCGTCTCAGGCTCGCCCGTGGCGGACGTCTCGGCCATGGGCGCCGTGATGATCCCAATGATGAAGAAGGAGGGCTATCACGCCGACTACGCCGTCAATGTGACGACGCACGCGGCCCTCGTCGGCGCGCTGATGCCGACCAGCCACAACCTCATCATCTATTCGCTCGCGGCGGGCGGCAAGGTGTCGATCGCGGCGCTGATCCTGGCCTGCCTGGCGCCGGCGGCGGTGCTGACCATCAGCAACCTGGCGGCGGCCTACCTGGTGGCCGTGAAGCGCGGCTATCCGGCCGGGAGCTTCCCGGGCTGGAGCATCGTGGCGCGCTCGTTCGCGGCCGCATTGCCGGGCCTGTTCATCGTCGTGCTGATCCTCGGCGGCATCCTGTCCGGCGTGTTCACCGCGACCGAATCGGCGGCCGTGGCGGTGCTCTATGCGCTGGCGCTCACGATCTTCGTGTACCGCACGCTGAAGTGGGAGCACTTCGTGAAGGCGGCCTCCAAGGCGGTGCGCACCACCGGCGTGATCCTGCTGCTGATCGGCATCTCCAGCACCTTCGGCTACCTCATCAGCCTGTACGGCGTGGCCGAACTTACGGGCCAGATGCTGTCCCAGATCACGACCACGCCGTGGATGATCTTCCTGCTGATCAACATCATCCTGTTCGTGCTGGGCACCTTCCTGGACATGGCCGCGACCATCCTGCTGTGCACGCCGATCTTCCTGCCGATCGCGCAGCAGTACGGCATGACTTCGGTGCAGTTCGGCGTGGTGATGCTGATCAACTGCGCGCTGGGCCTGAATACCCCCCCCGTGGGCACCACGCAGTTCGTGGGGTGCGCGATCGGCGGCGTGTCGGTGGGCACGGTGATGAAGACGATCTGGCCGTTCTACGGCGCGCTGATCTTCGCGCTGGGCGTGGTGACCTTCGTGCCGGCGTTCTCGACCTGGCTGCCGAGTCTGTACATGGTGGTGAAATAAGGTTCGCTCCCAGCGGCAACACCCGCGGTCCGGCAAGCCCGGGTCTGCGGTGTTCCCTGGGCAAGCCGACGCAGCATTGAACAAGAGCAAAGGAACGACATGGACGATCTCAAGGGCAAGACAGCATTGATCACCGGCGCCAGCACCGGCATCGGCGCAGCGGTGGCCATCGCCTATGCGGCGCGCGGCATGCGCGTGGCGGTGCACTACAACAGCTCGGCCGATGCGGCGGAGAAGGTGGTCGCCACGATCAAGGCCGCCGGCGGCGACGCCTTCACCCTGCGCGCCGACGTGCGCGACACCGCCGCCATCAAGGCCGCCACGCAGGAGGCCAACGACAAGCTGGGCGGCGTCGACGTGCTGGTCAACAACGCCGGCAGCCTGGTCAAGCGCGTACCGATCGCCGACCTCGACGACGCCTTGTTCGACGAGGTCATGCACATCAACGCCCGCTCCGTGCTCGCCTTCTGTCGCGAAGTGGTGCCGCTGATGCGCGCACGCAAGAAGGGAGGCAGCATCATCAACGTGTCGTCGGTGGCGGCACGCACCGGCGGTGGACCGGGTGCATATCTCTATGCCGGCGCCAAGGGTTTCGTCAGCACCGCAACGCACGGTCTCGCGAGGGAACTGGCGCCCGACAACATCCGCGTCAACGCTGTCGCGCCCGGCGTGATCCAGACGCCCTTCCATGACCGCTTCTCGACCCCTGCGATGCTCGAATCCTTCAAGGGCGCGATCCCGCTGGGCCGCATCGGCGAGCCGGAGGAATGCGTCGGCGCCTTCCTGTACCTGGCCTCGGAAAGCCTGTCGGGCTACGTGACCGGACAGATCCTCGAAGTCAACGGCGGCCAGTACATGCCCTGAGCCCCCATCGCTCGCAAGACGCAAAAATAACAACAGCGCCACCCGCGGACGCCGAGGGAGCCGCGGGCCCATTTCAGTTCCTATCGAGACCCGAAATCCGGGAGACATATCCATGCAACGCCGCACCCTCGTCCAGTCCGCCATCGCCTCCCTCGCCACGGGCGCCCTCCCCGCCTTCGCGCAAGGCGCATGGCCCACGGGCAAGACCATCACCTACATCGTGCCCTTCCCGGCCGGCGGCACCACCGACGTGCTGGCCCGACTGATCGCGCAGCAGCTCGGCACCGCGCTGGGCACTTCGGTCATCATCGACAACAAGGGCGGCGCGGGCGGCAGCGTCGGCTCCGAGATCGCGGCGCGCGCGGCGCCGGACGGCTACACGATGCTGGGCGGCACCATCAGCTCGCACGCGATCAACGTGAGCCTGTATCCCAAGCTGGGCTACGACCCGCAGAAGTCCTTCGCGCCGGTCACGCTCATCGGCACCAACCCGGTGGTGCTGGTGGTGAACCAGGCCAGCCCGTACAAGACGCTGAAGGACGTGATCGACGCGAGCAAGGCCAAGGCGGGCTCCGGCGGGCTCTCGTCGGCATCGGCCGGCACCGGCACCTCGCAGCACCTGGCGCTGGAACTGCTGGCCTACAAGTCGGGCGTGAAGTTCACGCACATCCCGTACAAGGGCAGCGGCCCGGCCATCCAGGACGTGATCGGCGGCCAGGTCGACATGATGTTCGACACCACCGTCGTGGCCGGCCCGCACATCCAGAGCGGCAAGCTGCGCGCGATCGCCGTGACCTCGGCCAAGCGCCTGCCCTCGATGCCCGACGTGCCGACCGTGGCCGAGTCCGGCATCAACGGCCTGAAGGACTTCGAGGTGGTGTCGTGGCAGGCCATCTTCGTGCCGGCCGGCACGCCCGCGCCGGTCATCGACCGGCTGCACGCCGAGATCCGCAAGATCCTCGCCAAGCCCGACATGCAAGAGAAGCTCACCAGCTTCGGCATGGCGCCGGCCGACATGACGACCGCGCAGATCGCGAGCTTCCAGAAGGCGGAAGTCGACAAGTGGGCGGCGGTCATCAAGGCCGCGAACATCAAGCCCGAGTAGTCCCGGCGACGCGTCCTCGGCCTGCATCGGGAGGCACTTCAATCCGCTGCCGGACGCGCTGAGTACAGGGGAAACGCGCAGTACGAAGGAAGGGAACATCGCGGCCCTTTCCTTAGAATGCGCCCTCTCTCCGCAATCCAGGCCCTTCATCTTGTCCGACCGCACTGCCGTCCTGCCCCAGTACCTGATCCCCAAGCAGGCGCTGACGAATTTCGCGGGCTGGGTCGCCGGCAAGGAACGCGGCGAGGTCACAACCTGGATCATCAAGCGCTTCGTCGCCAAGTACGGCGTGAACATGAGCGAGGCGCTCGAGAGTGACATCCGCGCCTACAAGACCTTCAATTCGTTCTTCACGCGCGCGCTCAAGCCCGGCGCGCGTCCGCTGGCCAAGGCCGACCTGGTCTGCCCAGTGGACGGCGCCATCAGCCAGTTCGGCCGAATCGAGGGCGACCAGGTCTTCCAGGCCAAGGGCCATCACTACAGCACCGCCGCGCTGCTCGCCAGCGGCGAGGACCTGGCCAGGCAGTTCAACAACGGCAGCTTCGCCACCATCTACCTGAGTCCCAAGGACTATCACCGCATCCACATGCCCTGCACCGGGCGCCTGTTGCGGATGACCCATGTGCCGGGCGACCTGTTCTCGGTCAACCCCACCACCGCGCGCGGCGTGCCCGGGCTGTTCGCGCGCAACGAGCGCGTGGTCTGCCTGTTCGAGTCGGAACTCGGTCCCTTCGCGCTGGTGCTGGTGGGCGCCACCATCGTCGGCAGCATGGCGACCACATGGCACGGCGTGGTCAATCCGCCGCGCCACGGCACGCCGCGCGAATGGCGCTACGAAGACAAGCAGATCGTGCTGCAGCAGGGCGAGGAAATGGGTCGCTTCCTGCTGGGCTCGACCGTCGTCCTGCTGTTCCCGGCCCCGCAACTCGCGTTCAACCCGGTCTGGGTTCCGGCGCGGCCGGTGCGGCTCGGCGAGGTCATGGCCAACCGCGTGTCGCCGTCCGATACGCAATGATGCTTCGGCGCCACAGCCCGCATGCAGTGGGCTTGGTTAGCTATAAAACTTGTAGCAGCAGATTTCCTTCCGGGATATAGTCCCCGTCCGGTCCGGGCAGCGGAGATGCGCGGCCCAGCGAGTGAGCACCGCCAGCAGACCGCCTTTCCCAAGGAGACAAGTGCCGATGAGCATGAAGGAAAACGCAGCCGTCAGCCAGTTGCTGGCGCTGCTCGAGGCTCGCTACGCACTGCGCGTGCTCTGGGCCCTGCGCGACGGCCACGCGCAAACCTTCCGCCTGCTGCAGGACAGCGTCGGCGGCATCACCCCCAACACGCTCAACACCCGCATCAAGGAATTGCGCGAGGCCGGCATCGTTCACCACGGCAGCGACGGCTACAGCCTCACCCTGATCGGGCAGGATCTGCTCAAGCGCCTGTCGGACCTGCAGGCCTTCGCCGGCAAGTGGCAGGGCGGACCGGCCAAAAAGGCGGCTGCCGCGGCCGCAGCGGCAGCGACCAGCAGCGCCCCCCTCCTCAAGTAAACGCGACACGGCACCGAAGCCGCTGCCCTCGGGGGCAAGCGGCAGGAACTGGCACCTGAGGCCGTTAAACTGCGCGGTTCCGCATTTTCCGACCGTCCAGGAGACCTCCATGCCTACCACCCCCTCCGGCCTTCAATTCGAAGACACCAAGACCGGCGACGGCGCCGAAGCCAAGCCTGGCCACCACGTGCACGTGCACTACACCGGCTGGCTCTACAACGACGGCGTGCAAGGCGCCAAGTTCGACTCCAGCCGCGACCGCAACGACCCCTTCGCGTTCTCGCTGGGCGCGGGCCAGGTCATCAAGGGCTGGGACGAAGGCGTGGCCGGCATGAAGATCGGCGGCCAGCGCACGCTGATCATCCCGGCTTCGCTGGGCTATGGCGCACACGGCGCCGGCGGCGTGATCCCGCCGAACGCCACGCTGAAGTTCGACGTCGAGCTGCTCGACGCACACTGAACCAGGCCCGCCCCGGGCATCGCGACTCTCGGGGTCGCCACTTCTCCCGCCCGGAGCAATCACAGCGGCCCGGCGATCCATCGCTCGTCCGCCAAGCTTCCCGCCACTGCGTGTCGCCCTCGTCTGCCGGGGCGTCACCTGTGGCCCGGCCAAGCCGCTTCGGCGGCGTTTCTGGAAAGCCAGGTCCGCCGGCCCAAAAAGCGTCTCACAACGCATTTTTTCGCTTGAAACGGCCCCAAACGGCCCCACTTCGGGCGGAATCCACTGTTTTTAGACCATGTCAGCAGAAACAACCCCCATCGATCCCTATCAGCTCACGGGCGAACCCAGCCCCGAAGAGATTGAAGCCGCTCAGGCCGCGACCGCCGCCGAGGCGCAAGACGCCCTGACCGTGGCACAGGCCGAGCTGGCCGCGCTGCAAGCAGAAAACGCGACGATGAAGGACCAGGTCCTGAGGGCCCAGGCCGACGTGCAGAACGCCCGCCGCCGCGCCGACGAAGAAATCACCAAGGCGCGCAAGTTCGCGGTCGAGGCCTTCGCCGAAAGCCTGCTGCCCGTCACCGACAGCCTCGAAGCCGGCCTGTCGCATGCCGACGCGACCCCCGAGCAGATGCGCGAAGGCGCCGAAGCCACGCTGCGCCAACTGAAGAGCGCGCTCGAGCGCAACAAGGTCATCGAGATCGCGCCGGCCGCCGGCAGCAAGTTCGATCCACACCAGCACCAGGCCATCTCGGTCGTGCCGGCGCCGGAGCAGGAAGCCAACACCGTGGTCACGGTGCTGCAGAAGGGCTACACGATCGCCGAGCGCGTGCTGCGCCCCGCGCTCGTCACGGTCAGCCAGGCTGGCTGACCCGACGCCGTTCCATACAGACGAATCCACAGGAAACCCCCGCTTCATCCCTTGAATCCCGCGCGGTTATCCACACGTTCTACACAACCTCACTCTTACAGATTTCAGGAGCTATCAAATGGGCAGAATCATCGGCATCGACCTCGGCACCACCAACTCGTGCGTGTCGATCATGGAAGGCAACACCACGCGTGTGATCGAGAACTCGGAAGGCGCGCGCACCACGCCGTCGATCGTGGCCTACCAGGAAGACGGTGAAGTGCTGGTCGGCGCCTCGGCCAAGCGCCAGGCCGTGACGAACCCCAAGAACACGCTGTACGCCGTCAAGCGCCTGATCGGCCGCAAGTTCGACGAGAAGGAAGTGCAGAAGGACATCGACCTGATGCCCTACGCCATCATCAAGGCCGACAACGGCGACGCCTGGGTCGAAGCCCGCAACAAGAAGCTGGCGCCCCAGCAAGTCAGCGCCGAGATCCTGCGCAAGATGAAGAAGACCGCCGAAGACTACCTCGGCGAGACCGTGACCGAAGCCGTGATCACGGTGCCGGCCTACTTCAACGACAGCCAGCGCCAGGCCACCAAGGATGCCGGCCGCATCGCCGGCCTCGACGTCAAGCGCATCATCAACGAACCCACCGCCGCGGCGCTGGCCTTCGGCCTGGACAAGCAGGACAAGCGCGACCGCAAGATCGCCGTGTATGACCTCGGCGGCGGCACCTTCGACGTGTCGATCATCGAGATCGCGGACGTGGACGGCGAGAAGCAGTTCGAAGTGCTGTCGACCAACGGCGACACCTTCTTGGGCGGCGAGGACTTCGACCAGCGCGTCATCGACTACATCATCGGCGAGTTCAAGAAGGAACAGGGCGTCGACCTGAGCAAGGACGTGCTCGCGCTGCAACGCCTGAAGGAAGCCGCGGAAAAGGCCAAGATCGAGCTGTCGAACAGCCCGGCCACCGACGTCAACCTGCCCTACATCACGGCCGATGCCTCGGGTCCGAAGCACCTGAACATCAAGCTGACGCGCGCCAAGTTCGAATCGCTGGTCGACGAACTGATCGAGCGCACCATCGCCCCCTGCCGCACCGCCATCAAGGATGCCGGCGTGAGCGTGAGCGACATCAGCGACGTGATCCTGGTCGGCGGCATGACCCGCATGCCCAAGGTGCAGGAAAAGGTGAAGGAATTCTTCGGCAAGGAACCGCGCAAGGACGTGAACCCTGACGAAGCCGTGGCCGTCGGCGCCGCCATTCAAGGCCAGGTGCTGAGCGGCGACCGCAAGGACGTGCTGCTGCTGGACGTGACCCCGCTGTCGCTCGGCATCGAGACGATGGGCGGCGTGATGACCAAGATGATCACGAAGAACACCACGATCCCGACCAAGTTCGCGCAGACCTTCTCGACCGCGGAAGACAACCAGCCGGCCGTGACGATCAAGGTGTTCCAGGGCGAGCGTGAAGTGGCCTCGGGCAACAAGCTGCTCGGTGAATTCAACCTCGAAGGCATCCCGCCGGCATCGCGCGGCACGCCGCAGATCGAGGTGAGCTTCGACATCGACGCCAACGGCATCCTGCACGTCGGCGCCAAGGACAAGGGCACCGGCAAGGAAAACAAGATCACCATCAAGGCCAACACGGGCCTGTCGGAAGACGAGATCCAGAAGATGGTGAAGGACGCCGAGCTGAACGCCGCGGAAGACAAGAAGAAGGTCGAAGTGGTGCAGGCCCGCAACCAGGGCGAAGCCATGGTTCACAGCGTGAAGAAGTCGCTCGGCGAGCACGGCGACAAGCTGGAAGCCGGCGAGAAGGAAAAGATCGAAGCCGCGATCAAGGATGTCGAGGAAGCCCTGAAGGGTGAAGACAAGGCCGCGATCGAGGAAAAGACCGCCACGCTGATGACCGCGAGCCAGAAGCTCGGCGAGAAGATGTACGCCGACGCGCAAGCCGCTGCCGGCGGTGCCGCCGGCGGTCCGGGCGCTGGTGCGGAACAGCACGCCGCGAACAGCGCGCCCGCCGACGACAACGTCGTGGACGCTGAAGTCAAGGAAGTCAAGAAGGGCTGATTCCGCAGCCCCGAATCAAGGCTGGAACACCCTCCAAGGTGGTCCAGCCTTTTCCGCTTGTAGAGAAGCCCGCACGGACAGAACATGGCCACCAAACGCGACTATTACGAAACCCTCGGCGTCCCGAAGAACGCGAGCGAGGATGAAATCAAGAAGGCTTATCGCAAGCTCGCGATGAAGCACCACCCGGACCGCAATCACGGCGACAGCAAGGACGCCGAGATCAAGTTCAAGGAGGTGAAAGAGGCCTATGAAATGCTGTCGGACAGCCAGAAGCGCGCGGCCTACGACCAGTACGGCCATGCCGGCGTCGACCCCAACATGCGCGGCGGGCCGGGCGCGGAAGGCTTCGGCGGCTTTGCGGAAGCCTTCGGCGATATCTTCGGCGACGTGTTCGGCGGCGGTGCGGGCCGCGGACGCGCCGGCGGCGGGCGCCAGGTGTTCCGCGGCAGCGACCTGAGCTACGCGATGGAGATCACGCTCGAGGAAGCGGCCGAAGGCAAGGACTCGCAGATCCGCATCCCGAGCTGGGACGAATGCGGCACCTGCCACGGCAGCGGCGCCAAGCCCGGCACCAAGCCCATCACCTGCACCACCTGCCACGGGCAGGGCGCGGTGCAGATGCGCCAGGGCTTCTTCAGCGTGCAGCAGACCTGCCCGCAATGCCACGGCAGCGGCAAGATCATTCCCGAGCCGTGCGCGACCTGCCACGGCGCTGGCAAGCTCAAGAACAACAAGACGCTGGAAGTGAAGATCCCGGCCGGCATCGACGACGGCATGCGCATCCGCAGCACCGGCAACGGCGAGCCCGGCACCAACGGTGGCCCGCCGGGCGATCTCTACATCGAGATCCGCCTGAAGAAGCACGACATGTTCGAGCGCGAAGGCGACGACCTGCACTGCGTGGTGCCGGTGAGCATGACGACGGCGGCGCTGGGCGGCGAGATCAACGTGCCGACGCTGAAGGGCGCGGCAGCGATCGACATTCCCGAAGGCACGCAGAGCGGCAAGCAGTTCCGGCTGCGCGGGAAGGGGATCAAGGGCGTGCGCTCGAGCTATCCGGGCGACCTGTACTGCCACGTGCGCGTCGAGACGCCGGTGAAGCTGACCGAGCACCAGCGCAAGCTGGTGAAGGAACTGGACGAGTCGCTGAAGAAGGGCGGGAACAAGCACAGCCCGACGGACAAGGGCTGGTTCGATCGCGCCAAAGAGTTCTTCAGCTGATCGGACGTGCGCGGCGCGCTAGCCGCGCACGAAGGTTCCGAGGCCTTGGCGGTCGTAGTATTCCAAGGTCACGCGGTCGCCCGCGAAGCTGGCCTTCGAAATCGTGCCGGGCGTAGCGTTCTCGTTGAACAGTGTGAAGGTGAAGACGTCGCCGTCCCAATGTGTCAGCGGCAGCCGCAGCGGCGTCGGGCCGAGCACCAGCACCAGGCCGCCACCCTCCTGCACCACCTGCGCCGGGCCGTGGTACGCGTTGCCGTAGGTGCCGGCATAGGCTGACAACGCCTTCGCCGGCGCAGGCTGGGTCGGTCGCGCGATGCCGACCAACGAGCCTTCCGGCTCGGCAAATGGCGCGAACGCGTTGGTGAGGATGTCTGCCCAGGGCCGCTGGATCGAGCCGAACTGCACCAGGTCGAAGAACTGCGCCACCAGCGTCTCGGGGATGCCGATCGGCGTGGCATTGGTCAACGCGACCATGCCGACGCCGGTGGCCGGAACCACCGTGAAGGCGGTTCCCGTCCCGAGCGCAAATGCGCCCGAGTGGCTGAACGAGGCATGGCCCGCCGCCGTCGTGCCGACGTTGAAGCCGAAGCCGTAGTGCCCCGCCGGACGGTCCGCGCTGGCGGGCGAGGTCTGAATCTGCGGCGACACGGCGGCCGCCAGCGCCGAGGCGTCGACGATGGTCTTGCCCGCGTAGACGCCTTGGCCCAGCATCATCGACAGCCATCGCGCGACGTCGTTCACCGACGAGGTGACGCTCGCGGCCGGCGCCTGCGCGTCCGGCATCCGCACAGGCCCCGGCACATAGACGCCGTTGGCCTTGACATGCCCCACCACGCGGTTCGACCGTGTCTGGAAGTCGGCGAAACGCGAACTCGTCCGGCTCATGCCCAGCGGCGTGTAGATCGCCCGCTCGCACAAGCTCGCCCAGTCCATGCCGGCCGCGGTCGCAACGGCGGTGGCCCCGGCCGTGAGCCCGAAGTTGGTGTAGTGGTAGGTGTTGCGGAACGGGTCGAGCGGCAGGTAGCGCAGGCGCTGGAGCACCTGCAACTGGTCGTAGCCCATGTCCTCGAGCCGGTCGCCGGCAAATTCGGGCAGGCCGGAACGATGCGAATAGAGATCGCCGATGGTGAGTTGCGCGCTCACGGCCGGATCCTTCAGTTCGAACCACGGCAGGTTGCGCCGCACCGGCGTGTCCCAGGCGATGCCGCCCAGCCCGACCTGCTGCGCCACGGCGGAAGCGCCGATCGACTTGGACATCGACGCAAGCTGGAACACCGTGTCGGCATCCACCGGCGCCTGCGTGCCGGCGACCCGGGTGCCGAAACCCTTGGCATAGATCGTCCGATCCCCGCGCACCACCGCGACCGCCATGCCGGGCAGGCCCGACTTCTGCATCAGCGCATTGGCCATGCCGTCGATCTGGTCGACGGCGGCCTGGAGCCTCGCGTCATCGGCGGAACTGTTCGCGACAACGAACTGGTTGTGCCCACCGCTTCCACCGCATCCCACGAGCCCGAAGGCTGCCAGGGCGCCAAGGAACTCGCGACGTTGCCGCAGTCGTGTCGTCATGTCGGCCCTCCGGGCCACGCGTCGCCGGCGGGGTTCGCCGGGATCACGGGTCGAGCCGGGATTTTTCAGCCGGGAAGCGGCCGGCGCAATTCAGCCAACGTGCATAGGGCTTGCGTCGGACGGCAGCAAGTCCCCACTTGCATTAGGAAGCCAGGCGAACCAGCGCTTCGATCGCCAGCGGATAGCCCTTCACGCCCAGCCCGACGATGATCCCGCGCGCGGCCGGCGAGATGTACGAGTGGTGGCGGAACTCCTCGCGCGCATGCACGTTGGAGATGTGCAGTTCGATCAGCGTCACGCTCGCGCCCTTGATGGCGTCGTGCAGCGCGATCGAGGTGTGCGTGTAGGCGCCGGGGTTCATCACGACGCCGATCATGTTGCCAGCGGCGATCTCGCGGCCCGCCTCATGGATCCAGTCGATCAGTTGGCCTTCATGGTTCGACTGGCGGCATTCGATCGCGACGCCGAGCTTGTCGCCAGCCTCCGCGCACATGCGCTCGACATCGGCCAGCGTTTCATAGCCGTATTGGGCGGGTTCGCGCGTGCCGAGCAGGTTGAGGTTGGGGCCGTTGAGGACGAGGATTTTTTTCATGGTCGTTGATTGTCGGGTGGTCGTCTCTGCTCAATATTGAATCTGCGCGGTGGCACGCAACTCGTCTGGCGTGCTGGTCCCGTAGCCGAAGAACTCCAGGTACGCCGGGATCATCTCGAACAGCATGTCGGTACCGACCTGGATCGCGCAGCCCTTGTCCTTGGCGGCCTGCAGCAGCGGCGTGTATTCGCTCTTCATCACCACCTCGCCGACGAAGGTCGTGGGCGCGATGCGGTCGATGTCGAAGGGCAGTGGGTCGCCCTCCTTCATGCCCAGCGGCGTGGCATTGACCACCACGTCGAAGCCGGCCGGGTCCTTGGAGCCGGTCTTCACCACCAGTTGCGGATAGTGTTCGCGCAGGCGATTGGCCAGGGCCTCGACCGAGGCGGTGTTCATGTCGAACAGCGACAACTCGGCCACACCGGCACCGGCCAGCGAGGCCGCGATGGCCGACCCGACACCACCAGCACCCGAGACCAGCACGCGCGTGCCCTTGAGCGCTCGGCCCTTGCGCTCGACACCACGCACGAAACCGGCGCCGTCGAACTGGTCGCCGAGCAGCGTGCCGTCCGGCCGCTTGAGGATGGCGTTGCAGGCGCCGGCAATCTTCGCCGTCGGCGTCACCTCGTCGACCAGGCTCATCGTCGTGACCTTGTGCGGCATCGTGACCAGCGCGCCGCGCAGGTTGGTCACGGTGGCCAGGGTCTTCAGGAAGGCCGGGTAGTCGTCGGGCTTGACGCCCATCGGCATCACCACGGCGTCGATGCCCTTGGCGTCGAACCATGGGTTGTAGATCATCGGCGCCTTGAACGACTCGGTCGGGTAGCCGATGTGAGCGATGAGGGTGGTCTTGCCGCTGATCATGGTGTTGTGTCTCCGATTGGTAGGAGCGCAACTTTAGGAGGCTCGCTCCACGACGTACACACCGGCAGTTCACATGGCGATCGATCAGCGCAAGTGACTGATCGTTTATCGATCTTTTTTGGGGTTTACCCCTTCAATTGGACAGGGTCGGGTTGCGCTTTTCTTCCATCAGGCGCTGCTGCGCCTGCACGACCCTGCATTCGGCCGTCTGGCGCAACGCGGGCTTGGCGCATTCGGCCACCTTGCAGCGCGCGGAGGCGATGAAGTTCATGTCGCCGCATGCCTTGGCCAGCGAGGAAGCGGGCGGGGCAGATGCCGGTGCCGCTTGCGGCTTGTGCGCAACGCGCGCCGGAGCCGTTGCGACGGGTGTGCCCGAATGTCTTTCAATCTGCGGCGCGACGTTCTGCCCTGCCTCTGGCGACGCCGCGACCAGCACCTCGCCAGGCGACAGTGACGATGCGACCGTCGGCACGGAGGGAGTTGGCGCGGCGCTGGCCGGTGCCGAAGCGGTCGGCGCAGGTACGGATGCAGATGCGACGACGGGCCTGGCGGATGGCGCCGAAGCCTCCGGGGTTGTGGCAATGGCGATCGGCGCACGCGCTGGTTCGGCAATGGAAGGTGTCGTCACAATCGCTACCGGCTCGCGCTCCTCGCCCCCGTTGCCGCCCTTCTCCTTGTAGATGTACCAGCCCCCCGCGCCCGCGGCGGCCCAGCCCGCTGCGCCGACGACAAGCGCGATGGCCAACGCGCCGACGCTGACCCACAGGCCCTTGCGGCCCTTCGTCTCATGCATCGGGGGCGGCGCGGCAGCACTCAGCCTGTCCCGCGCCGAAGGTGGCACAGCGGCATCCACCCTGCCCTGCGACGGCGGTAGTGACGGAGTCGCCGCGAATGCAGCCAGCGCCGAAGGCATGCCGTCCGAAGCGTCGGGGCCAGGCCGGGACGCCAATTGCGTCGGCTCGAAGCCCACCGGCAGCGCGCCGATGCACTCGATGCAGAACTTGGCGACAGAGCGGTTTTCCGTCCCGCAAGCCGGGCAGACCAGGGCCATCAGTGCGCGTGCTCGGGCACCGCCGACTCGCCGGCGATTCGGACGCCATCCTGCGCGGCAACCAGATCCCGCTGTGCCGAAAGCACCAGCACCGCCTGGTGCGCCGTGCGGCTGGCCGTCTTGGTGTGGCCGATCAAGGTCTGCCACTCGCTGGCCAAGGCTTCGGGCGAGCGCGATGCGGCGTCGCGCAGCAGCGCCTGCGCGACGTCCACCAGCGCGGCGGCGGAGGTCAGGCACATCTCGATCGCCTGGCGGGCGGGCGTATCGGCCGCACGGCCGGTCGCATTGTTACGGGCCATGACTTGCTCGATGGCGATCAGGGCACGCTCCAGAAGGGCTCGCTCGGAGATGGTGGTCATCGCGGGTTGCGGAATACGCGGTGTTGGGTTGACGGGAATCGTGCCATTCGATGGCCGGTTCGCTGTGTGCACTAAGACACATTTAGACACATTAGTTTGCAATCTGTAAAGAGCAAGCGCACGAAGCCCTTCAGCTTCGAAGCCGCCCAAGTCAGAGCCAAGCGGGGGCTCCTTTTTCGCCCGCGCGTCGTCATGCCGACAGGAACTCCCCTCTATAGTCGGCGCTGTCATCCACCGCCCAACCGCCCCATCACCCATGAAAACCAAAGCCGCCGTCGCCTGGAAATCCGCCGCCCCGCTGACCATCGAAACCGTCGACCTGGAGGGGCCGAAGTTCGGCGAAGTGCTGGTCGAGATCAAGGCCACGGGCATCTGCCACACCGACTACTACACCCTTTCCGGCGCCGACCCGGAAGGCATCTTCCCGGCCATCCTGGGCCATGAGGGCGCGGGCATCGTCGTCGACGTCGGTCCCGGCGTGACCACGCTGAAGAAGGGCGACCACGTCATCCCGCTCTACACGCCGGAATGCCGCCAGTGCAAGTTCTGCCTGAGCCGCAAGACCAACCTGTGCCAGCTGATCCGCGGCACGCAGGGCAAGGGCCTGATGCCCGATGCCACCAGCCGCTTCAGCCTCGACGGCAAGCCCATCTTCCATTACATGGGCACCTCCACCTTCAGCAACTACACGGTCGCGCCGGAAATCTCGATGGCCAAGATCCGCGAGGACGCGCCCTTCGACAAGGTCTGCTACATCGGCTGCGGCGTGACCACCGGCATCGGCGCGGTGATCTTCACGGCCAAGGTGGAAGCCGGCGCCAATGTGGTGGTGTTCGGCCTGGGCGGCATCGGGCTCAACGTGATCCAGGGCGCGAAGATGGTGGGCGCCGACAAGATCATCGGCATCGACCTGAACCCCGAACGCGAAGCGATGGCACGCAAGTTCGGCATGACGCACTTCATCAATCCGAAGAACGTGCCGAACGTGGTCGACGCGATCGTGCAACTGACCGACGGCGGCGCCGACTACAGCTTTGAATGCATCGGCAACACGCAGGTGATGCGCCAGGCGCTGGAATGCACGCACAAGGGCTGGGGCCGCAGCATCATCATCGGCGTGGCCGAGGCGGGCGCGGAGATCAGCACGCGGCCGTTCCAGCTCGTCACCGGCCGCAAGTGGGAAGGCTCGGCCTTCGGCGGCGCACGTGGGCGCACCGACGTGCCGAAGATCGTCGACTGGTACATGGAAAACAAGATCAACATCGACGACTTGATCACGCACACGATGCCGCTGGAGGACATCAACAAGGGCTTCGACCTGATGAAGCGCGGCGAGTCGATCCGGGGCGTGGTGATCTACTGACTCGCGCCCTGCGAGGATCGTTGGATGGAAACACTGGGACCGTTGAAGCACATCGAGGCCGGCGTGCTCGACATCGCCTACGTGGAGGCCGGCCCAGCCGACGGCAGGCCGGTGTTCCTCATGCACGGCTTTCCGTACGACATCCACGCGTACATCGATGTGGCGCCGATGCTGGCGGCGGCCAATTGCAGGGTCATCGTGCCGTACTTGCGCGGCTATGGCGGCACGCGCTTCCTCGATACCGCGACGCCGCGCTCCGGCGAGCAGGCCGCGCTCGGCGCCGACCTGCTCGCGTTGATGGATGCGCTGCAGATCCCTCGCGCCGTGTTGGCCGGCTACGACTGGGGCGGCCGCGCGGCCTGCGTGGTCGCGGCGCTGTGGCCGGAGCGCTGCACGGGACTGGTCTCGTACAACAACTACAACATCCAGGACATCGCGCGCGGCATGGAACCGGACACGGCGGTGAACGAGCACCGCCTCTGGTACCAGTACTACTTCCATTGCGAACGCGGCCGGGCCGGCCTGGCCAAGGACCGGCGCGGCATCACCAGGCTGCTGTGGAAGCTCTGGTCGCCGACCTGGCACTTCGACAACGCCACCTTCGAGCGCAGCGCCGCGGCCTTCGACAACCCGGATTTCGTCGACGTGGTGATCCAGTCCTACCGTCATCGCTTCGGCCTGGCGCCGGGCGATCCGGCCTATGCCGAGATCGAACGCCGGCTTGCCGCGCAACCCGCCATCACCGTGCCGACCATCACCTTCGACGGCGCCGACGACGGTGTGCGCGATCCGTCGGATGCCTCGGTGCATGCCGCCCGCTTCACCGGCCCGCGCTCGCACCACATCGTGCCGGGCGTCGGCCACAACATGCCGCAGGAAGCACCGCGCGTCTTCGCCGATGCCGTCCTGGAACTCGCCGCCCTTCACACATGACCTCTCCCTTCAAGCTCATCTCCGAACACCGCTGCTTCGGCGGCATGCAGCGTTTCCTGGAACACGAATCGCGTGAGATCGGCCTGCCGATGCGCTTTTCGATCTACCTCCCGCCGCAGGCCGCGATCGGCAAGGTGCCGGCGCTCCTGTACCTGGCGGGCCTGACCTGTAACGAGGAAACCTTCATGGTCAAGGCGGGCGCCCAGCGCATGGCGGCCGACCTCGGCATCGCGCTGATCGCGCCCGACACCAGCCCGCGCGGCGCCAACGTGCCGGGCGAGGCCGACAGCTGGGACTTCGGCGTGGGCGCCGGCTTTTATCTCGACGCCACCGAAGCCCCCTGGGCGAAGCACTGGCGGATCGAGAGCTGGCTCATCAAGGAGTTGCTGTCGCTGCTCGGCGCCCACCTGCCGCTCGACATGCAGCGGCTCGGCATCTTCGGCCACTCGATGGGAGGCCATGGCGCGCTGACGCTGGCCTTGCGGCATCCGGGCCTGTTCAAGTCGCTGTCGGCCTTCGCCCCCATCTGCGCACCCACCCAATGCCCTTGGGGCGAGAAGGCATTCACCGGCTACCTGGGCGCCGACAGCACGCGTTGGATCGAGCATGACGCGACCGTGCTGATGCAGCACCAGCCCGTCGCACCCTACCCCGGCGGCATCCTCATCGACCAGGGCCTGGCCGACAAATTCCTGCCGGAGCAGTTGCATCCGCACTTGCTGGAAGGGGCCTGCGCCGCCATCGGCCAGCCGCTCATGCTGCGCCGGCATGAAGGCTACGACCATGGCTACTACTTCATCCAGAGCTTCATGGCCGACCACCTGGCGCATCATGCGCGGGCACTGCACACGCCGGCATGACATGACACCGGCGCCCACCTGCCAGATCCGCGACAGCCGCTTCACGCACGAGGAAGCCGTCGCCGTGGCCGGCATCTGGCGCCGCGCGTGGTCCGCGGCGCGCCACGATGCGATGGTGGTGGAGCCGATCGGCCACTGGCTCGGGCGCGTCAAGGCGGAATTCGAACCACCGAGCGAACTTCTGCTGGTCGAACGCGAGAAGCAGGTGCTGGGATTCATGGTGCTGCACACGGCACACCGCTATGTCGCGCAGTTGTATGTGGATCGGCACGTGCAAGGCCAAGGGCTCGGGCGCATGTTGCTCGACGAAGCCAGCCGCCGCATGCCGGAAGGTTGGAAGCTGCACGTGGCCCTGGACAACGTCAAGGCACAGCATTTCTACGCGCATTGCGGCTTGACGCCCGGCGCGATCGACCGGCACCCCGGCACCGGCGTGCCGCGGGTTGCCTACCATTGCGTTCCGGGCGAGCGATGACGCGCCCATTCACCGCAGCAAGGATCCGTGCATGAGCGAGTTTGTTTCCAGCCTGCATGAAGTCTTCGAGCGCTTCGGCCGCATCGAGGCGCGGCGCATGTTTGGCGGCCACGGTGTCTTTCACGAGGGCCGGATGATCGGCCTGGTGATCGCCGACACGCTCTACCTCAAGTCCGATGCCGACAACGTCGCGCACTTCGACAGGCTGCACCTGCCGCACTTCGAATACCTCCGGGCCGGCAAGATGATGCAGACGTCCTACCGGCAGGCGCCGGCCGACGTGTTCGAGGACCGCGAGGAAGCGGCGGCCTGGGGCCGCCTCGCCTGGGAGGCAGCGTTGCGGTCGGGCCATGTGCCCAAGGCCAGGAGCGCCCGGAAGCCGAAAGCGGCGACGACCACCAAGGCTGCGAAGATCGCGACCACAAAGACCACAAAAAAGGCCCCAAAGCGCACGAAGACCACGACGGCCGCCAAGATGCCTCGCAAGGCCGCCGTCCGATGAGCCTCGCACCGCCGCCCCCGCTGCCCACCCGCGAGGAAATTGCGCTGCTCGAAGAGTTCCCCGCGCTCGACATGCCCGACATCGAACTGGTCGCCACCGCGGAACACGCGGCCCGCGCACTTGCCGCGCTGGGCCGCTTCGACGTGGTCGGCTTCGACACCGAATCCAAGCCCACCTTCCAGAAGAACGAGGCGTCGACCGGTCCGCACACCTTGCAACTGGCCACGCTCGACCATGCCTGGGTGTTCCAGTTGCACGATCCCGATTGCCGCGCCGCCGCCGCGAGCCTGCTGGCATCGAGCGCGCTGACCAAGGTCGGCTTCGGCCTCTCCAGTGACCGCACGCAGATCCGCGCGAAGCTCGGCGTGGAGCCGCAGGCGGTGATCGACCTGGACACGGTGTTCCGGCGGCGCGGCTACAAGAACTCGGTCGGCGTGAAGACCGCGGTGGCGCTGGTGTTCAGTCAGCGCTTCACCAAGTCGCGCAAGCAGAGCACCTCGAACTGGTCCACCCGCCACCTGAGCGAAGGGCAGCTCCGCTATGCGGCAAACGATGCCTGGGCGGCGATGCGGGTGTACGAGGCGCTGGGGCTGAGGCCGGCGCCGTCCGCCTCGGCGGTACAAGGCTGACGCGATGTCATACCTCCGCATTGCCATCGATTGGGCCGCGTTCACGCCGTGGCATGCCCTGGCCGGGGGCGCATTGATCGGGCTGGCCGCCGGCATGTTCGCCTTGTTCAATGGCCGCATCGCCGGGATCAGCGGGATCATGGGCGGGCTGTTCCGTCCCGCGCGCGGCGAGATCGGCTGGCGGCTGGCCTTCCTGCTCGGGCTGGTCGTCGCGCCGCTCGTCTTCACGTTCTTCGGCGCAGCGACGCCGGTGCAGGTCGACATGGGCTTCGTCGGCGTGGCCGTGGCGGGCGTGCTCGTGGGCATCGGCACGCGCTATGGGTCGGGCTGCACCAGCGGGCACGGCGTGTGTGGCGTGTCGCGCCTGTCGCCGCGCTCGATGGTCGCGACGCTGGCTTTCACGGCGGCCGGCTTTGTCACCGTGTTCGTACTGCGGCACCTTTGGGGCTGAACATGCAGGCATTGGCTTCGTTCATCGCGGGCCTGGTGTTGGGCATCGGACTGCTGGTGTCTGGCATGGCCAATCCGGCGAAGGTGCTGGGCTTCCTCGACCTGTTCGGACGCTGGGATCCGTCGCTGCTGCTGGTGATGGGTGGCGCGATCGCGGTTGCTTCGCTCGGCTTCCTGGCGGCGCGGCGGCGCGGCCGGTCCGTGCTGGGCGCCGACATGAAGCTACCCGCCGCCGGGCACATCGACCGACGGCTGGTCGTCGGCAGCCTGGTCTTCGGCGTGGGCTGGGGCATTGCCGGTTTCTGCCCCGGTCCCGGCCTGGTGGCGCTGGGCCTGGGCGAGCCCAAGGCGCTGGTCTTCGTGCTGGCGATGGGGCTGGGGATGGCCGGCTTCGAAGTGCTGGAATGGTTGCGCCGCCGGAACATCGAAACGACGGCGACATAACGGCTCTGCCCTCCCGCCCCGCGCCAAGCTGAGCCGCGCCTGACCGGCATCGCGTTTATCCGCTGGCCCATGCGGTTTTTCACTCATATCCTCGCGAACGTCATCGTGGAATGCATCGAAAACTTTGCATTGGCATCAGCATGGCAATCCAACTAAAACTCACTCAGGAGGCAATACATGACCCATCTCAAGAAACTCGGTGCGCTGCTGGCAGGGCTGCTGCTGGCCGTGGGCGCCGTGAACGCGCAAGGCACCGGCAAACCCGTCAACCTGATGGTGCCGTATCCGGCGGGCGGACCGTCGGATTCCGCGGCCCGCATCGTGAGCGTGCCGCTCGGCAACGCGCTCAAGGAGCAGGTCATCGTGGAGAACCTGGGCGGGGCCAGCGGCTCGATCGCGGCGCAGAAGGTGCTGTCTGCGCCGGCCGACGGGCGCTACATCTTCCAGGGCAGCCCCAACGAGGTGATCCTCGCGTCGCTGGCCAATGCGGCCATCAAGCTCAAGGCCGAGGAATTCCGGCTGGTGCACCCCATGACCGACGCCACGATGGTGTTCGTCGCGCGCAAGGACCTGCCAGCCAACAGCGTCGACGAACTGATCGCGCTGGCGCGCAAGTCGGCCGACAAGCCGCTCAATTACGGCAGCGTGGGCATCGGCTCGCTCTATCACTTCATCCTCGAGGACGTGCAACAGCGCACCGGCGTCAAGCTGAGCCATGTGCCGTACAAGGGCAATGCGCCCCTGCTGCAGGACCTGGGCGGCGGGCAAGTGGATTTCGCGGTGCTGGTCTACAGCTCGGCCATGGGCGCACTGGCTGGACAGGGCCGTCTCAAGATCATCGGCCAGCTCGGCGCCACGCGTTCGCCTTTCCTGAAGAACGTGCCCACGGCCTCGGAAGGCAAGGAGCTCCCCAAGCTGGAATACACGATCTGGAGCGGCTTCTTCGTGCCCAAGGCCACGCCGGACGCCGTCGTCGACCGCCTGCATGCGGCCATCCAGACCACGCTGAAGGACGAGTCCGTCCGTTCGCAGATGGCAGTGCAGATGCAGACGGTTTCGGCACCTGTTTCGGTCGCGCAAGCCGCGAAGTTCTTCGAGGCGGAAACCGCCCGCTATCGCGCGATCGCCAAGGCGATCAACCTGCAGCCGCAATAAGGCGAAGGCGGGCCGCTGCCGGATCGAACGGCGGCGCGCGCTCGACCCCGGTGAGGCACGGCGGCGCAAGGCCCGGCAAAATGCTCGGCTCTACGCAAACCAACGGGCACCTGCCCAACTCACTAGGGACAACATGAGCAGCAGCACTGACAAGAAGAGCGACTTCGGCCTGATCGGCCTGGCCGTGATGGGCCAGAACCTTGTGTTGAACGTGGAAAGCCGCGGCTTCCAGGTCAGCGTCTACAACCGCACCGCCACCATCACCGATGAGTTCGTGGCGAAGCATCCGGGCAAGAAGCTGGTCGGCTGCGACACGCTCGAGTCCTTCGTGCAGAGCCTGGCCCGGCCGCGCAAGATCCAGATCATGGTCAAGGCCGGCGCGCCGGTCGACCAGGTGATCGAGCAACTCATTCCGTTGCTGGAACAGGACGACATCGTCATCGACGGCGGCAACAGCCTCTACACCGATACCGAGCGCCGCGACGCGTACATGACCAGCAAGGGCCTGCGCTTCATCGGCGCGGGCGTGTCCGGCGGCGAGGAAGGTGCGCGCAAGGGCCCGGCCATCATGCCGGGCGGCCCCGCCTCCACCTGGGAAGTGATGAAGCCGATCTTCGAGAGCATCGCGGCCAAGGTGGACGGCCAGCCCTGCGTGATCCACATCGGCCCCGGCGGCGCGGGCCACTACGTGAAGATGATCCACAACGGCATCGAGTACGGCGACATGCAGTTGATCTGCGAGGCTTACAGCCTGTTCAAGGCGGCCGGCTTCACGAACGCGGAGATGGCCGCAATCTTCAACGAGTGGAACGAAGGCGAGCTGCAAAGCTACCTGATCCAGATCACCGGCAAGGCGCTGGAGCAGATCGACGCGGAAACCGGCAAGCCCCTGGTCGAGCTGATCCTGGACAAGGCGGGCCAGAAGGGCACGGGCCAGTGGACGCTGCTCAATGCGGCGGAGAACGCGGTCGTCATCAGCACCATCAACGCCGCCGTAGAGGCGCGCGTGCTGTCGTCGCAGAAGAAGCAGCGCGTGGCGGCCAGCACGCAACTGCAAGGCCCGAAGCCGGCGCTCGACAAGGTCAAGGCGGAACTCGTCGCCAAGGTGCACGACGCGCTCTACGCTTCCAAGGTCATCAGCTACACGCAGGGCTTCGACCTCATCAAGACCATGGGAGAGAAGAAGAACTGGGGGCTGGACTACGGCGGCATCGCGTCGATCTGGCGTGGCGGCTGCATCATCCGCGCGCGCTTCCTGAACCGCATCACCGAGGCCTGGCGCAGCGACCCGCAACTGGCCAACCTGATGCTCGCGCCCTTCTTCAAGGACCTGCTGAACCGCACGCAGCAGAACTGGCGCGAGGTGGTGGCGCTGGCTGTCACCAACGGCATTCCGGTGCCGGCCTTCAGCGCATCGCTGGGCTACTACGACAGCTACCGCTCGGCGCGGCTGTCGGCCAACCTGTTGCAGGCGCAGCGGGACTTCTTCGGTGCGCATACCTACGAACGCACTGACAAGCCTGAAGGCCAGTGGTTCCATACCGACTGGCCCGAGGTCATCGGCTGACCTGAATGCCCCGGGCGGCCTCGCTTCAAATAGGCCGCCCACCTCTCGCCGGGTCCTCCGACTGCGGCACGGCGAATCCGGTCCCTCGGTGTTTCTGGCATGGAGGCAGCATGGACTATCCTGGTCACCTCTCGGAAGACTTCCAATTGGCCGACGGCACGCAGTGCCGCATCCGGCCGATCCGCGCCAACGACCTGGCGCTGCACACCGACTTCGTCCACCACTTGTCGCCGGCCACCGGCTTCGCGCGGCTGCTGTCGCCGCGCATCCCGGAAGAGCCCGAGTTGCGCCGCATGACCGACGTCGACTATGAACACGAACTCGCGCTGATCGCGCTGGCGCAAGAAGCCGACGGCAAGGTGCATGAAGTCGGCGTCGCGCGCTACGTGCGCGGCGACACGCCCGAGACCTTCGACACCGCCGAGTTCGCCATCGTGATCGCCGACGCCTGGCAGCACCGCGGCCTGGCCGAGAAACTCATGCGCCGCCTCATTGCCGCAGCAGAGCAAGCCGGCGTCAAGCGACTGGCCGACATCACCCTCTACGACAACCGCGGCATGCTGGCGCTGGCGCGCAAGTTGGGGTTCAAGGCGCAGCGCGATCCGGGCGATCCGAATGTGACCAGGCTACGGCTGGATCTGAGGGGTGATTCCGGACGCGCGTAGCTTATGAACCTGGCTGCTGCGCCCCGTTGACCTTGGCTGCACGCTTGTCGAAGGTCCACAGCGGCAGTTCTCCCGCCTGTGCTGCCAGCGCAATGTGCAGGCAGTCCGCAAAGTCGGCGGAGCCACCGCGGTACAACTGCAAGGCTGCCTCCAGCGCGCGCTCGGACTCGAAGGTCAGCTCCGCGGCCGAGAACAGGCTCGACAAGGCCTCCATCACTTCATCTTTCGCGTACTCGAAGCTGGAACGCAACACCCACTCCAATTCGAGCGCGACCGTCACCGGCACGAAGAGTGTCCGCCCTTCCCTGACGCACTTGCGAATGAGCTTCCTCGCCGCCGCCAGTTGCGCCTCGTCGTCCTGCACGAGGTATCGGATCAGGACATTGGTGTCGAGTGCCGGCATCAGCGCCAGGGGTTCATGTCTTCGATGCTGACACGCTTGCCCTTCGGGGCCTTCAGCATGCCGGCCATGTCGAGAATGGACTTGGTCTTGGCCCGGACAATGATGGTGCCATCGGGCATCACCGACCAGACCAGGCGCGTTCCAGCCGTGGCATGGACGAGCGCCCGGACGTCGGCAGGGACGGTTGTCTGACCCTTGGCGGTAATGGTGGACTCAGTCATTGATGTTATCCTTACTTTTTATCTAATTGTAAGGAATACTGGCAAGCCCGGCAACGAGCAGGGCTTGCCAATTCTCAGGGTGCCCAGGGGCCGCACCGGCGAGTCCGGCTGCAACTGGACTTGCCCGCCAGCCCCTAATCCCGCCCCGCCTCCAGGATCGCCTGCGCCAGCCGCTTCGGATTCGAGAAGAACATCTCGTGGCTGCCCGGGCATTCCACCAGCCTGAACAGTCCCAGCCGCTCGGACAGCCGCGGATGCCACGGCATGCTGTGCGGCAGCGCGATGTCCTGCTGGCAATTGACGTAGGACTTGCCGAGCGCCAGCGCGGCCAGCGGTTGGCTCAGCTTGATCTTGTCGGTGAAGGTGGCGTAGGGATGCGGGTTCAGCTTCGCATAGGCGGCCTGCGCGGTCACCATGTCGGCGTCGTTGATGAAGGCGTCGCGCCAGATCTCGAAGGGCAGGTTGACCGCGTTGTTGCCGGCGCCGGCGATGGCGTCGAACATCGCGACGTAGTGCGGCGGCACCATGTCGTTGAGCGACTCGCCGTCGAGCGGCACGAAGGCGTTGATGTAGACCAGCCGCTTCAGCCGCGCCGCGATGCGGTCGGCCACGCCGGAGATCACCATGCCGCCGTAGCTGTGGCCGGCGAGCCGGACGTTACTCAGGTTCTTCTCCTCGATGAAGGCGACGATCGAATCGATCGCCTGCGCCAGGCCGGTGGTCGCGCGGTCGTCGCCGGGCCGGTTGCCGGCGACGGTCGGACACAGCACGGTGTGGCCGGCCTCGCGCATGACTTCGGCGACGGCTTCGATCTCGGCGCCGGTGTGCCAGGCGCCGTGGACAAGAACATAGGTGTCAGGCATGCATGTCTCCGTTGTGGTTTTGAGCGGGGGAAATCGTACGGGAATCGACCCGAATGCGCTCGGCGCGCGCGTGCCGCGGCGCGGCGCTAAAGTGGCGCTCCCTTCGCCATGTGACCGCCTGCCTCGCATGAACCCCGACAGCCGCCAACGCCCGGCCCGCACCGAGCAGCAAGTCCGAACCGACCTCGCCGCCGCCTACCGCATGGCCGCGCAGAACGGCTGGGACGACACCGTCTACACGCACCTCTCCGCCAGCGTGCCCGGCGAGCCCGGCCACTACCTGCTGAACCCCTTCGGCGCCACCTTCGACGAGATCACCGCATCGAGCCTGGTCAAGGTCAACGTGCGCGGCGAGGTGGTCGACGGCTCGGGCGCGCGCGTCAATCCGAGCGGCTTCGCAATCCACGGCGCGGTGCATGCGGCGCGGCCCGAGGTCGAATGCGTGATCCACCTGCACACGCCCTGGGGCGTGGCCCTGTCGATGCTGCCTGGCGGACTGCAGCCGACCTCCCAGTACGCGATGCGCCTGTACAACCGGCTCGGCCGCCACGCCTACGAAGGCTTGGCGCTCGGCGCGGACGAGCAGAAGCGGCTGGTCGCCGACCTCGGCGCGCTCGACGGCCTGATCCTGGAGAACCACGGCACGCTGCTCGTGGGGCGCACCGTCGCCGAGGCCTGGATGCTGATGCACCTGCTGGAGCGCGCCGCCAAGGCGCAGTTGCGCGCGATGGCAGCGACGGGCTGCGCGGTCCATGTCGTCAGCGACACGTTGGCCGCGCGCACCTACGCCGAATGGGTGGGGGACGGCAGCGAGTGGGACGGCGATGTCGAATGGCCGGCTCTGCTGCGTCGGCTGGACCGCAGCGACCCGGGGTATCGCGATTGATCGGACACTCACACCCACACATCCACAGGAGAAAAAACATGCCCACCATCCGCGTCGAACTCTTCGAAGGCCGCACCGTCGAGCAGAAGCGCGCCCTTGCCGCGGCCCTGACCGAAGCCACCGTCCGCACGCTCGGCGGGTCGCCCGGCTCGGTCGACATCCTCTTCTACGACATCGCCAAGCACGACTGGGCCACCGGCGGCACGCTCTGGAGCGACCCGCCGCCACCGGGCGGCTGAAGCTGATCACGCAATCGCGTGACCCGCGACTCATTCGGGGTGGATTTATTTCGGGAACGTAAAGCTGACGGCGGGCACAAAGAGTGCTGCATGCCGTCCGTATGATGGCGCCCGTCATCGAATGACGTAACAATTGGTTTCCATGGTCCAACTCGCCCTGCGCCGCCCCTACACCTTCATCGTGATGGCGATGCTGATCGTGCTGGCCACGCCCTTCGTGCTGCTGCGCATGGCCACGGACATCTTTCCGGAAATCAACATTCCGGTGATCAGCATCATCTGGAACTACGGCGGCCTGCCGGCGCAGGAAATGGGCCAGCGCATTTCCGGCCAGAGCGAGCGCGGGCTGACCACCACGGTGAGCGACATCGAGCACATCGAGTCGCAGTCGTTGGCGGGCATCTCGGTCATCAAGGTCTTCTTCCAGCCGACCGCCAACATCGAGACCGCGATCGCCCAGGTGGTGGCATCGATGCAGACCCAAGTGCGCCAGCTGCCGCCCGGCATCACGCCGCCGCTCGTCATCAAGTACTCGGCCTCCAGCATTCCGGTGATCCAGCTGGCGCTGTCCAGCCCGACGCGTGCCGAGAACTCCCTCTTCGACGCGGCCATCAACCAGTTGCGGCCACAGCTCATCACCATTCCCGGCGCAGCCGTGCCCTTCCCGTACGGCGGCAAGAACCGGGTGATCTCGGTCGACCTCGACACCAAGGCGCTCCAGGCGCGAGGGCTGTCACCGGCCGACGTGGTGAATGCGGTCAACACGCAGAACCTGATCCTGCCCTCGGGCACCGTGAAGCTGGGCGGCACCGAATACAACGTGCGCATGAACGGCTCGCCCGACGAGATCGTCGGGCTCAACGACCTGCCGGTGCGCACCGTCAATGGCGCCACCACCTACCTGCGCGACGTGGCCCAGGTGCGAGACGGCTTCTCGCCACAGACCAACATCGTGCGGCAGGACGGCGTGCGCGGCGTGCTGCTGTCGGTGTTGAAAAACGGCGGCGCCTCCACGCTGGACATCGTCGCCAACCTGCGCGCACTGCTGCCGGCGGCGGCGCAGAGCATGCCGCAGGACATCAAGATCACGCCGCTGTTCGACCAGTCGCTCTTCGTCAAGGCGGCCGTGCAAGGCGTGGTGGCCGAGGCCGCGCTGGCGGCGGCACTGACCGCCGCGATGGTGCTGCTGTTCCTCGGCAACTGGCGCAGCACGCTGATCATCGCGCTGACGATTCCGCTGTCGATCCTGGCCTCGATCCTGGTGCTTTACGCGCTCGGCGAGACGCTCAACCTCATGACGCTGGGCGGGCTCGCGCTCTCGGTGGGCATATTGGTCGACCAGGCGATCGTCACCATCGAGAACATCGAGCGGCACCTGCACATGGGCACGCCGCTGAAGGAGGCGATCGAGACCGGCGCGGGCGAGATCGGTGCGGCGGCCTTCGTGTCGACACTGTGCATCTGCATCGTGTTCGTGCCGATGTTCTTCCTGACCGGCGTGGCGCGCTTCCTGTTCGTGCCGCTGGCGGAAGCCGTGGTATTCGCGATGCTCGCCTCCTACATCCTGTCGCGCACGCTGGTGCCGACGCTGGTGATGCTGCTGATGGGTGGCGTGCATGAGGCCAACGCCAACGCTGCGAAGCCCAGCCTGCTGCAGCGCATGTACCGCAGCTTCGACAGGCAGTTCGAGCGCGTGCGGCGCGCCTACACGCTGGTGCTGTCGACCGTGCTGTCCCGGCGCGGCCCGTTCATCGCGCTGTTCCTCGGCTTCTGCGTGCTCTCCTGCGGGCTGTTCGGCGTGCTGGGTCGCGACTTCTTCCCGAGCGTGGACGGCGGCCAGATCCGCCTGCACATCCGCGCGCCCACCGGCACGCGCATCGAGGAAACCGCGCGCCTGGCCGACGCGGTCGAGCAGGCGATCCGCGAACTGATCCCGAAGGACCAGTTGGAGACCATCCTCGACAACCTCGGCGTGCCCAACAGCGGCATCAACCTGTCGTACAGCAACGCCGGCACGATCGGCACGCTGGATGGCGAGATCCTGATGTCGCTGAAGGAGGGCCACGAGCCGACCGAGAAATTCGTGACCCTGCTGCGCGCCGAACTGCCCAAGCGCTTCCCCGGCACCGAGTTCTTCTTCCAGCCGGCCGACATCGTCACGCAGATCCTGAACTTCGGCCTGCCCGCCGCCATCGACGTGCAGTTCAGCGGCAACGACCAGGCCGGCAACAGCGCCCGCGCGGCCGAGCTTGTCAAGCAGATCCGCATGATCCCCGGCGCGGTCGATGCGCACGTGCACCAGCGCCTGGACGCGCCCAGCCTCGCCCTGCAAATGGACCGCACGCGATTGCAGCAGTACGGCCTGACGGCATCCAACGTCGGGCAGAACGTGCTGATCGCGCTGTCGGGCAGTTCGCAGACGGCGCCGGCCTTCTGGCTCAACCCGGCAAACGGCGTGGTCTACAACGTCGCGGTGCAGGCGCCGCAGTACAACATCGATTCGCTGGACGCGCTGCTGAACATTCCCGTCGGCGGTGCCGGGCAAGCGGGCCAGCAGCCGCAACTGCTCGGCAACCTGGTCGACGCACGCGCGGCGCGCATGCCCACGGTGGTGTCGCGCTACAACATCCAGCCGGTCATCGACGTGTACGTCAGCGTGCAGGGCACCGACCTGGCCAACGTGGCCGGACAGGTGAAGAAGCTGGTGGACGAGATGCGGCCGAAGCTCTCGCGCGGCAACCAGGTCACGATCCGCGGACAGGTGCAGACGATGCAGGATTCCTTCATCGGCCTGGGCGTGGGCCTGGCGATGGCGATCGTGCTGGTGTACCTGCTGATCGTGGTGACCTTCCAGTCCTGGATCGACGCGGCCATCATCATCACCGCGCTGCCGGCGGCGCTGGCCGGCATTGCATGGATGCTGTTCATCACCGGCACCACGCTGAGCGTGCCGGCACTGACTGGCGCGATCATGACCATGGGCGTGGCCACGGCCAACTCGATCCTGCTGGTGGCCTTTGCGCGCGAGCGGCTCGCGGCCGCCGTGCCGCCGCTGTCGGCTGCGCTGGAAGCCGGCGCGACGCGCATCCGGCCGGTGCTGATGACGGCGCTGGCCATGATCATCGGCATGATCCCGATGGCGCTGGGCCTCGGCGAAGGCGCGGAGCAGAATGCCCCGCTGGGGCGCGCCGTGATCGGCGGCCTGCTGTTCGCGACCGTCTCCACCCTCTTCTTCGTGCCGGCGGTATTCGCCGGCGTGCACAGCCGGCTTGCGCATCGCAAGGCGGCCCGCGAACAAACCCATCCGATGCCGCCCGCCAACGTGGCGCCCCAGGAGAACTGACGTCATGAAGCCCACGCCTTTCCACAGCGACCAGACAGGGGCCCGGTCATGAGCGAGGAACGCCACGCCGGCCTGTCCATCCACGGCGGCGAAACCGACGACCACCACGAACTGCTGCGGCGCCGCCAGATCGTGCGGCGTACGCGCTGGCTGGTGCTCATCGTGCTGGTGCTGCTGGGCATCGGCGCCACGCGCACGGTGCTCGTGCGCATGTCCAATGCGAAGGAACTGCAGGCCGGCACCGCCGAGCGCGCCACGCAATACGTCAAGACCGCCCTGCCGACCAAGCCCACCGCGGGCCAGACGCTGGCGCTGCCCGGCACCCTGCAGGGCTTCGTGCAGTCGCCGATCAATGCGCGCGCCAGCGGCTACCTCAAGCGCTGGACCAAGGACATCGGTGCGCGTGTGCAGCAAGGCGAGCTGCTGGCCGAGATCGAGACGCCGGAAGTCGACCAGCAACTCTCGCAAGCCGTCGCCGCGCGCGAGCAGGCCGCCGCCGGCCTGTCGCTAGCGAAGAGCACCGTCACACGCTGGGAAGCGCTGCGCCAGAAGGACGTGGTCTCGCAACAGGACCTCGACGAGCGCCGCGCCGCGGTCGCCTCCGCGGTGGCCAACCTGGCCGCGGCCGATGCCAACGTGCAGCGCCTGAAGCAGACCGAGGGCTTCAAGCGCGTGCTGGCCCCGTTCGCCGGGGTCATCACGCGGCGTAATGTCGACGTCGGCGACCTGATCGACGCCGGCGCAGGCAACGGCGGCCGGCCGCTGTTCCTGCTCTCGCAGACCGATCCGCTGCGCGTCTACATCAACGTCCCGCAAGCCTACGCCCAGCTCATCAAGGCCGGGCAACCGGTGGTCGTGACGCAGGCCGAACTGCGCGGCCAGACCTTCAAGGGCGAGGTCGCACGCTCGTCGGGCGCCATCGATGCCGCCACGCGCATGATGCAGGTCGAGGTCTCGCTGCCCAATCGCGAAGGCATCCTGCTGCCGGGCGCCTATGTGCAGGTGTCGCTGCCGCTCGCGCCGAGCCAGTCGCTCACCGTGCCGGCGAACGCCTTGCTGTTCCGCGCCGAGGGCACACGCGTCGCGCTTGTCGATGCCAACAACACGGTGCGCCTGCGCACGGTGACCCTGGGCCGGAACTACGGGGAGACCGTGGAACTGATCGACGGCCTCGCGCCGACCGATCGCATCGTGCTCAACCCGTCCGACTCGCTGGCCGAAGGCGACGTCGTGGCGCTGGCCAAGGAAAGCCCGTGAAGGCCTTGCGCCGCGCTGCCGTCTCATTCGGCGTGGCCGCGATGCTCGCCGGCTGCGCCGTCGGCCCCGACTACCGCCCGCCCACCACGCCAGACCTGCCGGTGACCTGGCAGGTCGAGCATCCATGGCGCCAGGCCGAGCCCGGCGACGCGATGGACAAGGGCCGCTGGTGGGAGCGCTACAAGGACCCGCAGCTCGACGCCCTGCAGCAGAAGGCGCTGGCCGACAACCCGACGGTGGCCATCGCCGTCGCCCGGCTGACGCAGGCGCGAGCGACGCTGGACGCCAGCAGTGCCGCGCGCTATCCACAGGTCGGCATTGGCGCACGCACGCAGCGCTTCAAGATCTCCGGGAACCGGCCGCTGACGAACTACAACTCGCCCAATTTCGAGACGGTGCAGAACGACTTCGCGCTGTCCCTCACGGCCAGCTACGAGATCGACTTTGCGGGCCGTGTGCGGCGGCTGGTCGAAGGCTCCACCGCCGCCGCCGAACAGTCGGCCGCGGACCTGGCCAATGCGCGCCTCCTGCTCTCCGCGGACCTGGCCACCAACTATTTCAACCTGCGCTCCACCGACATCGAACTCGACGTGGTGACCCGCAGCATCGCACTGCAGCGCCGCGCGCTCGAGTTTGTGACGGCACGGCATGAACTGGGCGCCGTGTCGGGACTGGACGTCGCGCAGCAGCAGGCGTTGCTGGAGAACACGCTGACCCAGGTCGACCTGCTGAAGAAGCAGCGCGCGCAGTACGAGCATGCGCTGGCCACGCTCACCGGCACGCCGGCGCCGGCCTTCTCCGTGGCGCCCGACCTCCGGCCCGTGACGCCGCCGGCGATTCCGCTGGGCCTGCCCTCGGAAGTGCTGCAACGCCGGCCCGACGTGGCCTCGGCGGAGCGCGCGATGGCGGCGGCCAATGCGCAGATCGGCATCGCCACCGCAGCCTTCTATCCGAGCGTCACGCTGGCGCCGACGGTCGGCGTCGACAGCCGCATGATCGAGACGCTGTTCGACGCGCCCAGCCTGCTGTGGTCAGTGGGTGTCTCGGCCACGCAGCCGCTGTTCGACGGCGGCCGACTGAAGGCCAACGTGAATTTCGCGCAGGGTGGCTACGAGGCCACGGTGGCCAACTACCGGCGCGTCGTGCTGACCGCGATGCAGGAAGTCGAGGACGGCATCAGCGGCCTCGCCGCGCTTGACAACGCGGGCCGGCAGGCGCTGTCGGCCGTGGCCGCGTCGCGGCGCGTGCTCGAGATGTCCACCACACGCTACGAGGGCGGCGCCTCGACCTACCTCGACGTCATCACCGCACAGCAGGCCGTGCTCAACACCGAACGGCAAGCGGCCCAGGTCCTGGGGCAACGGCTGGTCACTTCGGTGTTCCTGGTGAAGGCTTTGGGTGGCGATTGGTGCAGTACGTCACGGGACGCGGCGCCGGGCTGCGGATAGGCGGCGGCACAATGTCAACTCGACACAGGCACACCCTTCGCGGTGCTTTTCCCCATTGAACACTGAACACAAATTCGTCTGGCTGGACTTCGTTCGCGGACTGTCCGCGATTGCGGTTTGCGCCGGCCATTTGCGGGCCGCAACCATCGTCGACTACGCCGAACTCGGGCGCGGGAACCTGCTGCAACAGGCCTTCTATGTCGCCACCGGACTCGGCCATCAGTCGGTGATGGTGTTCTTCGTGCTGAGTGGCTTCTTCGTCGGTGGCTCCGTGCTGCGCAGCGGGGAGAATTTCAACGGGGGCCGGTATGCGCTGGCCCGGTTGTCGCGCCTGTGGGTGGTGTTACTGCCCGCCCTGCTGCTCACCGCCGTGGTCGGCCAGGTGCTTGCCAGCATGGCGCCGGAGGTGCTGAGCGGCGGCTACAAGCCGATCTGGAACTCGGGCCCCGTGGATGCCACCGAATACTCGAGCAGCTGGCGCACCCTGCTCGGCAACCTCCTGTTCCTGCAGACCATCCTGACGCCAGTGTTCGGCATCAACGGGCCGTTGTGGAGCCTCGCTAACGAGTTCTGGTACTACGTGCTGTTCCCGCTGTGCTCGATCGCCATCGGCTGGTCGGTGCGGCGCGAGGCCGCCACCATCGTGCCGCGCGTGCTGACGGGCGCGCTGGCCATCGCGATCCTGTACTGGCTGCCGAAGGACATCCGCGACGCCTACTCGATCTGGCTGATGGGCCTGGTCGTCTACTTCAGCCGTGGCCGGCTGTCGCCCACCGTGCGCCGCATCGTGATGGTGGTGGGCCTGGTGGCCTTTGCCGCGTCACTGGGCTACAGCAAGTCGGACACCTTGCAGGAACGCCTCGGCTGGCCCTCGGACCCGATCATCGGCCTGTGCTTCTGCGTCCTGTGCGTGGCCCTGGCCAACCTGCCGATGCCGAAAAACATGAATTCGATGTTCGTGAAGCTGAGCCACGGCATGTCGACCTTTTCGTACTCGCTGTACCTGTCGCACTTTCCGTTGGTCGCGCTGATCGGCGCCCTGGGCTACGGCACGACGCGGCTGCGCCCCGACGTGTTCGGCCTCCTGCAGTTCACCGGATGGCTGGCGCTGCTGCTGGCGGTGGGCGGCGTGTTCTGGTGGCTGTTCGAGCGCAAGACCGATGAGGTGCGGCGCTTCGTTGCGGGCCTGCCGAAGCGCTATCTTCGCGCCAGTTAAGTCGGTTGCGGTAGCCAGCGCCACCACTCGCCACGTAGCGCATCGCCGTCCTGCTCGATCCAGCCCAGCAACAAGCCATCCGGCCCCGCGCCACTGGAAGCCACGCGCATCAGCAAGGACACATCGCGGCACACCATGAAGCTGGCGTCGCCCTGCCAGCCCAGCCCCTTGGCCAGTGCGGCGAGCATCAATCCCGACTGGCTCTGCATGAAATCGAAAGGCATCGGCAAGCCGGTGCGCAGTTGCGTCATGCTGTCGCGCGTGGCGGTCTGGGGGCCGCTCAGGCTGGCGACCCGCAGCCGGGCGCCGGGCGGCAAGGCAGACTCGCCGGCGGCGTCCAGGCATTGCCAGGCGCCGTAGAGCGCCAGCTCGGCCCACACGCCGATGCGACGCGGGCGCGCACCGAGCCGCGCGGCCAATGCATCGCGCCAACCGGTCGGCGGCGGGTCGGCCACGACATGGGCGGCGAGGCGCCAACCGGGAACGGATTCACCGGCTTCGCGCATTGCCGGCGCAACGCCTGGCCCCGCGGATTCACCCCGCGCCCCCGAGGTGTCGACGAAATGCGGTGCCGATTTCATGACGGGCAGTCCTCCACCACGAGCGCCGCATGCCCTCCGCCGAATCCAATGGCGCTGAACAGGATGTGCCGCAATCGCGTCGGTGCCTGCGCGGCAAGCGTCACGTCCAGGGTCGGATCGAGCGGGTAGTCCCCGGCGGGCCACGCACCGGCCTCGATGCAGCCGAGCAGCAGCACCAGTTCCGCCGCGCCGGCCGCGCCGAGCGTGTGGCCGATCAGCGGCTTGAGTGCAACCATCGGCGGCAGGCTGGCGAACACGGTCTTCAGTGCCGCGGCCTCGATGGCGTCGTTGGCCGGGCTTCCGGCGGCCTGCGGCTTGATGAGGTCGATGTCCTCGGCGCGCACGCCCGCCCGTTGCATCGCGGCACGCGTCACCGCGACGATGGCCCCGGCGTCGGCGCCGGTTGGCGTGTCGCCAGCCACCACGTTGGCGCCACCCGCCACGCGCCAGCGCGAAGGCGTGCTGCTCAACACCATCGCGGCCACCGCTTCGCCAAGCACCAGTCCATCGCGCCCGGCGCCGAATGGCAAGGCGCGATCGGGCGAGAGCAACTGCATGCCGCCGAAGCCGGCCAGCGTGAGGCGGTTGCTGAACTCGATGCCCAACACCAGCGCATGCGGCACGGCGCCGTCGCGGATCAGGTCGGCGGCTGCCAGCACCGCATTGACCGCCGAGGTGCACGCCGTCGACACGGTGAACACCGGTCCGCGCCAGCCGATCGCCTCGGCCACCAGGTCTGCAAAGACCTGCACGTCACCGGCGAAGCAACCGGCTTGCTCCTCGAAACCCACGTCGAGTGAGGACGAGGCCACGAACAACGGCATCTCCGGCGCCGCCAGGTGGCACGGCAGGCCGCATTGCGCGACCACCCGGCGCACGGTGCGGCGCAATTGCCGCACCCAGTCGCCCTCGGCCGGCGGCAGCGCATGCAGCGGCCAGGTGAATCCGCCCGGGACCGTGGTGGGCGTCGCGGGGACGCCGCCTCGCCGCAACGCGGCCAGGGACTGCGGCAGGTCCAGGCCGAGCGCGCAGGCGAGGCCGGTGCCCGCGAGATAGACCGCGGCGGTCATCGCCTGACCCCCCTCCGTCCGGCGCTCGGCACCGCTCGATGGGCACAGCTTGGCTTCGACATCGCACTCATCGCCGGCTCGCGTTCAGATGTCCTGCCAGGTGCGCAATCGAAGTCAGCGCGCGGCGCGTCTCCTTGCTGTCGGGCATGCGCACGCCATAGCGCTGCTGGATCGCCATGGACACCTGTAATGCGTCGAGCGAGTCGAGGTCGAGCCGGGCGTCGGGGCCGAACAGGGGCTCGTCGTCGGACAGGCCGCCTTCGGGCGCGGACTTTTCCACGGCGTCGAGCACGAGCGCTTTCAGCTCGGCGATCAGGTCAGGCAGCGACAGGCTCTCGTTCATGCGACACGTCTTCGAAACAACAGGGCGGCCAATGCCAGCATGGCCGCGGAAAAAACCAGCAGTCGCACCAGGTCCTGCACCATCGCCGCCAGGCCGCCGCCACGCAGCAGCACCGTCAGCAACGCTTCCAGGCCCCAGTTCATCGGGGACCATTCGGCGACATGTTGCATCGCCGCGGGCATCACGAACTTGGGCACCATGATCCCGCCGATCGCCGCCATCAGCACGTTGGCGACCGGGCCGACCGTCGCGGCCTGGGCATGCGTGCGCACCGCGCAGGCCAGCGCCAGCGACAGGCTCACAGCGGCAAGGCCGATGGCCGCCAGCGCCACCACCAGCGCGCCCCAATGGACGCCCGCCAGCGACAGCGCATCGCCGCCCAGCGCGGGCATGAGCCATATGCCCACGGCCAGCATCAGCGCGGCCTGCAGGGCGTTCACGCCAAGATAGGGCAAGGCCTTGGAGACCAGCAGCATGCCGGTCGGCACACCCAGGCTGCGCAACCGCCCCAGCGTGCCCGACGCGCGCTCCTGGATGAACAGGCTCGACATCGACGCCACCACGAAGAACATGCCGAACACCAACCAGGCCGGCACGCTCTGCTGCACCGCGGTCGGGCGCGGGCCGCTCGGGGCGAAACGCTCGGCCTGCAGCAACGTAGCCATCGATGCGCCGGGCGGCGGCGGCGGGCCGCCGGACACGGTGGCCTCCAGCCGGCCTTTGACCTCGCCGGCCACGCCGACCAGTTCGGCGCGCAGGGCATTGAACAGGTTGCCGTCGATGCCCGGTTCTGCCAGCAGTCTCATGTGCGCCGCAGTCGGCAATGCATCCGCATGCAGTGCGTCCGACAAGCCCGGCTGCAGCACGATCACGTACTTGAGTTGTCCGTTCGTCAACTGCGCCTGCCAGTCGGCCGGCAAGGGCTGCGGCATGCCATGCGTGCGCTTCCAGTCGGCGAGGATCGACTGCGCGGGCATGCCGGTGTCGCGTTGGTCGACTGCATAGTGCAAGGCCGCTAGCTTCGGGTTGTAGTAGTCCTTGAGCGCGAGCGACATCACGACGATGAAGATCACCGGCATCAGGAACAAGGCGGCCAGCCCATGCACGTCACGCCCAAGGGCGATCAGTTCCTTCTTGATGAGCGCGAGCAGCATCGTCATGCGACCTCAGGCATCACGCAGGGAGCGATGGGTGAGCGCCATGAACAACTGCTCGAGGTTGTAGCGACCGAACTCGGCTTGCCGCACGATCACTCCCGATGCATCGAGCGCGGCCAGCACCTGGGCCGGGCTCGCATCGGCGGCCAGGCGCACGCGCCAGTGGTCCGGTCCCTGCTCCACCTCGCCGAAGCGCGCGAGCATCGCGGCATCGACGCCCTCGGCACGCACCGTCAGCACGCGCTCGCCCTCCGACAGCAGGGCTTCCAGCGTGTCGTCGCGCAGCACGCGGCCGTTGTCGAGGATCGCCACGCGATCGGCGATGGCTTCCACTTCTTCCATGTAGTGGGTGGCATAGATCACTGCCGCGCCGTTGGCGGCCAGTGTCTTGATGGCGTCCAGCACGAAGGCGCGCGACTGCGGGTCGACGCCGACGGTCGGCTCGTCGAACAGCAGCAACTCGGGCTCCGCCAGCAAGGCGATCGCCAGGTTGAGCCGCCGCTTCAGTCCGCCCGACAGGCGCTCGGCACGCACCGTCGCAAAGGATTCGAGCTGTGCGAAGTGGATGCAAGCCGCAATGCGCTCCTTCCTGCGCGCACCGTCGAGCCGAGCCGCACCCGCGAAGCATGCGAGGTTCTCCGTCACCGTGAGCATCGGATAGAAGGCGTGGTCCTGCGGCGCCACGGCCATGCGCGTGGGCGTGCGCGCACGCACGGCCTGCAATGGCTCGCCATCCACAAGTACACGCCCGCCCTGCACGGCGAGCGCGCCGGACACATGCGAGATCAAGGTGGTCTTGCCCGCACCGTTGGGCCCCAGCAGCCCGAGCACGCTGCCGCGCCGGGCCGTCAACGACACATCGTCGAGCGCGGCTTGCGCCGCACCGGAGTAGCGGTAGCTCAGGTGTTCGAGCGCGAGCACGGTATTAAGCGACGGCGCGCTTCAGGTCGCGAAAAAAGACTTCTTCCTGGTCGGCTTGGCCGCGCAGCAGGCCAGCCAGCGCGAGCGGGTCGACCGGCTCGCGCCCCTTGACCATGCGCGCCGCCTTGAGCGCGAAGCGTCGCCAGCCGTCGCCGATCTCGGTCATCCGATTGGAGAACTCGATCAGCTGGGGCATCGATGCGATCTGCGCCGCCTCTTCCAGGAAGGCCGCGTAGATGAAGCGGAAGCCTGCGCCGCCAGTACCGATCTCCTCCTGCATGCGGACCATGTGGCCGATGTAGTCGACCGTGTGCGCTTCGCCCGCAGGCAGACTCGCCAGCTTCTTCGCCAGCGTCCGCATGCCCCGCACGCCGATCAGCGGCACCGGCGCCTGCATGGTGCGCACGGTCTTGCGGATGGCCTTGACGATGGCCTGCGGCTCGATGGTCTTGCGCTCGATCTTCTGCGGGTAGTACAGCAACCCCTTCGGCGCCAGCACGCCCTTGGCGAAGCGCGCACGCGCCATGTCCGCAGTGGCACAACGCATCGGCGTCTCGAACACCGGATCGCTGACCAGGTAGTCGTCGCCGTCCTTGCCGTACACCAGCAGGTTGTGCGCGTTGAAGTGGAAGCGCATCTGCGGCGGAAAGTACGGCAGCCAGTAGACCGAAGTCTGCACGCCGACGAGTTGGCCCTCGGCCAGCAGCGCATCGAGGCGCGCCTGTCCGGCTTGCGGACTGCCGAAGGTCTCGAACTGGAAGCGCGCGGCCAGCGGCGCCAGCATGCCCTTGATGATGGACTTCGGCGGCATGCGGTAGGAGATGAGCGGCAGCCCCGACAGCTTGATGAACGGGAAGTACGCGAAGGTCAGCGCCGACGCGAGCCCGAAGGCGAGGCTCTCCGTCATCGGCACGCCATGGTGGCGCAGCATGTTGGAGATGACGCCGCTTTCGCAGTGCGCGGCATGCCGGTGTTCGAACTTCATGGCAGGCGCTTCAAGGCTTCGACCGAAAGACCCAGCGCATCGGCATAGCGCGCCAGTTGCGATGGCGACAGCGCCGCAAAATGAGTGGGTTGCAGATGGCGCCGCACGCGCCATTGCCAGAAGCCGCTGGTCTGCGACAACAGCGCCACGTCCATGCGGCGCTCGTACATCCAGAACTCCAGCGGGGCCGCCGCGCCCGCGAGCACGCGCGCACGCGCATCCTCCGCCTGCGCGACCAGCGCGTCCACTGCATGCGTGGTGACGATCTCCTCCGCCTCCCAGCCACGCGAGCCGACGGTGACCGTATGACCGCTGGCGTCGCGCGCGTACATGAGCTTGCGATGCCCGTTGAGCGTCGCATTGCCCTCTTGCGGGACGGCGTCGATGTCCATCGCTACACGGCTTCCAGGTGGACGAAGCCACTGGAGAAGCGACCGCTCTCCGGCACGAACATCAGCAGCTTGTGGCCCTTGCGCACGCGGCCGGACTTGAACAGCGCATCCAGCATGATGAAGGGCGAGGCAGCGCCGGTGTTGCCCATCTGCCTGAGGTTGCTGAACCAGCGCTCGCACGGGATCGGCAGGTCCACTTCCCGCAGGCACTGCTCGATGGGTTGCGCAAAGAAGTGCGAGGACATGTGCGGCAGGAACCAGTCGATCTCCTCCACCTTGAGGCCACGCCGCGCGATGATGTCGCGCAAGGGTTCCTCGATGGTGGCGCGCACGATGTTCTCGTTGAGCAGGCGCACGTCCTGCTTGATGGAGAAGATGGACTGCGCATGCCATTGTTGGGACGGCGTCTGCATCCAGCCTTGCAGCGCGCCGCCGGCATCGCGGTCGGCGCCGGCGTACATGCACACGGGCAGTTCATTCGCGGCGGAAGACAGTTCGATCCAGTCGACGCGCAGCGACAAGGGCCCGCGCGGTTCGCGTTCCAGCAGCACGGCGCCCGCGCCGTCGGACAGCATCCAGCGCAGGAAGTCCTTCTCGAAGGCGATCTCGGGCCGCTCTTCGAGCAGTTGCACCTTGTGCGCGAGCTCGGCCTCGAAGTTCGCGGCCATGAGCAGCGGCGACACCAGTTCCGAGCCGGTGGCCACGGCGCGCCGCGCATCGCCAGCCCGCACCGACAGCCAGGCATGCTTCAGCGCCGCCGTGCCGGACAGGCAGACGCCCGCGCAGGACACCGCTTCAAGACGCGGCCAGCCCAGTTCGCCATGCACCATCACCGCGTGATTGGGGATGAGCTGGTCGGGCAAGGTGGTGCCGGTGGCCAGGCAATCCACCGGGCCGATGTCCTCGCCCAATGCGCGAACGGCATTGGCGGTGAGCTGGGCGTTGGTCATGGCCACCTTGCCGGTGGCGCGATCGATGGCGTAGTGGCGCGACTGGATGCCGTTGCTGCGCAGGATCAGGCGGCGCGCGCGCGAATCCTTGCCGCCGATGCGGCCAAGGACATCTTCGATTTCGTCGTTGGAGACCGGCGAGAAGGGCAAATAAGCTGCGGAACGCGTCAGGAATACATCAACTGTCATAACGGTGGCATCGGTCTGTGGCCGAGCCCGAGGGCAGCTCAAAGCGGGTCTTGATTTTAGTCAGTTGCCCCCTGAAGAGCGGTCGCAGCAAGGCCTGCAGGCCCAGGCTCACGGGCACAAGTGTGACGATGAGCGCGAACAGGAACAGCACATAGGCCAGCACCAGCGGCCGGCGCTGCACGCTGCCGGGCCGCCCCACCGCCATGATCAGCTTGCCCCAGAGGAAGAAGCTGCGCGTGCCGGCCTTCTCGCTGACGTAGAGCCTGGGTTCGGCCACCACGGCGCCCAGGCCGGCCAGCAACGGTTGCGTGCCTTTTTCGGCGTCGCCATGCAGGCCGTCGCGCAGCGCGAGGCCGAAGCGGCGTGCGCCGGTGATCTGTGCTTGCGTGAGGCCCGCGTCCGGCATGCCCCAGAAGCCGCGCTTGCGGCCGAACAGCAGCCAGGCCGGGGTGGTGATGAAGGTGGCCAGGGTGGGACCGGGGTCGGTCAGCACCACGTTGTCGATCAGCCGCGCGCCGGTTGCGGCCAGCAGCGTCTTGAGCTTCTCGTGCGCCGTGAGCCACATGTTGCGGCAGGCGATCACCGTGACCACCGGCTTGCCCTTCAGCAGGCGCGCCGCCACCGGATGCTGCAGGAAGGCGGTGATGGGCTGCGACGGCGCCAGGAACCAGACCTGCCATGGGAGGATGACCAGGTCGAACGCCTCGTCCCCCGTCAGCGACAGGGGCGCGAGCGGTGGCGGGCGCATGTGCGCCGTCTCTGGGAAGGCGTCGAAAAAGGCCAGGATGGGCCAGGGAAACGGCAGCGGCTGCAAGGGCTGCAGCGTCTCCACGTGCACCTGGATGCCGGGATCCGCCTGCAGAGGCTGGAGGATCTGGTCTGCAACGGCGTCGAGTTGCCCCGTCTGGGAATAACGAATGGCGAGCACACGCTTGGGTGGCGCGGTCGCGCTCAGCGGAAGGGAAGTCACAAGGGCAAGAGGCGGGGAGGACTTCCGAGTGTAGGGGATGTGACATTGTGAAATCTCTGTGGCGTCCACAGGGCGCGACACTGCGGTGCGCTGCTGCCCTCTCGACGGCGCGTGTAGATTCGGCGCCATGCTCCTCTCTCCCGCCTTTGTAGCGGCCTTCCTCGCCGGATCGGCCGCGCTGCTGCACGTCTCACGCGGGGCGCTGCGGCAACCCGGATCGCACGGCTTCTATCGCTTCTTCGCCTGGGAATGCATCCTGCTGCTGGTGCTGCTGAACCTGCCGGTCTGGGGCGACGATCCGCTGGCACCGCATCAACTGTTGTCGTGGGTCTTGCTGGTCGCCTCCGCATGGTTGCCGGTGCATGCGGTGCGCCTGCTCAAGCGCGTTGGCCAGCCGACGGAGGAGCGCAAGGACGAGGCCCTGCTCGGCTTCGAGAAGACCAGCACCCTGGTCACCAGCGGCGCCTTCCGCTACATCCGCCACCCGATGTATGCCGCGCTGATCTTCCTGGCCTGGGGCGCCTTCCTCAAGCAGTTCTCGTGGTTCGGACTGGTGCTGGTGCTGGCCGCGACGGTGCTGCTGTTCATCACCGCCCTGCGGGACGAGAAGGAGTGCCTGCAGCACTTCGGCGAGGCCTACCGGGCGTACATGCGCGGGACGCGGCGCTTCATCCCGTTTGTGCTGTGAATATCAGAACAGGCTCCCCTGCCCCAGAGCCCCAGGCGGGCGGAAGGCCTCCAAGTCCATGGGAATGCGCTCGCGGTTGAAGCCGATGCGCTGGGTCGCCTTCTCGAAGCGCTGGCGGATCAGTTCGGCCCACAGGCCGCTGCCCTTCATGCGCGTGGCGAAGTCGGCGTCGTAGTCCTTGCCGCCGCGCATGTCGCGGATGCGCGCCATGATGCGGCCCGCGCGCTGCGGGTAGTGCAGTTCGAGCCACTCCTTGAACAGTGGCGCGACCTCCCAAGGCAATCGGATCACGTTGTAGAACGCGCGCCGTGCGCCGGCCTCCCAGGCGGCTTCGAGCACCTTCTCCATGTCCTCGTTGACGAAGGGAATCTGCGGCGAGACGCTCACGCCGACCGGCACGCCCGCATCGACCAGCGTGCGGATGGTGCGCAGCCGACGGTGCGGCGCGGCGGCGCGCGGCTCCAGCTTGCGCGCGAGATCGCCGTCGAGCGTCGTCAGGGTGATGTAGACGGCAGCCAGACGCTTCGCCGCCATCGGCGCGATGAGGTCCAGGTCGTGCTCGATGGCGCTCGACTTGGTGACGATCGCGAAGGGGTGGCGCGTTTCGTTCATCACCTCGATGACGGAGCGCGTCAGGCGCAATTCGCGCTCGATCGGCTGGTAGCAATCGGTGGCGGTGCCGATCGCGATCTGGCTGGGCCGGTAGTTCTTCTTGCCGAGTTCGGCGCGCAGCACTTCGGCGACGTTGCGCTTGGCGATGAGCTTGGTCTCGAAGTCCAGGCCCGGCGACAGGTTGAGATAGCTGTGCGTCGGCCGCGCGAAGCAGTAGATGCAGCCGTGCTCGCATCCGCGGTACGGATTGAGCGAGCGGTCGAAGGGAACGTCGGGCGAATCGTTTTCGCCGATCACGGATTTGGCATCCTCGAAGCGGACCTCGGTCTGCGGCGCGGATCTTTCTTCCGAAGCACCTTCCTCCAGCGTGCCCCAGCCGTCGTCGTACGCGTCGCGCGCATTCTTCTCGAAGCGATGCGGTATGCGCGTCGCCGCGCCGCGGCCCTTGAGGGCATGGACGGGAATGAAGGTCTCGGTCATGGCTGAAATACTGGATGTATTCACAGTATCTCTCTACCCGTGTCCGAACGCCAGCGCCCAAGTCCATTCCCCTCGTCGGCGCCTCTAGGGTTTACCCCTAAAATGTTAATTTCCGTCAAACATTAGAGAGGGTTCACCATGCCGATCGCCATTGCTTGTCTCGTGAGCGTGGGTGTTGTCGTCGCTTCTTATTTCGTCACGATGGACAAGTCCTCCGATTAGGACTTTCGACTTGGTTCGCCGGCGGCCATGCCGGCGTGTGGCCCTCCGTCCTAATTGCAGTCTCCCTGGACGACGCGTAACATCGCGATACATAAGATACAGGGTGCGGATCGATGTCGCGGCAGGTCGCCGGGACCGTCCTTGCCCGCAGGGGGAAGTGATGAGATCTGCATACCGCGTTCTGGGCGTCCAGGGCAACGCGCAGCCTTGGGAGATCGAACGCGCGTTCAACAAGGCGCTGGCGACATTCACGCGTGAGCGCCTCCGTTCGGATGCGAGCGCAGGCGCGCAACTGGCGGATGTCATGGAAGCCTACAAGGTGCTTCACAACCCCGACATGCGTGCCGCGCATGACCGCAAGCTGGCGCAGGCCGTGTCGTCGGCGCCCGTTGTTTCCTCCTGGGTCGAGATCCGCTATCCCGAGGGCAAGGCGCCATCCCGATGGGCGCGCACGATCATGCTCTTCGCCCTGTTGCTGGCCGTCATTGGCGGCGGCGCGTGGTACCTAGAGCACCAGCGCGACCGGGCCGCCGCCGAGGCCGCCGTGGTCAGGGCCCGTGAAAGCGCGCGGCAGCAGGCGCTCGCGGAAGCCCAGCACCAGCGGATGATCGAGGCGCACCTGGTCGAGACGTCGCGCCGGGACGCCGAAGCAAAGGAACTCGAGAATCGCCGGCAACGTGACATCACCCAAGTCAAGGCGCAGCGCGCGGACACCTCGTATCCGCACATCCGGACGGTTGCGGCGGAAGACGACGAAAGGGCCGCGTTGTCGCGATAGATCGGACCCCGGTGGGCTAGAACTCCGCTTCCAGCTCGTCGATGGCCTCCGGCTCCTCCCTTGCCGCGGCGATCCACTCCTGCATCTCCGGCAACGCCATCATGTGCTTGACGTAGGCCGCGCAGGCCGGTGGCAGCTTCACGTCGTAGGTGACGAAGCGCGTGACCACCGGCGCATACATCGCATCCGCCAGCCCGGGCTTCTTGCCGAAAAGATACGGCCCGCCGTATTTCGCCAGGCACTCCTTCCAGATCTCCACGATGCGGTCGATGTCGCCCTGCGCGCGCGACCAGATCTTGAAGTTGGGAAAGCGGGCCTTGACGTTCATCGGCAGCGCGCCGCGCATGCTGGCGAAGCCCGAATGCATTTCGCCGCAGATGGCGCGGCAATGGGCGCGGGCCTTGACATCGGTGGGCAGCAGGCCGGCCCTGGGCTTGATCTCGTGCAGGTATTCGCCGATGGCCAGCGTGTCCCACACCTTGAGCCCTTCGTGCTGCAGCGAGGGCACCAGCATCGATGAGGAGAGCAGCAGCATCTCGGCCTTCATCGCCGGGTCGTCGGGCGGGATGACCTTTTCGACGAAATCGAGACCGGCCAGCCGGCACATGAGCCAGCCGCGCAAGGCCCAGGCGCCGTAGTTCTTGCTGCTGATCGTGAGGACGGGTTTGGACATCGGGATGCTCCTGGGGCTGTGGTGGTGCCGGTCTCCGGCCTGTGGCCGTGCAAGGCCCATGCCACACACTTCGGTCGATACGCTGCTTGGCCCGCAACTTGCCTTCAGGCTCCCATGCTTTACCGGGCCTACCAAAACCACACCGACATGCTGTCTCCGCTGCGGCTCGGTGCGCAGTTCCTGGGGGCCTCGTTGTGGAGCGAAGGCTCCGAGCGCACCGCGGTGCGGCAGATCTCGGCGCAGATGGAGGTGTTCTCGCGCATGCGGCTTACTCACACGCGGCCACGTTGGGGTATCGACACTGTGATGGTCGACGGCGAGGAATCGGCGGTGCACGAGGAGCCCATCCTGAAGGCGCCCTTCGGCACCCTGCTCCATTTCCGCAAGGACACCAAGGCGGTGCATCCACCGGTGCTGCTGGCCGCACCACTGTCGGGCCACTTCGCGACGCTGCTGCGCGAAACCGTGCGCACGCTGTTGCGCGACCACGACGTCTATGTGACCGATTGGCACAACGCGCGGGACGTGCCGCTGTGGCAAGGCCAATTCGGCCTCGACGAATACACCACGACGCTGATCGATTTCATGGCCGCCATCGGCCCCGGTGTGCACCTGGTGGCGGTGTGCCAGCCCTGCGTGGCCGCGATTGCCGCAACGGCCTTGATGTCGGAGGACGACCATCCCGCCACGCCGCGCAGCCTGACGCTGATGGCCGGCCCGGTCGATTGCCGCATCAACCCGACCCGGGTGAACGAACTGGCGACGGAGCGGCCGATCGGCTGGTTCAAGCGCAACCTGATCAGCCGCGTGCCTTGGCCGCATGCGGGCGCGGGGCGCAAGGTCTACCCCGGCTTCCTGCAGCTGAGCGCCTTCATGAGCATGAACATGGACCGGCACAAGAAGCAGTTCCGCGACCTCTACGCGCACCTCGTGGAAGGCCGCATGGCGCAGGCCAACAACATCCGCGAGTTCTACGACGAGTACCTTGCGGTGAACGACCTGCCGGCCGAGTTCTACCTGGAGACGGTCGAGCGCATCTTCCAGACCTATGACCTGCCGCGTGGGGTGCTCACGGTGGGCGAGCGCACGATCAATCCCGCAGCCATCCGACGCACCGCATTGCTCACCGTCGAGGGCGAGCGCGACGACATCTGCTCCGTGGGCCAGACCGTGGCCGCGCAGGACCTGTGCAGCGGCATCCGGCCCTACCTGAAGGCACACCACCTCCAAGCCGGCGTGGGCCACTACGGCGTGTTCAGCGGCAGTCGATGGAACACGCAGATCTATCCGCGGGTGCGCGAGACGATCCACGCGGCCGCCGAAATCATTCGTTGATCCGCCTGTAGTCAACGTCTGACACAACAAGTCGCAGACGCGCCTTGCGCCCTTCGAGGGCCTGCGTTTCAATGAATCGCTCGCAAGCCCAAGGACGAATCAATCCGTCCGGTCACAGGGAACACAGTGCAAATCCATCATCAGCATTTCGGCGAGCAAGACAGCTGGCTCTTTCGCGAAGGCACCCATGCCCGCATGCATGACAACCTCGGTTGCCACGTGCATGCGGATGGCAGTGGTGCCACCTTCGCCGTGTGGGCGCCCAACGCAGAGGCCGTGTCGGTCATCGGCGACTTCAATGGCTGGGACGAGACGGCCCTTCGCATGCATCCGCGGCCCGACGGCAGCGGCATCTGGGAAGCCATCGCACCCAAGACCACGCAGGGACAGGTCTACAAGTACCGCATCTTCTCGCGCTTCAACGGCTACGTCGTGGACAAGGCCGACCCCTTCGCCTTCTGCAGCGAAGCGCCGCCGGCCACGGGCTCGCGCGTGTGGTCGCTGGACCATGAATGGCATGACGGCAACTGGATGGCCACGCGCGGCGCCTGCAATGCGCTCGATGCGCCAATGTCCGTGTACGAGGTGCACCTCGGCTCGTGGAAACGCCGTGACGGCCAGATGCTCGGGTACCAGGAAATCGCGCACCGCCTGGCCGAGTACGTGACCGATATGGGCTTCACGCACGTCGAGCTGATGCCCGTCACCGAGCACCCGTTCTACGGCTCCTGGGGCTACCAGACCACGGGCTACTTCGCACCGACCGCGCGCTACGGCACGCCGCAGGACTTCATGGCCTTCGTCGACCACCTGCACCAGCGTGGCATCGGCGTGCTGCTGGACTGGGTGCCCTCGCACTTCCCCACTGACGAACACGGACTCGGCTACTTCGACGGCACGCACCTGTTCGAGCACGCCGACCCAAGGCAAGGCTTTCATCCGGAGTGGAACTCGAGCATCTTCAACTACAGCCGCAACGAGGTGCGCAGCTTCCTGATCTCGTCGGCGCTGTTCTGGCTGGAGCACTACCACCTCGATGGACTGCGCGTGGATGCTGTGGCCTCGATGCTCTACCTCGACTATGCGCGCAAGCATGGCGAATGGATTCCCAACAAGCACGGCGGTCGCGAGAACCTCGAAGCCATCGAGTTCCTGCAAGACCTCAACCAGGCCATCTACCGCGAGCAGCCCGACACCGTGCCCATCGCCGAGGAGTCCACCTCCTGGCCGCTGGTCACGCGGCCGGTCGACATGGGCGGGCTCGGCTTCGGCATGAAATGGAACATGGGCTGGATGCATGACACGCTGAAGTACTTTGCCAAGGACCCGATCCACCGCAAGCACCATCACAACCAGCTGACCTTCTCGCTGATCTATGCCTTCAGCGAGAACTTCGTGCTCGCGCTCTCGCATGACGAAGTGGTCCACGGCAAGGGCTCGCTCCTCAACAAGATGCCGGGCGACAGCTGGCAGCAGTTCGCCAACCTGCGCGCGCTGTTCGGCTACATGTGGACGCATCCCGGCAAGAAGCTGCTGTTCATGGGCGGCGAGTTCGGCCAGCGGCGTGAATGGACGCATGACGGCGAGCTGGAATGGTGGGTGACGGAGCTGGCCGAGCATGCGGGCCTGCAGGCTTATGTGCGGCAACTCAACCGCGTGCTGCGCGAGGAGCCGGCCCTGCATCAGCTCGACTTTTCGCCCGACGGCTTCGAATGGCTGCAGGCCGACGAGGCTGAGACCAGCGTGTTCGTTTTCCTGCGCAAGCCGCTTCTGGGCGGTGCGCCGTTGCTCATCGCTTGCAATCTGACCCCGATGCCGCGTACAAACCGTTGCGTGGGCGTGCCCACGGGTGGTGTCTGGCGCGAATTGCTCAACAGCGATGCGAAGGAGTTCGGTGGTGCGGGCTGGGGCAACCTGGGCAGCGTGCAGGCTGCACCGCTCCCTGAAGGCCACCAGCCCTATTCGCTGACCCTGACGCTGCCGCCGTTGTCCACACTCATCCTGAGGCCTGCCGCCAATGACTGAGATGCACACACCCGTTCTTCTGACGCCCACGCTGCCAGGCATGCCTGACGACGGCCATGCGCGCGCGGTCATCGACGCGGTGTTGCCGGTGGTCGACGGCGGACGCTTTGCCGTCAAGCGCACTGCCGGCGAAAAACTGGAGGTGAAGGCACATTGCTTCGCCGACGGGCACGACGTGCTGCGCGTGCTGCTGCTGTGGCGCGCCGACGGCGGCGCCACGCATGAAGTGCCGATGGTGCTGCTCAACAACGACATCTGGGAGGCCGAGTTCACGCCGCCAACACCCGGCCGCTACAGCTACGGCGTGGTGGCCTGGGTCGACTCCTTTGCGTCATGGCGGCATGAACTCACGCGCCGCGTCGATGAAGAGGACATCCGCGTCGCGGTGCAGGTCGGCGCCATCGAGGTAGCTGCAGCATCGAGCCGCGCCACGGGTGCGGACCGGCAGGCATTGACCCAGTGGGCCCAGTCGCTCGACCATGATGCAGCGGACCGCAACATCGACGGCACGGCGTTGAAGGCGCAGGCGCTCGACCGGGACTTGGCCGAACTGGCCGGCCGCTACCCGGACCGGCGCTTCCAGACCACCTCCGCGGAGTTGCCGCTCATCGTCGACCGTGTGCGTGCCCGCTTCAGCACCTGGTACGAACTGTTCCCGCGCTCCACCGGCGCACCGGGCACGCACGGCACGCTGCGCGATGTCGAGAGCCGCCTGCCCGCCATCGCGAAGATGGGCTTCGACGTGCTCTACATGCCGCCGATCCATCCCATCGGCCGCATCGATCGCAAGGGCAAGAACAACACGCTCGTGACCGAGCCCGGCGACGTGGGCAGCCCCTGGGCCATCGGCGCGGCCGAGGGCGGGCACAAGTCGATCCTGCCCGAGTTGGGTACGGCCGAAGATTTCCGCCACCTCGTCGCTGCCGCAGCCGGCCACGGCATCGACATCGCACTCGACATCGCCTTCCAGTGCGCGCCCGACCATCCCTACGTCAAGGCGCATCCCGGCTGGTTCCGCTGGCGGCCGGACGGCACCGTGCAATATGCGGAGAACCCGCCGAAGAAGTACCAGGACATCTATCCCTTCAACTTCGAATGCGACGACTGGCAGGGCCTGTGGGTCGAGCTCAAGAGCGTGTTCGACCACTGGATCCACGAAGGCGTGAAAGTCTTCCGCGTCGACAACCCGCACACCAAGGCCTTTCCGTTCTGGGAGTGGTGCATCACGCAGATCAAGCGCGAGCATCCCGGCGTGATCTTCCTGGCCGAGGCCTTCACGCGGCCCAAGGTGATGCACCGGCTGGCCAAGCTCGGCTATTCGCAGTCCTACACCTACTTCACCTGGCGCAACACCAAGGAAGAACTGACCAAGTACTTCACCGAACTCACGCAGGGCCCGGGCTACGAATACTTCCGCCCCAACGTCTGGCCCAACACGCCGGACATCCTGCACGAGCAACTGCAGACCGGCGGTCCCGGCATGTTCCGGCTGCGCCTGGTGCTGGCCGCCACGCTGGCCGCGAGCTACGGCATCTACGGCCCCGCCTACGAATTGCTGGAGCACCTGCCGCGCGGACCGAGCAGCGAGGAATACCTGGACTCCGAGAAGTACCAGATCCGAGCCTGGGACCATGACCAGCCCGACAGCATCGCGCCCCTGATCGAGCGCGTGAACCGCATCCGCCGGGACAACGTCGCCTTGCAATTCAACCGCAGCCTGCGCTTCCTGGCGGTGGAGAACGACCAGTTGCTGGCCTATGCCAAGCAGTCCGAGGACGGACAGAACATCATCGTCACCGTGGTCAACCTCGACCCGCACAACGCGCAGTACGGCTGGATCGGACTCGAGCCGCATTCGATCGGCGTGGACCCGGGCGGCACCTGGCAGATGCATGATCTGCTCAGCGACGAGCGCTACCAGTGGCAGGGCGACTGGCACTACGTGCGGCTCGACCCGCACCACACGCCCGCGCACATCATGGTCGTGCGCCGCCGCACGCGCAGCGAGCAAGACTTCGACTACTACCTGTAGGGCCAAGAAGAACATGAACGCCAACGTCCCCGCCATCGCCCTGGAAACCCCCGAAGTCGACCTCGCCGGCGACGCGCAGTGGTACCGCGACGCGGTGATCTACCAGCTCAACGTCAAGGCCTTCTTCGACACCGACGGCGACGGCATGGGCGACTTCAAGGGCGTGACGGCCAAGCTCGACTACGTGAAGGACCTCGGCGTCAACACGATCTGGCTGATGCCCTTCTATCCCTCGCCCCTGCGCGACGACGGCTACGACATCGCCGAATACGAGGACGTGAATCCGCAGTACGGCACGCTGGCCGACTTCAAGGAGATGCTCGACGAGGCCCACAAGCGCGGCCTGCGCGTGATCACCGAGCTGGTCATCAACCACACCTCCGACGCGCATCCGTGGTTCCAGGCCGCGCGCAACGCGCCGCCCGGCTCGCCTGAGCGCAACTTCTACGTGTGGAGCGACACCGACCAGATCTACCAGGGTACGCGGATCATCTTCACCGACACCGAGACTTCCAACTGGACCTGGGACCCGGTGGCCAAGCAATACTTCTGGCACCGTTTCTTCAGCCACCAGCCGGACCTCAACTTCGACAACCCGGCCGTGCTGGAAGCCATCTTCAAGACCATGCGCTTCTGGCTCGACATGGGCGTGGACGGCTTCCGGCTCGATGCGATTCCGTACCTGGTCGAGCGCGACGGCACCAGCAACGAGAACCTGCCCGAGACGCATGCCGTCATCAAGAAGATCCGCGCCGCCATCGACGCCGAATACAAGAACCGCTTCCTGCTGGCCGAGGCCAACATGTGGCCGGAAGACGTGCGCGAATACTTCGGCAATGGCGACGAATGCCACATGGCGTATCACTTCCCGTTGATGCCGCGCATGTACATGTCGATCGCGCAGGAAGACCGCGACCCGATCGTCGAGATCATGCAGCAGACACCCGACATCCCCGAGGGCTGCCAGTGGGCCGTGTTCCTGCGCAACCATGACGAGCTCACGCTGGAGATGGTGACCAGCCGCGAGCGCGACTACATGTACACCACCTATGCGGCCGACAAGCGAGCGCGCATCAACCTCGGCATCCGCCGGCGCCTGTCGCCGCTGATGGACAACGACAAGGACCGCATCAAGCTCATGAACGGCATGCTGCTGTCGATGCCGGGCTCGCCGATCATCTACTACGGCGACGAGATCGGCATGGGCGACAACGTCTTCGTCGGCGACCGCAACGGCGTGCGCACGCCGATGCAATGGGCGCCCGACCGCAACGCCGGCTTCTCGCGCGCCGACCCGCAGCGGCTCTACCTGCAACCGATCATGGACCCGATGTACGGCTACGAGTCGGTGAACGTCGAGGCCCAGTTGCGCGACAACAGTTCGCTCCTGCACTGGACGCGCCGCATGCTGGCCGTGCGCAAGACCAGCAGCGCCTTCGGCCGCGGCAAGAAGGTGTTCCTCAGGCCCGGCAACCGCAAGGTACTGGCCTACCTGAGCCTGTTCGAGGACGACGTGATCCTCCAGGTGTTCAACCTCTCGCGCGCGGCGCAGCCGGTGGAGCTGGACCTGTCGGCCTACAAGACGCGCGTGCCGGTGGAGATGCTCGGGCGCACGACCTTCCCGCCCATCGGCGAGCTGCCGTACCTGCTGACGATGCCCTCGTACGGCTTCTACTGGTTCAAGCTCACCACCGATGCACCGATGCCGGTGTGGCACCAGGAGGAAGTGGGCCTGCGCGACCGGCCCACGCTGGTGCTCTTCGACGGCTGGACCAGCCTGTTCCGCGAGCGCGTGATGCCGTGGCGCATGGCCATGGCCGACCGTTTGCGCGAGCAGGTCGAGGCCGACCTGTTCGCGCGCCACATCGAGGCGCAGCGCTGGTACGCATCCAAGGGCAGCGCCATCGTGCGCACCACCATTGGCGAGCATGCGGTGTGGGAGCGCGGCCGCATGCGCTGGATGCTGCCGCTGCTCGACGTGCAGACCGAGGACGCCCGCTCGACCTACTTCATGCCGCTCGCCCTGGCCTGGGAAGACCACGACGAGGAGCGCATGAAGCAGCTCACGCAGGCCGTCATTGCCAAGGTGCGCCAGCAGGCCGAGGTGGGCCTGATGGGCGACGCCTTCTATGACGAGTCCTTCTGCCGCGCGGTGGTGCTTGGAATTGCGCAAGGTTTGGTGCTGCCTGCACAGCAGGGCGAGATCCGCTTCACCTCGACCGGCGCCCTGGTCGACGTGACGGACGAGGACATCGACGCGCTCGATGTCAGCAAGCCCAGTGCCGCGAGCAGCAACACCGTCATCACGCTGGGCGACCAGTTGTTCCTCAAGGGCTATCGGCACCTGCATGAGGGCGTGAACCCGGAACTCGACGTGGGCCGCTACCTCACTCAGGTGGCGCGATTCGCCAACTGCGTTCCTGTCGCCGGCGCCATCGAGTACCACGGCAAGGACGGCAAGGTGATGACGCTCGCGCTGCTGCAGGCCTATGTGCCGAACCAGGGCGATGCCTGGGACTACACGCTGGACTACCTGGACCGCGCGCTGTCGGCGCAGCGCGATCTGCCCGAAGGCGGCGCGCTCGTGGACCATGGCGCCTTCCTCAAGCTGATGCGCGTGCTGGGCCAACGCACGGCCGAATTGCACCTGGCCTTCGCCCGCTCCCAAGGCGATCCGGCCTTCGACCCCGAGCCGCTGGCGGCCGCGGATCGCACCGCCTTCCGCGACGGTTCCGCCGCCGAGGCGCGCCGCAGCTTCGACATGCTGCGCGAGCGCATGCACGGCCTGCCACCGGAAGTGCAGCAGGATGCGTCACGATTGCTGGCGCGCGAGGCGGCGCTGCTGCAACGCATCGAATCCTTTCCTGTTGAGTCCGCCGGACCGGCCGCCTTCAAGTCGCGCTTCCACGGCGACTACCACCTGGGACAGGTCTTGGTCTCGCGCAACGATTTCGTCATCATCGACTTCGAGGGCGAGCCGGCGCGCAGCTTCGAGGAACGACGTGCCAAGACCTCCCCGCTGCGCGACGTGGCCGGCATGCTGCGTTCCTTCAACTACGCCCGCTGGTCCGCGCTCAAGCGCAACGCGCAGAACCCGGAAGAACTGGCGCGCCTCGACGTGACCGCCGCCGACTGGGAGCAGCAGGTGCGCAAGGCCTTCCTCGGTGGCTATGTCGACACGCTGGCCGCGGCCAATGCACCGCCGCCTGAGACCGACCTGCTGTCGCTGTTCGAGATCGACAAGGCCATGTACGAGCTTCGCTATGAGTTGAACAACCGCGTCGACTGGGTGCAGGTGCCGATGCAGGGCCTGCAATCGCTCGCCGGGACGAACGCCACCGACATCGCAAGAGGAGTTGCGCAATGAACCAGTTTGACATCAGCCTCGAGCCGCTGCGTGCCTTCCTGTTCCAGATCGGCGCCTACCTGCCGCGGCTGTTCTTCGCGGCCGTGGTCATCGTGGCCGGCTGGCTCATCGCGAAGGTGGTGCGCTTCGCCGTCACGAAGGGGTTGCGCGCGGCCAACTTCGGCGTGCTGACGCAGCGCTCGGGCATGGACAACTTCCTGAAGCAGGGTGGCCTCAACAAGGACACCAGCGACCTTATCGGCCTGCTGGCCTACGGCATGGTGCTGCTGGCCGCGCTGATCATCGCCTTCAATGGCCTGGGCTTGACCTACATCACCGACCTGCTCGGGCGCGTGATGTGGTTCGTGCCGAACGTCTTCGTTGCGATGATGGTGCTGGCCTTCGGCTCCTACTTCGCGAAGTTCGTGGGCGATGCGGTGATCCACTACGGCCGCGGCAACAAGCTGGCGGACGCCGTCTTCTTCGGCAAGGTGGTGCGGTACGCGATCATGATCTTCGTGGTGCTGATCGCGCTGGACCATGTGAAGGTGGGCGGCGACATCGTGCGCGAGAGCTTCCTGGTGATCCTGGCGGGCGTGGTGTTCGCGCTGGCCTTGGCCTTCGGCCTGGCCGGCAAGGACTGGGCGGCGGACCGCATCTCGCAATGGTGGCCGCAAGGCGACCGCGTCGTGCCACCCGCGCCCACGACGACACCGAAGCGCGATGTGCCGGTGCAGGCAGCGGAAGATGCCTTCGAAGCGCCGTCGCCCGTCCCGGAGCAGGCCACCGCGACCAGCCACGTGACCACGCTGCGCCCGCGCGGCCGGCCGCTCATCCAGAGCCGCCCCGCCGATCCGCCGCCGCCACTTTGAATCGGAATCTCGAATTGGAAGTTGCCCACGCCATGCCCTTCGGAGCCACCGTGCTCGATGCTGGCGTGCGATTCAGCTACTGGGCCCCCGACGCCCCCCACATCGCGCTCGAACTCGGCACCGAAAAGCCGATCGTCATGAAGCGCAAGCCTCATGGCTGGCATCGCCTCGATGTCGCGCAGGCCCGCGCCGGCGACCGTTACCGCTTCTGCCTGCCCGACGGCACGCGCGTGCCCGACCCCGCCTCGCGCCGCAACCCGGACGACGTGCACGGTGCCAGCGAGGTGGTCGATCCGCGCAGCTACGCCTGGCACGACGACCCATGGCGCGGACGCCCCTGGACCGAGGCGATCATCTACGAGCTGCACATCGGCACCTTCACGCCCGAAGGCACCTTCGCCGCGGCACGCAAGCACCTGATCGACCTGGCCGCGCTCGGCATCACCGTGGTCGAGATCATGCCGGTCGCCGCCTCGCCAGGTCACCGGGGCTGGGGCTACGACGGCGTGCTGCAGTTCGCACCCGATGCCTCCTACGGCACGCCCGACGACCTCAAGGCTTTCGTCAACGCCGCGCACGACCTCGGCCTGATGGTGCTGCTGGACGTGGTCTACAACCACTTCGGCCCAGAGGGCAACTACCTGCACGCGGGCAGCCCGCATTTCTTCAACGCCGCGCACCAGACCCCCTGGGGCTCCGCGATCAACTACGACGGAGAGCAGGCGCGCACGGTCCGCGACTTCTTCGTCCACAACGCGCTGTTCTGGGTCGAGGAATACCGCTTCGACGGCCTGCGCATGGACGCCATCCACGCGATCCGCGACGACAGCCGGCCCGACATCGTCGAGGAGATCTGCAGCGCGCTGCGCAATGGACCGGGCCGCGAGCGCCACGTCCACATCGTGCTGGAGAACGATGCCAACGGCGCACGCTACCTGGCACGCGATGCCGCGGGCAAGCCCCTGGCCGCCACCGCGCAATGGAACGACGACCTGCACCATGCGGCCCATGTGCTGGTCACCGGCGACACCGACGGCTACTACGCCGACTATGCCGACAATCCCCTCGGCCACTTCGGCCGCGCACTCGCGGAGGGCTTCGTGTTCCAGGGCCAGGCTTCTGCCTTTCGAAGCGGCGAGCTGCGTGGCGAGCCGAGCACGCACCTGCCCTCCAACGCCTTCGTGTCCTTTCTGCAGACCCACGACCAGGTCGGCAACCGCGCCTTCGGCGACCGCATCGATGCCCTGGCCGACCCCGCATTGCTGCGTGCGGCCTATGCCTGCCTGCTGCTGTCGCCGCATGTGCCGATGCTGTTCATGGGCGAGGAGTACGCGGCCTCGACGCCCTTCCTCTACTTCTGCGACTTCGGCCACGAGCTCGCGGCCGCGGTGTCGGCCGGTCGTCGCGCCGAGTTCGGTAAGTTCGCGGCCTTCGCGGACGAAGCCGCACGCGCGCGCATCCCCGACCCGAATGCGACCTCGACCTTCGAGGCATCGAAGCTGAACTGGCAGGAGCGCCTGCACGGTCCGCATCGCGACTTCCTCGCCTTCATCTCCGAGTTGCTGGCGATCCGCCGGCGCATGGTGGTGCCGCACCTGGCCACGCAGCGCGGCGGCGGACAGCACTGGTGCGAGGGCGACATCCTTCGGCTCGACTGGTCGCTCAACGGCGCCCGCCTGCGCATGCTGGCGAACTTCGGCAAGAAGCCGGCGACAGGCGTCCAGCCCATCCTGGGACAAACCATCTACGCCACCGGCCTCGTGCCGTCCGGCCACAACGAAACGCTACGCTTGGCACCTGGCGCGGTCTGCGTCACGCTGCAGGAAATGAACCATGGATGAGGCTCCCGGCGAACACGAGGCATTGCATGCCCTGTGCGCCCACTTCGGCATTGCCACCGACTACCACGACATCTTCGGCCACCGGCATGTCATCGCGCCCGCCAACCTGCGCGCGCTGCTCGGCACCTTCGGGATCGACCTCACGCTTCCGTTGCAACAGAGCCTGATCGAACTGCGCTCGGCCGCATGGAAACTTGCGCTTCCGCCCGCCGCCGCCATCGACGCGGGACAGTCGCACTGGGCGCTCACGCTGCGCGTGCCCGCCGCCCTGGCCGAAGCGCACTGGACCATCGTGGAAGAAGGCGGCACGCGGCACCGCGGCCATGCGCGCCTGCACGACTTCCACGAGGAAGCGCGCACCGATGTCGGTGGCGTCCCCCATTGCGAGCGCCGCGTCGCCTTCATGCTCGCGCTGCCGATGGGCTACCACCGCCTGACGCTGGACGACCTGCCCGGCGACACCCTGCTCATCAGCGCACCGCCGCATTGCTACAACCCGCCGGCCATGAAGGAGGACGTGCGCGTCTGGGGCCCCGCGGTGCAGCTCTATGCACTGCGCTCCAACCGCAACTGGGGCGTCGGCGATTTCACCGACCTGACCCGCTTCGCGCAGCAGGCCGCACAGCGCGGCGCCGGCATCCTGGGCCTCAATCCCTTGCATGCGCTGTTCCCGCACAACCCGGCGCATGCGAGTCCCTACAGCCCGTCCTCGCGCGTGCAACTCGACGTGCTCTACCTCGACGTCGAGGCCATCGACGAGTTCCGCGAATGCGAGCCCGCGCAGCAGCGCGTGCGCTCCCCGGAATTCCAGGCACGCCTCGCGGCACTGCGCGACACCGAACTGGTCGACTACCCCGGCGTCGCGGCGGCCAAGTTCGAGGTGCTGGAACTGCTCTACACGCACTTCCGCACGCAGCACATCGCCAACGCCACGGCCGGCGCCGCGGCCTTCGATGCCTTCCGCGCCGAGCGTGGCGATGCCCTGCGCAAGCACGCGCTGTTCGAGGCGCTGCAGGAGCACTTCCATCGCGCCGATCCCGCCACCTGGGGCTGGCCCGTGTGGCCCGAGGCCTTCCGCTCGCCCGACACGCCCGAGGTCGCGGCCTTCGCCCAATCGCATGTCGAGCGCATCGGCTACTTCGAATACCTGCAATGGCAGGCCGCGCGGCAACTCGGCTACGTGCGCGAGCAATGCCAGGCCCTGGGCATGGCGGTCGGCCTCTACCTCGACCTGGCCGTGTCGGTCGACCGCGCCGGTTCCGACGCCTGGTGCGAGCGTGAGCTGTTTGCCCTCGGCGCCAGCGTCGGCGCGCCGCCCGACGAGTTCAATCCCAACGGCCAGGGCTGGGGCCTGCCGCCGCTGCGTCCCGACCGGCTGCGCACCACCGGCTACCGCTTCTTCATCGAGACCTTGCGCGGCAGCATGCGCGGCGCGGGCGCCCTGCGCATCGACCATGTGATGGGCCTCATGCGCCTGTTCTGGATCCCGCCCGAGAAGACGCCCCAGGATGGCGCCTACGTGCACTACGCGCTGCACGAGATGCTGGCCATCGTCGCCATCGAGAGCCAGCGCCAGCGCTGCATGATCATCGGCGAGGACCTCGGCACCGTGGCCGACGAGATGCACGGCGCGCTGGCCCGCTTCCAGGTGCTGTCGTACCGCCTGCTGTACTTCGAGCGCAACCACGAGGGCGACTTCAAGCCGCCTTCCGAATATCCGCGCCATGCCTTGGTGGCGATCAGCACGCACGACCTGGCCACGCTCACCGGCTGGTGGGCCGGCCACGACCTGCGCCTGCGGCTGACGCTGGGGCTGTTCCCGAGCCAGGCCATCTTCGAGAAGCAACTGTTCGACCGCGCGCAGGAGCGCGTTCGCCTGCTGCTCGCGGTACAACGTGCCGGCCTGCTGTCGGCCGATGCCGTGGTCGAGGCCACCGGCGCGCAGACGCTGTCCACCGCGACCGTCACCGCCATCCACGCCTACCTCGCGAGCACGCCGTCGCAGGTGATGATGGTGCAGCTGGAAGACACCGTCGGCATGCTGGAGCAGGCCAACATGCCCGGCACCACCGACTCGCAACCCAACTGGCGCCGCAAGCTGCGCCTCGACCTGCCGCAGCTTGCCGCCGACGTGCCGACGCTGCAACTGTGCGAGGCCCTCGCCGCCATCCGCCCGCATCCGGTGCCGCAGGCCGGTACGCGGCGCGGCGCCGTGGCGGTGATCCCGCGCGCCACCTACCGCCTGCAGTTCCACAAGGACTTCACTTTCGACGACGCCATCGCCGTGCTGCCCTACCTGGCCCGGCTCGGCGTCAGCCACATCTACTGCTCGCCGATCCAGCGCGCGCGGCCCGGCAGCATGCACGGCTACGACGTGGTCGCGCACGACGAGATCAATCCGGAGCTGGGTGGTCGCGAAGGCTTCGAGCGCTTCAGCGCCGCGCTCAAGTCGCATGGCATGGGCCAGTTGCTGGACCTGGTGCCCAACCACATGGGCGTGCTCGGGGCCGACAACGCCTGGTGGAGCGACGTGCTGGAGAACGGCCCGTCGTCGCTCTACGCGCAGCACTTCGACATCGACTGGCATCCGCTCAACATCGAGCTGCAGGACAAGGTGCTGCTGCCCGTGCTCGGCGACCACTACGGCGACGTGCTGGCGCGCGGCGAACTGGTGCTGGTGTTCGACGAAGACGCAGGCACCTTCGCGCTGCACTACAACGAACACCGCTTCCCGCTCGCACCGGAAACCTTTCCGCGCGTGCTGCAGCGCGCCGAGGCCCGCATCGACGATGCCGACCTCAGCGCCAGCCTGGCCAGCATCGCGGCCTCGTTCGGCCACCTGCCGGAGCGCACCGCCACCAGTCCTGAAGCCGTGGCCGAGCGCGCACGCGACAAGGAGGTGCTCAAGAGCCGACTCGCACGCCTCGTGTCCCGCCAGCACGGCGTGGCGCATGCCATGGCCTCGGCCGTCGCCGAGTTCAACAGCGCCAGCGAGCGCGACGCCCTGCACGAACTGCTCGACGCGCAGGCCTATCGCCTCGCCTACTGGCGCGTGGCGGCCGACGAGATCAACTACCGCCGCTTCTTCGACATCAATGACCTGGCCGCCCTGCGCATCGAGCGCGAGCCGGTGTTCGAGGCCACGCATGGCATGGCGCTCGACCTGGCGGCGGCCGGTCTGGTCGACGGCCTGCGCATCGACCATCCGGACGGCCTCTACGACCCGGCCCAGTATTTCGAGCGTCTGCAGCGCGGCTTTGCACGGCGTGCCGGCCTCGCATTGCCGGGCCCGGACGCGGACGGAAGGCCGGCACGTCCGCTCTACGTCGTCGCGGAAAAGATCGCCGCCTCGCACGAGGAAGTGCCCGAGCAATGGCATGTGCACGGCACCACCGGCTACCGCTTTGCGATGGTGGTCAACGGCGTGCTGGTCGACACCGCGGCGGCGGAACGCTTCACGCGCATCTGGCGCAGCTTCACCGATGTCGAGGCCTCCTTCGCGCAGCTCGCCTTCCGCGGCAAGCACGCCATCATGCGCAACGCACTGTCGTCGGAGCTCAACGTGCTCTCGACCGAGCTGCTGCGCATCGCCCGCGCCGACCGCCACACGCGCGACTACACGCTCAACACGCTGCGCCGCGCGCTGGCCGAGGTGGCGGCCTGCCTGCAGGTCTATCGGACGTACATCATCGACGCGCCCTCGGCCCAGGACTTCCACTACATCGAGCAGGCCGTCGCACAGGCACTGCAGCAGAGCCCCGAGGCCGATGGCTCCGTGTTCGACTTCGTGCGCCGCACGCTGCTGGGCGAGGCCGTGGCCGGCGCGCCGGCCGAACTGCGCGAGCGCGTGCTGCGCTTCGCCATCCGCTTCCAGCAGTTCAGCGCACCCGTCACCGCCAAGGGCGTGGAAGACACGGCCTTCTACCGCTACTTTCCGCTGAGTTCACTGAACGAGGTCGGCGGCGAACCCGCGCATTTCGGCATGACCGTGCCGGCCTTCCACGAGGCCAGCACCGACCGCTCGAAGCGCTGGCCGCACACCATGCTGGCCACGTCCACGCACGACAACAAGCGCTCGGAAGACGTGCGCAACCGCATCAACGTGCTGTCTGAATTCCCCGCGGCCTGGCGCTTGGCGCTGCGGCGCTGGCGTGAGATGAACGCGGCGCCCGAGGGCACGGACCTGCCAAGCGCGGCGCACCAGTACCTGCTCTACCAGACCCTGCTCGGCACACTGCCGGCCGGCGGCCTCGACGATGACACCCGTGCGCCGTACATCGCCCGCATCGAACGCTACATGCTCAAGGCCGCGCGCGAGTCGAAGGAGTTCACCAGTTGGGTCAATCCCAACACCGACTACGAAACTGCGCTGACCGGCTTCGTGCAGCGCCTGCTGACCCCGGCGGATGACAACGCCTTCCTGCCCGACCTGCAGGCGATGAGCGCCACGGTCGCCTGGTTCGGCGCGCTCAACAGCCTGTCGATGACGCTGATCAAGTACACGTCGCCCGGCGTGCCCGACCTGTACCAGGGCAACGAGCTGATGGACCTGAGCCTGGTCGACCCGGACAACCGCCGGCCTGTCGACTACGCGCTGCGATCCGAATGGCTGGCCGCACTGGCGGCGCAGGCGCGCGAACCCGGCGTCGCGGCGATGGTCCGCCGACTCGCCGAGGCGCCGCACGATGGTCGCGCAAAGCTATGGCTGACCTGGCGGCTGATGGGCTTGCGCAAGGAAATGCCCGTGCTCTTCCGCGAGGGTGCCTACACGGCGCTGCACGCCCGGGGCGCGAAGGCGCAGCACGTCGTGGCCTACACGCGGCACCACCGGGGTCAGGCGCTGGTGGTTGTTGCCGGGCGCTTGTTCGCCGGGTTGGAAGAGGACGCAGCCGCCGCCACCGAGCAACGCCTGCCGTTGGGTAGCGCGAGTTGGGGCGACACCGTGGTCAGGCTGCCAGGCTGGCCGGAGGGAACGCGCTTTCGCAATGTGCTGACCGATGAAGTCCTAGCGGTCGCGGACGGATCAGTGCGCGTCGGCGATGCGTTTGCCAGCCTGCCGGCTGCTGCGCTGGTCACCTTGCCTGCGGCGTAGCTGACGACTATGCGTGGGCGATGCGCCCCAGGGCCTCCCCCACCCTCACGATGTCGATTCCCTGGTAACGGCTCATGCTCAGCAAATGTCGGTCGCCACTGACGATCAGGTCGGCCAGGCCGGCCAAGGCTGCCGCGATGACGTGATCGTCGTCGGGGTCGCCGGGAACCGCGCGGGGTGTGGCCAAGGGCGAGACGTTGATGGCCAGATCACCATAGAGCTTGATCGCTTGCTCGACCGAGGACCGTTGCGCGGCAAGTCGCGAGGCCAGGTGTCCGCGGCCGAGCACGTCCAAAAGCTCGGCCAGCAGCGCGGGAGATGTATACAGCTCGATGTCCCCCTCGGTGGCTGCACGGATCAGCTTGTAGGGCTCTCCTCCCCAGATCAGCGCGGAAACAACGATGTTGGTGTCCAGGACGAGCTTCACTGCTTGTCGTGCGGCGGCTTGGGCTGTTCAGCCTGGCGGGCACGGCGCTCGGCGCGACTGGCCTGGATCTCGGCCTCGATCTCTTCTTCGCTCATCGGCTCGATGCCGGCGGCGTGCAGGCGCTCCGCCACCTGCATCAGCCGGCGCCCGGCCTGACGGCGCATGGCCTCTTCCAGCAGGCGCTGGATGCCCGCATCGGACAGGAGTCCTTCGCTGCGCGCGCGCTGGGCCAGGGCGTCGGGCAAGTTGAATTGAAAGATCGTCATACGTTGTTCCTTGCCGGGTGCGCGTGGTTGATTCCCTGGGTTGTACCGCAGGTTTGACGAAAGCGTGCAACGAGGCCGGCGCAACCTGCATTAGACTAGCCCCCTCATGCCGTCCCATCCACTCCCCCTCGCATCCAGCCCCGCCCACGCAGGCCATGCGATGCCGCGCGCCTTCCCGCGCGCAGTGGATGCACGAATGATTACCACCATGACCGCCGCGGCCACCTGAGCACGCGCAGGTGGCCGCTTCGGCAGCCACCTGGTGTCTCTTCCGCTTCTCCAGCGATCCCAAGAAACCCAGCTCTGGCAGCCGGGTTTTTTTGTATTTGCCAGGAGAAGTCCATGTATCGCGATCCCGTCCAGTCCTTCCAGTCCGAGCATCCATCGCCGGCCAGCCTTCGCCCCCTTCGCGTGGGCATGATCGGCATCGGCACCGTCGGTGCCGGCACCTTCCGCGTGCTGCGCCGCAACCAGGGCGAGATCCTCGCGCGTGCCGGGCGCGGCATCGAGATCGTGATCGTTGCGGCGCGCAACCTGGGCCGGGCGGCGGAGATCGTGGGCGAACGCGTTGAACTCACCGACGATCCGCTGCGGGTGGCCAGCCATCCCGACGTGGACGTGGTCGTCGAAGTCGCCGGCGGCACCGGCCCCGCGCGCGACTGGGTGCTGGCGGCCATCGCGCATGGCAAGCACGTCGTCACGGCCAACAAGGCATTGCTGGCCGTGCACGGCGCGGAAATCCTCGAGGCCGCGCACCAGCAAGGCGTGGCCGTCGCCTACGAAGGCGCGGTGGCTGTGAGCATCCCCATCGTCAAGGCGCTGCGCGAAGGACTGGCCGCGAACCGCATCGAATGGGTCGCCGGCATCATCAACGGCACCAGCAACTTCATCCTCTCGAAGATGCGCGACGAGGCGCTGGACTTCGAGACCGCGCTCGCCGAAGCCCAGGCGCTGGGCTATGCGGAGGCCGATCCCGCCTTCGACGTCGAAGGCACCGATGCCGCGCACAAGCTCGCACTGCTGGCCGCCAACGCCTTCGGCATGCCGATCCGGTTTGCCGACGCGCAGGTCGAGGGCATCACCTCGCTCTCGCGCCTGGACGTGGCCTGCGCCGGGCAACTGGGCTTCAGCGTCAAGTTGCTGGGCATCGCACGCCGGCACGCGCACGGCGTGGAGTTGCGCGTGCAGCCCGCACTGCTGCCGGCCACGCACATGCTGGCGCAGGTGCACGGTTCGATGAACGGCGTCATGGTCAAGGGCGATGCGGCAGGCCTCACGATGTACTACGGTGCGGGCGCCGGCTCCGAGCAGACCGCCTCCGCGGTCATCGCCGACCTGGTGGACGTCGCGCGGCTGGACGGTACCCTTGCGGCGCAACGCGTGCCGCACCTCGGCTTCCAGGCGCATGCGGTGCGCGACCTGCCGGTCATCCGGCGTACTGACGTGCGTGGTGCGTACTACCTCCGGGTACCCGTGTCTGATGTCGATCAAGCCGACGCCGTGGAAGCGTTGCTGGCCACGCTTCAGGTGCCCGTGCGCCGCGTCGAGGTCGCCACCGTGCAGCCCGACGTGTGCGCCCAGATACTGGTGCTGACTGATGTGGTGAAGCAGTCCGACATGGATCGGGTGGTGCAAGCGCTGCATACCCATCCGATGGCCACAGGACCGGTCGCGACGCTGCGGGTGGAGGACTGGATGGCCTGACGCGCGACAACAGGGTGCCGTCGCGCGCGCCACAGCCGGTGACTTATTTGGCAGTTTCCAAATCACGCACGGCCATCGAGAAACATTCACACCTTAATGTGTCTCAGCCGTGAACAATTGCCAAGCGACGGTGCCACAACCCTCTTCTTCCTCGATAGCATCGCCGCTCCAGGGACGTATTCAGGGAAGAAAACGAGATGAGTTCGACAAGAAGGTTCGTGCTGTCGGCCGCTGCCGCAGCGCTTGGCGCCGTTGCGTTGACGGGCTGCTCGCGCAGCTCCATGCCCGAGGCGCCGCGGCCGGTGGTCAGGAAGATTCTCGTGATGCCGGTTTTGCCGCCGGACCGCTTCTGGACCTACAACAACTGGGTCCTGGGCTTCGCCGCCATTCCATCGGCCGTCGCCAACCGCATCAAGAGCAACATCTTCGAGGAGAAGATGGTCGCCGAGCGCCAGGCCATGGGCCCGAAGCTCACGGCCGCGCTGGTCGAGCATCTGCGCCGCGAAGGCTATGACGCCGACGTGCTCGGCTACCAGCCGAAAGACCCCTATACGCTCGACATCGACAAGCTGCCCGGCACCGATCCGGTCCTGCACGTCTACTTCGGCGACACGGGGATGGATTCCGCCCGGCTGTCCAGCTTCTATCAGCCGCGCGTCAACATCAGCGCGAACCTGGTCGGCCGCGGCGATGTCGGCTCGCTGTATGAGGAGTCGATCTACTACGGCGCAGATGCGCGTGGCGAGGCCTCGTGGAGCGTGCCCGCGCCCGAGCGCTTCCGCTTCCCTGACTTCGCATCGCTGGTGGACCGCCCGGCGGAGGTCGTCGCCAGCCTCGACGCCGGCATCCAGGGCCTGGCGCAACGGGTGGCGCGCAACATCAAGGACCAGGGCTGAACGGAGCAGTCCGCCATGCTTGAAGTCATCGCCAAGACCCTGGGCCGCGCCGTGATGAGCGGCCTGCTGCTGGTGGGGTGGAACGCGTATCACCGGTATGTCGGCGGCAGCTCCGGCGACCTGGACCCGTCGAGTGCCATGGGCTACGTGGCGGCGTTGCTGCTCGTGTGGTCCGCCTATCCCCTGCTGGCACGCTTCGCCGGCCCCGACACCGAGAAGCTCCAGCAACAGGCCGCCATGCCCGAGGCCGCCTGGGAAATCGCCTGCGAAGACGCCAGCGCACGCGCCATCGCCCAATACGGCCGCTCCGGTGGTGTGAGCCAGACCTGCCCGCTGTGCAACGACCTGATTTCGGTGCGCGCCACCGATGGCGGAATGTGGCTGTCGGTGGCCACCGACTGTGCCTGCCACAAGTGCGCGGGCAAGTTCAGGCTGCCATCGCCTCGCGCCCGGAGCGCGGCAGTGCTTGCGAAGGGGCGTGACAGGATCGGCGGCTTCGAGTCTCCGACGACCCAGCCGGCTCATACGGCTTTGCATTCAATCGCAGAACAAGGCGGAGCGCCGCAGACAGTGCTGTAGCACGGCAAGGCGATCCAACGCAGTTATGCGGTTGAAGGCGAAGTCGTATCAGTTGCTGCCGGACGCGTCTTCCGCTGGCCAGTCGCGGATGTAGGCCTTGAGCATCTTGTTCTCGAAGTTCTGGCTGTCGACGACCGCCTTGGCCACGTCGTAGAAGCTGATCACGCCCATCAGCATGCGCTGGTCCATCACGGGCATGTAGCGCGCATGCTGCTCGAGCATGATGCGGCGGATCTCGTCGAGTTCGGTTTCCATGGTGCAGGTCACGGGATGGTCGTCCATCGCCTTGCGCACCAGCGTCGTGCCGACGGTTCCGCCATTGGCCACGATGGCCTGGATCACCTCGCGGAAGGTGAGCATCCCCACCAGGTCGCCATGCTCCATGACGACCAGCGAGCCGATGTCCTTCTCGGCCATCGTGGTGACTGCCACCGATAACGACTCGTCGGGCGTGACGGTGAAGAGCGTGCTGCCCTTGACGCGCAGGATGTCGCTGACTTTCATGGTGGTTTTTCCTCTGCTGGGCGATGGCGATTGCGAATTGAATATAGCCCACAATCATCGGCCGTCCCGCAGCCCGCATGGCCCACCGCTTCATCGCAGGGGTCGTCGGGCCATGCCGATTTCCCGCCCCAACCAAAGACCCTCATGCCAGGCTATTCCGATCCCGGTTTCGACACGCTCGCGCTGCATGCCGGCGCCGCGCCCGACCCCGCCACCGGCGCACGCGCCGTGCCGATCCACCTGACCACCTCCTTCGTCTTCGAGTCGAGCGACCATGCGGCGGCGCTGTTCAACCTGGAGCGCGCCGGCCATGTCTACAGCCGCATCAGCAACCCGACCAACGCGGTGCTGGAGCAACGCGTGGCCGCACTGGAAGGTGGCATCGGCGCCATCGCCACGGCCAGCGGACAGGCCGCGCTGCACCTGAGCATCGCGACGCTGATGGGCGCCGGCTCGCACATCGTGGCCAGCACCGCGCTCTATGGCGGCTCGCAGAACCTGCTGCACTACACGATGCGGCGCTTCGGCATCTCGACCACCTTCGTCAAGCCCGGCGACCTGGACGGCTGGCGCGCGGCGATCCGGCCGGAGACGAAGCTGCTGTTCGGCGAGACGGTCGGCAATCCGGGGCTGGACGTGCTCGACATCCCCGCCGTGAGCGACATCGCGCATGCGGCCGGCGTGCCGCTTCTGGTCGATTCGACATTGACCTCGCCCTACCTCATCAAGCCCTTCGACTGGGGCGCGGACCTGGTCTATCACTCGGCGACCAAGTTCCTGTCCGGCCACGGCACGGTGATCGGCGGCGTGGTGGTCGATGGCGGCAGCTTCGACTGGGAGCGCTCGGGCAAGTTCGCCGAGTTGACCCAGGCCTATGACGGCTTCCACAACATGGTGTTCAGCGAGGAAAGCACGGTCGGCGCCTTCCTGCTGCGCGCGCGGCGCGAAGGGCTGCGCGACTTCGGCGCGTCGATGAGCCCGCACACGGCCTGGCTGATCCTGCAGGGCATCGAGACGCTGCCGCTGCGCATGGAGCGGCACATCGACAACACGCAGAAGGTGGTCGAGTTCCTGGCTTCGCATCCCTTCGTGTCGCACGTCGGGCATCCGCTGATCGAGTCGCATCCGAGCCATGCGCTGGCGAGCAAGCTGCTGCGCCATGGGGCCAAGGGCGCGGGCGCGGTGTTCAGCTTCGACCTCAAGGGCACGCGCGAACAGGGCAAGAAATTCATCGAGGCGCTGAAGCTGTTCAGCCTTCTGGCGAACGTGGGCGACTGCCGCAGCCTCGTGATCCATCCGGCCAGCACGACGCATTTCCGGATGACGGACGAGGCGCTGGCGGGTGCGGGGATCTCGCAGGGGACGATCCGCTTGTCGATCGGGCTGGAGGACCCTGCCGATCTCATCGATGACCTGAAGCGCGCACTCAAGGCCGCGGAGAAGGCGTGACATGAACTACACCGTCAACGGCCACACCACCTACTGCTACACCGGCGGCAAGTCCTTCGACGCCGGCAAGCCCACCGTCGTGTTCATCCACGGCGTGCTCAACGACCACAGCGTGTGGATCCTGCAAAGCCGATGGTTCGCCAACCACGGCTGGAACGTGCTGGCGGTCGACCTGCCGGGCCATTGCCGCAGCGAGGGCAAGCCACCGGCGAGCGTGGAAGAGGCAGCCGGATTCGTGCTGGCGCTGCTCGATGCGGCGGGCATCGACAAGGCCGCGCTGGTCGGGCACAGCTTCGGCTCGCTGATCGCGCTGGAGACGGCGGCACGGGCGCCGCAGCGCGTGTCGCACCTGGCGCTGGTCGGCACCGCGTTTCCGATGACGGTGTCGCCGGCCTTGCTGGACGGCGCGATCAACGCACCGCAGCGTGCCATCGACATGGTCAACACCTTCTCGCATTCACTGCTGGCGCCGCCGCCCTCCTCGCTCGGGCCCGGCACCTGGCTGCAGGGCGGCTCGCGCGCACTGATGCGGCGGGTGCTCGCGAGCAACCGCGAGGCGAACGTGTTCCACATCGGCTTCAAGGCCTGCAACGACTACGCGAACGGCGAGGCGGCGATGGCGGCGGTGAGCTGCCCGGTGCTGTTCGTGCTCGGGGAGTCGGACCAGATGACACCGCCGCGCGCCGCCAAATTGCTGACGGCGAAGGCGCGCGGGGCGAAGGTGGTCACCGTTCCGGCGGGCCATGCGTTGATGACCGAGGCGCCGGAGCAGACGCTGTTCGCCTTGAAGGATTTCCTGGGCGCTTGAGGGCCGGCGCTCCTGGAAAAATGAACGCTGCGGGCGCAATGCCCGCCCCCCCCCCGCTCGCGGCGGACCCAACTCCGCTCGCGGCAACCCTTCATTCGCAATCACCGACTCGCGCCACCGTGGGCCGGCGGTGCTGGATTGCCTGCTCTGCACCACGCCAGACCGCCGGATCGTGTCCAGAAGGTTTCCGTGCGCCTCAAAACCGGTAATTCGACCGCAAATCGACCGAAATCCCAGCGCCGGCCATGGCCCGAGTCCAGCGAAAACCCTAGTAGAAACCATTAAAACGTTCGTTCATCGCGCAGGGCGGTCGATGAACGCCGCTGCCGCCAAAGCATTCATTGCGACCGGAGGGCCGGTTGAATACCTTACGGGGCGCCCCCCAAAAGAGTTCAACAACCTCAACCGGAGACAACGATGGCAAGCACCTCTTCCCACGAGCCCCAAGCAAGGCACCAGACCAAAAAGGCCACGGCCAGCGGCTGGATCGGCTCGGCGCTCGAGTACTACGACTTCTTCATCTATGCGACCGCGGCGTCGCTGATCTTCCCGCAGATCTTCTTTCCGAACACCGACCCCAAGGTCGCGATCATCGCGTCGCTGGCCACCTACGGCGTGGGCTACATCGCCCGCCCCATCGGCGCCTTCGTGCTCGGCCACTGGGGGGACACCCATGGCCGCAAGATGGTGCTGATCGTCTGCATGTTCCTGATGGGCTTCTCGACCATCGCCGTCGGCCTGCTGCCGACCTATGCGCAGGTCGGCCTCTGGGCACCGGCGCTGCTGGTGGTGCTGCGGCTGATCCAGGGCTTCGCGGTGGCCGGTGAAATCTCCGGCGCCAGCTCGATGATCCTGGAGCACGCGCCCTTCGGGCGACGCGGCTTCTTCGCCAGCTTCACCCTGCAAGGCGTGCAGGCCGGCCAGATCATGGCGGCCGCGGTGTTCCTGCCGCTCGCGCACTACATGGACAAGGACGCCTTCAACAGCTGGGGCTGGCGCATTCCATTCCTGCTGAGCTTCGTGGTCATCATCGCCGGCTACATCATCCGCAAGGAAGTCGACGAGACCCCCGCCTTCACTGAAGAAGGCGCGCATGGCGAAGTGCCCAAGGCGCCCGTCATCCAGGCCGTCACCGAAAGCTGGCGCGACATGATCCGCGTGATGCTGTGCTCGCTGATGAACGTCATCCCTGTGGTGGCAACGATCTTCGGCGCGGCCTACGCGGTGCAACCGGGCTACGGCATCGGCTTCGAGAAGGACGTCTACCTCTGGATCCCGGTGATGGGCAACATCCTGGCCGTGATCGTGATCCCCTTCGTCGGCAACCTGTCCGACAAGATCGGCCGCCGCATTCCGATCATCGTCGGCGCGCTGCTGGCGGGCCTGCTCTCCTTCGGCTACCTCTACGCCATCAGCATCCACAACGTGACGCTGGCGATCGTCTTCTCGCTGCTGATGTGGGGCGTGGTCTACCAGGGCTACAACGCCGTGTTCCCGAGCTTCTACCCCGAGATGTTCCCGACCCGCACCCGCGTCTCCGGCATGGCCATCTCGCAGAACCTCGGCACCGCCGTGAGCGCGCTGCTGCCGGCCCTGTTCGTCGCCGTGGCGCCTCCCGGCGCGACCAACATCCCGGTCACGATCGGCTGCATCACCCTGGCCATCTGCGCCGTCGCCGCGATCGCCGCCTGGACTGCCCGCGAAACCTACCGCGTCCACATGAACGACCTGGGCAACCCCAACGCGATCCCCGTGCCCAAGGACGAATACGACCGGCTGCGGGAGCAGGCGATCGCGGGCGGCAAGGCCTGACGCGCTCATCACCTCGACCACATCAAGGAGACAGAGATGACGCATGCCGCCGCACCCGGCGATGAATTCATGATGCGCGACACCGCATCGCATCCCGCGGCCTATGCCCCGGCCTACAAGACCAGCGTGCTGCGCAGCCCGCGCAACGCACTGATCTCGCTGCAGCAGTCGCTGACCGAAGTGACCGCGCCGGTGTTCCGCCCCGAGGAACTCGGCCCGCTCGACAACGACCTGATCATGAATGCCTCCAAGGATGGCCTGCCCATCGGCGAGCGCATCGTGGTGCACGGCTATGTGCGTGACCAGTTCGGCCGGCCGGTGCGCAATGCGCTGGTCGAGGTCTGGCAGGCCAATGCGAGCGGCCGGTACCGCCACAAGAAGGACCAGTACATCGGCGCGATGGACCCCAACTTCGGCGGTTGCGGACGCATGCTGACCGACGAGAACGGCTACTACGCCTACCGCACGATCCGCCCAGGCCCCTATCCATGGCGCAACCGGGTCAACGACTGGCGCCCTGCGCACATCCACTACGCGATCTCGGGCGACGGCTGGGTGCAGCGGCTCATCACGCAGATGTACTTCGAAGGTGATCCGTTGATCTGGGCCTGCCCGATCCTGGGCATCGTGCCCAGCGAGGAACAGATCCGCGGCCTGATCGCGATGCAGGACACCAGCGCCTTCGTGCCACTGGACAGCCGCGCCTACCGGTTCGACATCACCCTGCGCGGCCACCGGGCCACGCTGTTCGAGAACTTCGTGCAAGGAGCCAAGGCATGAACACCACCAAACTCCTGCGCGAGACCGCCTCGCAGACCGCCGGCCCGTACGTCCACATCGGCCTCGCGCCCAACCAGGCCGGCTTCGACATCTTCGAGAAGAACTTCGGCAACGTGCTGACGACGCCGGAGACCAAGGGCGAACGCATCCGCATCGAGGGCATCGTGTACGACGGCTCCGGCACGCCCGTGCGCGACGTGCTGATCGAGTCCTGGCAGGCCAATGCCGATGGCGCGTACAACCATCCCGCCGACAAGCAGCCCGGCAAGTCGCCCGACCCATCGTTCCGCGGCTGGGGGCGCTCGTGCAGCGACTTCGACACCGGCGTCTACACCATCGAGACGATCAAGCCCGGCGTGGTGGAGGGCCGCAAGGGCCGGCCGATGGCGCCGCACATCGCGCTGTGGATCGTTGCGCGCGGCATCAACCTGGGGCTGCACACGCGCCTCTACTTCAGCGACGAGGCCGAGGCCAATGCCAAGGACCCGGTGCTCAACCTCATTGAATGGGAAGTGCGCCGCAAGACCCTGATCGCGCAGCGCGAGACGCGCGACGGCCAAGTGGTCTACCGCTTCGACATCCGCCTGCAAGGCGACGGTGAAACCGTCTTCTTCGACATCTGAACATTCACGAAACCAATACCAGGAGACACCCTGTGCCGAACATCGATTACTGCAACGTCGACGATCCCGAGATCGCCGAACTGGTCTCGACCATCCGCAACCGCCGCGCCAGCGGCAAGTTGCTCAACCTGGACCGCATGCTGCTGCACTCTCCGGCCTTCGCCCGTGGCTGGAATTCGATGTTCGCTGCGATTCGCAACCAGTTGCAGGTGCCGCGTCACATCAACGAGTTGGCGATTTGTGCCGTCGCACGACTCAACAACGCGGACTACGAATGGATCCAGCATGCGCCGGAATTCCTGGCCGCCAACGGCACGCAAGCGCAGCTCGACGCGCTGGATGACGTCACCGCCGCCTGCTACGACACGGCCCTCTTCAACGAGCACGAGCGCATCGCCCTGCGGCTGACGCTGGACATGACGCGCCAGGTCAAGGTGCGCAAGGAGATCATCGAGAAGGCGCGCGTGCTGTTCGGCGAGCAACAGTTGGTCGAGCTGATGGGGACCATCGCGGGCTACAACATGGTGTCGCGCTTCCTGGTCGTGCTGGACATCGACGCGTCCGGGGAATAACGCATGACCACCCCCACAAAAGACGACGGCCTGCCCCGTCGCGAGGCGAACTACGTCCCCCTCTCGCCACTGAGCTTCCTCGAACGCGCCGCCAAGGTCTACCCGAACAAGACGGCGGTGGTGCATGGCGACTGGCGCATCACCTATGCCGAGCTGTATGCGCGCTGCAAGCGCTTTGCATCGGCGCTGACCAAGGCCGGCGTCGGCCTCGGCGACACGGTGGCGATCATGGCGCCCAACGTGCCGGCGCTGCTGGAGGCGCACTACGGCGTGCCGATGGCGGGCGCCATCCTCAACACCATCAACACGCGGCTCGACGGCCCGGCGATCGGCTTCGGCCTGAAGCACAGCCAGGCCAAGGTGCTGATCGCGGACCGCGACTACTTCAAGCCGATGCGCGAGGCGCTGCAGGGACTGGAATCGCCGCCGCTGGTGATCGACATCGTCGACACCGCGACGGGCAAGGACGGGCATGGCGCTTCGATGGCGGTCGGCACGCTCAGCTACGAGGATTTCCTCGCGCAGGGCGACGCCGATTTCGAATGGAAGCTGCCGGAAGATGAGTGGCAGTCCATCGCGCTCAACTACACCTCGGGCACGACCGGTGACCCCAAGGGCGTGATGTACCACCACCGAGGCGCGTACCTCAATGCCATGGGCAACGCGCTGGCCTTCGGCCTGACAGCGGACACGGCGTACCTCTGGACCCTGCCGATGTTCCACTGCAACGGCTGGACCTACACCTGGGCCGTGACGCTGGTCGGCGGCACCCACGTGTGCCTGCGCACGGTCGACCCGGCGCAGATCTTCCAACTCATCGGCAGCGAACGCATCACGCACATGTGCGCGGCGCCGATCGTGCTCAACATGCTGCTGCATTCGCCGGCCCTGCCGAAGGAGCGCTACGACCATCGCGTGGAAGTCGCGACCGGCGGCGCCGCGCCACCGAGCGCGGTGATCGAGGCGATGGAACGCATCGGCTTCAAGATCACGCACCTCTATGGCCTGACCGAGACCTACGGCCCCGCCACGCTGTGCGCCTGGCAGCACGACTGGGACGACCTCGACCTGACCGCGCGCGCCGGCAAGATGGCACGCCAGGGCGTCGCGATGCCGACGCAGCAGGAGATCGCCGTGCTCGACATCGACACCGGCGCGCGTGCACCGGCCGACGGCAGGACGGTCGGCGAGATCGCGATCCGCGGCAACACGGTGATGAAGGGCTACCTGAACAACCCCACGGCCACCGAGGAAGCCTTCAAGGGCGGCTGGTTCCGCTCCGGCGACCTGGCCGTGATGCACCCCGACGGCTACATCGAGATCAAGGACCGGTTGAAGGACATCATCATCTCCGGCGGCGAGAACATCTCGACGCTGGAAGTGGAGGAAGTGCTCTACCGCCATCCCAAGGTCATGGATGCGGCCGTGGTCGCCAAGCCCGACGAGAAATGGGGCGAGACGCCTTGCGCCTTCGTCACCCTGCGCGCCGATGCGGGCGAGGTGAGCGCAGACGAAATCATCAAGTGGTGCCGTGCCAGCCTGGCCGGCTTCAAGTGCCCGAAGAACGTGGTGTTCGGCGAACTGCCGAAGACGGCGACCGGCAAAGTCCAGAAGAACATCCTGCGCGAACAGGCAGCCCTGATATGACCACCCAACCCCACATCGAAAACATGTTCCGCGTCGACGGCCAGCGCGCGCTGGTGACCGGCGCATCGAGTGGACTCGGCCGCCGCTTCGCACTCACGCTGGCGAAGGCCGGGGCCGAAGTCGTTGTCGTCGCACGGCGGGCCGACAAGCTCGGCGCCCTCGTCGAAGAGGTGCAGGCGCTGGGCGGCCAATGCACGGCGCTGAGCCTGGACGTGACCAGCGGCGCCAGCATCGTCGCCTGCTTCGACGAACTCGAGCGCGCCTGCGGTGGGCCGGCCGACATCGTGGTCAACAACGCGGGCGTCACCGTCACCAAGTCGATCCTGCAGCACACCGAGGAGGACTGGGACGCCGTGGTCGGCACCAACCTCAAGGGCGGCTGGATGGTCGCGCAGGAAGCGGCGCGCCGCATGGTCGCGGCGAAGAAGGGCGGCAGCATCATCAACATCGCGTCCATCCTCGGCGAGCGCGTGGCAGGTGGCGTCGCGCCCTATGCGATCTCCAAGGCCGGCGTGGTGCAGGCGACCAAGGCGATGGCGCTCGAACTGGCCCGCTACGACGTCCGCGTCAACGCAATCCTGCCGGGGTATGTCGTCACCGACCTGAACCGCGACTTCCTCCAGAGCGAGGCCGGCGAGAAGTTGCGCGCGCGCATCCCGACACGCCGCTTCGGCCAACTCGAAAACCTGGACGGGCCGCTGCTGCTGCTGTCCAGCCCCGCGGGCTCCCACATGACCGGCGCGATCCTCGCGGTGGACGGCGGGCACCTCGTCAGTTCGCTCTGATCACTGCACAAGAAAGACACACATGACTGTCGACACGGACAACGCACCCCGCAACGGCGCCGGCCAGCTCTTCGAATGGTGGCGCGACCAGATCGCCAACCTGGCAGGGCTCGCCAAGCCCAACGGCAGCGCCGCTGCAGACGCTGCTGCGAACGGGCTGCCCTTTCCGGTCGGCCAGGTGGCGCAGGCGCTGCAACTCACGCAGCAACTCATCGGGCCGCTGTATCAGGGCTACTTCCAGGCGCTGCTGGCCAACCCGAACCCGGGCGAGGCCTTCATCTCGCTGCAGGACATGTTGCGCCGGCAGATGCAGAGTGTCTCGGATGCGCTGAGTGCGATGGCGCCGGGCCTCGGGACCGCCAAGACCTTGTTGACCGACGGCGTGGGCCTCATCGGCGCGCCCATGGAGATGTTCAACCACGCGCTGGCACCCTTGTCGCTCAACCTGGAGCGCGCCTATGGCGGCCTGGCCGATGCCTTCGGCCTCGCGCCGTCGCGTGAAATCCAGGGTGCGGCGCGCGAACTCGCGGCTGCTTCACTCGACAAGCAGCAGGCACAGGCGCAATACATGAGCATCGTCGTCGCAGCTTTGGCCAAGGGCAACGACATGTTGCTGAAGGACCTGCGCGAGATGGGCGAGCGCGGCGAGTCCGTCGACTCGCTGCTGAAGCTGGTGCGGCTGTGGGCGCGCGCGCTCGACCAGGCCATGCACGGCGCAATGCAGGGGCCGGATGCGCTCGCAGCCACCGCCGAACTGGTGCGGGCACGTGCGCGCACCCGGCAGCAGAAACAGCGCATCGTCGCCATCGCCAGCGAGGCGCTGAACATTCCGACCCGCGCGGAAGTCGACGACGCCTACCGCGAGATCCAGGAACTCAAGCGGCAGGTTCGCCGCCTGCGCAAGCCCTTGCCAGCGACGGTCGACACGCCCGCCAGCGCGGCGCTTGCCGCTCCCAAGCCAAAGCCCGCGGCCAAGCGCACGCGATCCATTCCCGCCGCTGCCAAGCGCATCACCACTTCAAAGGGCAAGAAAGCATGACCGACACGAAAACCGCCACGCTGCCGATCAGCCTCACCCCCGAAGGCGTGATGCGCGAACTGCAACGCGTCAGCGAGAACATCACGCGCGGCAGCCAGCGCCTGGCCTCCTACACCGAGGACCAGCTGGCCATCGCGACCACGCCCAAGGACGAGGTCTGGCGCCAGGACACCGTGCGTCTCTACCGCTACCGCCCCACCGTCGACAAGCCCGTGGGTCCGCCGATCCTGCTGGCCTACGCGCTGGTCGGCCGCTACCAGATGATCGACCTGGAGCCGGAACGTTCCTTCGTGCGCAAGCTGCTCGCGGAGGGGCTCGATGTCTACGTCATCGACTGGGGCCATCCCACGCGTGCGCAGCGCTGGCTCACCATCGACGACTACGTCTCCGGCTACCTGGACGATTGCGTCGACGTGATCCGTGAGCGCCACGGTGTCGACCAGATCAACCTGCTCGGCGTATGCCAGGGAGGCGTCTTCTGCACCTGCTACGCGGCGCTGTTCCCGGAAAAGATCAAGAACCTCGTCATCACGGTGACGCCGCTCGACTTCCACGGCGACAAGGACCTGCCGCCCGAGCCGGGCTCCGGCTACATGAACCTCTGGGCCCGTGCGGTGCAGCCGGAAGACATCGACCTGATGGTGGAAACCACTGGCGTGGCGCCGGGTGCATCGGTCGGCCTGTCCTTCCTCATGATGAGCCCGGTGCTTAACATGACGAAGTACACGACCGAGCTGGTCGACATCCTCGACGACGAGGACAAGATGCTCGGCTTCCTGCACATGGAGCGCTGGATCGCGGACCGGCCGGGGCACCCCGGCGAGGTGCTGCGCCAATGGTTCAAGGACCTCTACCAGGAGAACAAGCTGATCCGCGGCGAGCTGATGCTCGGTGGCCGGCGCGTGGACATGAACAACATCCGCATGCCGGTGCTGAATGTCTATGCGCAGGACGACGTGGTCGTGCCGACCTGCTGCTCCAGCGACATGGGGGACGAGTTCGGCACGGACGACTACAGCGAGTTGTCGGTGCCCGGCGGGCACATCGGGACCTTCGTGGGTGGCAAGGCGCAGAAGGTGCTGGCGCCTTCGATTGCGAAGTGGCTGAAGGAGCGCAACGAAGGAGTGGAAGAATGAGCGCCCGCATCACGGCGCGCAGCGCGGAGCCCACCTCATGACGACCCAGCCACCCTCCAACATCGGCCATCTCCCGACAGAGCGCGCCCACGCCATCGGCAAGCGCGTCGAGGCCTTCGTCCGCGATGTCGTGATTCCGTACGAGCGCGACCCACGTTGCGGGCCGCACGGCCCGAGCGAAGACCTGGTCAAGGAGCTGCGCGCCAAGGCCCGCGAGGCCGGCGTGCTCACGCCGCACATCCTCGACGGCGGCGACCACCTGACGCAACTGGAGACGGCGCATGTGCTGCGCTTCAGTGGTCTCTCGACGCTGGGCCCCACGGCCGTGAACACGGCCGCGCCCGACGAGGGCAACATGTTCCTGCTCGGCAAGGTCGCGTCGCCGGCGCAGAAAGAGCGCTTCCTCGCCAAGGTGGTCAGCGGCGAGGCGCGGTCCGCCTTCTTCATGACCGAGCCGGCCGACGAAGGCGGCGCGGGCTCCGACCCATCGATGCTGCAGACCACGGCCGTGCGCGACGGCGACGGCTGGCTCATCAACGGCCGCAAGGCCTTCATCACCGGCGCGGTGGGCGCATCGGTGGGCATCGTCATGGCGCGCACCAGCACCGGCGACAAGACCACCGCGACCATGTTCCTGGTCGACCTGCCCGATCCGGCGATCCGCGTCGAACGCGTGCTCGACACCATCGACAGCTCGATGCCCGGCGGCCATGCGGTGGTCCTCATCGACAACCTGAAAGTCGCCGACGACCAGGTGCTCGGGCAGGTGGACGAAGGCTTTCGCTATGCGCAGGTGCGGCTGTCCCCGGCGCGCCTGTCGCACTGCATGCGCTGGCTCGGCGCCGCGGTGCGCTCGCAGGAGATCGCCACCGCCTATGCCGTGCGTCGCAAGGCCTTCGGCAAGCTGCTGGTCGACCACGAGGGCGTCGGCTTCATGCTCGCTGAAAACATGATCGACCTGAAGCAGGCAGAACTGATGATCGACTGGTGCGCGACGGTGCTCGACTCGGGCTCGCTGGGCACGACGGAAAGCTCGATGACCAAGGTGGCGGTGTCGGACCTCTTGTTCCGCATCGCCGACCGCTGCGTGCAGGTCATGGGCGGCACGGGCGTCACGCGCGACAGCATCGTGGAGCAGGTGTTCCGCGAGGTGCGCGCCTTTCGGATTTACGACGGCCCGACCGAGGTGCACAAGTGGTCGCTGGCCAAGAAGATCAAGCGCGATGCGCTGGGAAAGGGAAACGGATGAGCAAGGTGTCTCTGCAGCAGGAACTGACGGGCGAGGGCCTGGCGCAATGGATGACGGCCAACGTCGAAGGCTTCGAAGGCCCGATCACGGCCGAGCGCTTTGCCGGCGGCCAGTCGAACCCGACCTTCAAGCTCACGACGCCGACGCGCAACTACGTGCTGCGGCGCAAGCCTTCGGGGCACTTGCTCAAGGGCGCGCATGCGGTCGAGCGGGAGGCCTGCGTGATGAACGCGCTGCACGGCGCAGGCTTTCCGGTGCCACGCATCTACGGCCTGTGCCAGGACGATGCGGTGATCGGCAGCTGGTTCTACGTCATGGAAATGATGGAAGGCCGGATCATCTGGGACGCGACGCTGTCGAAGCTCCCGGCCGCTGAACGCGCCGCGTATTTCGATGCGATGAACGCGACGATGGCGCAACTGCATCGCGTGGACTATGCCGCGATCGGGCTCGGTGACTATGGCCGTCCGGGTGCGTACGTGGAGCGGCAGGTCAAGCGGTGGTCGAAGCAGTACTTCGAGGACGAGGCCGCGGGCCGCAACGCGCAAATGGACCTGCTCGTCGAATGGATGCCGAAGCACCTCCCGGAAGGTGACGAGACCTCCATCGTCCACGGCGACTACCGCATCGACAACCTGATGTTCCACCCGACCGAGCCGCGCGTCATCGCGGTGCTCGACTGGGAGTTGTCCACGCTGGGCCATCCGCTGGCCGACTTCGCCTACCACGCGATGATGTACCGCATGCCACCGGACATCCTGGGCGGCATCATGGGCGTGGACCTGGCGGCCTCGCAGCTGCCGGACGAGGCGACCTATGTGCGCAACTATTGCGAGCGCACGGGGCGCGAAGGCATCGACGACCTGGACTTCTACGTTGCCTTCAACATGTTCCGCTTCGCTGCCATCCTGCACGGCATCCGCGGGCGTGTGTTGCGCGGCACGGCGTCGAGCGCCGAGGCGGTGGCGCTGTCGTCGAAGTTCGAGCGCGTGGCGGAGCTGGCCTGGGGGCAGGCGCAAAAGGCCCGGTGAGTTGGGGCGGGGCGCTGCAAGAATAGGCGCTCCACTCCTCTCGCCCATGATGGCCCGCCGCATCGATCCCTACAGCGTCCGCTTGTTCGTTTCCGCCGCGCGGGCGGGCTCGATCGTGCGCGCCGCGGAGCAGGAGCACATCGCCCCTTCCGCACTGAGTCGCCGGCTCGCCGACCTGGAGCATGCCTTTGGCACGCCCCTGCTGATCCGCTCACCGCGCGGCGTCACGCTGACCGAAGCCGGGCACATGGTGCTGGCGCGCGGCGAGAAGATCGACGAGGACTTGCAGGCAATGGTGCGCGAGGTGCAGACCCAGGGCGACGCGGTGCGCGGCACCGTGCGGCTCTACGCCAACATGTCGGCCGTGATCGGCTTCCTGCCGGAGCGCTTGCGCGCCTTCATGGCCGATTTCCCGGAGGTCGAGGTCTCGCTGCAGGAGAACGACACGCGCGACGTGATCCGTGCCTGCCTCGATGACCGGGCCGACGTGGGCATCGGCGTCGACGTGCCGGTGCCCACGGGCCTGGAGTCCTGGCCCTTCGCGGCCGATCCCTTGCAGGTGGTGCTGCCCGCCGGCCATGCGCTGGCTCGCCACAAGTCGCTGGGCTTTGCACAGGCGCTGGAACATCCGCTCATCGGCGTGCACCAGGGCGGCGCACTGGATCGCTCGCTGCACGAGCGTGCCGCCGCGCTGCACCGGTCCTTCGCGCCGACCGTGTCGGTGAGCAGCTTCGATGCGGTCTGCCGCATGGTCGAGGCCGGGCTTGGGATCGCGGTGATTCCGCAGAGCGCGGCGGCCGCCTATGCGGGCAATCCGCGCTTCGTGCGCCGGCCGCTCGACGAAGCCTGGGCCAATCGTCAGCTGTGCATGTATGCGCTGCGCAAGTCCCCGCGACCGCGGGCTGTCGCGGCGTTGATCGACAGCCTGGGCGGGTAAACCCAGCTCTCGCATTTTGCGAGAGCCCGTCTGCCCAATCGGCGCTTTTCGGCGATGGCTGACGTCGCGAAGATCGCTCCATGCCAGCCACCTCGCCAGCCAGCACCCCAGCGATCAGCTTCGCGCCCCGCGTCCTCTTCCTGAGCCAGTCGGCCAGCGTCGTCGAGCGCAGCCTGCATGGCGAGCAACTGTTGCTAGGCGACGCAAGCCCCTTGCGCGACGACGTCTCCACCGACGAGATCACCCCACTGCCGATCCTCACGCACTACGACGAGAAACTCGGCCTTTACCCCTACACCGGCTTCCGCGCCGGCGACGCCACGCCCATCGGCACCGACGCGATCCGCAACAACAAGATCGAGGTCGTCGTCGCCGGCAAGCGCTACGGCAAGGGCTCCTCGCGCGAGCACAGCCCGGCCGCGGAGAAGCTGGCCGGCGTCCGCCTCGTGATCGCCGAGAGCTTCGAGCGCATCTACCGCCAGAACGCCGACAACATCGGCCTCTTCACATCGACGGACTTCAGCCTCATCGATCGCATCCAGGCCGGCAAGGCGATCCCCCTCGACGACCTGGTGGCAGGCCGCGACGCACTGGCCGCGGCCATCCTTCAGAACGGCGGCCTGCTGCGCTTCGGCCAGCGATTCATGCGCGACATCAGCGCCGCGCCGGACGCGCCATCCCCCAAGCCACGCACGCTGTTCGAGAAGATCGTGGCGCGCCATGCCCTCGCCACCGAACTCACGTCGGCGCATCCAACTGCTGGCGACGGCGCCTTCGTGCGCGCCGACTGGCGCTTCATCCACGAGTACTACACCGGCATGGCCGCGCACATGCTGCACGCCACCTTCGGCCGGCCGCTGGCGCTGCACGATCCCGCGTCGATCATCGTGTTCGAGGACCACACCTCCTATGTCGAGGAGAGCCCTGCCCATGTGCGCGGCGGCCTGGTGCCCAATGTGCACCGCATGGTCCAGGCGCAGCGCGAGTTCGCCACCACCTACGGCCTGCGCTCGCACCGCACGCTCACCGAGCTGGAAGCTGGCCAGGACGACGGCAGCAACGTCGCCGGCATCTCCCATGCCATGGTGGCCGAGCACTATGCGCTGCCGGGCCAGATGGTCGTCGGCACCGACTCGCACACGCCACACAGCGGCGCGCTGGGCTGCGTGGCCTTCGGCGTCGGCACCACCGACATGGCCAACGCCTTCGTGACGGGCGCCGTCCGCCTCACAGTCCCCCAGTCGCTGCGCATCGTGCTCGACGGGCACCTGCCGCCTGGCGTGACCGCCAAGGACATCGTGCTGCACCTGCTGGCCCTGCCTTTCATCCGTGCGGGCGGCGGCGTCGGAAAGGTGTTCGAGTTCTGCGGCGAGGCCATCATTGCCATGTCCACCGACGAGCGCGCCACGCTGACCAACATGACGGCCGAGCTCGGCGGCTTCACCGGCATCGTCGCACCCGACGCGGAGACGGTCCGCTTCCTGCGCGAACGGCGCGGCATTGACTTCGTGCTGGAGCCGTGGATGCGCAGCGACGATGGCGCCGCGTATGCCGCGACCCTCCAGGTCGATGGCGCCGCCGTGCGGCCGATGGTGGCCCGCCCCGGCGATCCCGGCAACGGCCTGCCGCTCAACGACGTAAATGAGCCGGTGCGCATCGACATCGCCTACGGCGGCTCCTGCACCGCCGGCAAGCGCGAAGACTTCGACCACTATCACGCGGTGCTTCGCTGGGCCGCCGACCGCGGCCTGAGGATCGCGCCCAACGTACAACTCTTCCTTCAGTTCGGCACCACGGCGGTCCGCGACCACTGCATCGCGCAGGGCTACATGGACGCTTTCGAAAAGGTCGGCGCGCGCATGTTGCAACCGTCCTGCGGCGCCTGCGGCAACTGCGGGCCCGGCGGTTCCTCGACGAAGGAACAGGTCACCGTCAGCGCCATCAACCGCAACTTCCCCGGCCGCGGCGGACCGGGCCAGGTGTGGCTCGCAAGCCCGCCCACCGTGGCCGCTAGCGCCATTGCCGGCGAGCTCGTTTCATTCGAGACCCTGCAGCAGCGGCACGCCTGAACTCATCGACAACGACAGGAGACTTCCCATGAATACGACCTCTCGCCGCGCGGCGCTGGCTGCGCTGCTGGCCTTCGCCTGCCTCGGCGGCGCCCACGCCCAGTCCGACAAGCCGCTGCGCATCGTCGTGCCGCTGGCCGCCGGCTCCACCGTCGACGCGGTCGCACGCGCCATCGCGCCCGGCTTCGGCAAGGCCACGGGCCATCCGATCGTGGTGGAGAACGTGGTCGGCGCCGGCGGCATCCCCGGCACGGGCCAGGTCGTCAAGGCGCCGAAGGACGGCCTCACGCTCGGCATGATCTCGTCGAACCACGTGATCAATCCCGGCATCTACAAGAGCATCCCCTACGACAGCCTCAAGGACATCACGCCCATCGCCGTGCTGGCCACAGTGCCGCTGGTGCTGGTGGTCAACCCATCCTTGCCGGCCAGGAACGTCAAGGAATTGCTCGCCTATGCCAAGGCCAACCCCGGCAAGCTGAACTACGGCTCCGCGGGCAACGGCAGCACGCTGCACCTTGCGGGCGAATTGCTCACCAGCGAGACCGGCATCGACATGAAGCATGTGCCCTACCGCGGCACCGGCCCCCTCATCACCGACCTGATCGGCGGCCAGGTGCAGTTGGGTTTCGTCTCGATCTCGCAGGTCGCGCCGCAGGTGAAGGCCGGCACCTTGCATGCGCTGGCGGTGTCGACGCCAGCACGCTCGCCCGCCTTGCCCGATGTGCCGACACTCGCCGAATCCGGCGTGCCCAAGTACAGCTTCGATGCCTGGATCGCACTCATCGGGCCGGCCGGCTTGCCGAAGGCCATCGTCGACAGCGACTACGCCGCGGTGAAGGCGGCCATCGCCTCGCCCGAGGCGCAGACCGTGCTCGCGGCGCAGGGGCTGACGGTGCTCAACATGGGCCCGGACCAGGCCCCGGCCTTCTTCCAGGCCGAGTTGGTCAAGCACCAGAAACTCGTGAAGCAGTCCGGCGCGACGCTGGATTGAGCATGGCGACCCCAAACGCCTTCGCGACGGCGGATCTCTGCGATCGATTCGGCGATGAAGCCCAGGTCTGCCGCGCGCCCCTGCGGCCCTGGGGCGGACGCAGCGAGGCCGCCGGCACCATCGCATGCCTTCGAACCTTCGAGGACGCGGCATTGGTGCGGGCGCAACTGGCAACGCCGGGCGAAGGCCGGATCCTCGTCGTGGACGGTGGTGCCTCCGAACGCGTCGCCATCCTCGGCGACCACATGGCGCGCCTCGCCATCCAGAACGGATGGCAGGGACTGGTGATCAACGGCGCCGTGCGCGATGTCGGCAAGCTGGCATCGATGGACCTGGCCCTGTGGGCCCTCGGTTCCGTGCCCGTGCGCGGCGGCGGATCGGGTATCGGTGAATGCGACATCGAAGTCCGCTTCGGCGGCGCGGTGTTCACGCCGGGCAGCTTCATCTGCCTCGATCGCGACGGCGTCGTCGTGTTGCCGAAGGCCGCTCAGGGGGCTTCGACCCTCTCCCCATCCGCCGAGCGCAACCAGGCAAATGTCGAGTCCAGTTCGCGCCCCTGCAGCAGCGCCGTCATGGCGCGGTGAAGCTGTGCCGGCAGCACCGGCTTGTGCAGCAGCGGCACGCCTGTGGCACGCGCCTCGCGCAGCCGCTGGGGTGCGGTGTCGCCGGTGATGAGCAGCATCGGCAGGTCGTCGCCGAACTCCGCGCGCAACGCGGCGGCCGCGCCAGCGCCGCTGCGTTGTTCGCGCAAGCGGTAGTCGATGATCACCATGTCCGGCCGGTGCACGCGTGCGAGCGCCTGCGCCTCCTCGATGGAATCGGCCACATCGCACTCGCAACCCCAGGCACGCAACAGTTGCCGCATGCCCGTGCGAATGGTTTCGTCGTCGTCGATGACCAGCACGCGCGCATCGAAGGAGGCGCGCGCCGATGTCGCATCGCGTCCGCTGCCGTCCTCGATGACGACGCCGCCGCGTTGCAGGGGCAGCTTGAACCGGAACACGCTGCCGCGGCCCGGTACGGACGCGAGCGTCAGTTCCTGCCCCAGCGCACGCGCCAGTCCCTGCGCGATGGCCAGGCCCAGCCCCAGCCCCTTGCGCCGGTCACGCTCCGCATTGCCGAGTTGGTGGAACTCCCGGAAGATCTCGCGGTGCTGCGAGGGATCGATGCCGACACCGGTGTCCCAAACCTCCAGGACGGCTTCCTCGCCGTGCATGCGGCAGGCCACAAGCACGCCGCCCTGCTCGGTGTAGCGGATGGCGTTGGACACCAGGTTGCGCAGGATCAGGCCCACCAGCGCCGGGTCGGCATGCACCACCGCATGGGTCTCGCGCGAGCGGTAGACGATGCCCTTGGCGTCGGCCTGCGGCGCCAGTTCGTTCTCGATCTTGTTGAACAGGGGCTGCAGCGCAAACACCTGCCATTGCGGTTCCACCACGCCGGCCTCGAGGCGCGAGAAATCCAGCAACGTGTCGAGCATCTCCGCCGAGGCCTGCCAGGTGGCGCGCGCGTTGGCCAGCGCGTCGGCCTGCTCGGGCGAGAGCCTGCTGCGCGCCAGCACCTCGAGGAACAGGCCCTGGGCATGGATGGGCTGACGCAGGTCGTGGCTCGCGGCGGCGAGGAACCTGGACTTGGCCAGGTTGGCTTCGTCGGCCACGCGCTGCGCTTCCTGCGCGTGGTCGGTCTCGACACGCAGACGCTCGACCAGGTCCAGGTTCTCGAAGCCCAGCGCGATGGCGCGGCGCGCGGCACGCGAGCCGTTGCGTGCCTGGCCCAGCAGCGCCACCATGTACAGGACCGACGCACCGGCCAGGGTCTTGTAGGCCGGGTCGTCCATCTGCCAAAGCTTGCTGGAGAGCAGCAGCAGTTCGGCCACGCCGAAAGCCACGAAGGCCGGGAAGATAGGCGCGAGGGATGACATCGAGCTGCCCGCGACACCGGCCAGCACCGCCACCACCAGCACGCTGCCGGCCACGGTGGTGCTGCCCAGCGCCGCCCAGGCCAGCGCGCCCCAGGCCACGCCGTCGACCAGGTTGAGCCCCACCTTGCGCCACAGCAGCCTGCGCGCGTCGGCCGGGTCGATGGTCGACGCGAGCAGGCGCCGGGCGTCCCATGCGAGGAACAGCTTGAAGATGACGATGGCCGCGCACCACGCACTCAACGCCAGTTCGTTCGCTTCGTTGTGCAGGACCCCCACCAGCACTGCCGCAACGACGAGTGTCGGAATCACCGAGCTGCCGATGTTGCCCAGTTGCAGGCGCAACTGCTCCACCAGCATGCGGTCCTCGGGCAAGGCCCTGCGCTGGCCCATCAGGTCACGATCCCGCGTTGCCGCGCGGCAAAGCCGGCCTCGGACCGGCTCGACACCTGCAAGGCCGCCAGCACCGCCTGCACGTGCCCACGCACCGTGTTTTCCGACAGGTTGAGGCGTCGGCCGATGACCTTGTTCGACAGGCCCTGGCACAGGAGGTCGAGCACCTCGCTCTGGCGCGGGGTCAGCAACGGTTGCTGCGCGCCCTCCTCGTCGGCCCGCGCCACTTCCTGCGACGCATCGCCAGCGACCGGCAGGCCCTGCCGGAGCTGGGCGATCACAGAGAGGATCTTGTCCGCCGGATCGGCCTTGGAAACGAAAGCGACCGCCCCGCGCTCCATCGCCTCCCGGACCTTCTGGGGCGAGACGACGGAAGACAGCATGACCACCGCGGCCTCCGGCCACCTGCGCTTGACCAGGCCGATGCCCTCCAGTCCGTTGAGTCCATGCAACTGGATGTCGAGCAGGACCAGCGCGGGATCGGCCATGGGCGAGCGCATGGCCTCTTCCAGCGAAGCCGCCTCCGTCACCTCCAGGCCGGGAATGGCGGCGCCGAGCACCATGCGCAGCCCGCAACGGAACAGCGAGTGGTCGTCGATGAGAAGAATTCTGGGAGGCAGCATGGAGTCGGAACGAAGCGCCCGGCGGGCGCCTCGCATTGTGCCCAAGGGGCCGGCGCGGCGCCCGGTCCAAATGGACTATTTACGCCGAGACCGCCACGGGCGACCATTGCACCGTGCCTGATTCCACCTCCACCGCTCCTGCCCGTCGCGAGATGAGGCCCGTCGTCGAACTCCAGCGCTTCGGGACGGACGGCTACGGCTATCAGGTGCGCGCCTTCGCCCGCGACACCAAGCTGGCCTCCGACAGCGGCATCTTTGCGTCGCTGGAGCATTGCCTCTTCGATGCCGGCGCATCGTTGGACAACTACTTCACCAGCGTGCTGCTCAACCTGGACGGCCTGCTCATCGGCCCTTGCCGCACAGACTCGCTGCGGCGCCAGCCGGCGAACGTGGCACAACGGATCCGGCAGCACTTTCGGCCGGGCTGAATCCGTTCACCCTCCGAGCCGGTTGATGTCCGCCATCTCCACGAACGGCGACGGCGCGCCGCGCTTGGCCACGGCCAACATCGCGCGGCCGACCTTCTCGCTGGTCGTCACCTTGTTCGGCGCGAACATGCCGATCACGCTGAACAGCGGCCCGGCCACGTTATAGGCGGTCTGGTACAGCGGCGTCTTCGATCGCACCCCATGCAGCGGCTGGATGATGCCGGGCCGGAACATGTACGCCCCCTTGAACGGCAGCTTCAGCAACGCGTTCTCCGCCGCGCCCTTGACCCGCGCCCACATCATCGCCCCGCGTTCGCTGCTGTCGCAGCCCGCGCCGGTCACGAAGGTGAAAGTCATCTGCGGATTGAGCCGCGCCAGCACCGTGGCCGCGGCCAGCGGCAGGTCGTAGCTCAGCCGGCGGTATTCGGCCTCGGACATGCCCACCGACGACACGCCCAGGCAGAAGAAGCAGGCGTCGAAGCCCTTGAGCTTCGATTCGACAGCCGCGTAATCGTAGAAGTCGGTGACGATCAATTCGCCGAGCTTGGGGTCCGACTGGCCGAGCGGACTGCGCCCCACCGCCACCACGCGCTTCACGTCGGGGTCGAGCAGGCATTCCCGCAGCACGCCCTGCCCCACCATGCCACTGGAGCCGAAAAGCAGGACTTTCATGGTCAGACCTCGAATTGTTCGGGTTTGTCGCGCAACGCCGCCAGCAGCGTGTTCACCTCGGGGTCGGCCGCGCGGGCCGATTGCAGCGACGCGAGCATGCGCGACAGCGTCTCGGCATGCGGCAGCATCGGGCCGACGAAATGGGTACCTTGCGTGCCCGCGACCAGGATGGTCGGGAAGGTCTCTACATCGAAGTCGTCGGCCAGATCGGCATGGTCCTCGATGTCGACCCAGGCGAAGCGCAAGGAAGGATGCGCCCGGGCCACCTGCTCGAACAGCGGACGGTATTCGCGGCAGGCTCCGCACCATTCGGCGCAAAGGCACACCACCCAAAGGGCGTCATCGGCGGGGGATTGGAGTACGGCATTCAAGGCAGCGGATTATTGACCGGGAGAAATTACAGTGCATCGCGCAGGCTCAGTTCCGCCAGCGGGGCCTTCTGCCAGACCATCTGCAAGCTGTCCGCGGGCGGCAGCAACAGACGTCCGATCAGGGGAACCAGCGACGTGCGATCCGGGTCGGCCAGCAGCACGAAGCGCGGGTCGTCCTTGTCGGATTCCTCTGCCAGTCGCGCGATCCAGTCCATCGCGACCAGCGCCTCGAGCACCGGCGCAAGCTGGAGTGCGTCGACGCGGATGCGCTGCACCAGTTCGCTGCCTCCAAGTCCGCGCGCCGGGGTCGACTGGGCCTTGTGCAGGTTCTGCAGCACCTCCAGCGCCAGCTGGAAGCGCCAGCCGGCCGCGCTGCCGCGACGCGCCACGCCCATCATCAGGCTCGGCAGGTAGGCCGCGATGACGGCGCCGAGCAGCACGATCACCCAGGCGATGTAGATCCAGATCAACAGGATTGGCACGATCGCGAAGGCGCCGTACAGCACCGAGTAGGTCGGCATCAGGCTCAGGTAGAAGGCCAGCAGGCGCTTGGCGATGGCAATTGCGACCGCCACGAAGATCCCGCCGGCCCAGGCATGCGTCCACTTGACGGAGGTGTTCGGCACGAAGCGGTAGAGCGCCGCCAGTCCGCCCGCGAACAGCAGGAACTCGAACAGGTCGAAGCCCAGGTTGACCAGCGAATCGGCCCCCACGAAGGTCCGCGCCGAGAACACATAGAGGCTCGTCGACGACACCAGCGGCCCCAGCGTGATGGCCGCCCAGTAGATCAGCACGCGCTGCGCCAGGGGCCGCGGCCGGGGCACGCGCCAGATGGCGTTGAGCGTCTTGTCGATGGTGAGCATCAAGGCCACCGCCGTCGCGAGCACGATCAGCAGGCCGACGATGCCCAGCCCGCTGGCCTTGCTGGAGAACTGGTTCAGGTAGTCCAGCACCTGGCGAGCGATGTTCTCGGGGATCAGGCTCTCGATCAGCCAGCGCTGCAGCCGCCCGCGCATGTACGCGAACATCGGAAAGACCGTGAACAGGGCCAGCGCCACGGTGAAGAAGGGCACCAGCGCAATGGTGGTGGTGAAGGTGAGGCTGCTGGCCGTCAGGCCCAGCCGGTCTTCGCGGAATCGCTTGCCGAGGACAGCGGCCGTGTTGCGCCAGGGAAATTGAGAGAGGTCTTGCAGCCACTGCCGGGGATTCATGGCCGGTATCATAGGTGCCCCTCCCGGCTGCCCGGCACTGCACCACCCCTTCTCACCGGGGCAACACCACGGGGCCGGCGAGACCGGTTCCGCGGCGTTCCTGGAGCAGCGCCGGCCACCTGCAAGCACCCGAATTGACAACCACCGCAACGCCCTCCTCTTCCGTCGCCCTGACCCGCCTCCTGGCCGTGGGCAGCCTGGTCGGCCTCATCGTGCTCGGGCTGGCCTGGGAGATGTGGCTGGCGCCGGTGCGCCCCGGCGGCTCCTGGCTGGCGCTCAAGGTGCTGCCGCTGATCGTGCCGCTGGCCGGGCTGATGAAGAACCGCATGTACACCTACCGCTGGGTCAGCCTGATGATCTGGCTCTATTTCACCGAAGGCGTGGTGCGCGCCTGGAGCGACGTGCTGCCATTGAGCCGCGCGCTGGCGCTGCTGGAAGTGGCCCTGTGCCTTGTCCTCTTCGCCGCCTGCGCCTGGCATGTGCGGCTGCGCCTGCGCAACGCCGCCGCGCAACAACAACCCCTGAACGAGGCACCCGCCCATGAGTGACTTGCTGTTGGACCAACTGCGCGCCATCGTTGGCGCGCCCAACGTGCTCACCGACGGTGACCTCACCGCCTACGAGCAGGACTGGCGCAAGCGCGACCGCGGCAAGGCGCTGGCCGTGGTGCGGCCGGGCAACACGCGGCAGGTGGCCGATGTGGTCCAGGCCTGTGCGGCCGCCGGCACCTCGCTGGTGCCGCAGGGCGGCAACACCGGCCTCGCGGTCGGCTCGACGCCCGATGCGAGCGGCCAGCAGGTCGTGCTGAGCCTGCAACGCATGAACGCGGTGCGCGAGATCGACGGCGCCAATATGACCGTGACGGTCGAGGCAGGCTGCGTGCTTCAGGCGCTGCAGGAGGCCGCCGAGAAGGCCGGCTACCTGTTCCCGCTGAGCCTGGCCGCCGAAGGCAGCTGCACCATCGGCGGCAACCTCGCGACCAATGCCGGCGGCACGCAGGTCGTGCGCTACGGCAACACGCGCGACCTGTGCCTGGGCCTGGAAGTGGTCACGCCGCAGGGCGAGATCTGGGAAGGCACCAGTGGCCTGCGCAAGGACAACACCGGCTACGACCTGCGCGACCTCCTGATCGGCAGCGAAGGCACGCTGGGCATCATCACTGCCGCAACGATGAAGCTCTATCCGATGCCCGCCGCGCAACTCACGGCCTGGGCGGCAGTGCCATCGCTGGACCGTGCGGTGACCTTGCTGGGCCTCGCGCACCAGTACCTGGGCGCAGGGCTCACTGGCTTCGAGGTGATGGGCCAGTTCGCGCTGAGCCTGGTGGTGAGGCACTTCCCTGCGATGCGCGTGCCTTTTGCCGGCGAGCCTTCGGCCCCGTACTGCGTCTTGCTGGAGAACTCCGACAGCGAATCCGAAGACCATGCCCGCGCACGCTTCGAAGCACTCATGGAAAAGGCGTTCGAAGACGGCTGCATCACCGACGCCGTCGTCGCCGAGAACCTCACGCAGGCCCACCAGCTCTGGCACATCCGCGAAAGCATCCCACTCGCGCAGGCCGAGGAAGGCTTGAACATCAAGCACGACATCTCGATCGCCGTATCGCGCATCCCCGCCTTCGTCGCCTCCACGGACGCGCTGTTGCAGCGCGAGATTCCCGGCGTGCGCCTGGTCAACTTCGGCCACCTCGGCGACGGCAATCTCCACTACAACGTGCAGGCCCCGGCCGATGGCGACTCGAAGGCCTTCCTGCGCGATGAGGAAGCCCGCGTGAACACGCTGGTGTATGAAGCGGTCGCCGAGTTCGGCGGCTCCTTCTCGGCCGAGCACGGCATCGGCGCGCTCAAGGTCGACAAGCTGGAGAAGCACAAGTCGCCGGTCGCGCTCGGCATGATGCGCGCCATCAAGCGCGGGCTGGATCCGCAGAACATCCTGAATCCGGGACGGGTGCTGCGGGCTTGAGCGCCACAGGAATCATGCGCGTAAACTATGCGCATGATTCACAGGCAAGGAATCCGAAATGCCTCGTTTCGACAATGCGCCCAAGAAGGCAACCAACCTTTCACTGAACAGCAAGGTGCTTGAAATGGCACGCGAGCTGGGCATGAACGTCTCGCAAACGGTCGACACGCTGCTCGCACAGGAAGTCGAGCGCCGCTATTGGGAACAATGGGCAGAACGCAACAAGGGCGCCATCGAGCAATACAACGAGCGCATCCGCCGCGATGGCATCTGGGGCGCGAAGTACCGCACCTTTGCGCGCAGTCTTGGCGATGGTCGTGTTGCGGATGAGGTGGAGCCGCGCAAGAAAAAGGCTGCCTGAGAACATGGCGCGCTACGACGTTTATGCCAATCCGGAAAAATCGGAGCACCGGCACACTCCCTTCATCCTGGATGTCCAGAACGACCACTTGAGCGGCGTGGAGACCCGGGTCGTGATTCCCTTGCGCGACGCGCGCCTGCATGGCGACCGCCTTGAACGAGTCCATCCGCTCTTTCGCATCCAGGAGCGCGACGTGGTACTGGACACGCCCACCATGGCAACATTTCCGCGCGGCTGGCTGCGCACGCCCATCGCCAGCCTGCGCAGCGAGCAGCATCAGGTGCAAGACGCACTCGATGCCCTTTTCGGCTCCTATTGACAACGCCTCGACAGCATGACCCCCCGCCCCATTCGCTCCCAATACGAAGACTTCATGCGCCACGTCGACACGCACGGCGTGTTCAAGGCCGACCGTACCGGCACCGGCACCAAGAGCGTGTTCGGCTACCAGATGCGCTTCGACCTGAACGAAGGCTTTCCGCTGGTCACCACCAAGAAGGTGCACCTCAAGTCCATCATCCAGGAACTGCTGTGGTTCCTCACCGGCTCCAGCAACAACAACTGGCTCAAGGAGCGCGGCGTCACCATCTGGGACGAATGGGCGCGCGAGGACGGCGACCTGGGCCCGGTCTACGGCGTGCAGTGGCGCAGCTGGCCCACACCCGACGGCGGCCACATCGACCAGATCAGCGACGTCATCAAGACGCTCAAGAGCAACCCCGATTCGCGCCGCATCATCGTGAGCGCCTGGAACGTGGCCGAGTTGTCGAAGATGGCCTTGATGCCCTGCCATGCCTTCTTCCAGTTCTACGTCGCACCGCCGCAGGCCGAGGGCGAGCGCGGCAAGCTCAGTTGCCAGCTCTACCAGCGCAGCGCCGACATCTTCCTGGGCGTGCCCTTCAACATCGCGAGCTATGCGCTGCTGACGCACATGATCGCGCAGCAATGCGACCTGGACGTCGGCGACTTCATCTGGACCGGCGGCGACTGCCACATCTACAGCAACCATGCCGAGCAGGTCGCGCTGCAACTGAGCCGCACGCCGCATCCGTATCCCACGCTGCACATCAAGCGCAAGCCGGCGTCGATCTTCGACTATGAATACGAAGACTTCGAGGTGCTGGACTACCAGCACCATGCGGCGATCAAGGCGCCGGTCGCGGTGTAGCGACGGGCGGGCGCGCAGATGAACGTGGGCACAATCGATTCCCCGTGAACATCCGCCGCGCCTCATGACCCTCAATCTCATCTACGCCCGCGCCGCCAACGGCGTGATCGGCATCAACGGCAAACTGCCCTGGCACCTGCCCGAAGACCTGGCCCACTTCAAGCGTACGACGGTCGGCTGCCCGGTCATCATGGGTCGGAAAACCTGGGATTCGATCCCCCCGAAGTTCCGGCCGCTGCCGGGCCGCACCAACATCGTGGTGACACGCCAGACGGACTGGCACGATAGCGGCGCACAACGTGCATCGAGCCTGCCTGAGGCACTGGCGATCTGCGACGCCGGTACCGACGTCTGGGTCATCGGCGGTGCCCAGATCTACGCCGAGGCGGCGCCACTCGCGACCCGCGCCGTCGTCACCGAGATCGGCCGCGACTTCGAAGGCGATGCACATGCGCCGGAACTCGGCGTTGGCTGGCGCGAAGTGGCCCGCGAATCGGCCGTCTCGACCAACGGCCTGCCCTACAGCTTCGTGACGCTGCAAAGGAGTGACCCGACATGAACATCCAGCAGTTGTTCGGCATCGAGTTGCCGATCATCCAGGCGCCGATGGCCGGCGTGCAGACCAGCGCGATGGCCATTGCCGTGTCGAACGCCGGCGGCCTCGGCTCCCTGCCCTGCGCGATGCTCACGCCCGATGGCCTGCGCACTGAACTGAAGGCCATCGCCGCGCAGACCACGCGGCCCTACAACGTCAACTTCTTCTGCCACCAGCCCACCGCACCCGATCCGGCGCGCGAGGCGAAATGGCGTGCCGCCCTGGCGCCTTACTACGCCGAGTTCGGCATCGACCCGGCGACCGTCCCCACGGGTGGCGGACGTGCGCCTTTCTCGGCCGAGGTGGCCGAGCTCATCGCCGAGTTCAAGCCACCCGTGCTCAGCTTTCACTTCGGCCTGCCACCACAAGACCTGCTCGACCGCGTGAAGGGCTGGGGCGCCAAGGTGATCGCCTCGGCCACGACGGTGGAGGAGGCGCGCTGGCTTGAAGCCCACGGCGTCGATGCCGTCATCGCGCAAGGCGTGGAAGCCGGCGGCCATCGCGGCATCTTCCTGAGCGACGACCTCACGACGCAGGTCGGCACGATGGCGCTGCTGCCGCAGGTGGTGCGCGCGGTGAAAGTGCCCGTCATCGCCGCCGGCGGCATTGCCGATCGCCAGGGCGTCGTGGCCGCATTGGCGCTGGGCGCGGCCGGCGTGCAGATCGGCACCTCCTTCATGTTGTGCCCCGAGGCGACGGTCACGCCGATGCACCGCGCCGCGCTGCAAGGCCCGCGCGCCGAGCACACCACCCTCACCAACGTTTTCACCGGCCGGCCGGCACGCGGGATGTACAACCGGATCATGAAGGAGCTGGGTGCGCTGAGCGACGCGCCGCCCGCCTTCCCCTTTGCCACAGCGGCGCTGGCGCCGCTGAAAGCGGCCGCCGAAAAGCTGGGCCGCGACGACTTCTCATCGCTGTGGTCGGGCCAGAACGCCACGGGCTGCCGCGCCATTCCGGCGGCTGAATTGCTGCGCTCACTGATCCCGTGATGCGGTTTGCCGTGAGGCACCTGCTGGCCTGCTTGGCGCTCGCGCTGGCCGCCACCGCGCTGCAAGCCGCGCCTTTGCGGCCCAAGGACCAGGTGCTGTTCATGCCGGGCACGGCGCGCGTCCTCCCCGACGGGCAATACGAACTCGACGTGCATGCCTGGCTGTATCACAAGTCACGCATCCGGGGGGTCAACAGGGCGCTGGCCCATTTCCTGGACATCGACCTGCCGCAATTGACACCGGCCGCGCGCGGGCGTTTCGAGGAACGCACCGGCCTGTTCCACACCGAGTCGAACGATGAACGACACATCAGCATCGTGCTGGACGGCGCGACCGAACCACTTCCCCTGCCACGCACCGAGGACAACGGCCGCAGCAACGCCCGGGTCGTCGTGGCAGCCGCCCAGGTCCGCAGCAAGGACCCGTTCGTGCGCTTCCATGCATGGACCGCCGTCGGTGATTCGCGCCGATTCCAGGGCCAGGCCCTGCTGGTTCCGCCGGAAGGCTTGTCGGTGGTCTCGGACATCGACGACACGATCAAGAAGACCCACGTGCGCGACCGGCACGAGATGCTGCTGAACACTTTCGCGCGCCAGTTCAAGCCGGTGCCCGACATGGCGCTGAGGTTCCGGTTGCTGTCGGCGGCCGATGCCAACACGCGTTTCCACTACGTCTCCGGCAGTCCGATCCAACTCTATCCGCCGCTGGCCGATTTCCTGCGCGACAGTGCTTTTCCGCCGGGCAGCGTGCACCTGCGCGAGAGCACCACCTGGCGCACATTGCTGACAACGGATGCCACGCGGGCGCACAAGCTGGCCGCCGTTGAACGCCTGATGCAGGACTTTCCGCAGCGCCGCTTCCTGCTGGTCGGCGACTCGGGCGAGTCGGACCCCGAGACCTATGCCGAGCTCGCGCGCCGGCATCCCACGCGCGTCGTCGCCGTCCTCATCCGCGACGTGACCGACGAGACGCGCGAGTCGCCCCGCTACGTCAGCGCCTTCCAAGATGTGGACCCGGCGCGCTGGCATGTGCTGGTCGACGGCGCGGCATGGCCCGCGTTGCCGCGCTGAGCACCCCACATCAAGCGACCAACCGAAGAACCGTCGGGCGCGACCTCTCGCGCTTCGACGCTTTCTGCCGGTTGCTCCTCGATCGCAGACGGCCCTCCCCCCGGCCATCCTTCCGCTCCGTGGTGGACCGTCGCCATCCCTTGTCGAATGCTCCAAAACCCTGATTGATTTATTTATTGATGTTAATAGCATGGAAAAACCAAATACGACATCAAGCATGTCCACCGCCCCCACCATTGCCGACATCGCCCGCATCGCCGGCGTGGGAACGGCCACGGTCGACCGGGTGCTGAACCGCCGCCCCGGCGTCAATGCAGAGACGGTGCAGCGCGTCATGCAGGTGGTGGAAGAGGTGGGCACGCCGCAGCAGCCCGGGCGGCCGCGCAAAGGCGCCAACGCGCGCTTCGCCTTCGTGCTGCCGGCCGACGAATCGCCCTTCGTCGACCTGGTCGAACGCCAGATCGCGCAGGCTGCAGGCGACTTCCGCCACGCCCATATCACGGAGATCACTCACCGCATCGACACCACCGACCCGGTACGCTTCGCCGAGGAGCTGGCCCAGGTCGGCGACTGCGAAGGCATCGCACTCATGGCGCCAGACCTGCCGCCCATCAAGCGCGCCATCAACGAGCTGGTGCGGGCCGGCGTGCATGTGGTGACGCTGTTCTCCGACGTGGCCGGCTCCATGCGCGAGACCTGCATCGGCGCCGACAACCGCGCCGCCGGGCGCACCGCCGGGTTGCTGCTCGGGCGCATGGCATGCGGCGGCCAGCGCGACACGCTGCTGTTGTCCTCGCAGGCCACGCGCCTCAGTTCCGAGATCGAGCGGCGCATCGGCTTCGCGCAGGTCATCGAGGAGCGCTTCCCCGCGCTGAAGCTGCAACGCACGCCCGACCTGCCGCCGCACAACGACGGCGCCTGCGACGCCCTGCTGCTCGCCTTGCAGGACGACATCGACCCGGCGCGCGTGGCCGGCATCTACAACGTCGGCTCCGGAAGTGCCGGTGTCGCCCGCGCATTCGCCGAAGCGGGCCTGCAGGCCGGCGTGGTCGCCCACGACTTCACCGACGAGCACGGTTCGCTCCTCTCAGCGAACGCGCTCAGCTACGTCCTGCACCAGGACATCCACTACTGTGTTTTGACGGCGGCGCGCGTGTTGCGCGCCCTGTGCGAGAACGTCCGCGGCGCACTCAACGTGGTTCAGCCGCGCATCGAGATCCTGACGGCCGAGAACCTGCATTAGGTGCTCGGCAGCCGGGTATGTGTCCTTGAAACCCCTTGTTTTTCTGGAGACTGCTCATGAAATCGATCTCGAAGATGCTGCCGGGGGTGCTCGCCCTGGCGACGGCCACCGTTCTCGGCCTCACCAGCACCCAGGTGCAGGCGCAGGACAAGACCATCACCCTGTGCTGGGCGGCATGGGACCCGGCGAACGCGCTGGTCGAACTCTCGAAGGACTTCACCGCCAAGACCGGCGTGAAGATGAAGTTCGAGTTCGTCCCGTGGACCAACTTCGCCGACCGCATGCTCAACGAGCTCAACTCCAAGGGCAAACTGTGCGACCTGATCATCGGCGACAGCCAGTGGATCGGCGGCTCGGCCGAGCAGGGCCACTACGTCAAGCTCAATGACTTCTTCGCCAAGGAAGGCATCAAGATGACCGACTTCGCGCCCGCCACCGTGGTGGGCTATGCGGAGTGGCCGAAGAACACACCCAACTATTGGGCCCTCCCCGCCATGGCCGATGCGGTGGGCTGGACCTATCGCAAGGACTGGTTCGCCAAGCCCGAGTTGCAGGCCGAGTTCAAGGGCAAGTACAAGCGCGACCTGGCGCCACCCAAGACCTGGACCGAGTTCAAGGAAGTCTCGGAGTTCTTCCAGGGCAAGACCATCGACGGCAAGAAGGTCTACGGCGCCTACATCTTCACCGAGCGCGGCTCCGAAGGCATCACCATGGGCGTGACCAACGTGCTCTACCCGATGGGCTTCAAGTACGAAGACCCGAAGAAGCCGTATGCGATGCAAGGCTTCGTCAACTCGCCCGACGCGGTGCGTGGGCTGGAGTTCTACAAGGCGCTCTACAAGGGCAGCACCCCGCCCGGCCTGACCAACGCGTACATGGGCGAGGGGCTGGACGCCTTCAAGTCCGGGCAGGTCGCGATGATGATGAACTGGTTCGCCTTCTTCCCGGGGCTCTACAAGGACCCGAACGTGGGCGGCGACAAGATCGGCTTCTTCACCAATCCTTCCGACAAGACCAAGGGCGTGCAGCTGGGCGGCCAAGGGATTTCGGTGGTGTCGTACTCGGCCAACCGCAACGAGTCGCTGCAGTACATCAAGTGGTTCGCGAGCCCCGACGTGCAGAAGAAGTGGCAGGCCATCGGCGGCTCATCGGCAGCCAAGGCGGTGCTGGACGATCCGGCCTACCCGAAGAGTTCGCCCTTCGCGCAGCCCTTCCTCGACTCGATGGGCATGGTGGTCGACTTCTGGGCAGAGCCTTCCTACGCGCAACTGATGCTCGCCATGCAAAAGCGCGTGCATGACTACGTGGTTGCCGACAAGGGCACCGCCAAGGAGGCACTGGATGCGCTGGTCGTTGACTGGGGCAAGGTGTTCAAGGACGATGGCAAGTCCAAGTAAGGCGCAACGACCGTGAGCGCCATCCGTCCACCGATGCCGAGCCCGACACCAGGAATCGTCGCCCGCGTTGCCGAAGCCACGCCACCGGCCGTGGCCATGCGCATGCGCGGCTTGTCGGACCGGGCGATCGCGTGGCTCTTCGTCGGGCCGACGATGGTGCTCCTGCTGGCGATCAACATCTTCCCGTTGATCTGGACGATCAAGCTGTCGTTCACCAACTACCGGGCCAACCGGCCCAACGCCAACGTGCTGGACGTGGGCATCGACAACTACGTGTCGGTGCTCACGGACCCGGACATCTGGCTGGCGATGCAGGCCACCGCGCACTTCCTGTTCTGGACGATCTTCCTGCAGATGGTGATCGGCTTTGCGCTGGCCTATCTCATCGACCGCAAGTTCCGCGGCCACGGTTTCTGGACGACGATGATCCTGATTCCGATGATGTTGTCGCCCGCGGTGGTCGGCAACTTCTGGGCCTTTCTCTACCAGCCGCAGATCGGGTTGTTCAACTACGCGGTGTCCTTCCTCACGGGCGTGCCGGCGTCTTCCTTCGAGATGATCGGATCGGTCAAGCTGGCGCCGTGGGCCATCATCATCGTGGACACGTGGATGTGGACGCCCTACGTGATGCTGATCTGCCTGGCGGGCCTGCGCTCCATCCCCGACTACATCTACGAGGCGGCCGAGGTGGACCGCGCCTCGAAGTGGCGGCAGTTCTGGTCGATCACGCTGCCGATGGTGCTGCCCTTCATCATGCTGGCCGTGCTGTTCCGCGGCATCGAGAACTTCAAGATGTTCGACATGGTGAACCTGCTGACCTCGGGCGGCCCCGGGTCGGCCACCGAACTCGCGTCGATCACACTCAAGCGCGAGGCCTTCGAGAAATGGCGCACGGGCTATTCGTCGGCGTTCGCAATCATCCTCTTCGTGTCGGTGTTCGGCCTGGCGAACATCTACGTGAAGGCGCTCAACCACGTGAAGAACCGCTGAGGTCACCATGAGCCAAGGCATCAGCACCGCGCATTCCGTCGTCGAGCCGAGTTCACGCACGCGCTGGTTCGCGGGCTCCGTGGTCGTGCTCTATGCGCTGGTCACGATGATCCCGCTGGTGTGGATCATCCTGACCGGCTTCAAGACACCACCGGATTCGATCAGCTATCCGCCGAAGATCGTCTTCACGCCCTCGCCGCAGGGCTACTGCAACCTGTTCACCACACGCTCGCGCCAGACGCCCGAATACGTCGCCGCGCTGCCTCCTGCGACGGAAACCTGCGACAAGGTCGCACGCGCCGACAACATGGTGATCGCAGGGCCGTCGAACTACATCCCGCGCTTCATCAACTCGCTCATCATCGCCTTCGGCTCGACCGTGCTGTCGGTGGGCTTCGGCGTGATGGCGGCCTATGCCTTCTCGCGCTTCAAGGTGCCGTTGAAGGACGACCTGCTGTTCTTCATCCTGTCGACGCGCATGATGCCGCCGATCGCGGTGGCGATTCCGATCTACCTGATGTACCGCGAGCTGGGCCTGTCCGACACGCGGCTGGGCATGATCCTGCTCTACAGCGCGGTCAACGTGTCGCTCGCGGTGTGGCTGCTGAAGGGCTTCATCGACGAGATTCCGCGCGAGTACGAAGAGGCCGCGATGGTCGACGGGTACACGCGGCTACAAGCCTTCCGCAAGGTGGTGCTGCCGCAGGCGACAACGGGCATCGTGGCCACCTCGATCTTCTGCCTGATCTTCGCGTGGAACGAATATGCGTTTGCGGTGCTGCTGACGTCGGGCACGGCGCAGACGGCCCCGCCGTTCATTCCGATCATCATCGGCGAGGGTGGCCAAGACTGGCCTGCCGTCGCAGCGGGAACCACGCTGTTCCTGATCCCGATCCTGGTCTTCACGATCCTGCTGCGCAAGCATCTGCTGCGCGGCATCACATTCGGAGCCGTGCGCAAATGAACTCGCCCACCGCCACGCACGAACAACGCCGCTGGCCCCGCTGGCTGCGACGCGGCCCGATGGAAATCACCGCCTGCATCGTCATCACGGCCGGGCTGGTGATGATGCTGCAGCCGCTGGCGATGGTGCTTTACACCTGGTCCTTCGTGACGACGCTGTTCGGCACGCTGCTGTTCATGGTCGTGTCAAAGTTCCCCGAGTAGCCGAGGTCGACATGGCCGACATCCGCGTCCACCACCTCCACAAGGCCTTCGCCGATTTCACGGCGGTCAAGGACTCGACCTTCACCGTGCACGACGGCGAGTTCTTCTGCCTGCTCGGCCCCTCGGGCTGCGGCAAGACGACCACGCTGCGCATGATCGCGGGGCTGGAGTTGCCGACCTCCGGCCAGATCTTCCTCGGCGACGAGGACGTGAGCTTCAAGCGCGCATCGGCACGCGACATCGCCTTCGTGTTCCAGATGTTCGCGCTGTATCCGCACATGAACGTGCGCCGCAACATCGCCTTTCCGCTGGTGTCGCAAGGCATGCCGCGCAACGAAGTCAACCAGGCCGTGGAACAGGCTGCGCGCACCTTGCGCATCACGCACCTGCTCGACAAGCCGGTGTCAGGCCTGTCCAGCGGCGACCGGCAACGCGTCGCGCTCGGCCGCGCCATCGTTCGCCAGCCATTGGCCTTCCTCATGGACGAGCCACTCGGCGCACTCGATGCCGAGTTCCGCGAAGTCATGTGCCAGGAGCTTCGCGCCCTGCACGACCGCCTGCATGCCACCACCGTCTACGTCACGCACGACCAGATGGAAGCGATGGCGATGGCCGACATCATCGCCATCATGAACGAGGGCGTGATCGAACAGCTCGGCGCACCGCTGGAGGTGTACGAGCGACCGGCGAGCGTGTTCGTGGCGGACTTCATCGGCGCACCGTCGATGAACTTCCTGCCCTTCGAGGCGGCGATGGCCAGCGGTGACGATGCGATCCACATCGGCCCCGCGAAGGTCGCCGTGCCTGCCGCACGCGAGGACATCTCCGCGCGCAACCTGCTGTGCGGCGTTCGGCCCGAGCACGTGCGCTTCCACGACGACTCCATGCTGCGCGCCGAAGTGCTCGGCACCGAATACCTCGGCACCAGCACCGTTGTCACGCTGGCCACCGCGCAAGGTGCCACGGTTCGGGCCAAGGTCGACGTCGCGAATCCCGCGCGGCGCGGCGACCACGTGGGCCTCGCGTTCGATGCGCGCGCCGTGTCGCTGTTCGACGCGGCATCCGGCCGCGCGCTGCGCACCGCGCGCGACGACCAACCGCACGCCGTACGACGCCAGGGAGCCCGTCATGGCTGAACTGCGCCTCACCCACATCGGCAAGCGCTTCGGCGCGATCCAGGCGGTCGATCGGCTGTACCTCGACATCCCGAGCGGCGAGTTCTTCGTGCTGCTCGGCCCGAGCGGTGCCGGCAAGACCACCACATTGCGCCTGGTCGCAGGCCTGGAGCAGCCAGATGCCGGCAACGTCTACATCGGCGGGCGCGATGTAACAACGCTCGCTCCGGCCCTGCGCGATGTCGCTTTCGTGTTCCAGCAGTACTCGCTCTACCCGCACCTGAGCGTCTTCGACAACCTCGCATTCCCCCTGCGATCGCCCCTGCGCCCGACACCCGAGCCAGAGGTCCGCCGCAAAGTCGAGGAAGTCGCGCAGATGCTGCGCATCCACGACAAGCTGAAGAACCCCGCGACGAAGCTCTCGGGCGGCCAGATGCAGCGCGTCGCCATCGGCCGCGCCCTCGTGCGCAGCCCGTCGCTCTACCTCATGGACGAGCCGCTCTCCTCGCTCGACGCCAAGCTGCGCAACGACCTGCGCCTCGAACTCAAGCGCATCCAGCAGGACCTCGGCGCGACCATGCTCTACGTCACGCACGACCAGATCGAGGCGATGACCATGGCCACGCGCATCGGCGTGCTCGATGCCGGGGTGCTGGTGCAGGTCGGCACGCCGCAGCAGATCTACGAGGATCCACGCAGCAGCCATGTCGCGGCCCGGCTCGGCTCGCCGCGCATCAACCTCTTTCCGCGCGCGCTGGTGCCGGGCGTGGCTGGGCCACAGCAGGCCGTGACCGTGGGCGTGCGCGCCGAGCACCTGCGCATCCATCGCGATGCAAGCAACACCGCGCACCGAAGCGCCCGCGTCAAGCGCATCGAGCGCCTCAGCGACCAGCACCTGGTGCATGTCGGCCTCGACGACAGCGACCAGGAACTGATCGTTTCCGCCCCCGGCGGCGACAGCTTTGCGCCCGACGATGTGGTGCGCGTCGAACTGATGCGCCCGCTCTGGTTCGACGCCGAAGGCCAGCGCATCGCCACCACATGAAACACAACCAGGGAAGAAAGACATGCCGTACACCGACCTCATCCGCAACGCCACGCAAACACTGATCGACCACGTCGACGAACTCACCGAACTCGACCAGGCCATCGGCGACGGCGACCACGGCCTCAACATGCGCCGCGGTGCGCTCGCCATTCAGGGCAAGCTCGACGACATGGCCGGCCAGTCGCTCAACGAAGCGCTGCGCACCATGGGCATGACCTGCATGTCCACCATCGGCGGCTCGTCGGGGCCGGTGTTCGGCACGCTGATGATCACGCTCGGCAAGGAACTGCCCGACCCACCCACCGCCGCCGCACTGGCCAGCGCGGTCGACGCCGGCATCAAGGCCCTGACACGGCTCGGCAAGGCGGAGGTCGGCCAGAAGACTTTGCTCGACGTGCTGGACCCTGTGCAGAAGGTGCTGGCCGAGGGCGGCGACAACCTCACCGCGCGCGTCCGCGACTGCGCATTCAAGAGCGCCGACGCCACTGCCGCGATGGACGCCATCAAGGGCCGCGCCTCCTTCCTCGGCGATCGCGCGCTGGGCCATGTGGACCCGGGTTCGCGTTCGATGGCATTGATCATCGGCGCGATCTGTGACAGCCTTTCCGCGCCCGCGCCGACCTCTTCCCTCTCCGCCTGAATCGCCAGAAAGCCCTCGCCAAATGAAGAAGCTCATCAACGACGTCGACAACATCCTGACCGAATCCCTCGACGGCTTCACCGCTGCGCATGCCGATATCGTGACGCTCGGCGAGGGCGGCCTGTTCGTGCGGCGCAAGACACCCAAGCCCGGCAAGGTGGCGTTGATCTCGGGCGGCGGCTCGGGCCATGAACCGCTGCATGCCGGCTTCATCGGCCATGGCATGCTCGACGCGGCCTGCCCCGGCCAGGTGTTCACCTCCCCCACGCCCGACCAGATGCTGGCCGCCGCGCAGGCCGTCAACACCGGCGCCGGCGTGCTGTTCATCGTGAAGAACTACTCCGGCGACATGATGAACTTCCAGATGGCCGCGGAGATGGTCGACTGCGACAACGAGACGGTCATCGTCAACGACGACGTGGCCGTGGAGAACTCGACGTACACGACCGGTCGGCGCGGCGTGGCCGGCACCTTGATCGTCGAGAAGATCGTCGGCGCCGCGGCCGAGCGCGGCGACTCGCTCGAGCAACTGAAGGCGCTCGGCGATGCGGTCAACAAGGCCACCGCCTCGATGGGCGTGGCGCTGACCTCCTGCACCGTGCCGGCTGCCGGCAAGCCGACTTTCCAGATCGGGCCCGACGAGATGGAGATGGGTGTCGGTATCCATGGCGAGCCGGGGCGCCGCCGGGTCAAGCTGGCATCGGCCGACGACATCGCGGCGGAACTGACCGGCGCGATCCTCAAGGACCTTTCATTGAAGGCTGGGCAGGAAGTGATCCTGCTGGTGAACGGCTTCGGCGGCACGCCCTTGATGGAGCTGTACCTGATGGTGAATTCTGTGCGCAAGATCCTGGGTGACCATGGGCTGAAGGTCGCACGCTTCCTGACCGGGCCTTACGTCACGTCGTTGGAAATGGCCGGTTGCTCCGTGACGGTGACCGCCGCCGACGCAGCCACGCTGGCGCTGTGGGATGCGCCGGTGCATACGCCAGCATTGCGCTGGGGCGTCTGATCGTTCGGCCCTCCGGGCGCTGTGCAGCAACAGCGCCCGCCCGATCGGAATGCAGGCCGGCGAGACCTCGACGGTTTTAAAACGCCGTCAACTTCGCGCGGCACAATCCCTTTCCCATGTGCACCCGCTACACCCCGCCCGACTGGGCCGCCATCGAGCGCGAGTGGCTCATCGGCGCCCGCAACCAGCCGCCCTGGCCCGCCGAGATCTTCCCGCGCTCGCCAGGCCCTTTCATCCGCCGCGCACGCGACGAAGTGGACTACGCGCGCGAACTCGTCGTCGGCCAATGGGGCCTGATCCCCTGGTTCGCGACCGAGCCCAAGCTCAAGTTCCCCACCAGCAACGCGCGCTCCGAGGAACTGTCGGCAAAGGCGAGCTACAAGCAGCCGTGGGCGCGCGGCCAGCGCTGCATCATCCCGGCAAACACCTTCGACGAACCCAACTGGGAAACTGGCAAGAACGTCTGGTGGACCTTCAGCCGCGCCGACGGCGCGCCCTGGGGCCTGGCCGGCCTGTGGAACGTCTGGACCGACAAGCTCACCGGCGAGGTGCACGAGAGCTACACCATGCTTACCATCAACGCGGACGCGCATCCGCTGATGAACCGCATGCACAAGCCCGACCCCAAGGTCGGCCCCGACCAGCAGGACAAGCGCAGCGTGATACCGATCGAGCGTGGCGACGTCGACCAGTGGCTGGCCGGTACCGTGAAGGAAGCGACCGAATTGCTGCGCCTCGCGCCGGTGGATGTGTTTATCGGAGCGCCGTCCATTGCGCCCGCGCCGCCGCCGAAAAAGCAGACGCCACCGCCGGCGCCGCCGCAGCAGCCTAGCCTCTGGTGAGGCGCCGAGCACCGCCGCTGCACCGGCACCCTGCGCCAAGGTGCCCGCGGCCAACGCTCAGTGCTTGCCTGTGGAGCCGCCCAGGCTCGGGTCTGCATCCCCGAGGAAGTACTTCATCGTGATCCGCTGGGCCAGGTTGCCATACGGCGGATAGAACAGGTCCACCGGGAAGAAGCGGTGCCGCTTGAACACCGTCTTCGCGTGCGACAGCTCGCGGAAGCCTTCCTCGCCGTGGTAGTTGCCCATCCCCGAGTTCCCGACACCGCCAAAGGGCGCATCGTGGTTCACCACATGCCAGCCCCAGTCGTTGACCGACACGCCGCCCGAATGGGTGCGCGTGAGGAGTTGGTCGCGCTCGGCGCTGTCGTGGCTGAAGCAGTAGAGCGCGAGCGGCCGTTCGCGGTCGTTGATGTAGTTGATGGCTTCTTCCATCGTGTCGTAGGGCACCACCGGCAGCAGCGGACCAAACAGTTCCTCCTGCATCACCAGCATGTCGGGCCGCAGGTTCGTGATGATCTGCAGGGGCAGCGCGCGGTCGGCGCCCGTCGGCATCGGCCCGCATGATTCGATCTTCGCGCCCTTCTCGCGAGCATCGTCCAGCAGCCTGCCGATGCGCTTGAACTGCCGGTCATCGACCACCGAGGTGTAGTCGGGGTTCCCCGATGCCTTCCCCTTGAAGAAGGCCTGCACGGTACTGCGCACGCCCGCGATGAATTCGTCGACGCTCTCGCGCGGCACCAGCGCGTAGTCCGGCGACACGCAGATCTGGCCGGCATTGGTCGTCTTGCCGTGCGTGATGCGCTTGGCGGCATCGGCCACGGGATAGTTGCGCGTGACGAGCGCCGGCGACTTGCCGCCGAGTTCCAGCGTCACCGGCGTCAGGTTGGCCGCCGCCGCACGCATCACGATCTTGCCAACCGCGGGCGAACCGGTGAACACGATGTGGTTGAAGGGCAGCGTGGTGAAGACGCTGGGGTCGACCAGTTCCTCGCCGACCACGGCCACGCGGTCTTCCGGGAAGACTTCGGCCAGCATCTTGCGCAGCACCACGTTGGTGGCCGGGGTGGCCTCGGGCATCTTGATCATCACGCGATTGCCGGCCGCCAGTGCCGCAATTGCCGGGCCGATCGACAGGTAGATCGGGAAGTTCCACGGCGTGACCACGCCGACGACGCCCTTGGGCTGGTAGCGCACCGACACGCTGTTGGTCTTGAACAGCAGTTCCGTCGCGCGGCGGCTCGGCTTCATCCAGCGCTTCAGGTGCGAGATGGCATGGCTGGCTTCCATCGTGCAGCCCAGCAGGTCGAGCATCTTCGACTCGGCATGCGAGCGGAAGCCGAAGTCCTTGCTCATCGCGTCGGCCAGCACGTCCTGGTAGCGCTGCATCTGCGTCTTGATCGCCTTCACATGCGCCACGCGCTCGCTGGCCGAGGGATAGGGCTGCGCCCGGAAGGCTGCTTGCTGCGCCGCGAAGAGGCGTGCGACGCGCTCGTTGGCTTCGAGCGCAGCGGGGGTTTGGAATGGGGCGTTGTTCATGGAGTGTCTCCAGTGGGAGGGGCATGGGCGCTGGGTGGGATGTCGGCGCGCCTCGACACGTGGCGCATTCTCCAGATCACCCAGCCGTATGCCTAGGTTCGACTCCGACAAATATGAGGTGGAATCCTGCCAACCTCACCATCGACGCCGTAGCGAGCCACCTTGCGAGGCAGGGCGTGTCGAATCCTGACGACCAGGCCCGCGTGGGGCCTCGATCAAACATCGTGCGTCCTTGCGATCGTGGCGTCAAGGCGTTGTCCACGTCGAGAACGCTGGCTCGCGTCCCCATGACCTGACGCGCCGCGCATGGCGCAGGAGCCACGGGGATCATGGTTTCCCACTAGAGGATTTGTCGGTTTTTGGACAGACGGCAAAAGCGCTCCGAGCCCAAACTCGCGCCAAACAAAAGTAGTCAAGGCCATGACACATAAGAAAAGGGAGGGTCATTGCGACCCAGCTTCCATTGCTGCATTTGGACAAATGCAGGCCCCGCTTTCTGCCGGCGGCACAGGACACCCCATCGATCGGCGGCAGCCTGATGCTTGAAAAAGCCGCATGCCCCATGCGCGGTCCGGGCGCGACCGCGCACCCCGCCGCCCGCCGCACCACTTTCCGCCTCGTCATAAAAACACTGGAGACTACAACTTGACTACACAAGAATTCCGGCCCGCGCGCGCATGGAGCATCGCGGCCATGTTGACGCTGTTCATGGTGGTGAACTTCGCCGACAAGATCGTCCTGGGCCTCGTCGCCGTCCCGATGATGGAGGACCTGAAACTCACCCCCACCGAGTTCGGCGTCATCGGCAGCAGCTTCTTCTGGCTGTTCACGTTTTCCGGCATCGCCGGCGGCTTCCTGGCCGATCGCTTCCAGGCCAAGTGGCTGCTGCTGGCCATGGCGGTGATCTGGTCGGTGTGCCAGTTGCCGATGGCATACAGCTCGTCGATCGCTGTCATCATCGCCGCGCGCGTGCTGCTGGGCATCGGCGAAGGTCCGGCGTGGCCCGTCACGGTCCATGCCGCCTACAAGTGGTTTCCGGATGAAAAGCGAAACCTTCCGGTGGCCTTGTTCTCGCAGGGCGGCGCCGTCGGCCTGCTGCTTTCAGGCTTGACGATTCCCCTGATCACGGCCCATTACGGCTGGCGCGCCAGCTTCCTGGTGCTCGGCGCCGTCGGCGTGATCTGGGGCGTCCTGTGGCTCCTGATCGGCGCCGAAGGCCCGATCGGCGCGCACGCGCAAGGCGCGAAGGTCGACGTCAAGAAGAATGACGACGTGCCCCTGAAACGCCTGCTGATCGACGGCACCGTCTGGGGCAATTTCCTGCTGCACTTCGTGGCGTACTGGGGCCTGGCTGCCACGCTGACCTGGCTGCCGGCCTACTTCCAGAAGGGCCTGGGCTACGACAACATCGCCGCGGGCCGCATCTACGGCATCGTCGTTGGCGTGAGCATTCCGCTGGTGCTGATCGCCTCGATCCTGTCGCAAAAGCTGCTCAACAAGGGCTGGAGTTCGCGCAATGCGCGCGGTCGTTTCGCCAGCGCGGCACTGATGATTGCCGGCGTTCTCATGATGATGATGATGATGCTCAAGGACCCGAGCAACGCCATGCGCATCGGCTTCTTCGCCGTCTCGCTGGGCTGCACGACCGCCATCTATTCGTTGGGCCCGGCCATGCTGGCCCAGGTCGCGCCGGGGTCGAAGCGCGGCGCCGTGCTCGCATTGGACAATTCCATCGCGGCATTGGCCGGCCTGCTGGCGCCGCCCATCCTCGGCAAGCTGATCCAGTCCGGCACCGGCGCGGGTGGCTACGAGATGGGCTTCTTCGTCAGTGGCGTCCTGATGATCCTGGGCGGCATCATCGGCTGGATGGTCGTCAATCCGGAGGGGTCCATCCTCAAGCTGGCCAAGGCCCGCTGAGGAAGCAAAGGGCCGTCGGGACAAGGCTACGCTTCTGGGTGGACTCGCCGCGCGCCGACCAGTCCATGCACCACCAAGGGGACCCACGGGTCCTCTTTCTTCTTGCCTGCCAGAAGCCCTGCCAGATCGAAGCCGCGGGAGCCGCCTTCAGACTTGTCTCGCAGCGAACCACGGCCGCGAAACCGGTTGAGCCCTGCGGGAAGGCACAATGGGCGGCGCAGCGCGCTCGCCTGCTGCCGGACGCAAGGCCATCCGACGATGCTTCTGCCATCCGGCCCATTCGCCACCCAACATCAGCCCGATCCATCCATGCGAATCGCCACCTGGAACGTCAACTCCCTCACCGCCCGTCTGCAGCATGTGCTGGACTGGCTGATCGCCAATCCGGTCGACGTGCTCTGTCTTCAGGAACTGAAGATGACCGACGACAAGTTCCCGCTCGAGGTGCTGAAGTCGGCCGGCTATGAAGCCGCGGTGTTCGGACAGAAGACCTACAACGGCGTCGCCATCCTGAGCCTGCAACCGGTGCGCGACGTGGTGAAGAACATCAGCGGCTTCACCGACGAGCAATCGCGCGTGATCGCCGCCACCATCGACACGCCCGCAGGCGAAGTGCGCGTGGTCAACGGCTACTTCGTCAACGGCCAGGCGCCCGGCTCCGAGAAGTTCGACTACAAGATGAAGTGGATGAACGCGCTGCGCGAATGGTTGCGCCAGGAAATGGTTGCGCATCCCAACCTGGTGCTGCTCGGCGACTTCAACATCGTGCTGGAAGACCGCGACAGCTTCGACCCGGTTGGCCTGGCCGAGACCATCCATCACACGACCGCCGAGCGCGACCAGTTCAAGGCTTTGCTCTCGCTCGGCCTCACCGACGCGTTCCGCCTGTTCGACCAGCCGGAAAAAAGCTACTCATGGTGGGACTACCGCATGCTCGGCTACCAGAAGAACCGCGGCCTGCGCATCGACCACATCCTCGTCAGCGCCCCGCTCGTGCCGTTGGCCAAGAGTTGCGTGATCGACCGCGTGCCGCGCAAATGGAAGACGCCGAGCGACCACGCGCCAGTGGTGCTGGAGATTTGACGGGCTGTTGAATGCGGGGCGGACAGTCGGGCGCATTCAGCGGCTCTGCCCCCTCCGTCCCAGCTACTCGATCCCCAACTCCTGGATCTTCCGCGTGATCGTGTTGCGCCCGATGCCGAGCTTCTGCGCTGCCTCGATGCGGCGGCCTCGCGTGCTGGCCAGCGCGGTCAGGATCAGCCGGGATTCAAAGCGGCGCGACAGCGCATCCCACACATCGTGACGACCGGCCGCAAGCAGGGCTTGCGCCTCGTGCTCCAGCCCGGTCTCCCATGCCTCGACACCGCCACCGACGGGCGCAGGCACAGGCTCACCCAGCGCAGGCGCGGGCGGGGTCGCAACGTGCGCGGCGAACGCTTCGACGAAGGGCTCGTGTTCCACCGGCGCAATGGCGGGCAACGCAGCCGATGATGCGGGCGGTTGATGCGTGGCCGCCGGCCCTTCCACCGGCGCACCCGCAATCACCTCGGGCGGCAGATCCTTCGGCTCGATCAACTGCGCGGGCGCCATCACCGTGAGCCAGTGGCAGATGTTCTCCAGCTGCCGCACGTTGCCCGGGAAGTTGAAGGTCGACAGCTGCGCCAGCGCCGCATCGGAAATGCGCTTGGGGTCCACGCCCAGTTGCTTGGCGCTCTGCTGCAGGAAATGCCGCGTCAACGCATACACGTCCTCACGGCGCTCGCGCAGCGCCGGCAGCCGCAGCCGGATCACGTTCAGGCGATGGAACAAGTCCTCCCGGAAGTTGCCCTGCTTGACGCGCTGCTCCAGGTCCTGGTGCGTCGCCGCGATCACGCGCACATTCGCCTTCACCGCGTTGTGCCCGCCCACGCGATAGAAATGCCCGTCGCTCAGCACGCGCAGCAGGCGCGTCTGCAGGTCGAAGGGCATGTCGCCGATTTCGTCGAGGAACAACGTGCCGCCATCGGCCTGCTCGAAGCGTCCGCGCCGCATGGTCTGCGCGCCTGTGAAGGCGCCGCGCTCATGGCCGAACAGTTCGCTTTCCAGCAGATCCTTGGGGATGGCCGCCGTGTTGATGGCCACGAAGGGTCCATCGGTGCGCGGCGAATGCTTGTGCAATGCACGCGCCACCAGCTCCTTGCCCGAGCCCGATTCGCCCGTGATCAGCACCGTCACATTGCTCTGCGACAGGCGGCCGATCGCACGGAACACGTCCTGCATCGCGGGCGCCTGGCCCAGCATCTCGGGCGCGGCCACCATGCGTTCCTCGGCCACTTCCTCGCGCTGGCTTTCATCGACGGCACGGCGGATCAACTCCACCGCACGCGGCAAATCGAATGGCTTCGGCAGGTATTCGAACGCACCGCCCTGGAAGGCCGACACGGCACTGTCCAGGTCGGAGAACGCGGTCATGATGATGACCGGCAGACCGGGGTGCGTGAGCTTGATCTTGTCGAGCAACTCGAGACCCGAGCCGCCCGGCATGCGGATGTCGCTCACCAGGACCTGAGGCCCCTGCGACTCGTCTTCCTTGGCGGCTTCGAGCGCCGCCAGCACTTCGCGCGTATTGGTGAAGCTGCGTGTCGGCATGTCTTCACGCAGCAGCGCTTTCTCAAGCACAAAGCGTATCGATTGGTCGTCATCCACTATCCAGATCGGCTTCATGCAACTCCTGTTCGGCCTGGCTGCTAAGGCAGCGGTATCAATATCCTGAAATCGGTCCGGCCCGGGACGCTGTCGCACTCGATCACGCCGTGGTGTTGCTGCACAAAGGTTTGCGCCAGCGTCAGTCCCAGCCCTGTCCCGCCTTCCCTGCCCGATACCAACGGGTAGAAGATGCGGTCCTTGATCGCGTCCGGCACGCCCGGTCCATTGTCAATGACATGCAATTCCAGTGCCAGTCGATACCACTGCTTGTTGAAGATGACCTGACGTGCGACGCGCGTCTTGAAGGTGATGCGTGCATCGCCCGCGGCGCGACGCTCGGCCAGTGCCTGCGCCGCGTTGTGGACGATGTTGAGCGTGGCCTGGATCAGCTGCTCGCGGTCACCGCGGAACTCCGGGATGGACGGGTCGAAGTCGCGCTCGATGTGCAGGTCGCGCGGGAACTCCGCGAGGATCACGGAACGCACGCGCTCGCACACCTCGTGGATATTGACGTCACCGACCACATGCGGGCGACGATGCGGCGCCAGTAGCCGATCCACCAACGTCTGCAGCCGGTCGGCCTCATGGATGATGACCTGCGTGTACTCGATGAGGTCGCGTGACTCGACCTCCATCTGAAGCAACTGCGCCGCCCCACGGATGCCGCCCAGCGGGTTCTTGATCTCGTGCGCGAGGTTGCGAATCAGCTCCTTGTTGGCCTGCGCCTGGTCGATCAGGCGCTCCTCGCGGTCCTGGCGCACCTGGTTCTCGATGGCCAGCATCTCGATGATCAACTCGCCCGTCTTGTCGGCACGGGACAGCGTGACCTGCACCGGCATCAACTCATGGTTGACGCGGCGCAGGAAGGCCTCGTAGCGCAAGGTGGCGAATTCATGCGTGCAGGCGCCGTCGATGGCCGTGCGCAGCACGGCGGGTTCATGGAAGCAGGCGCCGAACTGCGAACCCTCGAGCGTGCGGCGCGAGGTACCCAGTGCGTCTTCCAGGGCCGCGTTGGCGAACAGCACCGAGCCGTCCGGCTTCACCACGGCAATCATCGTGGCGAGCAGGTCGAAGGACTGGAAGCGCTTGTTGTTCGCCGCGGCCTTGCCGAAGGCCATGGCGATCACGGATTGGCCGGCGGCGGCAGGCGACCCAGTTCGCGGCGGATGCCGGCGATGTCACTCTCGTTGCGGGCGATGTTGGCCTTCATTTCAGCCACGCGGTCCAGGTACTTCTGGTAGTTGCGGGCTTCGCTGCCCTGCTTCTCGGGCTCGCCGTTGTTGTATTCCTTGAGCAGTTCGACCTGGCGCGCCTCGGCCTTTTTCAACTCGCTCTGCAACACCGTGCGCGCCTCGCCGTCACGGGCGCGCTGGTCGGCGGTCTCGACGCGCGGGCTGCCGGGCGGTGACTTCACGGCGCCGGCCGTCGACGATGCTGCAGCGGCCGGCCGGCCGCCCTGCACCACGGTGACGTTGCCGCCTTCCATCACCTTGCACCCGCGCTTCTGCGCCTCGGTGGCGTTGTTGGTGTATTCGTTGCCGCAGCGGTAGACCCGCTCCTGGGCCAACGCCGGCAAGGCGGCCAACAGGGCCAGGGGCAACAACAGGATCGAGACAGGTTTCATGTTCATGTAGGGAGTGCGCGGCTGGGAAACATTTTCGTTGCATTTGGATGCGATGGGCATTCGCATGTTCCCCGTCAACGAAAAAGGACGGCCGAAGCCGTCCTTTTTTGCATTGCTTGACCCGGGGATCAGAGCGAATAGTACATGTCGAATTCGACCGGATGCGTCGCCATGCGGAAGCGGGTCACTTCCTGCATCTTGAGGTCGATGTAGGCATCGATGTACGCATCGGTGAACACACCCCCCTTGGTCAGGAACGCGCGGTCCTTGTCCAGGTATTCCAGCGCCTGGTCGAGGCTGTGGCAGACGGTCGGGATCAGCGCGTCTTCTTCCGGCGGCAGGTGGTAGAGGTCCTTGCTCGCGGCTTCGCCCGGATCGATCTTGTTCTCGACGCCGTCGAGGCCGGCCATCAGCAGCGCGGCAAAACCGAGGTACGGGTTCATCAGCGGATCCGGGAAGCGCGCTTCGACGCGGCGGCCCTTCGGGTTGGCCACGAACGGGATGCGGATCGAGGCCGAGCGGTTCTTGGCCGAGTAGGCCAGCTTCACCGGGGCTTCGAAGCCGGGCACCAGGCGCTTGTAGCTGTTGGTGCCGGGGTTCGTGATGGCGTTCAGGGCACGGGCGTGCTTGATGATGCCGCCGATGTAGTGCAGCGCGAACTCGGAGAGGCCTGCATAGCCGTCACCGGCGAACAGGTTCTTGCCATCCTTCCAGACCGACTGGTGCACGTGCATGCCCGAGCCGTTGTCGCCGACGATGGGCTTGGGCATGAAGGTCGCGGTCTTGCCGTAGGCATGGGCCACGTTGTGGATCACGTACTTCTGCAGCTGGACCCAGTCGGCGCGCTGGATCAGCGTGCTGAACTTGGTGCCGAGTTCCATCTGGCCAGCGTTGGCCACTTCATGGTGATGCACTTCGACCGGGATGCCGAGCGATTCGAGCACCAGGCACATTTCCGAACGCATGTCCTGGAAGCTGTCGACCGGGGGCACCGGGAAGTAGCCGCCCTTGGTGGCGGGACGGTGGCCGGTGTTGCCGTGCTCGAATTCCTTGTCGGTGTTCCACGACGCTTCTTCGGAATCAATCTTCACGAAGCAGCCCGACATGTCGTTCTTCCAGCGCACGCCGTCGAACACGAAGAATTCAGGTTCCGGACCGAAATAGGCCGTGTCGCCCAGGCCCGAAGCCTTCATGTAGGCCTCGGCGCGCTTGGCCAGCGAACGCGGGTCGCGCTCGTAGGGCTTGCCGTCCGACGGGTCGATCACGTCGCAGGTCAGGATCATCGTCGTCTCTTCGAAGAACGGGTCGATGTTCGCAGTGTTCGGGTCGGGCATGAGCTGCATGTCCGAAGCCTCGATGCCCTTCCAGCCAGCGATCGAGGAGCCATCGAAGGCGTGACCGTCGGTGAACTTGCCTTCATCGAAGTGCGAGACCGGCACGGTAACGTGTTGTTCTTTGCCGCGGGTGTCGGTAAAGCGGAAATCGACGAACTTGACCTCGTTTTCCTTCACGAGTTTGAGTACGTCGGCGACGGTCTTTGCCATCAAATTCTCCTTGCGATGGGGGTGGTTAGAAATTCAGGGGGTGGGAATGCAGTTTCTGTGCCCATTCTCGCCGCATGCGACAAGGGCCTCGAATACGTCTTTTGGCCCCGTCGGGGCGCCTATTCTCCTCTTTTGGTGCGCGATTTTTCAACGCACCATTTCGGGGCCAAGTCGTGCATTAAAACCGTGCAGGCCGTCGATGAGCTGCTGGTACGCGGCTTCCAGGCCGTCCGCATGGCCCTTCACGCCGAGCTCGATGTGGCGGCCGTGCTCGGGATGATCGACGCTCGGCAGGCTGAACACCTTGACGCCCGGATGCGTGCGCTCGACGGCTTCCATGAGGGGCGTGAGCGTGGCCTCCATCGCCCCATAGACGATCACGGATTTCTCGGCGCTGCGCCCGTGGGCGAACAGGTCGGCATAGCGATCCTCCAGGACCGATTCGATCATCGGCCAGGCCATCACCGGAAAGCCGGGCACGAAGTGCACGTCGGCCACGCTGAAGCCCGGAATCTTGTTGTACGGATTGCGGATGATGGTCGCGCCTTCCGGGAACACGCCCATGTTGAGCCGATGCACGTTATCGGGGCGGTCGGGCTCGTAGGGGATGCCCTGCTCGGCCGCGGTGTCGCGCATGCGCTCGCGAATCAGGGCTTCCGCCTCCGGATGCAGAGCCAGCGGCCGGCCGAGCGCCGCCGCGGCGCACTGGCGCGTGTGGTCGTCCGGCGTGGCGCCGATACCGCCGGTGGAAAAGACGATGTCGCCGGATGCAAAGGCACGCTTGAGCACCGCTGTGATGCGATCGCGCGTATCGCCGACGTACTCCGCCCAGTCCAGTTGCAGGCCGCGCGCCGCCAGCAGTTCGATGACCTTGGGCATGTGCTTGTCGAGGCGCTTGCCCGAGAGGATCTCGTCGCCGACGACGATCAGGCCGAAAGTCCGATTCATGGAGCTCCCCATTGCGTCTGGATGGCCCGGTCCGCATCGTGCGACAAGGTGGCCGGGCCTTGGGCGACGGCAAAGGCCAGCGCCGCACGTTCCGCGCGCAGTCGCGCCAATGCATCGAGGCAGTAGTGCGCGAACCACAGTGCCGAGAACGCGAACACCAGCGTGTAGATCCAGATCGCGATCGGCGCCAGGATGAAGAAGCCGGCGGCGAACAGCAGCCCGGAGGCCCAGACGATGCTCGGCGCGGCGCCAAGGTAGCCGCACAGCACGCCGATGGCCAGCAGTGGCAGCCGGTGCGTGCGCAGAATCGTCGCGCGCTCCTCGGTGTCGGCGTGCTCGGACAGCGCATCGAAGCTCATCACGCGGTAGGTGAGCCAGCCCCAGATCAGCGGCGGCAGGACCAGCACCAGCGGCGGCACCAGCCACAGCGGCATCGACACCACCAGCGCAACGAGGGCCAGCAGCGTCAGCCCCAGCGACCGGATCACGCTCCAGATCAGCGAGGGCCCCTTCTTGTGCTCCAACTCCGGAAAGCGCCGCGTGGCCACCAGCCGCGTCAGCGCCGGCGCCATGAGCCCCGAGACGACCAGCAGCGAGACCAGCACGATGGCCGGCGTCGCCGCCAGCACCACCACCAGTTGGGCCAGCGTGGCCGAGAAATCGCTGGAAAAAAAGTTGCCGATCCAGCCCCAGAAGTTCGCCAGCAGCGGCCAGGAATCCAGCGTCGAACGCGTCCAGGCGACCGCCGGATCCCAGAAGAAATAGCCCAGCCCCGCTGCCAGCCCGACCATCAGCACCAGGGGCAGGAACGACAGCAGGATCACTCGCGGGCGCAAGCAATACGCCACCGCGCGCCAGAAAGAATCGAGAAGAATTCGCATCGATGGCGAGGATACGCTACCGCCCCGCCATGCGCCGCAACCCCAGCCATTGCTGCGCCCAGAAGCCGCGCCCGTACTCCCGCACCCGGCCCGACGCGCCGGGCTCGACCTGGTCCCGGATGCCGGTGGGCTCATAGCGATGCGTGAAATCACCCGTGCGAAACAGCATGTCCCACCAAGGCAGCAGCACGCCGAAGTTGTGCCCGCCCAGCGTCGTCGGGCCATTCGACTCGTGGCCGATGCCGATGCTGTGATGCACCCGGTGAAAGCGCGGGCTGATCCAGAGCCGCTCGCCGATGGCGCCGAAGGACAGGCGCAGGTTGGCATGCTGCAGGCTCTCGCTGAGCTGCGTGAAGGCGACGATGGCGATGAACTGCCCCGGCGCCACGCCGATCAACTGCGCCACCACCACGATGATCACATCGTGAATGACGTCGTCCAGCAGGTGGTTGCGGTTGTCGCTCCACATGGTCATCTGGCGCTGGGAGTGATGCAGCGAATGCAGGCCCCACCACCAGTTGAAGCGGTGCTGGCCGCGGTGGATCAGGTACTCGACGAAATCCAGCACCACCAGGTAGATCACAAAGGCAACCCAGGGGATATCGGTGACGCCCGGCCAGAGGTCGTCCAGATGCAGCGCGCCCCAGCCGTCGATGCGCAACATGCCGAGCACGTCATCGAACAACGGCTGCAACAGGAAGAACATCCCGAGCCGGAACAGCCCGAGCCGATGGACCAGCGTGTAGAGCACATCGACGCGGATCGCATGCCGGTCCGTCACCGCCTCGACCGGTCGCCAGCGCTGCAATGGACCGATCAGCGCAATCAGGATGCCGATCTGGATCAGGCCGACCAGCAGCCAGCCCGTCGCATCGAACGCATCCTCGACCAGGCCACCCAGACCCACTGCATAGACGAGCGGCTGCACCGCCGCCTCGAACAGCCACTGCTGCAAGGCGGCAAATTGGTCAGTGAGCCATTCCATTGCAGCCGTCTCGTCAATGCGCAGCGATCCAGGCCTTGTAGTCGGGATGCTGGCGCAGCGTCTGGAAGCAGAAGCCCTTCTCCTTCAGGCCCACGATCAGCGGCTCCAGATCGGCCGGCGCCCATGGGTCCTTGCGCGACCAGATGCCCAGGTGCGCCAGCAGGATGTCGCCCGGACGGATGCGCTCGAGCGCCTGCGCCAGCAGCTTTTCGTTGCTGTATGTCTCGCTCGGCAACTCGTCGCCCAGGAAGCCGGCCGGCGACCAGCCCACATGCTCGTAGCCGCAGGCCTTGGCGGCGGCTAGCAGCTTCGGCGAGGTCTTGCCACCCGGCGCGCGGAACAGCGGCAGCGGCTTCTTGCCGGTGACATAGGCCAGCCGATCCGCGGCCTTGGTGATGTTTTCGCAGTACTGCGCCGCGGTCCAGGTGAATTCGCGGCCCGCGAAAGCACCCATCGACGGCCGAACGCGGAAGCGCGGCTCGATGCTCTTCTCGTCGCCGCGCCAATAGACGTGGTCGTAGGTATGCGACCCGAACTCATTGCCTTCGGCGGCCCGCGCCTTCCACCAGGCCGCCCAGTGGTTGTCGAGGCTGTCGCCATCGGTCTGCGTGCGCTCGGCGGCGGCAAAGAAGGTGACCCGCACGTTCTGCCGCTTCAGCACGTCGGCGAACAGCGGCGCCACGCCCATGTGACCGGTGTCGACCGTCAGGTAGACCGGCTTGTCGCAGGTTTGGGCCGCCGCACCGGCGACGGCTGCGAAGGCCGCACCCAGCAGGCCGGCAACACGCAAGGACCTAGCGAGCGCCATGGTCCAGCGTCCAGACGCCATGCGGCGAGCGACCCACATTGACCTGCCGAACGACCTTGTGCGCCGCCAGGTCCACCACGCTGAGCTTCTTGGCCCAGCGCGAGGTCACGAACAACGTCTTGCCGTCGGCCGACACGTCCATGCAATCCGGGCCGCCCGGCACCGGATAGTCATCGGTCACCTTGAGCGTCTGGATGTCGATGCGGCTGATGCTGTTCGACACGCGATTGCTCACGAACACCGACTTGCCATCGCCCGCCGCGCGGAACGCATGCGCACCCTTGCCGGTGAGGATCTTGCCGATGGCCTTGGGCTGCGGGCCGGACACGTCGAACACCTGCACGCCATCGCTGCCGGTCAGGCCCACAAGCAGCGTCTTGTCGCCGTTGATGCCGTAGATGTCCGCCGGCATTGCGCCGGTAGGCGTACGCCACTTGATCGCCTGGGTGGCCAGGTCGACCGCGATCAGCTCGTCGCTGTCCTGCATGGTGACATAGGCGATCGTGCTGGTCCTGTCGATCCAGATGTGGCTCGGCGTCTTGCCGGTGGCAATGCGCTTGGCCAGCTTCAGCTCTTTGCCGTCCCAGCGAAAGATGTCGACATGGTTGAGCCGATTGCCGGCGGTCACGAACCACTTCATGTCGCGCGAGAACTGCAACTGGTACGGATCGATGATGCCGTGCACCACGCGCTGCACCTCGGCCGTGCGCGGGTTCAGGAAAGTCAGCGAATCGCCGGCCGAATTGGCCACGATGAGCGATTGCTCGTCGGGCGTCAGGTACAGGTGATGCGGCTCCTTGCCGGTCGGGATGCGCTGCTTCTCGGCCCAGCTGACAGGGTCGATCACGCTGACCGTGGCGTCGAGCGAATTCAGCACGAAGACCGGTGGCGGCTCCGCCCCGAAGGCAGGCGACAGGGAGGCGGCCAGGGACAACAAAAAGGCCGCGATGCGGCCAGTCGGGGAAGCAGAAATTCGCAAGGGGAGATTCCGTAAGAGTGCCATCGAATTTTAACGGGCCGGGCAGACCTCCGGCTGACCAGCATCCACCCCCAATCAGTGCTGTTTTTGGCGCAATGACTCGACCTCTTCGGCCGTGAGCCAGCGCCACTGGCCCGGCGCCAGGTCCGACGGCAGTGCGAGCCGCCCGATCGACGAGCGATGCAAACCCTCGACCCGGTTGCCCACCGCCGCCACCATCCGCTTGACCTGGTGGTACTTGCCTTCGGTCAGCGTCAGGCGCAGGTGCAGCGGCGCGACCGCCTCGCAAGCCGCTGCGCGCACAGGCTTCGGGTCATCATCGAGCACCACGCCGGCCAGCAGCTTCTGCACCTGGGCATCGTCCAGCGGATGCTTCACGGTGACTTCGTAGACCTTCGGCACATGGTGCTTGGGCGAGCCCATCCGGTGGATGAATTGGCCGTCGTCGGTCAGAAGCAGCAGGCCGGTCGTATCCTGGTCGAGCCGACCGATGGCCTGCACGCCCTGCACCGCACCCTTGTTGGGGCGCAGACGCAGGGGCGACGGCAGCAGCGTGTAGATGCTGGGCCAGGTCGACGGCTTCTGCGAGCACTCGGTACCCGCGGGCTTGTGCAGCATCAGATAGGCCTTCTCGTGGAACGCCCACTCGGTGCCTTGCACCTTGTAGTGCAGTCCCGTGGGTTCCAGGTCGATGAACGGATCCGTCTCGACGGCGCCGGCGATCGACACATGGCCTTGCTGCACCAGGCCGGCACACACGCGGCGGGTGCCGAAGCCCTGGCAATAAAGAATTTCCTGGAGTTGCACGATTCGAATGATCCGGAGAGCGATGTTGTGGCGCGATCCATTCGCGCCGCCGAAGCAGCGATTGTTGCCGACGCCGTCGCCCGCCCACGGGTGGTGGCGTCGCAGCATTTCGCGGCGGCCCCGCAAGAGTCAGCGCCCCCGATTCAGGCCGCCAGCAATCCCTTGCGACGCAGGTCCTTCAGTGCCAGCGCCACCTGCTGCGCGGCGAACTCGCGCAACATCGATTCATCCGTCAAGGGCTGCTCATCCTTGATGAAGCGGATGCGTCCCGCACGCGCCTCCTCGACGAGATGGTCTGCCAGTGCAGCATGTCCGTGACCTCCGTCCAGCAGGGGCAACAGGCAACGCTCGAGCGGCGACAGCGCGACGCTCTCATGCCACAGGTTGCAAGCCTGGGCACTCGGGCCGGTGTGCAGCGCAAGACCTGGCAAGCTGCGCACGGCCGACAACGCGCGCGGACTTTCCGCCACCGTCGCGGCTGCGCCGAACGGACTCCGGCGCAAGCGCACCGCGCCGAGAATGAGCAACTCCTCCAGCATCGACATGACGAACGGCTCGACAGCATCGCGCGGCTCGCCGGTGCGCACGGCCACCTCGTCGAACAACTCCTCGGGCAGGACAGCCGCCGGATAGTTCTGATCCAGCACCTGCGCCACCGCCTTGTGGACCGGCAGGCGCAAGGTGACCTTCTGGTTGCGCAACGCGGTGCATGGCTGCTCGGGCCCGTCGAGCCGGATGGTGCCGCCATCGTCCGGCAGGAACACCCCCGCGTAAGCCATCGCGCGCAGGCGCACCGGATCGAGCCGATAGCGGACCTGTCCCACGCGCTCCTTCTTGACCAGCAGCGTCTGCCGGAAGGTGCGATTGATCAGGAAGTCGAGGTACTGCTCCATCATGACCTGGCTGCCGCCGCATTCGCGCAACAGCGGCTCGCGCACCTTCTCGCCGTAGTTCTGCACGAACATCGTCGAAGGCTCCGCATCCGCCAGGTAGGCCAACCCGTGCGTGCCGGCGCGCTCGACGAACTCCTTGAAGTAGCACGGCGCATTGCAGGGTTCGAGGAACTCGTGCAGCAGGTAGGCGTCGCTCGCATTGCGCACGATCGGCATCGACTCCTCGAGCGTCTTCTCCAGCACACTGTCCTTCCTGGCCGATTGCTCCAGGAACTCCAGCATGCCGCGTGCGAACGACAGCTTCTCCCCCGGCGCATCGCGCGGCCCGCCGCGCAGGATCATGGCGTCGCGCACGATCTCGCGCGCCTTCCAGCCCGGATAGACGTTGTAGCTCACATAGGCCACGCCATTGGGCGCAAGGTTCTCGGCGCACACCCGCAGGATCGCCGATTGGACCGTGGGCGGCACCCAGCTGTAGACGCCATGGCAGACGATGTAGTCGAACTTGCCGAAGGAAGCGTCGATGTCGTTGATGTCGAAGGCTCGCAGGTCGATATTGCTCAGCCCCGCCTGGTCGATGGCAGCGGCGCCTTGCGCGACCTGTACCGACGAAACGTCCACGCCAATCGCCCTGCCTCCGGGATGCCGCGCCGCGAAGGGAATGAGGTTGCCACCGGCCGCGCAGCCCAACTCCAGCACCCGGGCGACGGGAGGCGGCTCGGCCTCGAGACCGAAAAGGTACGCCAGCGCTTCCAGGTGCTCTGCCGCCGACTGCGGAAAGGGATGCGAGTCGTACGGTACCGCGTCGTAGTACTTCGTGATCGCGGTCGTCAGGGTGTCCGGCATGCGATTTTCCTGGGCAGAAGAAAGACAGGCCGGCAGCGCTCGGGCCCGGGGCAGTGCCGAATATAGTCCCGCGGGTCAAGAAACCATCATGGCCGCCACACGGCACTTCGCGGACCTGCCGCAGCGCTTCCAGCCGCAGCACGCCAGGTCAGCCGCAACGTGGCGCCGGGATTTCGGGCAAGAAAAAGGGCCCGGAGATCATCCGGGCCCTCTGGGGGTTTGGTGGAGCTGGGGGGATTTGAACCCCCGTCCGCAAGCCTTCGTCGCGCAGTTCTACATGTTTAGTGATCTGATTTGAATCTCACCTCCGGAGCCGCGCAGTCACACGCTGAACCGGACGCCAGCACCCTATTTTCTCGCCCCGACCCAAGGTACCCGGATCGGAGCCAGCCCATGTAATTATCTTTGCAGCCGGGAGGTGTCAGGTTGCCCCTTCACCCCCTTGCCCAGCCCATCGGCCTGCTGTTGCAAAGCTCACTGGCAATTAAGCAGCGAGTGCGAAACGTTCGTCGTTTGCAGTTAGTTTGTTTGAATCTGTTTTACGAGCGCATTCAGCTCGACATGCCCCGCTGCGATTCCGAACCCACGTCGAAACCAGTGCAGCCCCAAGCCCCCCATTCTAGGCTTGCTTCAGTACCTGCAACAGTTGCAAGGGTGAAGCAATGGCCGCATTCGCTTGCCACGCGGTGGCGTCGGCCTCCTCGCCCAGATAGCCGTAGGTGGCCGCGACGGTCTGCATTCCCGCGGCGCGCCCGGCCTGGATGTCGCGGTAGTCATCGCCTACATAGATGCATCGGGCCGGGTCGATGCCGAGACGGCGTGCCGCTTCGAACAAGGGCTCCGGGTGCGGCTTGGCAAAAGGCGTCGTGTCGCCGCTGATGATGGCGCCGGCACTGGCGAACAGCGGGATCGCGCGCGTCAGCGGCACCGTGAAGCGCTCCGATTTGTTCGTCACCACGCCCCAGCCGAGCCCGCGCGCGCACAGGGCCTCGACCAACTCGGGCACCCCGTCGAAGATGAAAGTGTTGGCCAGCATGCGCGTCTCGTAGTTCACATAGAACTCTTCGCGCAGTTCGTCGAATTCGGCCGCCTCGGGCGTGATGCCGAAGGCGATCCCCAGCATGCCTCGCGCGCCCGCTCCGGCCATCGGCCGGTACAACAACGGGTCCAGCGAAGGCATGCCACGGTCGGTGCGCATCTTGTCGGCGGCGGCGCCCAGGTCGGGCGCGCTGTCGATCAGCGTGCCGTCGAGGTCGAACAGCACGGCTTGAACATCATGGAATGGCATCACAGGGTGGCAGGCGGTCGTTGGGTCGCAAACATGTAGTTCACGCTGGTGTCGTCATTGAGCCAGTAACGGCGCGTGATCGGGTTGTGCTGCAGGCCCCGGGTCTCGCGCAGCACCAGGCCGGCGGCGCGGCAGTGCGCGGCGAGTTCGCTCGGGCGGATCAGCTTCTGGTACTCGTGCGTGCCGCGCGGCAGCATGTTGAGCAGGTATTCGGCCCCGACGATGGCCAGCATGAATGCCTTGAGGTTGCGGTTGATGGTCGAGAAGAACACCCAGCCGCCGGGCTTCACCAGCGTCGCGCAGGCCTTCACGACCGAAGCCGGGTCCGGCACATGCTCCAGCATCTCCATGCAGGTCACGACGTCGAATGAGGCTGGCGCCTCCGCCGCCATGGCTTCGGCGCTCACCTCGCGGTACTTGACGTTGCGCGTGCCGGCTTCCAGCGCATGCAGTTGCGCCACCTTGAGCGCCTTGGTGGCCAGGTCGATGCCGAGCACGTCGGCGCCCTTGCGCGCCATCGAATCCGCCAGGATGCCACCACCGCATCCGACGTCGAGCACGCGCTTGTCGCCGATCGGGGAAATTCCGTCAATCCAGTCGAGCCGCAATGGATTGATTTCGTGAAGCGGCCGGAATTCGCTCTCCAGATCCCACCAGCGATGTGCCAGTTCCGAAAACTTGGCCAATTCGGCCGGGTCCGCATTCAAGCTATTAGTCATCCCGTGATTATGAATGGCGCATAAAAAAACCCCGCCGTGGCGGGGTTCCTCAAGATCCTTGCGGATTTGCTTAGTTGGCGCGGGTACCGACGACTTCGATTTCCACGCGACGGTTCTTGGCGCGACCTTCCTTGGTGCGGTTGTCCGCAACAGGTTGCTTCTCGCCCTTGCCTTCGGTGTAGACGCGGTTGCGTTCGATGCCCTTCGAGACCAGGTAGGCCTTGACGGCTTCTGCGCGGCGGACCGACAGGCGTTGGTTGTAGGCGTCGGAGCCGATCGAGTCGGTGTGGCCGACGGCGATGATGACTTCGAGGTTCACACCCTTGATCTTCGAGACCAGGTCGTCCAGCTTGGCGCGGCCTTCCGGCTTGAGCACGGACTTGTCGAAGTCGAAGAATGCGTCAGCAGCGAAGGTGACCTTCGAAGCGACTGGCGGTGCGGGCGGAGCCGGCGGCACGACCGCAGCAGGCGGAGCGACCGGCGGGGGAGCGGGAACCAGGGCACCGTCGCAACCGACAGCAGCGGTGGCAGGCGTCCAGTTCGCATCGCGCCAGCACAGTTCGTTCGTGCCGTTCTTCCAGACCAGTTGACCAGCGCTGTCTTGCCAGTTGTCGATCACAGGGCCGCCGTTTGCTGCGGTGACACGGGTCTGCGCGCCGGCGGCAGTGGCGAGCGCAGCGACTGCAAACATCATCGCCACTTTATTCAGTTTCTTCATGGTTCTCCTCTTGGGGAAAAAGCCGCAGCCGCGCTGCGAATCAAGGACGCTTTAAGTGACCACCACCCAAAACGTTGGGACGATTCTGCCACATGGACCTCGGCAAACAGGGCGCTGCGGCGCCCGGAATCGCCGGACGGAGCCCGAATAGGCGCCTTGTGTTGCGGCGGTGCGACACCCGCCGGGGCGTAAAATTTCGCCTCCTTGCTGTCTGCGTACTGCTCATGACCTCGTTCGCCAAAGAAACCTTACCTATCAGTCTCGAAGAGGAGATGCGCCGCAGTTACCTCGATTACGCGATGAGCGTGATCGTCGGCCGCGCCCTTCCGGATGCCCGGGACGGCCTCAAACCGGTGCATCGTCGCGTGCTCTACGCGATGCATGAACTCAACAACGACTGGAACCGGCCGTACAAGAAGTCGGCCCGTATCGTCGGCGACGTCATCGGCAAGTACCACCCGCACGGCGACCAGTCGGTCTACGACACCATCGTGCGGATGGCGCAGAACTTCTCGATGCGCCACATGCTGGTGGACGGCCAGGGCAATTTCGGCTCGGTCGACGGCGACCAGGCCGCGGCAATGCGCTATACCGAAATCCGCCTCGCCAAAATTGCGCATGAAATGCTGGGCGATATCGACAAGGAAACGGTCGATTTTCAGGACAATTACGACGGCTCCGAAAAAGAGCCCGCGGTATTGCCGAGCAAGCTGCCAAATCTGCTGGTCAATGGCGCCGGCGGCATTGCGGTCGGCATGGCCACCAACATCCCGCCGCACAACCTGAACGAGGTCGTCGACGCCTGCCTGCACATGCTGCGCCACCCCGACGCCAGCATCGACGACCTGATGGAGATCGTGCCCGCGCCCGACTTCCCCACGGCCGGCATCATCTACGGCATCAACGGGATCAAGGAAGGCTACCGCACCGGCCGCGGCAAGGTCGTGATGCGCGCACGCTGCCACTTCGAGGACATCGACCGCGGCCAGCGCCAGGCCATCATCGTCGACGAGTTGCCCTACCAGGTGAACAAGAAGACGCTGCAGGAGCGCATGGCCGAGCTGGTGCACGAGAAGAAGATCGAGGGCATCAGCCACATCCAGGACGAGTCCGACAAGTCGGGCATGCGGTTGGTGATCGAGCTCAAGCGCGGCGAGGTACCAGAGGTCGTGCTGAACAACCTCTACAAGCAGACCCAGCTGCAGGACACCTTCGGCATGAACATGGTGGCGCTGGTCGACGGCCAGCCCAAGCTGTGCAACCTGAAGGACCTGATCCAGGTCTTCCTGCAGCACCGCCGTGAAGTCGTCACCCGCCGCACGGTGTTCAACCTGCGCAAGGCCCGCGAGCGCGGCCATGTGCTGGAAGGCCTGGCGGTCGCGCTGGCCAACATCGACGACTTCATCGCGATCATCCGCAATGCCCCGACCCCGCCGGTCGCCAAGGCCGAGCTGATGACGCGCCGCTGGGACAGCAAGCTGGTGCGCGAGATGCTCACCCGCACCCGCGCCGACGGCGGCGTGGTCAATGCCGACGACTATCGCCCGGACGGCCTCGAAGCCGAATTCGGCATGGGCAGCGACGGCCTCTATCGCCTGTCGGAAACGCAAGCGCAGGAAATCCTGCAGATGCGCCTTCAGCGCCTGACCGGCCTGGAGCAGGACAAGATCGTCGTCGAATACAAGGAAGTCATGGCCGAGATCGAGGACCTGCTCGACATCCTGGCCAAGCCCGAGCGCGTCTCGATCATCATCGGCGACGAACTGGGCACCATCAAGACCGAGTTCGGGCAGACCAAGCTGGGCGCGCGCCGCAGCCAGGTCGAGCACAGCGCCTTCGACCTGTCCACTGAAGACCTGATCACGCCGACCGACATGGTCGTCACGCTCTCGCACAGCGGCTATATCAAGAGCCAGCCCTTGGGCGAGTACCGCTCGCAAAAGCGCGGCGGCCGCGGCAAGCAGGCCACGGCGACGAAGGAAGACGACTGGATCGACCAGCTCTTCATCGCCAACACGCACGACTACCTCCTGTGCTTCTCCAACCGTGGCCGGCTGTACTGGCTCAAGGTGTGGGAAGTGCCGGCGGGCTCGCGTGGCTCGCGCGGGCGGCCCATCGTCAACATGTTCCCGTTGCAGGAAGGCGAGAAGATCAACGTGGTGCTGGCGCTCACGGGCGAGAAGCGCACCTTCCCGGCCAACCAGTATGTGTTCATGGCCACCTCGATGGGCACGGTCAAGAAGACCACGCTCGACGAATTCAGCAACCCGCGCAAGGCCGGCATCATCGCGGTCGACCTCGACCCGGGCGACTATCTGGTCGGCGCCGCGCTGACCGACGGCGCGCACGACGTGATGCTGTTCTCCGACGGCGGCAAGGCCGTGCGCTTCGATGAAAACGACGTCCGCCCGATGGGCCGCAATGCCCGCGGCGTGCGCGGCATGATGCTGGAAGACGGCCAGGGCGTGATCGCCATGCTGGTGGCCGAGGACGAGCAGCAAAGCGTGCTGACGGCCACGGAAAATGGTTACGGTAAACGTACAAGCATTACCGAATACACGCGTCATGGCCGGGGAACCAAAGGCATGATTGCGATTCAACAAAGCGAGCGCAATGGGAAGGTCGTCGCGGCGACGCTGGTTCATGCCGACGACGAGATCATGCTGATCACCGACAAGGGTGTTCTGGTGCGCACCCGGGTCGCGGAAATCCGCGAACTGGGACGTGCCACGCAAGGCGTCACGCTGATCGGACTCGACGAAGGCGCAAAGCTCAGCGGGCTGCAGCGCATCGTGGAGAACGACGCCAACACCGACGCCGACTCCAATCCTGAAGATAGCAATCCAACATCCTGAACGGAACTTACCGAATGAAAAAACTCAAGCTCGCCATCCTCGCCACCGCCATGGCCGCCACCAGCTCCATCGGCTGGGCACAAGACAGCAAGGCCGCCCTGGTCAAGCAGTTCATCGACCTGCAACGCCCCGGCATCGAAGTGCTGGCACGCGTACTGGTCGAAGACTCCAGCGCCCAGATCGCGCAAGCCGGCTCGGGCTACCTGCAGACGCAGGTGCCGGCCGAGAAGCGAGAGGCAGCTGCCAAGGCGGCCGACGCCGAGCTCAAGAAGTACTTTGACGACGCCTACCCCTACGTGCGCGACAAGGCCGTGGCACTGGCCCCTGCCGCTCTGGGCCCGGTCCTGAGCGAGACCTTCACGGAAGCCGAACTCAAGCAACTGATCGACTGGCTGCAATCGCCGCTGAGCAAGAAGTACGAAGAAGTCAATCCCAAGCTTCGCAATGCCCTGACCGAGAAGCTCGTGGCTGAAACCAAGCCGACCATCGAGCCGAAGATGCGCGCGCTGGATGCCGCCGTGGCCAAGGCCCTCGGCGCACCCACCGGCCCGGCCCCCGCCGCGGCTGGCAAGGCGCCCGCCAAGAAGTGATGCCCGCGACGGGCAAGCGTCCATACAACTTCTCCGCCGGCCCGGCCGCCATGCCGGAAGCCGTGCTGCGCCGCGCCGCCGACGAAATGCTCGACTGGCACGGCAGCGGCATGGGCGTGATGGAGATGAGCCATCGCGGCAAGGAATTCGGCATCATCCTGGCGCAGGCCGAAAGCGACCTGCGCGCCCTGCTGGCGATCCCCGAGCATTTCCATGTCCTGTTCATGCAGGGCGGCGGGCTGGGCGAGAACGCCATCGTGCCGCTCAACCTGTCGCGCGGCACGCAGGCCGACTTCGTGATCACCGGCAGTTGGAGCATCAAGTCGCACAAGGAAGCGCAGCGCTATTGCGACGCGCGCATCGCTGCGAGCAATGCTGGCGACGGCCACACGGCCCTGCCCGATGCTGCGAGCTGGCGGCTCGGCGCCGATGCCTCTTATGTGCATGTCTGCACCAACGAGACCATCAACGGCATCGAATTCCAGGAGTTGCCGGACCTGCCGGCGCTCGGCAGCAAGGCGCCGCTGGCGATCGATTTCTCGTCGCACGTGGCTTCGCGCCCGGTCGACTGGACCCGTGTCGGCCTGGCCTTTGGCGGGGCACAGAAGAACCTTGGTCCCGCCGGCTTGACGATCGTCGTCGTGCGCGACGATCTGCTCGGCCATGCGCTGAAGATCTGCCCCAGCGCCTTCAACTACCGGACGGTGGCCGACAACCAGTCCATGTACAACACCCCGCCGACCTGGGGCATCTACATGGCCGGGCTCACCTTCCAGTGGCTGCGCGAGCAGACCGAAGGCGCGCTCACCGGCGTCGAGGCGATGGAACAGCGCAACATCGCCAAGGCGAAGCTGCTCTATGACTTCATCGACGGTTCCAGCTTCTACCTGAACAAGGTGAGCCCGGATTGCCGCTCGCGGATGAACGTGCCCTTCTTCCTGGCCGACGAGAGCCGCAACGAAGCCTTTCTGGCCAAGGCACGCGAGGCCGGCCTGTTGCAGTTGAAGGGCCACAAGTCGGTCGGTGGCATGCGGGCCAGCATCTACAACGCGATGCCGCTCTCGGGCGTGCAGGCGCTGGTCGACTGCATGCGAGAATTTGAGCAATCGCATGCCTGACAACGCCCCACCCCCCTCCTCCCAGCCTGTCGACAACTCTGCCAGCCTCGCCGGGCTGCGCGTACAGATCGACGCGCTCGACCAGAAGCTGCTCGCCCTGCTGAACGAACGCGCCCATGTGGCCGAACTGGTTGGCGAGATCAAGAAGCGCGAGGGCACGCCCTACTTCCGGCCCGACCGCGTCGCGCAGGTCATCGACAAGATGGAGCGCAGCAACCCTGGGCCGCTGAAGGCACCGCATGTGGCCGCCATCTGGCGCGAGATCATGTCGGCCTGCCTCGCGCTCGAGTCGCCGCAACGCGTGGCGGTGCTGGGACCCGAAGGCACCTTCTGCGAACAGGCGGCCATCGAATTCTTTGGCGGCGCGGCCGACCTGGTCTACTGTGCCAACTTCGACGAAGTGTTCCATGCGACTGCCAGCGGCAGTGCGCAGTACGGCGTGGTCGGCGTGGAGAACTCGAACGAAGGCGTGGTCACGCGCTCGCTCGACATGTTCCTGCATACGCCGACGCATGTGGTCGGCGAAGTCAGCCTGCTGGTGCGTCACAACCTGATGCGCAAGGAGAACTCGCTCGACGGCGTGGAGGCGGTGCTGGCCCATCCGCAAGCGTTGGCGCAGTGCCAGAGCTGGCTGTCCAAGCACCTGCCCGGCGTGGAACGGCGTGCCGTGTCGAGCAACGCGGAGGGCGCGCGGCTCGCCGCGGAGAACCCGGCGTGGGCGGCACTGGCCAGCGAGCGCGCCGCGACACGGTTCGGGCTGCACATCGTGGCCCATGCGATCCAGGACGATGCCTACAACCGCACGCGCTTCGCCATCATCTGCCTGCCGCAGACGCTGGCCATGCCGCCGGCTTCGGGGCGTGATTGCACCAGCCTCATCGTCTCGGTGCCGAACCGGCCGGGCGCGGTGCATGACCTGCTCGTGCCGCTGAAGACCAACGGCGTGTCGATGACGCGCTTCGAGTCGCGGCCCGCGCGTACCGGGCAGTGGGAGTACTACTTCTACATCGACCTCGACGGCCATCCGTCGCAACCGCATGTCGCGGCCGCACTGGCCGAACTGCGAACCCTGTGCGCCTTCTACAAGGTCCTGGGCGCCTACCCCGTGACCGCCTGAATCCCTTCTCCTCATGGTCGAGCAACTCGGACTGATTGGCTGCGGCCTGATAGGTGGCTCCTTCTCGCTGGCGCTGAAGAAGGCCAAGCTGGTCAAGCGAGTCGTCGGCTACAGCAAGTCGCCTTCGACGACAGAGCGGGCCAAGCAACTGGGCGCAATCGATGTGGCGGCACCCTCGGCGCTGCTGGCCGTGTCGGGTGCGGACTTGGTCTTGATCGCGGTGCCGGTCTCTGCTTCCGAAGCCACCTTCAAGGCGATCCGGCACGGCATTTCCGATGGCACGCTGGTGATGGACGTGGGCTCGACCAAGGGTGACGTGATCGAGGCGGCGCGGCGCGGCTTGCAGGAGCAGTTCGGCTGCTTCGTGCCGGCGCACCCGATCGCCGGCAAGGAAGTCTCGGGCATCGAGCACGCGGAAGCTGGCCTGTTCAAGGGCCGGCAGGTCGTGCTGACGCCGGTCAAGGCCACGCGGCGTTCACTGGTGCAGACCGCGACGCGCACGTGGACAGCCGTCGGCGCCGACGTCATCCAGATGACGCACGAGGACCATGACAGCGCCTTTGCCGCCGTCAGCCACCTTCCCCATCTGATCGCCTTCGCCTTCATCAATGGCATCGCGGGACAGGAGAACGGCGATCGCTTCTTGCGCTTGGCCGGGCCGGGTTTTCGCGATTTCTCGCGCATCGCGGCCAGCGACCCGGCCGTCTGGCGCGACATCCTGCTGGCCAACCGCGAACAGGTGCTGGCCCAGGCCCGAAGCTTTCGCGAGGCGCTCGAAAGCCTCGAACTCATGGTCGCCACCGGCGACGCGCAGGGCCTGGAGAACGCCATCGAATCGGCCCGGCGCGTGCGTGCCCAATGGCAATCCGGCGGCGCCACGGCGGCCGACTGAACATGTTCTCCACTGAATTTCTCGACATTCCGCCCCTGACGGAGGCGGCCGGCACGGTTCGCCTGCCGGGCTCCAAGAGCATTTCCAACCGCGTGCTGCTGCTGGCCGCGCTGGCCAGCGGCACGACCACGGTGCACGACCTGCTCGATTCCGACGACACGCGCGTCATGCTCACTGCACTGGCGCAACTGGGCTGCCGCATCGAACAGGGCGACGGCACGCTGCGGATCACCGGACTCGGCGGCAAGCTGTCGACACCGCAAGCCAAGCTGTTCATGGGCAATGCAGGCACCGCGATGCGGCCGCTGACGGCGGCGCTGTCTTTGCTGGGCGGCGACTTCGAGCTCAGCGGCGTGCCCCGCATGCACGAGCGGCCGATCGGTGACCTGGTCGATGCGCTCACGCAACTCGGCTGCCACATCGACTACCTCGGCAACCCCGGCTATCCGCCGCTTCGCATCCATCCGGTGACGCTGCAGTCGCTGCACCTCGACGCGCCGATCCGCGTGCGCGGTGACGTGTCGAGCCAGTTCCTCACCGCCTTGCTGATGGCGCTGCCGCTGGCGAGCTACCGAGACATCACGATCGACGTGGTCGGCGAACTGATCTCCAAGCCCTACATCGAGATCACGCTCAACTTGCTGGCGCGCTTCGGCATCCACGTCCGGCGCGAAGGCTGGCAGCGCTTCACGATTCCGGCCGGGAGCCAGTACCAGTCCCCGGGCGAAATCCATGTCGAGGCTGATGCGTCGTCGGCCAGCTATTTCATCGCGCTGGGCGCGATCGCCAGCGAGGGCTTGCGGATCGAGGGCGTGGGCGCCGAGTCGATCCAGGGCGACATCCGCTTCGTCGAAGCCGCCGCGCAGATGGGCGCGCGGATCCAGAGCGGTCCGAACTGGCTCCAGGTCTCGCGCGGCGCCTGGCCGCTGAAGGCGATCACGCTGGATTGCAACCACATCCCGGACGCCGCCATGACGCTGGCCGTGATGGCGCTGTACGCCGACGGGCCGACCACGCTGACCAACATCGCAAGCTGGCGCGTCAAGGAAACCGACCGCATCGACGCCATGGCCAACGAACTGGCCAAGCTCGGGGCCAAGGTCGAGGCCGGGCCGGACTTCATCCGCGTGTTCCCGCTGCCCGCCGACGGCTGGCGTGCGGCCAGCATCAAGACCTATGACGACCATCGGGTGGCCATGTGCTTCTCGCTGGCAGCCTTCAATCCAGCGTCGATCCCGGTTCGCGTCCTCGACCCCCATTGCGTGGCCAAGACCTTCCCGGACTACTTCGAGACGCTCTTCTCGGTGGTCAAGCCGCTCAGCGTGCCGGTGATCTGCATCGACGGCCCGACCGCCTCCGGCAAGGGCACGTTGGCCGTGGAAGTCGCGCATGAACTGGGCTACCACTACCTCGATTCGGGCGCGCTGTACCGGGTGACCGGGCTGGCCATGCGCCGCGCGGGGCTGGACGCGGACCCGGCCCACGAAACGCAGATCGCCGACCTGGCCCGCACCCTGCCACTGCGCTTCGACGCGGGCAAGGCGATGCTTGCTGGCGAGGACGTGACCGACGCGATCCGCTCGGAAGCCGCCGGCATGGACGCCTCCCGCGTCTCCGCCCTGCCCGCCGTGCGCGCGGCCCTGACGGAACTGCAAATCAGCTTCCGCCGGCTGCCAGGGCTGGTGGCCGATGGCCGCGACATGGGCACGGTGATCTTCCCGGACGCACCGCTCAAGGTCTTCCTGACCGCCAGCGCCGCCCAGCGCGCCGAGCGGCGGCATAAGCAGTTGATTTCAAAGGGAATTTCAACTACACTCGACAGTCTTCGCTCCGATTTGGAAGCACGAGACCTGCGCGATTCATCCCGCAGCGTCGCGCCTCTCAAGCCGGCAGAAGATGCCCGCCGCCTGGACAACTCCACGCTGTCGATCGAGCAATCGGTCGACCAGGTCTTGAACTGGTGGCAGCAAGCACAACCTTTCCAGGCGGCTCCGACAAAGGCCAGCCCCTGAAAAGGTAGTCAGTACAGCCCACCGGTCCGCCGGCGGGTATTTCGGTCCAGCAGGTCCCCGCCGCGCGACAGCGCATCGGCTTGCTGGTTTTTGCAACTCAACCGGGCCCCAAAGCCCACAACCGCCGTCTACAGATCCAAGCCAGTGGCAATGGTGCTGCTGCAAACCCTGCCTGACGGAAGGAACATACATGTCTGAATCTTTTGCCGACCTATTCGAAGAATCCCTGAAGCGTTCCGAAATGCGCACCGGCGAGGTCATCACCGCCGAAGTCGTGCGTGTCGAACACAACCACGTCGTGGTCAACGCAGGCCTCAAGTCCGAAGCCTACGTGCCGATCGAAGAGTTCAAGAACGACAAGGGTGAACTCGAAGTCCAGGCCGGCGATTTCGTTTCGGTTGCCATCGGCAGCGTCGAAAACGGCTACGGCGACACCATCCTCTCGCGCGACACCGCCAAGCGTCTGGCTTCGTGGCTCGCCCTCGAGAAGGCTCTGGAATCTGGCGACTTCGTCACTGGCACGACCAGCGGCAAGGTCAAGGGCGGCCTCACGGTCCTCGTCAACGGCATCCGCGCATTCCTGCCGGGCTCGCTGATCGACACGCGTCCGATCAAGGACCTGACCCCGTACGAAAACAAGACCCTCGAATTCAAGGTCATCAAGCTCGACCGCAAGCGCAACAACGTCGTGTTGTCGCGTCGTGCCGTGGTCGAAGCCAGCATGGGCGAAGAACGCGCCAAGCTGATGGAAACCCTGAAGGAAGGCGCAGTCGTTCGCGGCGTCGTCAAGAACATCACCGAATACGGTGCGTTCGTCGACCTCGGCGGCATCGACGGCCTGCTGCACATCACCGACATGGCATGGCGCCGTGTCCGCCACCCGAGCGAAGTGGTGCAAGCCGGTCAGGAAATCACCGCCAAGATCCTCAAGTTCGACACGGAAAAGAACCGCGTCTCGCTGGGTCTCAAGCAAATGGGCGACGACCCGTGGATGGGCGTTTCGCGCCGCTACCCGCAAGGCACCCGCTTGTTCGGCAAGGTCACGAACATTGCCGACTACGGCGCGTTCGTCGAACTCGAACCCGGCATCGAAGGCCTGGTGCACGTCTCCGAAATGGACTGGACCAACAAGAACATCGCTCCGAACAAGATCGTTTCGCTGGGCGACGAAGTCGAAGTCATGGTCCTCGAAATCGACGAAGACAAGCGCCGCATCAGCCTGGGCATGAAGCAGTGCAAGGCCAACCCGTGGCAAGAGTTCGCGCAGAACACCAAGCGCGGCGACCGCGTCAAGGGCCCGATCAAGTCGATCACCGACTTCGGCGTGTTCGTGGGTCTGGCTGCCGGCATCGACGGCCTGGTTCACCTGTCCGACCTCTCGTGGAACGAAGCTGGCGAAACCGCCGTTCGCAACTACAAGAAGGGCCAGGAAGTTGAAGCGCTGGTGCTCGCCGTCGACGTCGACCGCGAACGCATCAGCCTGGGCATCAAGCAACTCGACAGCGACCCCTTCACGACGTTCACCACCGTGAACGACAAGGGCCAGGTCGTGACCGGCAAGGTCAAGACCGTGGACGCTCGTGGCGCTGAAATCGACCTCGGCGACGACATCATCGGCTACCTGCGCGCCAGCGAAATCTCCCGCGACCGCGTGGAAGATGCACGCAACGTGCTCAAGGAAGGCGACGAAGTCACGGCCGTGGTGGTGAACGTGGATCGCAAGACCCGCAACATCCAGCTGTCGATCAAGCAGAAGGACATGGCCGACGAACAAGGCGCCATGGCCACGCTGAGCCAACAGTCGTCGCGTGAAAACGCCGGCACCACCAGCCTGGGCGCCCTGCTGCGCGCCAAGCTGGACAACAACGACAACAAGTAATTTCGAATCCGGACCGGCCGTGCAAGCGGCCGGTCCGGAGAAGAAATCGATTGCCGTCGGACGGGACAGACTGGTGGGCGTTAAGCTCGCCGCTCTGTCCCTTTTTTTGCCTTCCGGTTTTCTGCTGATACTGACTACATGACCCGCTCCGACCTCGTCGAAGAACTCGCCGCCCGCTTTGCGCAACTGACGCACCGCGACGCCGAGTACGCCGTCAAGACCATCCTCGACGCCATGGGCGATGCCCTGGTGCGCGGACACCGGATCGAGATCCGCGGCTTCGGCAGCTTCTCGGTGAGCCGCCGGCCGCCGCGCATCGGCCGCAATCCGCGTTCCGGCGAAAGCGTGCAGGTGCCCGAGAAGCGCGTGCCGCACTTCAAGCCGGGCAAGGCCCTGCGCGAAGCCGTCGACGCCCGCACCGCCGAGCTCGATGCCCAGGCGCAGCGCGGCAAACCCTGAGGCCAAACTAGAATCGGGCCGCCAACGGGGAACCCGATGAAATACATCCTGTGGCTGCTCAAGGCAGCCATTTTTTTTACCCTCTTCGCCTTTGCGCTGAACAACCAGCACGATGCGACGGTGAACTTTTTCTTCGGCACCTACTGGCGCGCGCCGCTGGTGCTGGTGGTGCTCGTCGCCTTCGCGGGCGGGCTGGTGGTGGGCGCGCTGGGCATGCTCCCGGGCTGGTGGAAGCACCGCAGCAGCGCCGCGAACCAGCGGCTCGCCGAGTCCTCTTCCGCATCCATCTCTGTCCCCGAGCCAACACCAGCCGCGTCCGCCGAAGCCGCGCCTCCTGCCACCGACCTGCCGATCGTGCGCCAACATGGACTTTGACTACACATGGCTGCTGGCCGGCCTGCCACTGGCCTTCGTCCTGGGCTGGCTGGCCTCGCGCTTCGACCTGCGGCAGTTGAAGATGGAAAACCGCCAGGCGCCCAAGGCGTATTTCCGGGGCCTCAATTTCCTGCTGAACGAGCAGCAGGACAAGGCCATCGACGCCTTCATCGAGGCGGTGCAGAACGACCCCGACACGCAGGAACTGCACTTCGCGCTGGGCAACCTGTTCCGCCGTCGCGGCGAATACCAGCGCGCGGTGCGCGTGCATGAGCACCTGCTGGGCCGCGGCGACTTGAGCCGTGAGGACCGCGACCGGGCGCAGCATGCGCTGGCGCAGGACTTCCTGCGCGCCGGGCTGCTCGACCGGGCCGAGGCCGCCTTGCAGAAACTGGAAGGCACGCGCTACGAGACCGAGGCGCGCCTGGCCCTGCTGGCGATCTACGAGCGTTCCCGCGAATGGGCGCAGGCTGCGACGGTGGCGCAGAAGCTCGACGAATCGGACCAGGCGAGCTATGCCACGCGACGCGCCCACCACCTGTGTGAACAGGCGGCGGAGCGGACCGCGGCAGGCGACCTCGACGCGGCCGGCGAACTGTTGCGGCAGGCGGTGGAACTTGCCCCGCAGGCGCCGCGGCCGGCCATCGACACGGCCAACCTCCAGTTGCGCAACGGCGAGGCGGCGGCCGCCTTCGATACGCTGGCCAATCTCTGCGACATCGCGCCGCTGGCCTTGCCGCTGTTCGCGGCGGCCTTGCAGCAAGCCGCCATCGCCTCGCAACGCACGGGTGAAGCGATCGCGCTGCTGCAACGGCGCTATGCCGCGTCGCCCTCGATCGATGTGCTGGAAGCGATCATCGCGATGGGCGGAAGCCCGAAGGTGCCAGACCAGGACCCGCCTGCGGATACGCCGCCAGAGCCCCGCGACGGCTACATCGCGCATCTGACGCACCATCCTTCGCTGGTGGCTGCATCGCGCTGGCTCGCCAAGGAACAATTCAACCGCGAGCAATTCCACCCGCAGGTGCAGCGCGCGCTCGATCAGGCCACGCGCCCGCTGATGCGGTATCGCTGCGCGGCCTGCGGTTTCGAGGCGCACCAGTACTTCTGGCACTGCCCCGGGTGCCAGGCGTGGGACAGCTATCCGCCGCGGCGCGTCGAAGAGTTATAGGCCCGGCGGCGCACCACCCGGTCAACGCACCGGCGGCGGGCGCCGTTGAAACGAAGCTGCCGCGCGAGTTACGCCGGCAGTTTCATTTCAACAAATCCCAGGGAGTTTTCACATGTTCAAGAAGATTGCGGCAGCGTTTGCCGCTGCGCTGTTTGCCATCTCGACCTTTGCCGCGGTCGAGGCCAACAAGGGCACCGCCGCCGAGCTCGACGGCCTCAAGGGCATTGGCCCCGCCATGTCCAAGCGCATCGTCGATGCACGCGCGCAAGGCGAGTTCAAGGATTGGGCCGACTTCATGAGCCGGGTCAAAGGCGTGAAGGAGAAGTCCGCGACCAAGCTGTCGAACGAGGGCCTCACGATCAATGGCCAGGCCTTCACACCGATGGCGAAGGGCGAGGGCAAGACGAAGAAGGACAAGAACGCCATGGCCGCCGTCGCGTCAGCTCCCGCCGCAGCGCCCGCCCCGGTCGCGGCAGCACCTGCGACCGCAGCCCCTGCGGTCAAGCCCGCTGTTGTGCCGGCGGTTGCACCAGCCGTGGCCCCGGCAGTCGCGCCCGCCACCGCGGCGGCCGCTCCCGCCGCATCCGCAGCCACCGCACCGGCCGCGAAGGCTGCCGCGAGCAAGTAAGCCGCGACTGGCTGAACGCCTCAAGCCGCCTTCGGGCGGTTTTTTTGTGCCCAGGCGCCGTGTGAATCAGGCACCCGTCAGTCCGAAAGTGGCAGGGAAACACCTCAACGATGGCCCGGTAATTGCACGTAACCTCCTGATGCATTCACCCCCATCCGCTTCTGGAGAGCCCATGATTCGCAAGTTCAGCATCGCCGTTGCCGGCCTCACCCTCGCTGCCACGTCGATGGCACAAGCCAAGTGGGACCTCCCGACCGCCTACCCCGCCACCAACTACCACACCGAGAACATCACGCAGTTTGCGAAGGACGTGGATGCGGCCACCGGTGGCAAGGTCAAGATCGCGGTGCATGCCAATGCCTCGCTGTTCAAGGCGCCCGAGATCAAGCGCGCCGTGCAAAGCGGCCAGGCCCAGGCCGGCGAGATCCTGCTGGCCAACTTCGCCAACGAGAACCCCATCTACGCGCTCGATGGCGTGCCCTTCGTCGCGACCACCTATCCCGAGGCGAAGAAGCTCTACGCCGCATCGAAGCCCGCCATCGAGAAGCTGCTGGCCGCACAGGGCATCAAGCTGCTCTTCATGGTGCCGTGGGCGCCACAGGGCATCTACACGAAGAAGGAGATCGGCTCGGTGGCCGATCTGCGCGGCATCAAGTGGCGCGCGTACAGTCCGGCGACGGCAAAGATCGCGGAACTGGTCGGGGCGCAACCCGTGCAGATCCAGCAGGCCGAACTCAGTGCCGCCATGGCGACGGGCGTGATCGAAAGCTATATGAGCTCCGGCTCGACCGGCTACGACACCAAGACCTACGAGAGCCTCAAGAACTTCTACGACACGCAGGCCTGGATCCCGAAGAACGCGGTGCTGGTGAACGCCAAGTCCTTCGACGCGCTCGAGGCCACGGCCAAGGCCGGCGTGCTCAAGGCGGCGGCCGATGCCGAGGCGCGCGGCTGGAAGGTGGCGGAAGAGAAGAACAGCGAGTACAAGCGCCTGCTCACCGAGCGGGGCATGAAGATCCACAAGCCCTCGCCCAAGCTCGACGCCGACATGCGGCAGGTCGGCGGCATCATGCAGGCCGACTGGCTGAAGGTGGCCGGTGCGGATGGCGCCGCGATCCTGGACGCCTACAAGAAGCCATGATGAAGCAATCGCCCGCCTTCCTTCTGCCGGCCCCGGACGGAGCTGACGCCCCTTCGACAGTGCGGCGAGCGACCTGACCATGCGCCGCCTGCTGGACCGCCTGTATGACGGTGCAGGCGCGCTTGCCGCGTTCTGCGTGTTCCTGATCTTCGTGCTGATGATCGTGGCCGGCGTCGGCCGCCAGGTGAACTGGCATGTGAGCGGCCTCAATGACGTGGTGGCCTGGCTGTGCGCCTCGGCTGCCTTCTTCGCGATGGCCCATGCATTCCGGCACGGCGACTTCGTGCGGGTGACCTTGGTGCTCGACAAGGTCAGCCCGAGGATGCGACGCGCCCTCGATGTCACCTGCCTGCTGATCGCCTCCGTGGCTGTGGCCTACCTCACTTACTCGGCGACCAGCTTCACCTGGGAAAGCTACGAGTTTGCCGAGATGGCGACCGGGCTGGTGGTGATCCCGATCTGGATTCCGCAATCGACCTTCGTGGTGGGCTGCTGGCTGCTGCTGATTGCGATGGTCGACGAACTGGTTGGCGTGGTCCTTGGCCACAAGCCCAGCTACCAGCGCGCCATCGAGGAGCGCCATGCCGCCGGCGACTTCTCCTCCGACGTGTAGGCCGCCACCATGACCGAAACCTTGTGGATGGGCGGGCTGCTGCTCGTCATCATGCTGGTGCTGCTGGCGGGCGGCGTGTGGATCGCCATGACGCTGGCGATCGTCGGCTGGGTCGGCCAGGCCTTCTTCACCAGCACCTTGCCGGCCAAGAACCTGTTCTCGTCCTTCTGGGAAAGCAACGCGAGCTGGGAGTTGGCGGCGCTGCCGCTCTTCATCTGGATGGGCGAGATCCTGTTTCGCACGAAGCTGAGCGAAGAGATGTTCGACGGACTGCGGCCCTGGCTCAACCGCGTGCCGGGCCGGCTGATGCACACGACCATCCTCGGCTGCGGGGTGTTCGGCTCGGTGTCCGGGTCTTCGGCGGCGACTTGCGCAACCATCGCGAAGGTGGCGCTGCCGGAGCTGAAGCGCCGAGGCTATGACGAGCAGATGGCGATCGGCTCGCTCGCCACGGCCGGCACGCTGGGCATCCTGATCCCGCCGTCGATCACGATGGTGGTGTATGCCGTCGCGGCCGACGCGTCGATCATCCGCATCTTCCTGGCGGGCTTCCTGCCGGGCTTCCTGCTGATGCTGCTGTTCTCGGGCTACATCGCCTGGTGGAGCCTGCGCCATCCCGACAAGGTACCGCCGCCGGATGCGCCGACGACGTTCATGGAGAAGATCCGTCTCTCGGGCAACCTGATTCCGTGCGCGCTGTTGATCGTCTTCATCGTGTGGGTGCTGATCGCGGGCTGGGCCACGGCCACCGAATGCGCGGCCTTCGGCGTGCTGGGTTCGCTGGCCATTGCCGCCTGGGGCAAGAGCCTGAACTGGAAGAACTTCAAGGATGCGCTGATGGGCGCGACACGCACGAGTTGCATGATCATGTTCATCCTCGCGGGTGCGGCCTTCCTGACCAAGACCATGGCCTTCACCGGCATCCCGCGCGAGCTGGCCGAATGGGTCGACAGCATGCACCTGTCGCCCTACGCGCTGATCGGCGCGCTGGTGCTGGTCTACCTGGTGCTGGGCACCGCGCTGGACGGCATCTCGATGATCGTGCTGACCAGCGCGGTAGTGCTGCCGATGATCCAGAAGGCCGGCTTCGACCTGATCTGGTTCGGCATCTTCATCGTCCTGCTGGTCGAGATCGCCGAGGTGACGCCACCGGTCGGCTTCAACCTCTTCGTGCTGCAGAACATGACCGGGAAGGACAGCAACCTGATTGCCAAGGCGGCGATCCCGTTCTTCTTCTGTCTTGTGGTCTGCATCGCGCTGATCACGCTGTTCCCCGGCATCGTGACCAGCCTGCCCGACCTGGTGATGGGGGCGGAGAAGTAGTCAGGTCGGCTGGGGATAATCGCCCGCATGTTCCTGAACGCTTTGGTGATCTGTTCCGCCGCCTGTGTCGGCGCTCTCATGCGATGGGGCTTCGCGACCTGGCTCAACCCCGGCAGCGTGTTGCCGTGGGGCACGCTCGCGGTCAACCTCATCGGCGGCTACCTGATCGGCATCGCGATCGGCTTCTTCCAGGGCATGCCCGATCTCGATCCGGCCTGGCGGCTCATGGTCATCACCGGCTTCCTCGGGACGCTGACCACCTTCTCGAGCTTTTCGGCGGAGACGGTGGCCATGCTGATGAACGGGCGCCTGGGGCTCGCCTTCGCCACCATCGCCTTGCACCTGGGCGGGTCGCTGTGCCTGACGTGGCTGGGTATCCGGACCGTGCAGGCCGTCGTCGCGTAAGTCCTCGGGCCTTTCAAGGGGCATTTATCCCTGAAGTGCAAAACGGTCGATCAATAATCGACCGCAATGCCACTGGTCCTCCTCGTCGCCCTCCCCTTCATTGCCAGCGTGTTGGCGGCTGCAATGCCATCGGACGCGCGCAATCGGGAGTCGACACTGGCGGGCCTGGTTGCGCTGGGTTGCGCGGCACAGGTCGCCTGGCTGTTCCCTCGCGTGGCCGGCGGCGAGGTGATCCGCGAGCGCTTCGAATGGCTGCCCTCCCTCGGGCTCGACCTGGTCTTCCGGCTCGACGGCTTCGCTTGGCTCTTCTGCATGCTGGTGCTCGGCATCGGCGCGCTGGTGGTGCTCTATGCGCGCTACTACATGTCGCCGTCGGACCCGGTGCCGCGCTTCTTCGCCTTCTTCCTGGCCTTCATGGGCGCCATGATGGGCGTGGTGCTGTCGGGCAACCTGGTGCAGATGGTGGTCTTCTGGGAGCTGACCAGCCTGTTCTCCTTCCTGCTGATCGGCTACTGGCACCACCGCCGGGACGCGCGGCGCGGTGCGCGCATGGCACTGACCGTGACGGGCGCGGGCGGGCTGTGCCTGCTGGGGGGCGTGCTGGTGCTGGGGCGCATCGTCGGCAGCTACGATCTCGATGCGGTGCTGGCCTCGGGCGCGAAGATCCGGGCGCACGCGCTGTATCCGGTGATGCTGGTGCTGGTGCTGCTGGGCGCCTTCACCAAGAGCGCGCAGTTTCCCTTCCACTTCTGGCTGCCGCGCGCCATGGCCGCGCCGACGCCGGTGTCGGCCTACCTGCATTCGGCCACGATGGTGAAGCTGGGCGTGTTCCTGCTGGCGCGCCTGTGGCCGGTGCTGTCGGGCACCGACCAATGGTTCTGGATGGTCGGCGGCGCCGGCGCCATCACGCTGCTGCTGGGCGGCTTCGTCGCGATGTTCCAGCGTGACCTGAAGGCGCTGCTGGCCTATTCGACGATCTCGCACCTGGGGCTGATCGTACTGCTGCTGGGGCTCAACTCCACGCTGGCCGCCGTGGCCGCGGTGTTCCACGTCATGAACCACGCGACCTTCAAGGCCTCGCTGTTCATGGCCGCCGGCATCATCGACCACGAGAGCGGCACCCGTGACATCCGCAAGCTCAGCGGCCTGCTCAAGCTGATGCCGATCACCGGCACGCTGGCGATCATCGCGAGCGCGGCGATGGCAGGCGTGCCGCTGCTCAACGGCTTCCTGTCGAAGGAGATGTTCTTCGCCGAGGCGGTGCTGGTCGAGGCAGCGCCCTGGGTCGAATGGACGCTGCCCGTCATCGCCACGCTGGGCGGGATCTTCAGCGTCACCTACTCGTCGCGCTTCGTGTTCGACGTCTTCTTCGGCCCGCCCTGCGGCGACGATGTGCCGAAGACGCCGCACGAACCACCGCACTGGATGCGCGTGCCGGTCGAGTTGCTGGTGCTGCTGTGCCTGGTGGTGGGCGTGGCACCGGCATGGTCGGTGGGTCCGTTGCTGGCCGCCGCCGCCCGGCCGGTGGTGGGCGGCACGTTGCCCGAGTACAGCCTGGCCTTGTGGCATGGCTTCAACCTGCCCTTGCTGATGAGCTTCATCGCGCTGGCGGGCGGCCTTGCCTTGTTCATGCTGCAACGACGACGACGCGATCAAGGCGGGCTGGCACGCACGCCGTTCCTGCATCACTTCGACGGCCAGCGCATCTTCGAGAACATGATCGCGCGGATGAGCGAGGCGGGGCGACGCGGCCGAAGGCTGCTGAGCACGCGCCGCCTGCAGCCGCAGTTGCTGTTGCTGATCCTGGTGGCGATGGTGCTGGCAGCCATGGCGCTGTGGTTGACGCCGGCATCGCGTGGCACGCGAGAGCTGCTGCCCTTCTCGACGATGTTCGCGATGACGTGGTTGATTGGCTGTACCTGTGCCGTGGCTGCCGCATGGCAGGCGAAGTTCCACCGGCTGGCGTCGCTGATGCTGGCGGCGGGCGCGGGGCTCACCTGCTGCATCACCTACATCTGGTTCTCCGCGCCCGACCTCGCGCTGACGCAACTGGTGGTCGAAGCGGTGACCACGGTGCTGATCCTGCTGGGCCTGCGCTGGCTGCCGCTGCGCAAGGCGACGGTGCAACCGATGCATGCGCGCCTGCGGCTCTGGGGCCGGCGCGGCCGCGACCTGCTGGTGGCCGGTTGCGCCGGCAGCGGGATGGCGCTGCTGGCCTGGCTGATGATGACGCGGCCTTTCCCGCTCAGCATCTCGCCTTTCTTCCTCGACCGCGCGATGACCGAGGGCGGCGGGGCCAACGTGGTCAACGTGATGCTCGTCGACTTCCGCGGCTTCGACACCTTCGGCGAGATCACGGTGCTCGGCGTGGTGGCGCTCACGGTGTATGCGCTGCTGCGGCGCTTCCGGCCCGCGCCCGAGTCGATGGCGCTGCCTTCGCAGCAGCGCGAGCAAGGCGATGACGGCAGCAGCGACCTGCTGAACCCGCGGCTCGCGAAGGACACGGCCGTGGGCTACCTGATGGTGCCGGCGGTGCTGATCCGGCTGTTGCTGCCGGTGTCGGTGCTGGTGTCGGTCTACTTCTTCATGCGCGGGCACAACGCGCCGGGCGGCGGCTTTGTTGCCGGGCTGGTGATGTCGGTGGCGCTGCTGCTGCAGTTCATTGTGTCGGGCACGGAGTGGGTGGAGGAGCATCTGCGCATCTATCCGCGCAGGTGGATCGCGGTCGGCATGCTGGTGGCGTTGGCGACCGGCGGCGGGTCGGTGCTGCTGGGCTATCCCTTCCTGACGACACACACCGCCCACCTGCATCTGCCGCTGCTCGGCGAGATCCACGTTCCGAGCGCGGCGCTGTTCGACGTCGGCGTGTTCTCGATCGTGCTGGGCTCGACCATGCTGATCCTGCTGGCGCTCGCCCACCAGTCGATTCGCAGCCATCGCTGGGTGGCGGAGCAGGAGGAAAAGGAGGCGGAGCGCCTGGCCGCTGCTGCCACCGCATCCGCCGACGCCGGAGGTACCCGCTGATGGAAGCCGTGCTCGCCATCGCCATCGGCGTGCTCACCGGGTCGGGCGTATACCTGCTGCTGCGGCCGCGCACCTTCCAGGTGATCATGGGGCTCACGCTGGTGTCGTATGCGGTGAACCTGTTCATCTTCAGCATGGGCCGGCTGATGGTCGACAGCGAGCCGGTTCTGACGCCGGGCATCCGCGCCACGCTGGCCAACACCGCCGACCCGATGCCGCAGGCACTGGTGCTCACCGCCATCGTCATCGGCTTCGCGATGACCGCCCTGTTCCTGGTGGTGATGCTGGCATCGCGCGGCCTCGCGGGCAATGACCATGTGGACGGCGACAAGCGGGCGGACAGCGAGGAATCCGAGCCGTGAACGTCACGCAACTGCTCGACCGCTTGCTGGACGCCACCATGCCGCACCTGGTGGCCGTGCCAATCCTCGTGCCAATGCTCACGGCGGCGCTCATGTTGCTGCTCAACGAGAAGCGGCGCCGCGAGAAGGCGGTGCTGAGCGTGGTGTCGGGCCTGATCGGGATGATCTCCGCGCTGGCCTTGTTGCGCTGGGTGAACGCTCCCGACGTGGGCGGCGGGGCCGGTTCCATCGGGGTGTACCTGCCGGGCAACTGGCGCGCTCCCTTCGGCATCGTGCTGGTGGCCGACCGGCTCTCGACGCTGATGGTGGCGCTCACGGGCGTGATCGGCTTCGCGGCCTCGATCTACTCGACCTCGCGCTGGGACCGCGCGGGGGTGCACTTCCACGCGCTGCTGCAGTTGCAATTGATGGGGCTGAACGGCGCCTTCCTCACAGGCGACCTGTTCAACCTCTTCGTGTTCTTCGAGGTGATGCTGGCCGCGTCCTATGGCCTGCTGCTGCACGGCTCGGGCCGGCTGCGTGTGCAGGCAGGGCTGCACTACATCGCGATCAACCTGGCCGCCTCCTCGCTGTTCCTGATCGGCGCGTCGATGCTCTATGGCGCCACCGGCACCTTGAACATGGCGGACCTCGGCATGCGTATCGCGCAGATCGCGCCGGCCGACCGCGGACTGGTGCATGCGGCGACGGCCATCCTCTTCACCGCCTTCCTGGCCAAGGCCGGCGCCTGGCCACTCAACTTCTGGCTGGTGCCGGCCTACAGCGCGGCCGTGTCGCCGGTCAGCGCGGTGTTCGCGCTGCTGACCAAGCTCGGCATCTACACCATCCTGCGCCTGTGGACGCTGATGTTCGCGCCGGACACGGGGGCTTCGGCGCAGTTCGGCCACAACGTGCTGATGGCGCTCGGCATGATGACGCTGTTTGTCGGTGCGCTGGGCATTGTCGGCACGCAGCGCATGTCGAACCTGGCCGGCTTCAGCGTGCTGGTGTCGGCCGGAACGCTGCTGACGGCCATCGGCCTCGGACAGCCCGCCGTGTGGGCCGGGGCGATCTACTACCTGCTGAGTTCGACGCTGGCGGTGAGCGCCTTCTTCCTGCTCATCGACATGATCGAGCGCTGGCGCAACCTGGGCGCCAGCATCGCGCCGCACGAGATCGCCGACCACGCGCCTTTCCTCGCCCCCGACCTGCGGCCCCTGGATGGCGTGAACCTCGACGACGAGGAGCAGGCGATCCTCGGTCGAGCCATTCCGGCGGGCGTCGCCCTGCTGGGGCTGGGCTTCGGTTGCTGCACGCTGTTGCTCGCGGGCATGCCGCCCTTGTCGGGCTTCCTCGGCAAGTTCGCGATGCTCTCGGGCCTCCTTGGTGCGCGCGAGATGGGGGCCTCGGGATGGATGTTCATCCTGTTGCTGCTGGTGTCGGGCTTCTTCACGCTGGTGGCGATGACCCGCACCGGCATCCGCCACTTCTGGACCCAGCCCGTGGAGGCGCCGCCCGCGTTGCGCGCCGTCGAGGTGTTGCCGGCCGCGGCGCTGCTGTTCTGCTGCGTGGCACTGACGACCCAGGCAGGCCCGGTGATGCAGCACGCCACGGCGACGGCCAAGGGCCTGTTCACCCCGACCGCCTACCGCAAGGCCGTGATGGGTGCGCGGCAGGTGCCCAACCCCGTTGCCGAAAGGCAGGCGCCATGAATCGCTGGCTGTCATCCCCGCCGCTGTCGGTGGTCCTCTTCGTCCTGTGGGTGCTGCTGAACCAGTCGGTGGACGCCGCCACCTTGCTGCTGGCCGCGGTGCTGGCCATTGCGGTGCCGATGCTGACCCGGAGCCTGCGACCCGCCCAGGCGCGGGTACGCCATCCGGGCCTGCTGTTCAGGCTGGCGGGCCGCGTGGCGGTGGACCTGGTGGCGTCGGCCTTCGAGGTGGCGCGGCTGCTGCTCACCCGCCGCACGGCCGCCATCTCGGCGCGCTTCGTGCGGGTGCCGCTGGACATGCGCGATCCGAGCGGGCTGGCCATGCTGGCCATGGTGCTGTGCCTCACGCCGGGCACGGCCTGGGCGGAGCTGGCGCTGGACCGGTCGACGCTGCTGATCCATGTGTTCGACCTGGACGACGAAGAGGCCTTCATCGCGCTGATCAAGCAGCGCTACGAACGCCCGCTGATGGAGATCTTCGAATGACACCCGTCTTGCTCTGGGCGCTGAAGGCGGCGCTGTTCCTGCTCGCGGTCGGCATGCTCTGCGCGCTGGCCCGCCTGCTGATCGGGCCCACCGCGCAGGACCGCGTGATGGCGCTCGACTGCCTCTACATCAACGGCATGCTGATGATGCTGGTGCTCGGCATCATCTACGCGAGCGACGTGTACTTCGAGGCGGCGCTGCTGATCGCGCTGTTCGGCTTCGTCGGGTCGATGGCGATGGCCAAATTCCTCCTGCGTGGCGAGGTGATCGAATGAACCCCAGCGATGCATTGCCGCTGTGGGCGGAGGTGCTGACCGCGGTGTTCGCCGTGCTCGGTGCCGCCTTCGCCGCAATCGGCTCCTTCGGACTGGTGCGCTTGCCGACCTTCTTCCGCCGCATCCACGCGCCGACGCTGGGCGCGACCTTCGGCGTGTGGTGCATCACGCTGGCAACCGGCATCTATTTCTCGGTGCAAGGATTGCACCTGTTCCTGCATGCGGGCCTCATCTCCCTGTTCGTCGCACTGACGGCGCCGATCACGACGATCTTCCTCATGCGTGCGGCACTGTTCCGCGCCCGCAAGGAGGACCGCGTGGCCGCCGAAGCTGCGGCCGCCCAAGGCCGCGAGGCGCCGGAAGCCGTCGCACCGGACAGCGCCTGACCGGGCGCCGTTCAGCGCACGTCGCCGTTGAGGTAGGGCTCCGGATCCTGCGCGACGCCTTGCTTGCGGATCTCGAAATGGAGCTTCACGCGGTTGGTGCCGGTGCTGCCCATCTCGGCGATCGGCTGGCCCTGGCGGACCGCGTCGTCTTCCTTGACGAGTACCTTGCCCACGTGGGCATAGGCGGTGATGAAGGTGTCGTCATGCTTGACGACGATCATCGTCCCGTATTCGGGCAAGGCGCTGCTGACCAAGACCACGCGCCCATCGCGCGCGGCCACCACCGGATCACCCGCGACGCCCGCGAAGTCGAGCCCCTTGTTGCGCTCGCGGTCGTACCGGGCCAGGATCGGACCCAGCGCCGGCCGGACATAGGCGGCTCCTGGGCGGGGCGCAACGACGGGTGGTGCAGGCGCGGGGCGCGCCGCCGGGGCGGCCGGTGGCGCCGGGGCGCTCGAAGAGGGCAATGGCGGCAGCGGCGGCAAGGGGACCCGCTCCGTGGCGCAGCCCGCCAGGCCCAGGGCCGCGACGACGCACAGGCCGTTGCGGAGGCTGCCGAAGAAAGAACCGAAAGGACTGCGTGGGTGGTGCATAGTGCCTGCCGGCCTGGATGGCTGGACGATCTGGTGGGACAAAGAGCAAGGTTTTATACCTCACAACCCATCCCTGCGGTCCACAACATGCGCACGCCCGACATCGCTGCCGCAGGCTTTGTCATCACGCGCCGCACGGCGGCCTCGTGTCAGCGCCGGAACTTGCGGACGATCTTCTTGGCCATTCGAAGCGGCGCGCCCAGGCGGTCGACGCCTGAGAAGATCGCTTCCTCGTAGCTGCCCGGCCTCGACTTCGACAGCGCGCCGATGAAGCGGCGCTTGGCCTTGTCCAGCCTGTGCGAGCGGCCGGGCGGCGTGGGCCGCAGGCCGAGCTTGCGCAGCACATAGTTGGCCTGGTAGACCGCCGCGCGTGCATCGGCCTCGGGCAGCGAATAGTGGATCGAGATGCTCACCGACACTTCATCGCCGGTGCGGGTCACGCGCGGCGACAACGGCGGGTTGTAGACCCCCACGCCAGGCCGCAGCAGGTAGTCGGTGCCGGCGCCGTCCAGTTCGCTGCGGAACTTTGCCGCCAGAGGGTTGTGGCGGTAGTAGTCCTCGATCTCTTCCTCGGTGACGACGTGGCGCTCGTTCGGAAACACCTGCATGTTCTTCGCACCGCGGACCTGCAGGATGAAAGTGTTCGAATGATCGAAGTGATACGGTGCCTCGAAGCCGGGCGGCTGGATGACGATGCTCATCCCGGCCCAGGTCATCTGCTGACGGAACTCGGTGCCCGCGGCCCGCTCGATGTCGGCCAGCACCTGCTCGTACAAGGCCCGATATTCGGGGTCGGCCTGGTCGACGAAGTTCAGTACCACCCATTCGTCACTGGCGGCAATGTCCAGCACCGAATCGCGCAGGTGGTCTCGCAGCGTCTCACGGCCCAGCCTGCGCTGCTCAGGCGTGAAATCGCGCATCCAGTTGGACTGGTCGACGGTCTTCTCGACCAGCGAGCCGAGTCGATCGATTTCAAACAGGGGATGGCTGGCGAGGTTGTGGTGAAAGGAAAACGACTGCTCGCCAACCTGGCGCCAGCGGGCGGGGTCCCGTGAATCCACCCAACGGCGGCCCGAGAAATCGACCGCTGGCGGGACAGTCACGGATAGATCATGGAGAGGGTCGCGGAACATGGGCACAAGCAGGTGAACTGGAGCTACGCCACCAATTCAGCTTGGCACCGAGCGAGACCAGCCAAATTTACTATGCTGAACGGCCGAATCCGCCCCGCTTGTCAGACGAAGCCGTAAACCCGTGAAATTTTGAGGGTCAATCTGTTTCCTGCAGCGCCTTGGCATGCGCCACTTCAGCTTCGCGCGGCAAGGTCACCGCATTCTTGACGGCCAGGATCTCCGCCATCACGCTGACCGCGATCTCGGGCGGCGTCTTGCTGCCGATGTAGATGCCGATCGGGCCGCGCAGGCGTGCCAATGATTGCTCGGTCTGGTCGAAGTGCTCGATCATGCGTTCGCGCCGCGCCTCGGCATTGCGGCGCGAGCCGATGGCGCCGACGTAGAAGGCCTCGGACTGCAAGGCCTCCAGCAGCGCCAGGTCGTCGAGCTTGGGGTCGTGCGTGAGGCCGACGACGCAACTGCGCCGATCGGGGCGGAAGGCGGTGACGGCGTCGTCAGGCATCTCGGTGGTGATGGTCACGCCGGGCACGGACCACTCGCTGCGGTATTCGTCGCGCGGGTCGCACAGGGTGACGGCAAAGCCGCTGAAGCTCGCCATGGTGGCCAGGTACTCGGCGAGCTGGCCGGCGCCGATCAGGAGCATGCGGTATTCAGGGCCGAAGGTGTTGACGAGTTCGCGCTCGTCGACGGAGAGCGCAGCCGGCGACAAGGCCGCTGCCAGCTTGACGCTGCCGTCGGCCAGCGACACGGTGCGCTGCATGAGCCTGCCTTGCTCCAGCTCGGCCACCAGCGCCTGCAGCGACGCGGCATCGGGGTCGTACTCGAGCAGCAGTTCCAGCGTGCCGCCGCACGGCAGGCCGAAGCGGTGCGCCTCGTCCGCCGTGATGCCGTACTTGACGAGCGCCGGCTTGCCGTGCGGCATGGTGCCGGGCCCGCCGTGGGCGCGCGAGTAGCGCGCGATGAGGTCGTCCTCGATGCAGCCGCCGGAGACCGAGCCGGACACCGCGCCGTCTTCCGCCAGCGCCATGATCGAGCCGACCGGCCGCGGCGACGAGCCCCAGGTGCGCACCACGGTCGTCAGCATGGCGCGGCGGCCAGCGAGGCGCCAGTCGCGCAGGTGCCGCAGCACCATCACATCCAGGTTTTCCATGGCCGCCTGTCCTCCTAGCCGCGCAGGTACATGTAGGCGCCGATGGCCACCACCACGGCCACGACGACCCAGATCCACTTCTGGCTCGAGCCACCGGCGGGTGCGGCCGAGGCCGGCATCGGCCGGGTGCGCGGCGCGAGCGAATCGATGCTGCCGAAGGAGGTGCCACCCTCTTCCTCCGCCTCGTCGTTGGCGGCGACGGCGGCGGCCGGTGCCGGGTAGCGTTCCGCCATCAGCGCATCGAAACGCTTGAAGAAGTCATCGGCCATCGACTTGGCGGCGCCATCGACCAGGCGCTGGCCCAGCTGCGCGATCTTGCCGCCGACCTGGGCCTGCACGGTGTAGCCGAGCTCGCAGCCTTCCGCGTTCGGCGTCAGCGTGACGCTGGACGCGCCCTTGCCGAAGCCCGCGACGCCGCCTTGTCCTTCGAAGGAGAGCTTGTAGCTCTGCGGCGGCACGATCTCGGTCAGCGCGACCTTGCCGGTGAACTTGGCCGACACCGGGCCGACCTTGACCGCCATGCCGACGACATAGTTGTCGTCGCCGGCGGGCTCGAACTTGTCGCATCCTGCCAGGCAGGCCTTCAGCGTGGCCGGGTCGTTGAGCGCCTCCCAGGCCTGTTGTTGAGTGACGCCAAGTTGGCGGGTGCCGAGCATTTCCATGGTGTTTCCTTCTTCTGTCCTGTCGTTGTGGCCGGGCCTATCGGCTGGCCCGCATGAGTGCGGCAAGGCTCGCGGCCAACTCTTCCAGCGCGCTCAAATTGTGGACCGCGAGCATCGCGTCCGCATGGCGGTGCAGCAATGCCGCCCCGCGCGCAAGGGGCGCATAGCCCTCGTAGCGCATCAGCGGGTTCAGCCACAGCAGCTTGCGCGAATGGCGCTTGAGCCAGAGCAGTTCCTGCTCCAGTTCGGCCGGCTCGCCGGTGTCGAGGCCGTCGCTGATGACGAGCACCAGGGTGCGGCGGCCGACGAGTCTCCGGGCGTGTTTGCGGCGCAGCTGGGTCAGCGATCCGCCGAGGCGCGTGCCGCCGGCGAAGTCGTCGATGGCGGCGCTCGCGGCTTCGAGCATGGCGTCGGTGTCGGCGATGCGGAAGGCGGGCGTGAGGTCCGTCAGGTGCGTGCCGAAGGCGAACACGTCGCGCTGGCCAGCCCGGCGCGTGGCCGCGTGCAGGAAGGCCAGCAGCAGGCGGGCATAGCGCTCCATGGAGCCCGACACGTCGACCAGGATCAGCAGCGGCAAGGGCTTCTTGCTTCGCTCCAGGCGCGGCAGGCGGATCAACTCGCCGGCAGAGCGCGCGGCCTGGTGCAGCACGCCGGGCCAGTGCATGCGCGAATGCGTGCCGGCGCCGGTGGCCACGCGCAGGCGGCGCGCGGGCAGCTTGGGCACGGGCAAGGCGATGTCACGCGCCAGGCGCTCGACCAAGCGGTATTCGGCGGCGCCGAGCGCGTTGAAGTCGGCATGCTGCATGCGCTGCCGATCGCTGGCTGTCATGGTGGTGTCGAACTCGACTTCACGCTCGTTCTTCGCCGGCATGACCTTGGCGCGCGGTGCGGCCAAGGCTTCGCGCACGCGCGGGCGGCGCTTGACTGGCTCGGCCTTGCCCTCGGCGCTGGGGAGCATCTGTTGCAGGATCTTCTTGGCCAGCTCAGGGTCGCGGAACCAGGCATCGAACAGTTCGCGGAACACCATGCGGTCCTGCTCGCGGCTGACCATCACGGATTCCATCGCGGCGGCGAAGTCCAGGCGGTTGTCGACGCCGACCAGCATCACCGCCTCGGCCGCCAGCGCGATGCGCGCCGAATCGGTGCGCACGCCGGCACGGCGCAATGCGCGGCCGAAGCTCGCCATGTTGCCGGCGAGCTTGCCGCGGCGGGCGTCGCCTAGTTGCTGCATGTTCCCGTCTTCATGCCCCTGCCTCCTCCGGCTTCAGCAGGTCGGTGGCGAGCTCATGGGTCAACGCGGCCACGTCGTCGCGTTGCTTGAAGAGGATGCCGGCTGTGTCGACCACGACTTCGGGGTCCAGTTCCAGCGTGTCCAGCGCGACCAGGGCCTTGGCCCATTCGACGCTTTCGGCAATGCCGGGGGCGCGCTGGAAGGCGTTGTTGTAGGGCGTGGAGCGCAGCTTGCCGACGAAGGCGGCCACCTGCTCCGACAGCACGTCACCTGCCTGCGGCGCCTGGGCTCGCACGATGGCCAGTTCGCGTTCACGCTCGGGGTAGTCGAGCCAGTGGTAGAGGCAACGGCGCTTGACGGCATCGTTCAGGTCGCGCGTGCGGTTGCTGGTGAGGATCGTGACCGGCGGCACGATGGCGCGCACCGTGCCCAGTTCGGGGATGCTGACCTGGTATTCACCGAGGTATTCGAGCAAGAAGGCTTCGAAGGGCTCGTCGGCGCGGTCGACTTCGTCGATCAGCAGGACGGCGCCCGGGATGGGGGCCTGCAAGGCTTGCAGCAAGGGGCGACGCACCAGGTAGCGGGGTTGGTAGACCTCGGACTCGATGTCGCTCGACGCGCCATGCGCCTCGGCCGCGCGCATGTGCAACAGTTGCGCGGCGTAGTTCCATTCGTAGAGCGCCTCGCGCTGCTCCAGGCCGTCGTAGCACTGCAGGCGCAGCAGTTCTCGCTCCAGCGCCTTCGACAGCGCCTTGGCCAGTTCGGTCTTGCCCACGCCGGGTTCGCCCTCCAGCAGCAGCGGGCGTTGCAACTTGAGCGCCAGGAACACGGCGGTCGCCAGGCGGCGGTCCGCGAAGTAGCCCGCGGCTTGCAGGGCCTGCGAGACCGCGTCGATGGTGGCAAAGGGAGCGGTCGGGGTTTCAGGAGTCATGTTGTCTTTTTACCGCGAGTTCGCTCGCAACCCCTCTGGACTTCGGGAAACACCACGGGACCGGCATCGCCGGCCCGCAGGTGCTCCCATGGCCGAAGGGTGAAAGCCGCGAGCGAAAGCGCAGCGACCTGGGCTATGCCAGCGCCTGGACCGCGCGTTGCGTGAGCACGCTGATCAGGTTGGCGCGATAGGCCGCCGACGCATGCAGGTCCGAATTGAGCTCGCTCGCATCGATCTTCACGGCGGCTGCCGACTCCGGCGTGAAGCTCTTGCTCAGCGCATTCTCCAGCCCCTTGTGCCGGAACACGCCGTTGCCCGCGCCGGTCACGGCCACGCGCACACCGCTGTCGTACTGCGCGAGGAACACGCCGACCAGCGGGAAGTGCGAGGCTTTCTGGCGCAGCTTCTCGTACACCGCCTTCTTCGGGATCGGGAAGCGGATCGCGGTGATCAGTTCGCCCTCTTCCAGCGCCGTGGTGAACAGGCCCTGGAAGAAGTCGTCCGCCGCGATCTCGCGCTTGCTGGTGACGATGGTCGCGCCCGAACCGAGCACCGCGCTCGGATAGCAGGCGGCCGGGTCGTTGTTGGCCACCGAGCCGCCGATGGTGCCCATGGCACGCACCTGGCGGTCGCCGATGCGCGAGGCCAGGTTGGCCAGCGCCGGGTAGGCGGCCTTGACGTCGGCGTTGTTGGCCACGTCGAGGTGGCGCGACATGGCGCCGACGACGAGCGTGTTGCCGTCTTTCTTGATGCCGGCGAGTTCCGCGATGCCGCCGAGGTCGACGAGTTGCTCGGGTGCCGACAGGCGCAGCTTCATCGAGGCCAGCAGCGTCTGGCCGCCGGCCAGCGGCTTGCCGCCTGCGCCAGCCAGCTTGACGGCATCGGCGACGGTGGCGGGACGTTCGAGGGTGAAGGCGTACATGGTGTGAGGTTCCTTCCTGATCAGGCGGCCGGACGGCCCTGGGTGCTGGCGGCCAGCGACGGAGTTTGGGGTTGCTGCGTGGGCGTGGTGCTGCCCTTCTGCATGGCCTCCCACACGCGATGCGGCGACACCGGCATGTCGATGTCCTTCACGCCGAGCGGTGCCAGCGCATCCAGCACGGCGTTGACAACCGCCGGCGGCGAGCCGATCGCACCGGCCTCGCCGCAGCCCTTGGTGCCCAGCGCGTTGTGGGTGCAGGGCGTGCAGACGGTGTCGAGCTTGAATTGCGGGAAGTCCTCGGCACGCGGCATGGCGTAGTCCATGAAGCTGCCGGTGAGCAGTTGGCCCGTCGTGTTGTCGTACACGCAGTTCTCCATCAGCGCCTGGCCGATGCCCTGCACGATGCCGCCATGCACCTGGCCTTCCACGATCATCGGGTTGATGATGGTGCCGAAGTCGTCCACCGCCGTGAAGCGGTCGACCTTGACCTCGCCGGTGCCCTTGTCGATCTCCACCTCGCAGATGTAGGTGCCGCCCGGGAAGGTGAAGTTGGTCGGGTCGTAGAACGCGGCTTCGTTGAGGCCCGGCTCCAGCTTGTCGAGCGGGTAGTTGTGCGGTACGTAGGCCGTCAGCGCCACCTGCCCGAAGGGGATCTTCTTGTCGGTGCCCTTCACGGTGAACTCGCCGTTGGCGAACTCGATGTCAGCATCGCTGGCTTCCATGAGGTGGGCCGCGATCTTCTTGGCCTTGGCCTCGATCTTGTCCAGCGCCTTCATGATGGCTGCGCCGCCGACCGAGATCGAACGCGAGCCGTAGGTGCCCATGCCGAAAGGCACGCGGCCGGTGTCGCCATGCACCACGTCGACCGCTTCCGGCGAGATGCCGAGGCGCGCCGCCACGACCTGCGCAAAGGTCGTCTCATGGCCCTGGCCGTGGCTGTGCGAGCCGGTGAACACGGTCACGCTGCCGGTCGGATGCACGCGGATCTCGCCGCATTCGAACAGCCCCGCGCGCGCACCGAGCGCACCCGCGATGTTCGACGGTGCGATGCCGCAGGCCTCGATGTAGCTGGAGTAGCCGATGCCGCGCAGCTTGCCCTGCGCCGCGCTCGCGGACTTGCGCGCCTCGTAGCCGGCCACGTCCGCCAAAGCCTTCGACTTGTCCATGCAGGCATGGAAGTCGCCCGTGTCGTATTGCAGCGCCACCGGCGTCTGGTACGGGAAGGTGGTGATGAAGTTGCGCTTGCGGATCTCGTCCTGGCCGAGGTTCATTTCCCAGGCGCAGCGCGAGACCAGGCGCTCCAGCAAGTAGGTGGCCTCCGGCCGTCCCGCGCCGCGGTAGGCATCGACCGGCGCGGTGTTGGTGAACCAGGCATCGACTTCCACGTAGATCTGCGGCGTCGCGTACTGGCCGGCGAGCAGCGTGGCGTAGAGGATGGTCGGCACCGCGGTCGCGAAGGTCGACAGGTAGGCGCCGAGGTTGGCGTCGGTGTGGACCCGCATGGCGAGGAACTTGCCTTGACTGTCCATGGCCATTTCGGCATGGCTCACATGGTCGCGGCCATGAGCGTCGCTGAGGAAGCATTCGGAGCGCTCGGCCGTCCACTTGATGCTGCGGTTGAGCTGCTTCGATGCCCAGGTCAGGCACACGTCTTCCGCGTAGAGAAAGATCTTCGACCCGAAGCCGCCGCCCACGTCCGGCGCGATCACGCGCACCTTGTGCTCCGGCAGGCCCAGCACGAAAGCCGACATCAGCAGGCGCTCGACGTGTGGGTTCTGGTTGGCCACGTAGAGCGTGTATTCCTCGCTCGAACGGCTGTAGCTGCCGATGGCGACGCGCGGCTCGATGGGATTCGGGATGAGCCGGTTGTTGACCAGGTCCAGCTTCGTGACATGCGCCGCGCCGGCAAAGGCCGCGTCGACCGCCGCCTTGTCGCCGATCGCCCACTTGTAGCACTGGTTGTCGGGCGCCTCGTCATGGAGGGTGACGCCGCTGCTTTTCTTCGCGGCGTCGGCCACGCTGACCAGCGCGGGATGCACGTCGTAGTCGACGCTGATGGCCTCGGCCGCGTTCTTGGCCTGCTCGACCGATTCGGCCACGACCATGGCGACGTGGTCACCCACGTAGCGCACCTTGTTGATCGCGAGGATCGGGTGCATCGGCTCCTTCATCGGCGTGCCGTCGGGGTTGTTGATGAGCCAGCCGCAAGGCAGCCCGCCCATCTTTCCCTCGATGTCCTTGCCGGTGAAGATGCCGACCACGCCGGGCATGCCGGCGGCGCCGGAGGTGTCGATGGACTTGATCGTGGCGTGCGCGTGCGGCGAACGCAGGAAGACGCAATAGGCCTGGTTGGCCATGGTCACGTCGTCGGTGTAGTTGCCCGAGCCGGTCAGGAAGCGATAGTCTTCCTTGCGGCGCAGCGCCTCGCCGATGTGCGGCAGCTTGGAGAAGTCGGAAGCACCCATGTCGTGTGCTCCTGCTTATGCCGAGACGGTGGCCTTGGCGGGCGCGGCGAGCATCGCCTCGCCACCCATCTGCACCGCCTTGACGATGTTCTGGTAGCCGGTGCAGCGGCACAGGTTGCCGTCGAGCAGCGAGCGGATCTCGGTCTCGCTGGACTTGGGATGGTGGGTGCACAGGTCGATGGCGCTCATGACCATGCCGGGCGTGCAGAAGCCGCATTGCAGGCCGTGGCATTCCTTGAACGCGGCCTGCATCGGGTGCATGGTGCCGTCGGGCTGGGAGATGCCTTCGATGGTGGTGACTTGGGCGCCGGCGACCTGGCCGACCAGCACGTTGCAGGACTTGACCGCGCGGCCGTTGACGTGGACGGTGCAGGCGCCGCACTGGGCCGTGTCGCAACCGACGTGGGTGCCGGTCAGGTGGAGATGCTCGCGGATGGCGTGCACGAGGAAGGTGTTGGGCGGCGCGTCGACCGTGACCGCGCGGCCGTTGACCGTGAGCTTGACCTGCATGTGGCTGACTCCTTTTATGGGGATGGCTGATGGCCGAATTCGGCGATCTGAATCTTCGGTGCGGGTCCGCAGGCGGCTGCTAGGCAAAACCCTAGACGATTGCAGGCTTGCTTTGAAATTCTCAAAATGCAACAGCGCGCGCCTACAAAGTCCCCCTTGATGCACCTTTCCATTCCCCTTCCGCCGACTGAGCGCACCGCGCAGATTGCCCAGGCGCGACTCGAAGTGATCGACGCCGCCGCCATCGACAGCCCGCGTGTCGCCCCCTGGATTTCGCGCTCGTGGCAGCGTTGCCTTTCGGCCGGCCACAGGCCGCAGCAGCGGGTGAGCTTCGATGCCGTGTCGGCGCAGCATGCGCGTCGCATGGCCGAGCGCAATCGGGGCCTGGTCGACGCGGCGCGGCCGGTGCTCGACCGGCTGGCGCGGGCGATTGCGGACACCGGCTACTTCGCGATCCTGACGGATGCGCGCGGCGTGGTGATCGATACGCGCGGGCTGCTGGCCAACGCGGAGCGAGTGGCTACCAACATTGCGCGCATCGGCGTCGATCTCTCGGAGCGGGCTGTCGGCACCACGGCCATCGGCGCCGCGCTGTCGGAGTTGCAGCCGGTGTGGCTGCACCGCAATGAACACTTCTTCGACGACACCAGCGTGTTCAGTTGCGCAGGCGCGCCGCTGTTCGGGCATGACGGAAGCTGTGTCGGCATGCTGGACCTGAGTGCGGTGAATGCGGTGGAACGGCCGGAACTCAAGCAACTGGCGGCGCTGTCGGCACGCAGCATCGAGAACGCGCTGGTGTTGCGGCAACCGCATGACCTTCTGGTGCGGCTGAACTGGCCGGGCTGGGGCGGGCATGCGGAATCCGAAGGGCTGCTGTGCCTGGACCGTGACGGTCATGTGACGGCCAGCAACGCGGCGGCGCGGGAGATGGTGAACCAGTCCGCGATGGCCGCTTCTTCGTCACCGTTGCACGCCAGCGACCTGTTCGCCCTGCCCTGGACCTTGTTGTGGGACGCCGCGCGCCGCGCCGACGAAACGCCGATCGAGGTGCCGCTGTGGTCAGGCTTGCGCTTGCAGGCGCTGCCGCTGGTGGGGCGCGGGAATGACGATGCGATGGCGGCCGCTGGCGACACCGTGCCGCGCCAGCGGCTGCGCGATGTCGAGACGGCGCTGATCCGAACGGCCGTGGCCGAGGCCCGCGGCAATGTGGCCGAGGCGGCACGTGTGCTCGGGATCAGCCGGGCGACCGTATATCGCAAGCTGGGGCGGCGCGGGGGATAGCGCACTTGTCGACGGTCCTTGTTGAACGAGCGACCGACAATTCACTGGAGACTCCAATTTCACAGAACGCTGAAGTTCGAGGTTTCAGTGAAAGGTGGACCCCAACAGTCCCCCGTCCTGCCTGTTCACCGTTGAATCACCGCAACCCCAGCCGCGTCAGCTTCTTGATCAATCCCACCCGCGAGATCCCCAGCCGCCGTGCGGCTTCTGATTGATTTCCGCCGGCTGCGGCCATCGCATCGCGCACCAGGCGCAATTCGAGTTCGTTGATGGCGGCATCGAGTGCACCGGCGCCTTCGCTGGATGAAGAAGCGGGCTCCGTGCGTGGGCCTTCGGACATGTCGCCGCTGGCCAGGCGCAGCAGTTCCGCATCGACCTCCCGCTGGTCGGGCAGCAACAGCGCGCCGGCCGATTCGACGACCGCCTTCAGCTCACGCACATTGCCCGGCCAGTCCCGTGTGGTGAGCCAAGCCAGGGCACCGGCGGACAGGCCGGCGCGCGGTGCGACCCGGTGCAGGAAGCGCGTCGCCAGCACAGGCACGTCGCCGGGTCGCTCCAACAGCGCGGGCGTGCGCAGCACCACGCCCTTGAGTCGATAGAACAAGTCTTCGCGGAAGCTGCCGTCGCGCACCATGGCTTCGAGGTCGCGGTGCGTGGCGGCGACCACGCGGGCATCGGCATGCTTCTGCGCCCTGCCGCCCACCGGCACGAAGGCGCCCTCTTGCAGGAATCGCAGCAGCTTGACCTGCATCGGCGGCGGCATCTCGCCGACCTCGTCGAGGAACAGCGTGCCGCCATGCGCTGCTTCGACCAGGCCGGGCTGGTCGCGGTAGGCGCCGGTGAAGCTGCCTTTCATGTGGCCGAACAGCTCGCTCTCCAGCAGTTCGGCGGAGAGCGCGCCGCAATGGATCGCGACGAAGGGCCCGCCACTGCGCGCACTGCAGGCATGCAACGCGCGGGCCACCAGTTCCTTGCCCGTGCCAGTCGGGCCGAGCACCAGCACGCTGACCGTGGTCTGCGCGACGCGGCGGACCAGGGCGCGCAACTGGATCGTGGCCGGCGCCTGGCCGACCATGCCCAGGTCGTCCGTGGCCTGCTCGGCGCGCAGCGTGATCAGTTCGGCATCGAGCCGCGCCTTGCGCAACGCGCGCGCGACGACGATGCGCAGCATGTCGGGGTCGATCGGCTTGGTCAGGAAATCCCAGGCGCCGAGTTCGGTGGCGCGCAAGGCCAGGTCGTGCTCGCCGTGGCCGGTCAGCACGACGACCGGCACGCGGGCAAAGCGCGGGATCAGTTCCAGGCCGATCTCCGGGTCCATGTGTGGCGGCATGGCCAGGTCGAGCAGCACCAGTTCCGGCTTCTGACGGGCAAAGGCGGCCAGGGCCTGCTCGCCATCGCCCGCGATCGAGACTTCATGGCCCAAGCCGCGAAGGAAGGAGCCGCCCAGGCGCTGGAAGGCGGCCTCGTCATCGACGAGCAGGACGCGGCCGGATTCAGGTGTTTCGGACATGGGGGAATCTCAGCGTGAAGCAGGTGCGCCAGGGCGGGCGCTCGGTCAGCGCGACCGAGCCGCCGTGGGCGTTCATGATGCGGGCGACGATGGCCAGGCCCAGGCCGGTGCCGCCGGGGCTGCGGGAGGCGAAGGGCTCGAACAGGCGGTCGCGGATCTCGGGCGGGACACCGGGGCCGTCGTCGCAGACGTGCAGCAGGACGGCGCCATCGGTGATTTCAGCGTCGATGTGGACGTGGCCTTGTGCCGGCATGTCGGTGGCGCCGGATTCAGTGGCAGTGCGCGCGTTCTCGAACAGGTTGGTCAAGGCCTGGTCGAGGCGCCGCGGGTCGGCCTCCACCATCAGGGCCTGCTCGAGTCCGGCGCCGAGGCTCACGTCGGGCAGGCGCATTGCCGCAGTGCGCACATGGGCGGCGAGGTCGATGCGCGTCGGCGCGAGCTTCCACGGCTTGGCATAGTCCAGCAGGTCACGCGTCAGGTGCGAGATGCGAGCCACCTGGTCGGCCACTTCGCGCCGCGTTTCGCTGGGCGCGCCCGCCACGGCCATGGCGATGATGTTGAGCGGATTGCGGATGTCATGCGCCACCGTGGCCGCGAGCGAGCCGAGTTCCGCGAGACGCGCCTGCAACTGCCGCTCGCGTTCGCGCGCCGCGATGTGCTGCGTCTGCTCGACGCGCATCGCCGCCTCCGCGACGACCGTGCCGAACAGTTCGGCGACATGGCGCAACCCGGGCGGCGCGGCCTCCCAGCCTTTCAGCGCGGACCGCCAGCCATCACCTGCATCCACGCAGATCAATTGCGGCGCGCCGCTGTCGTCGCTGCGCGCTTCGCCGACGCGGACATCCACCCTCGTGCCGATGCGCTCGCCCAGCAGCGTGGCGGACTGCTGCGCCAGCGCCTGCGGCGTCTCCGCAGACTGCAGCACGCGCCGCCACTCGCCCAGGTCCGCCACCGACACGTCGCCACCGGGATAGACCAGCCGTTCGGCAAAGCGCCGCACCGGCCCGTTCAACGCCAGGCAACTGGCCGCGACCACCAGTCCGCCCAGCCAGCGCGATTCGATCGGCAACAGCGGCATCAGCGCCACGATGCCCGCGCCCAGCGCCAGCAGCAGCGCCCATACCAGCGCGCGCCGGGCCCAGGCGTTGGCGACGAACACGCCGTAGCGCAGGATGCCGTAGACCAGGATCAGCGGATAGAGCGGCAAGCCCAGCAATGGGAACGGATACACCGGCCAATCGAGCACCGCCATGCCGTAGCCGCTGAGGCACACCATGCCCCAGAGGCAGGACGCAGTGACGGCAGCGATCTGGCTGTAAGCCGGCCGCGTGGCGCGCATCAGCGATCGCACCAGCACCGTGACGCCGCCCACGCCCAGGATCACCCAAGCCAGGCTGGCCACCGTGCCGACCGGATTGGCGACCGCGATCCAGCCGATGTAGCGCTGCTGGACGATGTGGCCCGGCAGGAAGATCTCCGCCAGCAGCGTCGCCCCTCCCCCCAGCGCATAAGCGGCCGCGACGCCGACGCGGCCGATGTCGACCCGGCAGAACACCGTGCAGAAGTGGAAGAAGAAGGCTGAGGTGAGCGGCGCCGTCGCCAGCAGCCGGATCGCCGTGTGCTCGGTCTCAGGGCCGAACCAGTTGGGCAACTCATTGCCCGTGATCCACACGGCGATGCCCGCCAGGAACACCGCGAGCAGGCGTGCGCCGGCGACCCGGTCCGCCCACACCAGCAGCACGCCGGCGAGCGCGAGCGTCTCGAACAGTGCGAAGGCGAGGACGGCGTGGATGAGCATGAAGGCGGCTTCGCGGGCGGGTCGAAACGCGGGTGGGGGCCTGTCAACGGCGTTGACGATCGGGCTTGCGCGGACTGTATACGAAGTATGCAGATTCAAAAGCAATTTCCAATGAAATCAAAGACTTGCGTGGCGTCAGCGGGCTGGCCCGGTTTTGGCAATGGAGAGGTCGACAACCACCTGAATCGAGCCTCACATGAATGCCTTGCTGTCACGCCTTCCCCTCCGTTCCAACGGCGCTTCCGCTCCCGTCGCGCCTCTGGACCTCCCCGCCCTGGTTGGCGCTGCCGGCTGGGCGCGCCTGCCCGCCGCCGTGCAACGCCGCTTCGCCGCAGGCCATGCCGACGTGACCTACATCGGCCACATGGACCTGCACTGCTCGCGCATCGGCCGCCTGTATGCACGCGTTGCGCATCTCTTCGGCGGCCCGTTGACACGCATCAATGCCGATGCCGTGCCGACCACCGTGCGCGTGAGCGACAACGGCCGCGGCGGCGTGGTGTGGGAACGCAGCTTCCATCGCGGCGGCATCGGCGGTGACCGCATCGTGCGTTCCACCAAGGAGATCGGCGCGGACGGCGGCCTGCTGGAGCGCACCGACGGCGGACTGAGCATGTCGCTCGACGTGTTCGAGGAAGCCGGCTCGCTGGTGTTTCGCAGCCGGCGCTTCCAACTGGTGTGGGGCCGCGTTCGCATCGCCGTGCCGGCCCTGCTGACACCCGGCGTGTGCCGCGTCGCGCACACCGACCTGGGCGAAGGACGCTTCCGCTTCACGCTGACCATGGTGCATCCGCTGTGGGGCGAGACCTTCCGCCAGACCGGTGTCTTCACGGACCCCGCCGCTACGGAGAACTGAACCATGAACGCGATCTTCACCCTGCTCTTTCTCCAGGTGCTGATGGGCGCTTTCGACAACCTCTGGCATCACGAGCTGGAGGCGAAGCTGCCGCAGCGGATCTCGGCGCGGCGCGAACTGGCGCTGCATGCGGCGCGCGAGGCGATCTATGGCGTCGTGTTCATCGGGCTGGCGTGGTTCGAATGGCGCGGCCTCTTCGGCTTCGTGCTCGCCGCGCTGCTGCTGGTGGAAGTGGCGATCACCCTGGCGGACTTCCACGAAGAAGACCGCACGCGACGGCTGTCGCGCTTCGAGCGCGGACTGCACACGGTGCTGACGGTCGGCTACGGGCTGTTCATCGGACTCTTTGCGCCGGTGCTGATCGACTGGTCGCGATCGGCCACGGCACTGGCCCTGACGCCGCACGGCTGGATTTCCTGGTTTTTCAGCGCCAGCGGTTTCGGCGTGCTGGCCTGGAGCGTGCGCAACGCGCTGGCCGTGCGCCGCTTGAACCGGCTCGCGAATGCGTGCGCGGCGTCATCCGCACTCGCACGGCAGCATGGTCACCTGATCGCACCCGCGGTGTTGGTCACCGGCGCCACCGGCTTCGTCGGCGGCGCGCTGATGGCCGAACTGCGGCGTGAAGGTCGGCGGCTGATCGTGCTGTCGCGCGACGGCAGGCAGGCGCGCGCAAGCTTCGGGCCGGACGTGTGGGTGGTCGGGAGCCTCGACGCCATCCCGTCTGAAACGCGCATCGACGCCATCGTGAACCTGGCCGGCGCACGCATCCTCGGCATGCCGTGGACCACCGGGCGGCGCCGCGAACTGCTCGCGAGCCGCGTCGACGTGACGGCCGCGCTGGTCGACTTGATGCGGCGCCTGCAACAGCCGCCGCGCGTGCTGGTCAGCGCATCGGCGGTGGGGTACTACGGCGCTGCGCAGCCCGCCGCTTTCGAGGTACTCGACGAGAACAGTCCGGCGCGGCCCGGCCAGTCCCAGTCCGACTTGTGCGCGGCCATCGAGCATGAGGCGCGCCGCGCCGAGGCGCTGAAGGTGCGCGTGGTGCGGATGCGCTTCGGTGTCGTGCTCGGCCGTGGCGACGGCGCCTATCCGATGCTGGCCTTGAGCGCGCGTCTCGGCCTGGGCGCGGTGCTTGGCAACGGTTGCCAACCGGCTCCGTGGATTCACCAGGATGACGCCGTAGGCCTGATCCGCTTCGCGATGGCCCATGACAGCCTCAGCGGCCCGGTCAATGCCGTCGCGCCCGACACGCCGCCGCAAGCTCGCTTTGCACGATCGCTGGCCGCATCCTTCGGCCGGCGCGTGCGGCTGCGCATGCCGGCGGCACCGCTGCGCGCGCTCGTCGGCGAGATGTCCACAATTCTTCTCGACGGCCAGAACGCCGTGCCGCGTGCCGCATTGGCTGCCGGCTATGCCTTCCGCCATCCGCTGCTCGAAGGCGCGTTCGCCGACCTGGCCGCGCCTCAGCCCGGCAACGCGACCACCACTGCCGACTCGTCCACCACAGCCGTCACGCGTTGACGCGCGCGCAGCCCGCTGCCCCCTGGCGCGAAGCCGACCACCTGCAAGCCATCGGCCAACGCCATCACGATCTCGTCGCCCGATTCGCCGTCGTTGCCGCGCGCGACGCGGGCCACGATGCCGACCAGCTGGTTGCCGCCGGGCACTGCGCCATCGCCCGCGCGCCGCACCTGTACCGCCGTTGCCTTGCACAACGCGATCACCACCATGCCTGCGGCGAGCCCGAGCAACTCGGCGCTCTCCCGCGTGATGCGCGCCGCGATGCCATCGCCGTTCGGCAATGCCATGCGCACCCGGACGACCCGACCCGTGACGTCCAGCCCGCTGACCGTCGCGGGCAACTGGTTGCGCATGCTGGTGCGAATTGCCAATCGCGCCATCGCCGTCGATGCGGCGCCGCCCGACTGCACCGCGCGCCGAGCCGCCTCATGCGCATCGGCCAGCACCAGCAGTTGCCGGCCTTCCTCCGTCAGCACCGCCCCGCCGCCGCCCGCGCCGCCCACCGAGCGTGCGACCAGCGGCACGCCGGCCAGGTTGGTCAGCGTGGCAATGGCCTGCCAGGCCGCCTTGTAGCTGACGCTGGCGTCACGCGCCGCCTGCGAGATGCTGCCGGTGCGGCCGATGCCGCGCAGGATGTCGATGCGCTTGTCGCTCATGCCGTGGCCGAGCGCATCGCTGAAACGGGGGACTGTCATGCCCCGGATTGTGCGGGTCGGCTACGAAGCAACGGCGCAGGCCCAACGCTCGGCCGTGGCCGGCGAGTTGAAGCAGGTGGTGTCGTGCGTTGCGGCGCAGACGGCGCGTTCCAGCAACTGGATATCGGCCTCGTGCTGGCGCGCGACATGCGGATCCTCGAAGAAGATGACCTTGTCGCAGCACCGGTCCAGCACCAGTTCCGCGATCTGCGCGTCGCCACCCATCGGCCCGCTCAGGTAGCGCGTGACCCAGGGCACGCCGGCTGGCCAGCCGCGCGACCAGGCCAGGTCGTTGAGCAACCCGCCGGTCGTGCCCGTGCCGATACGCGTCGCGAAGCGCGAGAGCAGGTCGAAATGCGTGGCCGCGAACTCGACCATGCGCTGCTTCAGCGCGTCGTGCGCGATCAACGCCACGGTCTGCTTGCCTGTGGCTGCCGCAAAGCCCGTATCGCCCTTGCCGGCGAGTGCCAGTTCCACCGCGACCCACTCCATCGCGCCCGCCGCAGTGGAGATGAAGGGCTTGCCGTGGATCACGCATTGGCGCTTGAGCGCCTGCGTCTCAGGGTACAGCGACGAGGGGTCGACCGGATCGATGAAATAGATGACGCCGTCGAGTTCATCCGCCGGCGTCAGCCCACCCGCGATGCACGAAGCCAGCCGCATCACGCCGCCTTCCACGCCGGAAGGCAGCCGCACCAGCGAGGCCGCGCCCGCCAGCAGTTGTTGCCCGACCAACGCGTCATAGGTGCCGCCGACCGCATGCAGTCCCAGCCCCAGCGTGCGGATGTCGGCCTCGCAGGCGCGCGCCCAGCGCACCAGCGCACCATCGACGCGCTGCCGATGCAGGCGATGAGCGACCAGTCCGAAGCGCATCACGACACCCCCTCTTCCAACGGCTCGCCTTGCTGCTGCCGCACTTCCATGATCCGCGGCAGGTTGAACTCGATCCAGTCGGCCAGCGATTCGACACGCTTGCCTGCCTCGACACCCAGCGGCGTGAGGCTGTACTCGACATGCGGTGGCACGGTGGCGAAGGATTTGCGCAGCACCAGGCCGTCCTGCTCCAGCCACTTGAGCGTCTGCGCCAGCATCTTCTCGCTCACGCCGCCGATCTTGCGCCGCAATTCGCTGAAGCGATGCGTGCCGCCCAGCAGCACCACCAGCAGCAGGACGCCCCAGCGGCTGGTCACGTGCTTCAACACCTCGCGCGAGGGGCATGCGGCCGAGAGCAGTTCGCCGCGCCGGATCACATCGGCCATCGTGCCGGGCGTTTCGAGCCTTGAAGATTTCATCTAGCTAACCTTTTGGTGCGTACTTACAAAAAGTGAGTTAGAGAGCTATTCTGCCTCTCCCTCCTCCTCATCACAAGGCAAATCGAATCATGATCGTCGTCACAGGTGCCACCGGCCAACTGGGCCGCCTCGTCATCAAGGCGCTGATGCGCGTCGTTCCCCGCAACCAGATCGTCGCGGCCACGCGCAGTCCCGACAACGCGAGGGACCTCGCCGATTTCGGCGTGATAGTCCGCGAGGCCGACTACACCCGGCCCGACACCCTGCGCACCGCATTCGCAGGCGCCGAGAAGCTGCTGCTGATCTCGTCGAGCGAGATCGGCCAACGCGTGGCGCAACACCGCGCCGTCATCGATGCGGCCAAGGCGGCCGGCGTGAAGCTCATCGCCTACACCAGCATCCTGCGGGCCGACACGTCTCCGCTCGGCCTGGCCAAGGAGCACCTGGCAACCGAGGTCATGCTCAAGGAATCGGGCGTGCCCTTCGTGCTGCTGCGCAACGGCTGGTACACCGAGAACTACACCCGTTCGATGGACATCGTCCTTCAACTCGGCATGCTGATCGGCAACGCCGGCGACGGTCTGATCTCCTCGGCCGCACGCGCCGACTACGCCGAAGCCGCCGCCGCGGTGCTGACCCGCGACAACCAGGCCGGCGCCATCTACGAACTCGCGGGCGACGATGCCTACACCCTGACCGGACTCGCCAACGAAATCACCTCGCAAACGGACACGGTCGTGGTCTACAAGAACATGTCCGAGGCGGAGCACAAGGCCGCGCTGATGCAATTCGCCCTTCCAGAACCGGTCGCGGCCATGCTCGCCGACTCTGACGCAGGCGCGGCCAAGGGCGCGCTGTACGACGATGGCCAGCAACTGAGCCGACTGATCGGCCGCATGACGACACCCATCGAGAACACCGTGGGCGACGCATTGGCGCGCACGATCGCCCGCACCTAAACTTTTGCGATCCGCCAACCCGAAGGTGCAGGCTCCTGCACCGCGGGAAGGCGCCTTCTGCAATGCCCGTCGATCCGCGGGCTCTAACCGCCATGACCACCACAGACCTCGAGACCGTCACCTGCCGCCCCATCGGCACCGTGTTCAGCAATTTCAAGCAGGTCGAGGGCATGCCGATCCAGGCCGCCGCGTCGCAAGACATCGCGCGCCTTGAAGTCCACGCCGACTTCGCCCCCGGCCTGCGCGACATCGAAGGCTTCGACTACCTGATCTTCATCACGCACATGCACCTGTGCACGCGCGAGCCGCTGGAGGTCACGCCCTTCCTCGACAACGCGACGCACGGCGTGTTCGCCACCCGCTCGCCGACGCGGCCGAACCGGCTCGGCCTGTCGATCGTGCGGCTGCTGCGGGTCGAGGGGTCCGTGCTGCATTTCTCCGGCAATGACATGGTCGACGGCACGCCGGTGCTCGACATCAAGCCCTACGTGCCGCGCTTCGACGTGCGAGAGACGGAACGCATCGGCTGGTTCACCCAAAGGATCGAGGCCCTCGCATCAACCCTGTCCGATCGGCGCATGACCTGACGATATGATCATGCGCTATTCCATCCATGAATAGCGGTTGAAATCGCATCGGAAAGGCCACTGCACATGACCACCGCCCCTCGCTGGCTGCGTACCGCCGCCGTGCTGGCAGCCCTCTCGCTCGGCAGCATCGCCGCACAGGCGCAGGAGATCGTCGTCTCGGCCGCGGCGAGCCTGACCAACGCCTTCCAGGACATCGGCAAGGCCTTCGAGAAGACCCAGCCCGGCGCCAAGGTAACCTTCAACTTCGCGGCTTCCGGCGCACTGCTGGCACAGATGACGCAGGGCGCGCCGGTCGACGTGTTCGCCTCCGCCGACCAGGAGACCATGAACCGCGCCGTCACCGCCAAGCTGATCGCCGAGGGCACGCGTGCCGACTTCGTGCACAACACGCTGGTGCTGATCGTCCCGGCCACTGCGGCCAACCCGCCGCAGAAGCTGGCCGACCTGACCGGTGATGCCTACAAGCGCATCTCCACCGGCACGCCCGCCTCGGTGCCGGTCGGGCGCTACACGATGGAGTCGGTGCAGCAAGCCGGCCTCACCGCCGCGCTGGAACCGAAATGGATCTACGGCGAGAGCGTGCGCCAGGTGCTCAACTATGTCGCGCGCGGCGAGGTCGATGCAGGCTTCGTCTACCGCACCGACGCGATGATCGAGCGCGACAAGACAAAGGTCGCCCTGACCGTGCCGACCAGCACGCCGATCAGCTACCCGATCGCGCAACTGGCCGCCAGCAAGAACGCGGCAACGGCCAAGTCCTTCGTCGCCTTCGTGCGCGGCGCCGAGGGGCAGGAGATCCTCAGCCGCTACGGCTTCTCGAAGCCCTGACGCCTCTTGCTCGCCCCGCTCTGGCTCACGCTCAAGGTCGCGCTGATCGCCACGCTGATCGCGGGCGCGGCGGGCGTCGGCATGGGCTGGTGGATGTCGCGGCGGCGCTTTGTCGGGCAGGAGATCGTCGATGCCGTGCTGATGCTGCCGATGGTGCTGCCGCCGACCGTGCTGGGCTACTACCTGATCGTGCTGATCGGCCGCAACGGCGTGTTCGGCCAGTACCTGGACCGCTGGTTCGGCATCAACCTCATCTTCACCTGGCAGGGCGCAGTGATCGCAGCCTCGATCGTGTCGCTGCCGCTGATCTACAAGGCGGCGCGCGCCTCCTTCGAGGACGTGGACAGCCGCTTCGCGCATGCGGCACGCACGCTCGGCGCCGGCGAGTTGGAAGTGTTCCTGCGTGTCAGCCTGCCGCTCGCGGTGCGCGGCATCGCGGCCGGCCTGATGCTGGCCTTTGCGCGCGCCATGGGCGAGTTCGGCGCGACGCTGATGATCGCCGGCAACCTGCCGGGCAAGACGCAGACGCTCTCCATCGCCGTCTATGACGCGGTGCAGGCCGGCAATGACGCGCAGGCGCTGTGGCTCACCGCGGTGATCTCGGTGGTGTGCATCGTGGTGCTGGTGATTTCGGGCCGGCTGTTGCAGGCGAAGCATTGATGACGACCGCCCTGCTCGACGTCGACCTGCATGTCGCCTTGCGCTCGGACGAGCGCGACTTCCAGCTGCATGCGCGCTTCACAACGCCATCGATGCGCACGGCCTTGCTCGGGCCGTCGGGGGCCGGCAAGTCGACCGTGTTGCTGGCGGTCGCCGGACTCGTTCCAGGCGCGAAGGGCCATGTGCGACTCGGCGACACCACCTTGCTCGACACCGCGGCCGGCATCGACCTGCCCGCGCGCGAGCGCCGCATCGGCTTCGTGTTCCAGGACTACGCGCTGTTCCCGCACATGACGGTCGAGCGCAACATCCTGTTCGGCATGCACCGCCTCGGCGCCGCCGTGCCGCCGGCGACCATGGCGCGCATCGGCGAACTGCTGCGCCAGTTCGACCTGGACAAGCTCGCCCGCGCCTACCCGCGGCACCTCTCCGGCGGCCAGAAGCAGCGCGTGGCGCTGGCCCGCGCGCTGGCGCCGAACCCGCGCCTGCTGCTGCTGGACGAGCCGCTGTCCGCGCTGGACACCACGCTGCGTACTCGGCTTCGCGCCGAATTGGCCGAGATGCTGGAGCGCGTGCGGGTGCCGACGCTGCTGGTCACGCACGATCCGCACGATGTGGAAGCGCTGGCACAGAGCACGATCGAACTGGACAATGGCCGGGTCGTGCCAGCGGAACCAACAGGAGCCTGAGATGACACGCTGGATTCGCTTCGCCACGGCCTTCATCGCGCTCTGCGCACTGTGCACCTGCGCCTTCGCACAGGTGAGTATGCAACTCGAAGTGTCGGGCGCGGTGCAGCAATCGCTCAAGCTCGATGCCGCCGCGCTCGCCGCATCGGACGCGCAGCAGATCGGCAGCTTCACGCAGACGCGTACATCCCAAGGCGTCGAGACCCGGAGTACCGTGCGCGGCGTCAAGCTGGCCGCGCTCATCGAACGCGCAAGCCTGGCGACGAAGGGCCGCGACGGCTGGAAGACCCTGATGGTCGTGGCCACCGCGACCGATGGCTATCGCGCCGTGTTCTCCTGGCCCGAGCTCAGCAACACGCCTGTCGGCGAGGGCGTGCTGGTGCTGTTCGAGCGCGATGGCAAGCCACTAGACGACCGCGAGGGCCGCATCGCGCTCCTGTCGACAGCGGACCGCAGCCTCGGTCCGCGCCATGTGCGCAACCTGATGCGCATTGAAGTACGCCCCATCGACTGAAGAAGGCTTGAAGATTCCGTAGCGAGGGCGCCGAGGTCGGGCTGAGGAGCGGAGCCGTACTCCAGTACGGTGAGCACCGGAAGCCCGAGATCGGTGGCCGCAGTAGGAAGATTCACGCCTTCTGGGGCACCTTGTCGAGGAAGCCGGTCACCGATTGCAGCTTGCCGTCATCGAGCCGCGCGAAGTCCGTGCCCTGGATCAGGTCGGCCGCGCCGCTCGGCCCCAGCGTCCAGCTGAAGCGCAGGTTGTCGCCATGCGCATCGGCCTTGCCCGCGAGCGCAAAGCGAAAGCCCGGGTAGTGCGCATGCACGACGCCGATCATCGAGCTGATCTCCTCGCGTCCGCTGGCCTGGCCCATCGGGTCGACATAGCGGGCATCTTCGGCCCAGCCGCTTTCCAGCATCTGCTGCCGACGTGCGGCATCGGTCTCGTTCCAGAGCGCGATGTAGCGCTGGGCAATTGCGGCGGCGTCCAGGGTGGCAGTGGCGGTGTTCATGGTGCGAATCCTTTCGAGGGTGGATGCCCGCAACGTCGCGGGGTGAAGGCATGTTCGCGAACGAAGGGTGTCGCGTCGATGACTCCGGAGGTCATGTCCCTCGGGTATCCGCCTTGGCGCGGGTGACATCCCGCGGCATACGATGAGGTTTTGGGAGCACCGGACTTGACAGACCTCACGATGGCCAAAGACACCGTGCCGGCCACGCTGGCGCAATTGATCGCTCGTTTCGAAACCGTCTGCCGCGACGGGACGCGTGAACTCGGCGAGGAAACGGGCAGCGTGCCCGCCACCCACTACACCGACCGCGCGCACTGGCCGATCGCCGCCGCGCACAGCGCGGAGCTCGCCCCGGGGTCGGCATTGCCCTTCGATGCGCTGGGCGTGCCCATCGTCATCACACGTTCAACGGACGGCCGCGCACGCGCCTTCTTCAACGTCTGCCGGCATCGCGGCATGGCGCTCATCACGCAGAAGGGGACGGCGCCGCCGAAGGCCACGCCGTGCAAGGCCCTGGTCTGCCCGTACCACGGCTGGACCTATGAACTCGACGGCCACCTGCGTCACCGCCTCCATGCCGAGACCTTCGACGGCATCGACACCGCCACGCTGAACCTGGTCGAGCTGCCCTGCGACGAAGCGGGCGGCCTGATCTTCGTGAAGCGCACGCCCGGCCCGGGGTTCTCTGCAGCCGCCTTCCTGCAAGGGCTCGACCAGCACATGGATTGGATGGGCCTGGCCGACATGAAGGTCTATCGCAAGGTCGACCACGTCTACCGCGCCAACTGGAAGCTCACCGCCGACGCCTTCCTCGAGGGCTATCACATCCGCGTGCTGCATCGCGACACCATCTACCCCTTCTTCGCCGACGCGATCACCGTCAACCTGCGCGCCGGCCCGCACCAGGACTCGCTGGTTGCGCGCCGCGCCGCACTGGATGGCTTCGAGACGCCGCGCGACCGCGCCGCCCTGTGCAAGCTGTCGACGCCGACGCAGTTCCTGTTTCCGAATTCCTTCCTCATCTGGCACCCCGACTACGTGAGCCTGATCGGCATGTTCTCGCCCGCGCCCGACGAGGTGCGCTGGGTGCACACGATGCTGGTCCCGCCCGAGCGCACCGGCGACGACTGGAACGCGCATTGGGAGAAGACCTTCAACCTGATCGAGAAGACGGTGTTCCAGCAGGAGGACATCGCCACCGCCGTGGGCATCCAGAAGGGCCTGCTGAGCGGGGCCAACGCGGGGTTGATCGCGGGGCGCCTGGAGAGCGAGGTGCTGCGGTTCCACCGCGGCGTGGATGCAGCCATCGCGGGGTCGCTGGTGCCTGCGGAGCGCTAGCGCTTCCGGCAGGCGATTTCGCGCGCCTCGCGCAGCGGGTGCTGCGCGAAGCGCGGGAGGCTACTTGACCGCGTTCGGGAAAAAGAGCTGCTCGCCGTTGATCTTGTAGGCCGCGATGTTGGCCTGCCCCGCAGGCGAGATCACCCACTCGACGAACTTCTGCGCGCCGGCATGGTCGAGCTTCGGAAACTTGTCGGCGCTCGGCACCATCACGCCGTACTGGTTGAACAGGCGCTTGTCGCCTTCCACCAGCACGGCCATGTCGGCGCGGTTCTTGAAGCTGAGCCAGGTGCCTCGATCCGACAGCACGTAGCCGCCAGTCGAGGCCGCGATGTTCAGCGCCGGCCCCATCCCGCAGCCGCATTCCTTGTAACCGCTGCCCTTCTTGTCATTGGCCAGGGGCTGGCTGGCATCGCCAAGGCCGGTCTGGTTCCAGAGACGGCGCTCGGCCGCGTCGGTGCCGCTCTTGTCGCCGCGCGAGACGAAGGATGCATTGCCCGCCGCCAGCTTCTTCAGCGCCGCGACGATGTCGTTGCCCTTGACGCCGGCCGGATCGTTCTTCGGCCCGACCAGCACGAAGTCGTTGTACATCACCGGCCAGCGCTTGGCCGCGTAGCCCTCGGCCACGAACTTTTCCTCGGCCACCGTGTCGTGCACGAAGAGCACGTCGGCGTCGCCGCGGCGCGCCATGTCGATGGCTTGGCCCGTTCCCACCGCCACCACCTTGATGTCGACGCCGCTGGCCTGCTTGAAGGCCGGCAGCATGTGGGCGAACAGGCCCGACTGCTCGGTCGACGTGGTCGAGGCCATCGTGATGCTCTCCGCCCGTGCCACCAGGATGCTCGCGCCCAGCAGCACCACCGCCACGATCGCCTGCGCCGACGGGCCCGTGCCGAAGCGCTTGTAAAACTCCTTCATACCAACTCTCCTTTGACAAACAAACGCGCCTCCTCGGGCAAGGGCCCGTGGAAGAAATCATGCACCGGCAGGTCGGCCAGGATGCGGCCGTGCTCCAGGTAGACCACACGGCTGGCCAGTCGCTTGACCTGGCCGAGATTGTGGCTGGCGAACACCAGCGTGCGGCCGTTGGCCGCCTCGGCCAGCAGGGCTTCGACCTCGCGCTTGGCAGTCGGGTCGAGGCTGGCGGTCGGCTCGTCCAGCAGCAGCACTTGCGGATGAAGGGCCCAGGCACGGGCCAGCGCCAGGCGCTGCTGCTGGCCGCCGGACAAGGTGCGCGCGTTGCGCGCCAGCACGCCCTCCAACCCCACGCGCGCCAACGCCGGCCCCGCGGCCTCGCGGGCTGCGCGCCACGGCGTCCCGCGCAGCCACAGCGCCAGCGCCACATTGGTGGCAGAAGTCGCACGGAGCATGTGCGGTCGCTGGAACAGCATCGCCTGTTCGCGCTGCGGCGCATGGCTGGTGAACTGCCCCGCCGCATGCGGCACCAGGCCGTGCAGCAGGCGTAACAGCGTGCTCTTTCCGCTGCCATTGGCGCCGATCAGCGCGACGCGTTCTCCGGCATCGATGGCCAGCGAGGCGCCGTGCAAAGCCGTGACGCGACCGAAGCGCACGTCGACACCATCCAGTGAATAAAGCCGCGTCATGCGCTCACCCGCATGGCCACCGCGGCGCCGCCATCCACGCGTTCGCGCCAAGTGCGCACCAGCGCGACCAGGACGTTCAAGACCAGCACCACCACGAGCAGCAGCAGTCCGAGCGCCAGCGCCAGCGGCAGGTCGCCCTTGCTGGTCTCCAGCGCGATGGCCGTGGTCATCACGCGCGTGAAGCCATCGATGTTGCCGCCGACCACCATCACCGCGCCGACTTCCGACACGGCGCGCCCGAACGCGGCGATCAGCACGGTGACCAGCGCATAGCGCTCATCCCACACCAGCAGCACCGCGCGCACCAGCGGACCGGCGCCGAGCGAGCGCAACTGCTCGCCGTGCGCGCGGTCGGCATCGTCGATGGTCTGGCGGGTGAGCGCCGTCACCACTGGCAGGACCAGCACGGCCTGCGCCAGCACCATCGCCTTGAAGGTGAAGAGCCAACCCAGCGCGCCGAACGGCCCGGAGCGCGACAGCAGCAGGTACACCACCAGCCCCACCACTACCGAGGGCAGCGCGAGCAAGGTGTTCAGCAAGGTCAGCACCAGCGCACGTCCGCGGAAGCGCGCGACACCCAGCCAGGCACCCAGCAGCAGCCCGAAGCCGCACGCGATGGCGCAGGCACTGGCGCTCACGGCCAGCGAGCGTCCGACGATGGCCAGCAGCACCGGGTCGCCGGAGACAACCAGTTGCCACGCCGACAGCGCGCTCTGTGCGAAGGTGTTCATGCGAGGACGCCCACCGGCGCGCTGTGGAATTCAAAAGTTCTAATCACTCTGCGAGGCATTCACAAGTCGGGACAAGCACGGCTGCGGATGATGCCTCAGACGCCTAGAGTCATGTCCGGACCAGCAACAGCCAGGGAGGCGGCGCGTCATGAGCACCAGCAATCAATTCAACCGCTGGCCGGCCTGCGGCGGCGAGGCTGCCGACCTGATACGCCACCTGCCTGCGGATGCAACGCCGCTGGGCCCGCAGGACCAATGGCCCAAGGCGCTGCGGAACGTCATCGATCTCATGCTGCCATCGCTGGCCGAGATTGTCGTGCTCTGGGGGCCGGACTACCTGGCCTTCTACAACGATGCGCACGCACGCAGCCTTGGCAACAAGCATCCCGGCACCATGGGCCGACCGACCAGCCTCAATGCGCCGGAGATGTGGCCGGAGGTAGCGGAAGGGTTCGAGCGCGTCCGCTTGAGGGGAGAGACCATCAGCGGACGCGACATGCCCTTCACGATCCAGCGCGGGGTCGAGTCAGAACAATCGTATTTCGACTTTTCCTGGTCTCCGGTGCGCGAGGAAGACGGCCACATCGGCGGTGTGCTCTGCATCATGACCGAGACCACCGAACTCGTGCGCGCGACGCAGGCCCTGGCGGCCAGCGAGAAGAAGGCGCGCGAGCGCGACGAGCAACTCCAGATGGCACAGGCCGCCGGCGGCATCGGCGGGTTCTCGCTCGACATCCAGAGCAACACGATGAGCGTGTCGAGCGAGTTCTGCCGCATCTTCGGCGTGCCGGAGTGCGAGGTCCATCCGTGCAACGCCTTCGGCCGGCTGCGCCTCGACCCGCACGATCGCATGACGACGCGCGCGGGCCTCGTCGCCGGGATGGCGCCGCTCGATGTGGAGTATCCGATCCGTCGCGCCAACGATGGCGCGGTGCGCTGGATCTCGCGCCGTGCCGAACTGGTGCGGGACAGCGAAGGCAAGCCCGTGCTGATGCGCGGCGTCGTGCAGGACATCACCCAGCGCAAGCAGGCCGACGCCAGGCTGCGGCAAAGCGAGGCGCGCTTCCGCGTCCTGGCGCGCGCGATGCCCGACCACGTCTGGACCGCCACGGCCGATGGCCGGATCGACTGGGTCAGCGAAAGCATGTGCACCTTCGTCGGACTCGGCCAGGCCGAGTTGCTCGGCGACGGCTGGCGGCGAACCATGCACCCCGAAGACCTGCCGCGCGCCACCCAGGCGTGGAGCCAGGCGCTGGCAAACCGCACGGCCTACGAGAACGAAGCGCGGCTGCGCCGCCATGACGGCGCCTGGCGCTGGCATCGCGCGCGCGTCCAGCCGGTGGAGGGCAGCGACGCCTTGCGCACGTCGGTGCGCTGGATCGGCATCAACACAGACATCGAGGACCAGAAGGCGGCCCAGCACCGCCTCGCGCAGCGCGTAGTCGAACGCACGCGCGACCGCGACCGCCTGTGGCAGCTCTCGGCCGACATCATGCTCATGGCCGACGTCCGGGGGCGGATCCTGGCCGTCAATCCGGCCTGGCAGGCGCTGTTGGGCTGGAGCGAGGCGCAATTGCTTGGCATGCGCGCCATGCGCCTGCTGCATCCCGGCGATGTCGCGCCCACCGTGGCCGAGTTGCGGCGACTCCAGGGTGGCCAGATGCACTCCCGGATCGAGAACCGCGTGCGCCACGTGGATGGCAGCTACCGCACCGTGTCGTGGACCGCCGTGCCCGATGCGCAACTGCTGCACGCGGTCGGCCGCGACGTGACGGCACTGCGCGAGTCGGAGGCGCGCCTGCGCCAGAGCCAGAAGATGGACGCCATCGGCCAGCTCACCGGAGGCATCGCGCACGACTTCAACAACCTGCTGCAAGGCATCACCGGGCCGATCGAACTCATGCGCCGGCGCATGGCCCTGGGCCGCACCGAGGGCATGGAGCGCTACATGGATGCGGCCGCGCAGTCGGCCCGACGCGCCGCCTCATTGATCCAGCGGCTGCTCGCCTTCTCGCGGCGCCAGACGCTCGACCCCAAGCCGATGAACGTGAACGAGCGGATCGCCTCCATGGGCGAGTTGCTGCGCCGCACGCTGGGCGAACAGGTGCGCCTTTCCATCACGCCCGGCGCGGCCACGGGCGCCGCCTTCGGCGATGCGGCCCAGTTGGAGAGCGCCATCCTCAACCTGGCCATCAACGCACGCGATGCCATGCCCGAGGGCGGTGAATTGCGCATCGGCACCTCGGCCGTGCTGTTCGACCAGGCGCAGGCGCAACAGCTGGACCTGTCGCCCGGCCGCTACTGCGCCATCTCGGTGGCCGACAGCGGCACCGGCATGACGCCCGAGGTGCTGGCCAAGGCCTTCGATCCCTTCTTCACGACCAAGCCGATCGGCCAGGGCACGGGGCTGGGCCTGTCGATGGTCTATGGCTTCGCGCAGCAGTCGCGCGGCCTCGTGCAGATCCAGAGCCAGCCGGGTGCCGGCACCACCGTCACCCTGTATCTGCCGCGTGCGCATGCGGACGAAAGCGCCTCGCCCGCGGGCCCCATCGGCGCCCCGCCCCTGCCCCAGGGCCAGGGCGAAGTGGTGCTGGTGGTGGAGGACGATCCGTCCGTGCGCCTGCTGGTGCTGGATGTGCTGGACGGCCTGGGCTACCGGACGCTGTATGTGCACGACGGCGCATCGGCCATCCTGATCCTGCGTTCGACCGCGCGCATCGACCTGTTGGTGACCGACGTCGGCCTGCCCGGCATCAACGGCCGCCAGGTGGCCGAGATCGCGCGCGGGCTCCGGCCCGACCTGCCGGTGGTGTTCATGACCGGCTATGCCGAACATGCAAGCACCCGGGCCGAGTTCCTCGCGCCGGGCATGCAGATGATTTCCAAGCCCTTCGAGATCGACGATTTCGCGCGCCTGGTGCAGCAGGCCATTCACAGCGTGGCCGGGAGCGCTGCCTGACCCGGGCGCGAATGCACACGCCACCGAATACAAGAAGTTCCAATACTCCTCCACGGCGCACCCACAACTCAGGACAAGCACGGCTGCACACTTTGCCGCGGAGGCATACAGTCAGGCTTGGGCCAAACAGTCAGGGAGGGTCCGCGCTCATGAGCAAGAAGAACGATCGACAGTTCCGCTGGCCGCAGTGGGGAGGCGAAGCCGCGAAGCTGATTCGCAACATGACGGCCGAGTCGACGCCGCTCGGCCCGCCGGATCAATGGCCGAAGGCATTGCGCAATGCCATCGACCTGATACTGCCCTCCACATTCCAGATGGTCGTCTTGTGGGGCCCACGCTTTATCGCCTTCTACAACGATGCCTACGCCCTGCACATTGGCCACATGCATCCGGCAAACCTTGGCCGTCCCGCCATCGAGCAATCGCCGGACCTGACGGGTACGCTGGAAACGTCATTCGACAGCATTCGCCAGTCGGGCAAGACCCTGAGCGCCCGGGAGTGGCCCTTCGTCTTCAACCGCAGTGGCACGCCTGAAACCGTGTTCTGCGACTTCTCCTGGTCGCCGGTGCTCGACGACGACGGCAGCATCGGCGGCGTGCTGTGCGTGGTGGTCGACGTCACCGAACGCGTGCGCGCGGCGCGCACGCTGGTCGCCAGCGAGCGCAAGGCGCGCGAGCTCAGCGAACGGCTGCAGATGGCCCAGGCGGCCGGCGGCATCGGCGTGTTCGTGCTCGATGGCGCGACCGACACGCTGAGCGTGTCGAGCGAGTTCTGTCGCATCTTCGGCCTGCCGGAGCGCGAGACATGGCCCATGCGAGAGCTCGAGCCATTGCGGGTCGACCCGGACGACCCCATGTCGACCCGCGAGAGCCGCAGCGCCGGCACCGCGCAACTGGATGTCGAATACCGCATCCGACGCCCGAGCGATGGCGCGGTGCGCTGGATCTGGCGCCGCGCGGAGATCGTGCTGGACGCAAACGGCAAGGCATTGCTGGCGCGCGGCGTGGTGCAGGACATCACGGATCGCAAGCAGGCCGAGGCCACGCTGCGCCAGAGCGAGGCCCGCTTTCGAACCCTGGCCCAGGGCGTTCCGAACCATGTCTGGACCGCGACCGCGGACGGGCAGACGGACTGGTCGAGCGATGGCATGTGCGCCTATGTCGGCCTCCCGAGCGAGGCGCTGCTCGGCGATGGATGGCGTCGCATCATGCATCCGGAAGACCTGCCACGTGTGGAAAGGTGCTGGGCCGAGGCCCTGGCCCATACCAGGCCCTACGAAGTCGGCGCCAGGCTTCGGCGCCACGACGGCGAATTTCGCTGGCACTTCTCGCGCGCGCAGCCTGTGCAGAGCCTGGAGGAAACCGGCCTGAAGGTGCGCTGGGTCGGCATCAACACCGACATCCACGACCACCCGGCCCTGCGGGAACATGCGATGACGATCGGCACGGGCCAGGCGTCACGGGAGTCCGGGGTGACATGAGCGCGTTCGAACAAGCGGGCGAATGGCCCGCGTGCGGGGGCGAGTGCGCCGGGTTGATACGCAAGCTCGGCCCGGACTCGACGCCGCTCGGCGCACCGGATGGCTGGCCCCGAGCGCTGCGCAGCATCGTCGACGTACTGCTGCGCTCATCGGCCGAGATGGCCGTCTACTGGGGGCCGGACTACATCGCCCTTTACAACGACACGCATGCCAGGACCATCGGCAACAAGCACCCGGGCAACCTGGGGCGCCCGGCCGTGGAGTATTCGAAGGAACTGTGGGATGAATTGAAGCCGGGGTTCGACCAGGTTTTCCACCGTGGCGCGTGTGCGAGCGGCCGCGACAGGCACTTCACCCTCGATCGCCGCGGGGCCTTGGAGCCCTCGTACTTCGACTACGCATGGTCTCCGGTGTTCGATGACGACGGGCGCATCGGCGGCGTACTCTGCATCACCACCGAGACCACCGAGCGCGTCCGCGCGACGCAGGCCCTCTCGGCCAGCGAGAAGAAGGCGCGCGAGCGTGGCGAGCAACTCCAGATGGCGCAGGAGGCTGGCGGGATCGGGGTCTTCTCGCTCGACATCGAGAGCGACACCTTGCGCGTCTCGAGCGAGCTCTGCCGCATCTTCGGCATGCCGGTGCACGAGGAATATCCGTACGACGCGTTCGGGCGGCTGTGCATGGGCCAGGACGATCCGATCGCCACGCGCGCGATGCGTGTCGAGGGGTCGGTTCCGCTGGAGGCGGAGTACCCGATCCGGCGTGCCAACGACGGCGCCCCGCGCTGGATCCATCGCCGCTGCCAATTCGTGCGCGACGGCGCCGGCAAGCCGGTGCTGATGCGTGGCGTGGTGCAGGACATCACGGATCGCAAGCAAGCCGAAGCCACGCTGCGTCAGAGCGAGGCGCGTTTTCGCGTGCTGGCGCGGGCCATGTCCAACCAGGTCTGGACGGCCACGGCCGACGGCCGGCTCGACTGGGCCAGCGAGAGCATGAGCGCCTATTCCGGACTCAGCCTCGAAGATCTGCTCGGCGACGGATGGAGCCGGATCGTTCACCCCGATGATCTGCCGCGCGCCTGGTCATGGCGCCAGGCGCTGGCAACGCGTACCGCCTACGAGAACGAAGCGCGGCTGCGCCGCCACGACGGCACTTGGCGCTGGCATCTGTCACGCGTCCAGCCGGCGGACGAGAGCGATGGGCTGGACCCTTCGGTGCGATGGGTCGGCATCAACACCGACATCGACGACCAGAAGTCCGCACAGCACCGTCTCGCGCAGAGCGTGGCCGAGCGCACACGCGACCGCGACCGCCTGTGGCAGCTCTCGGCCGACATCATGCTGATGGCCGATGCACGGGGGCGGATCGTGGCCGTCAACCCGGCCTGGCAGGCATTGCTGGGCTGGCGCGAGGCGCAGCTCCTGGGACGGCCGTTCCTGCGCCTGCTGCACCCGGGCGACGTGGCGACCGCGGTGGCCGAACTGCGCCGCCTGCGGGCCGGACGGACGAATTCCCGCCTCGAGCACTCGCACATGGAGAACCGGGTGCGGCACCTGGACGGCAGCTATCGCATCGTGTCATGGACCGCAGTGCCCGATGCCCAACTGCTGCACGCGGTCGGTCGCGATGTCACCGCCCTGCGCGAGTCCGAAGCGCGCCTGCGCCAAAGCCAGAAGATGGAGGCCATCGGCCAGCTCACCGGGGGCATCGCGCACGACTTCAACAACCTGCTGCAGGGCATCACCGGGCCGATCGAACTCATGCGCCGGCGCATGGCCCTGGGCCGCACCGAAGGCATGGAGCGCTACATGGATGCGGCTGCGCAGTCGGCCCGCCGCGCCGCTTCATTGATCCAGCGGCTGCTGGCCTTCTCGCGGCGCCAGACGCTGGACCCGCGGCCGATGAACGTGAACGAACTCATCGAATCGATGGACGAGTTGCTGCGCCGCACGCTGGGCGAGCAGGTGCGCCTTTCCATCACGCCCGATGCGGCCACGGGCGCCGCCTTCGGCGATGCCGCCCAGTTGGAGAGCGCCATCCTCAACCTGGCGATCAATGCGCGCGACGCCATGCCCTACGGCGGCGAGTTGCGCATCGGCACTTCGGCCGTCCTGCTCGACGAGGCGCAGGCGCAGCGCCTCGACCTGGCGCCCGGACGCTACTGCACCATCTCCGTGGCCGACAGTGGCGCCGGCATGACGCCCGAGGTGCTGGCGAAGGCCTTCGATCCTTTCTTCACGACCAAGCCGATCGGCCAGGGCACGGGGCTTGGCCTGTCGATGGTCTACGGTTTCGCCCAGCAGTCGCACGGCCTCGTGCAGATCCAGAGCCAGCCGGGCGTTGGCACCACGGTCACCCTGTACCTGCCGCGCGCACCTGCGGGCGAGCGTGCCCCCCGCGCCAGCATCGCCTGCGTCCCCGGCGATGCCGCGCTCCCCCAAGGCCAGGGCGAGGTGGTGCTGGTGGTCGAAGACGATCCGGCCGTCCGCCTCCTGGTGCTCGACGTCCTGAATGAAATGGGCTATCGCACCCTTCGCGCCGAAGACGGAACCGGCGCCATTCCCATCCTCCAATCGGCGGCGCGCATCGACCTGCTGGTGAGCGACGTGGGCCTGCCCGGCATCAACGGGCGCCAGTTGGCCGAGATCGCACGCGGGCTCCGGCCCGGCCTGCCGGTGGTCTTCATGACAGGCTATGCCGAGCACGTGCGCACGCGCGCCGAATTCCTGGCGCCGGGCATGCAGATGATTGCCAAGCCGTTCACGGTGGAGGACTTTGCGAGCCTGGTGCAGCAGGCCATGCGAGACAGGCCGGTCGAATAGGCTCCCGCGCGGCCGCCCGCCAGCGGCCGCGTTCTTGCACGCGTGTCGTCGACGATCAGAGCGCGCAGGTGCGAAACCCGTAGAAGCCTTCGTCCCGCCCCGGCAGCGCAAAACCCCGCGCCCGGGTCGAACGCAGCCGCGCCCGCGTGGCCAGCGAGGCGCCGCGCAGCACGCGCGCCTGGCCGAAAGCCGGCACCGGGTCGAAGGGCGTGCCCTCGCTCCACGGGTCAGCGCGGAAACCGGGCCAGGGCCGCAGCGTGCCGGCGGTCCACTCATGCACGTCCGCCCATCGGAAGCCGCGGCGCGATGCGGTCTCGGCGGCGATCTCCCACTCGACCTCGGTGGCGATGCGGCGCCCGGACCAGCGCGCCCAGGCATCGGCCTCCCACCAGCTCAGGTGCACCGCGCTTTGATGCCCCGCCGCGCGCACGGTGCGGCCGAAGCGGTGTTGCAGCACCTGCCCGCCGGTGCCATGCCGCTCCACGCCGATCTGCTCGACATGGCGCGGCCCGCGCCGGCCTTCCTCGGCATGGCGCGCCAGCCAGTCCCAGCCTTCGGGCGACCAGAGCTCGTTGCGGTCATAGCCGCCGTCATCGACGAACTCGGCGTACTGGCTCCAGGTGACCGGCTGCGCATCAATCTCGAACTCGGGCACCTCGGCCTCGTGCAAGCCCTGTTCCTGTGCGAATGAAAACCCCTGCGCGGGCAGGCCCAGTTCCCAGCGCGCGCCCGGCACCAGCAGCGGTTCGCGCTGCGGCGGCGCGGGCGCGAGCTCGACGCCGATCGGCAAGCCCAGCGTCTGCGCCATCACCACGAGTTGCTCGCCGCGCATGTCCTCATGGAACAGCGCGAGCCGGTAGAAGTACAGGCCGGCATCGGTCTCGGCGGCGCGCTCCAGCAGTTCCAGCGTGCTCTCCAGCGTCTCGAGCAGGTAGGCCTTGGTCTGGCCCAGGTCCGGGATGTCGCTCGACCACGGCCCTTCGGCGCCGCGCTGCTGCGGGTTCCACCATTCGTCGGCCTGCGGGTCGATGGCCGCGAGGCGCGTGGGCCGCGACGGGCACTCCAGGCCGAAGGCGCGCTGCGTGTTGCGGCCGATCCACCATTCGGCGAACCATGCCACGTGACCCGCGAGCCAGATCGGCGGCAGTACGCCATCGAGGCGCTCGACCGGCAGCGTGGCCGTGCCCATCGCCTGTTCGTAGAGCGACAGCAGGTGCAGCGTGTGATTGCGCGCATCGATCAATGCGAGCGACAGCAGTTCGCGGCCAGCGCGGCGCATCGAGGGCGAGTCGATCGAATCGGGCAGGTCGGTGAAGGACGATGTGGACATGGCAGGTCAACGCTGCTTCTTCGACGTCAAGACTTCCATGTGCGCACCGCCCAGGCTGGCCAGGCGCAATTGCGAGCGCTGGAAAGCCAGGTAGTCCGCATGGATCTTCTTCCACTCGGGGCTCTTCTCGCTGTTCTCGTCATAGACCTCCCTTGCCGCCGCGTACACCGCGCGGATCACCGACGGCGGGAAGTTCTGGACGGCGATGCGGCGCGCCGCGAGATCCTTCAGCGCGTTGGCATTCGACACGTCGTAGCGCGCCCGCATCGCCGCGGCCGCCTGCGCTGCGGCAGCCTCGACGATGGCCTTGTTTTCGGCGGACAAGGCAGCCAGCGCCTTCTGGTTGATGAGGAAGCTGATGTTCTGGCCACCGTTCCACCAGCCCGGACCGTAGTAGTACGGCACCGCGCCCGGCAGGCCCAGGGCCAAGTCGTCGCTCGGCCCCAGCCACTCGGCCGCATCGATGCGGCGCTTGGCCAGCGCCTGGCGCAACTCGGGCACTGCCACCAGTTCCGGCACGGCGCCCAGGCGCTCCATGACCGCATCCATCGGGCCGCCGGTGACGCGCACCGTCAGCAGCTTGAAGTCGCTCGCCTTGCGGATCGGCTTGCGATACCAGCCGCTCATCTGAAGCCCCGTGTTACCCGCATCGAACCCGACCATCGAATACGCCGCGTAGAAGCCGTTCATCAGCTTGCGGCCATTGCCCGCCTGCATCCAGGCGGCCGTCTGTGCGCCGTCGAGGCCGAAGGGCAATCCCCCGCCGATCGCGAAGGCCGGGTTCTTCTCGTAGAAGGACGAGGTCGAGGTGTGGGCCATCTCGATCGAGCCGCGCTGCACCGCGTCGACCACACCCTGCGAGGTCATGAGTTCACCGCCCGCGTGCACCGAGATGTCGAAGCGGCCGCCGGTCATGGCGCGTACCGCATCGGCAAAGGCGGCCGCCGCGCCGAACAGGTTGCTGTGCGAACTCGGAAAGCTCGACGCCAGGCGCCAGCGCACCGACGCCTGCGCATGGACGGCCGGCGCCAGGCCCGCGGCCAGCACACCCGCGACGCCTGCGTTTCTCATCAACCCGCGACGGTCCATCGAATCGTTCTCCATCCATGTGATCAAGGCAGTGCAGCGCGCCATCATGGACCATGCTGGGCCGGCGTCGAGGGTAACCATGCACTGCGAATGTGCGCTTGCAGACTTTGCGTCTACAGCCACGTCTTAAAATGTCAACCCGCTTATCTTCAACTCTATCCAAAGTGCCATCAAAGATGAACTCAACCCGATTCAGACCTGCGCTTCTCGCGGCCTTCGCCGCCACCGCATTTGTTGGCGCCGCCCAGGCCGCCGACATCAAGATCGGTGTCGCTGAAGCCTTGTCCGGCGGCGCCGCCCAGTACGGCACGGCCATTCGCAACGGCTTCCAGCTGGCGACCGACGAGATCAATGCCGCCGGCGGCATCAACGGCAACAAGATCGTGCTGGTGGTCGAGGATGAGCAGGGCAAGAAGGAAGACGCGATCAACGTCTTCAAGAAGCTGATTTTCCAGGACAACGTGCTGATGGTCTTCGGCCCCACGCTGTCGAACTCGGCCCAGGCCGCCGACCCGATCGCCCAGGCTGCCAAGACCGTGGCCTTCGGCACGTCGAACACCGCTGACGGCATCACCTCCATCGGCGACTACGTGTTCCGCAACTCGGTCACCGAAGCCGACGTGCTGCCCGAGACGCTGCGCGTGGCCACCAAGCATGCCAACCTGAAGAAGGTCGCGGTGCTCTACGGCAACGACGACGTGTTCACCAAGAGCGGCTACGACAACTTCAAGAAGGCGCTGGAAGACGCGAAGATGCCGGTGACCACCACCGAGACCTTCGCCAAGGGCGACGTCGACTTCAAGGCGCAGCTGACCAAGATCAAGGCCACCAACCCGGATGCGATCGTGCTGTCGGCCCTCATCGCCGAAGGCGCGCCGATCATGGTGCAGGCCCGCCAGCTGGGCATCAACGTGCCTTTCATCGGCGGCAACGGCATGAACTCGGTCAAGATCTTCGACCTGGCCAAGGGCGCATCGGACAAGCTCTACGTCGGCAGCCCCTGGTCGGCCAGCAACGCGACGCCGGAGAACACCAAGTTCATCAAGGCCTACACCGCCAAGTACAACGGCGCGCCCGACCAGTTCGCCGCGCAGGCCTACGACGGCATGTACATCGCCGCGCAGGCGCTCAAGGCGACCAAGCTCACCGGCGCGCTGCCGGCCGACCGTGCCGCGTTGCGCGACGCGCTGCCCAACGTCAAGTGGACCGGCGCCACGGGTGCCTTCACTTTCACCCGCGCCAATGACAAGGCCGGCAAGCCGGCTGGCTACGACGCCAAGCAGCAAGCCATCGTCAGCGTGACCAAGGGCACGCAGTTCGAGATCGAAAAGTAAGACCGTCTCGCCGCAGGGTCGCCTCCGCGGCCCTGCATGCGGTCCTTGCTTCTGGCGCAGACATCTGCGCCGTTTTCTTTTTTACAGGTCATGGCCCCACGCGGCGGCCGTGAATGCCAGGAGCCCATCGTGCTCGATCAGCAACTCGTCAATGCCCTCTCGCTGGGGTGCGTCTACGCACTCTTCGCGCTCGGCTTCACCCTCATCTTCGGCGTGCTCGGGGTCATCAACCTCTCGCACGGCGCCATCTTCATGGTGGGCGCCTATGCGGCCGCCACCTTCATGCGCCTGTTCTCGCTGCCACTGTGGATGGGCCTGCTCGGCGCCTTCCTGTTCAGTGGCGTGTTCGGCCTCGTCATCGACGTGCTGGTGCTGAAGCCGCTACGCAAGCGAAATGCGCCCCACCTGATCCCGATGATCGCGACCATCGGCGTGGCGATCATCCTGAACAACGGCGTGCAGGCCATCTTCGGCGCGGAGAACCTGCGCTTCCCGGCTGGCACCATTCCTGACGACGCGCTGGAGTTCGCCGGCATCCACGTCACGGTGCTGGAACTGGGCATCGTGCTGGTGTCCTTCGTGCTGATGGGCGTGCTGATGCTGGCGCTCAAGCGCACGCAGATGGGCCGTGCGCTGCGCGCGATCGCGGAGTCGCCGAAGGCGGCGTACCTGGTCGGCGTGAATGTCGAAGGGCTGTTCTACATGACCTCGTTCATCGCGGCCGGCCTCGGCGGCTTGGCGGGCGTGCTGATCGGCTTGTACTCGAACGCGCTGTTCCCGCTGATGGGCCAGCCGATGCTCGAGAAGGGCATCGCCGTGATCATCCTGGGCGGCATGGGCGACATCCGCGGCGCGATGCTGGCGGGCCTGTTCCTCGGCTTTGCGGAAGTGCTGTCGGTGGCCTACATCGGCTCCAGCATGCGCGACGCGGTGGCCTTCGGCTTGTTGTTCCTGGTGTTGCTGGTGCGGCCGAAGGGCCTGTTCGGCTCCCTGCAGGAGCGCAAGGTATGAGCGGGTTCGACAACTTCTGGGCGGTCTACAGCAACCTGGTGCTCTCGTTGGGCATCAACGGGCTGCTGGCGCTTTCCATCTGGCTCACGCTCGCGTGCGGCATGCTGTCCATGGCCAACGCGGCCTTCATGGGCTTGGGCGCATACGCCTCTTCCATCCTCACGCTGAATTACGGCGTGCCGTATCCGGCTGCCATCGTCGCCGGCATGGCCTTGCCGGCGCTGGTCGCCGCCATCATGGGCGGGCCGACGCTGCGCCTGTCGGGCGTCTACCTGGCGATGGCGACGCTGGCCTTTGGCGAAGTCGTGCGCATCGCGGTGCTCAACACGGAGTCGCTCACGGGCGGCGCGCTGGGCCTCAACGGCATTCCGCAACTCACACAGTGGTGGCATGTGCTGCTGGCGCTGGTTGTCACGCTGCTGGTGCTGTGGCGCCTGCGCCGCTCCAAGGTGGGCCGGGCCTTCGAGGCGATCAAGGAAGACGAGACGGCCGCCGGCCTCATGGGCATCGACGTCGGCCGCCACAAGATGCTGGCCTTCGTGCTGGGTGCCGCCATCGCGGGCCTCGCCGGTACGTTGAACGCGCACCTGACCTTCTTCATCGGCCCCGGCGAGTACGGCTTCAACCGCGCCGTGGACATCCTCACCATGACCATCCTCGGTGGCATCAATGGGCTGACCGGCCCGGTGCTCGGCGGCGTGATCCTGACGATCTTGCCGGAGATGCTGCGCGGCCTCGGCGGCTTCCGCCTGGTCGTCAACGGCCTGGTGCTGGTGCTGATCGTGCTGTTCCTGCCCAAGGGCATCTGGGATCCGATGCGATTCCGCCAATGGTTCGGCCGCAAGGGAGAAGCCGCATGAGCACGACCAACAACCTGCTCGAACTCTCGGGCATCTCGCGTCACTTCGGCGGCCTCAAGGTCCTGCAGGACGTGAACCTGGCCGTGCCCGACAAGGGCGTGTTCGGCCTGATCGGTCCCAACGGCGCCGGCAAGACGACGGTGTTCAATCTCATCACCGGCCTGCTGCCGCCGACCAGCGGCACCATCCGTTTCGACGGACAGGACCTGGCCGGCCGCAAGCCCTTCGAGATCACGCGCGGCGGCATTGCCCGCACCTTCCAGAACATCCGCGTTTTCAAGGAAATGTCGCTGACCGAGAACGTGATCGTCGGCATGGACGCGAAGCTGCGCTACGGCGCCTTCGGCCTGCTGGCCAGCACCGGAATCTTCCGCAGCGAGGAGCGCCGCGCGCGCGACCGTGCGCGTGAACTGCTGAGCTGGGTCAAGCTGGACCACAAGGCCGACCAGCTCGCCGACAACCTCTCCTACGGCGACCAGCGCAAGCTGGAACTCGCCCGCGCGCTCGCCACCGAACCCCGCCTGCTGCTGCTCGACGAACCGGTCGCCGGCATGAACAGCAGCGAGAAGACGGACCTCATGCACGAGATCCGCAACATCGCCGAACGCGGCTACACCATCTTCATGATCGAACACGACATGCGCTTCGTGATGGGCCTGTGCGAGCAGATCGCCGTGCTGAACTTCGGCCGCATCATCGCGCGCGGCGGGCCGGAGGAGATCCGCAATGATCCGCAGGTGATCGAGGCCTACCTGGGTCGTGAAGACGACGAAGCGACAAACGAAGGAGTTGCAGCATGAGCGCGCCCCTGTTGAAGGTCGAGGGGCTCAAGGTTTCCTTCGGCCACGTCGAGGCCGTGAAGGGCATCGACTTCCAGTTGCATGAAGGCCAGATCACCACGCTGGTCGGCGCCAATGGCGCGGGCAAGTCGACCACGCTGCTGGCGCTGTCGGGCCTCGTGAAGAAGACCGCCGGCCGCGTGACGTTCGATGGCCAAGACATCACCGGGCTGGCGCCACACAAGATCGTCTCGGGCGGCGTGGTGCAGGTGGCCGAGGGCCGCGCCACGTTGACCACGCTGACGGTGCGCGAGAACCTGGAACTCGGCGCCTACACGCGACGCGATGGGGCGGCAGCACGGGCCGCGGACATGGAGCGCATCTTCACGCTGTTCCCGGTGCTGAAGGACCGCTCAGAAGGGCTGGCCGGCAACCTCTCCGGCGGCGAACAGCAGATGCTCGCGATCGGCCGCGCCATGATGGCCAAGCCGCGCGTGCTGCTGCTGGACGAACCCTCGATGGGCCTGGCGCCGATCATCGTGCAGGACATCTTCCGCACGCTGCGCGAGATCAACAAGCAGGGCCTGACGATCTTCCTGGTGGAACAGAACGTGCGCCAGGCGCTGAAGATTGCCGATCGGGCCTATGTGATCGAGACGGGTGAGATCGTGCTGGAGGGCAGCGGACGGGAGCTGCTCGGCAATCCTCGCGTGCAGGACGCCTATCTGGGCAACTGAAAAAGGTGTGAAGACTTCGCAGTGAGGACGCCGAAGTCGGTGTCCTCATCCGAAAGTTTCACACCTTTTGAGCGGCGACCGAGGGCACGGACTCCAGGCGCGGCTTCGGGAAGCGCCCACGGATGCTGGCTTCGATGCCCTCAGCATCCAGCCCCTGCAAGGCCAGCAGCTTGCCCGGATCGCCATGCTCGATGAACTGGTCCGGCAGGCCCAGTTGCAGCACCGGCCGCAACAGGCCAGCCGCGTTCAGCGCCTCGGTCACCGCGCTGCCGGCGCCGCCCATCACGGCGCCCTCTTCCACCGTCACGATGGCCTCGTGCGTCTTGGCGACCTGCAACAACAGGTCGACGTCCAGCGGCTTGGCCCAGCGCATGTTGACCACCGTGGCACCCAAGGCCTCGGCCGCCTGCATCGCGGGGTAGAGCAAGGTGCCGAAGGCGAGGATCGCGACCCGCTCGCCCTTGCGCCGGATCTCGCCCTTGCCGAAGGGCAGCGCATCCAGCGTGAGATGCGGCGTGGTCCCCGCGCCGGCGCCACGTGGATAGCGCACCGCCACCGGATGGTTCTGCTGGTAGGCGCTGGTCAGCAACTGCCGGCACTCGGCCTCGTCGGCCGGGCAGGCGATGCTCATGTTCGGGATGCAGCGCAGGAACGGGATGTCGTAGGCGCCCGCATGCGTCGCACCATCGGCGCCGACCAGTCCGGCACGGTCCAGCGCGAACACCACCGGCAGGTTCTGGATCGCCACGTCGTGAATCAACTGGTCATACGCGCGTTGCAGAAAGGTCGAGTAGATCGCCACCACCGGCTTCAGGCCCTCGCAGGCCAGCCCGGCGGCGAAGGTCACCGCATGCTGCTCGGCGATGCCGACGTCGTAGTAGCGACCCGGAAAGCGCTTCTCGAACTCCACCATGCCCGAGCCCTCGCGCATCGCCGGCGTGATGCCGACCAGGCGGCCGTCGTTCGCGGCCGTGTCGCACAGCCAGGTGCCGAACACTTGCGTGAAAGTCTGCTTGGGCGCGGTCGCAGGCTTGACCAGCCCCACCGACGGATCGAACTTGCCAGGCCCGTGGTAGGCCACCGGATCGGCCTCGGCCAGCTTGTAGCCCTGGCCCTTCTTCGTGACCACGTGCAGGAACTGCGGGCCTTCGAGGTGCTTGAGGTTTTCCAGCGTGGGAATCAGCGAATCGAGGTCGTGGCCGTCGATCGGGCCGACATAGTTGAAGCCGAACTTCTCGAACAGCGTGGCCGGCACGACCATGCCCTTGGCATGCTGCTCGAAGCGCTTGGCGAATTCGAACAGCGGCGGCGCGCCGCGCAACACGGTCTTGCCGACGTTCTTGGCCGCGGCGTAGAACTGGCCGCTCATGAGCTGCGCCAGGTAGCGGTTCAGCGCACCGACCGGCGGGCTGATCGACATGTCGTTGTCGTTGAGGATGACCAGCAGCTTGCAGTCGCAGACGCCGGCATTGTTGAGCGCCTCGAACGCCATGCCGGCCGTGAGCGCGCCGTCGCCGATGATCGCGATCGAGTGGCGGTCCTCGCCCTTCTGCTTGGCCGCCATCGCCATGCCGAGCGCGGCGGAGATGCTGGTCGACGAATGGGCGGTGCCGAAGGTGTCGTATTCGCTCTCGCCGCGCTGCGGGAAGCCCGAGAGGCCGCCCAGTTGACGCAGCGTCGGCATGCGGTCGCGCCGGCCGGTCAGGATCTTGTGCGGATAGGTCTGGTGGCCCACGTCCCACACCAGCCGGTCATGCGGGGTGTTGAAGACGTGGTGCAGGGCCACGGTCAGCTCGACCGTGCCGAGGTTCGAGCTCAGGTGCCCGCCGGTGCGCGACACGTTGTCGAGCACGCAGTCGCGCACCTCGTCGGCCAGCTGCTTGAGCTGGACGCGGTCGAAGCGGCGCAGGGCCGAGGGGTCGTTCAATGTGGGGAGGAGCGGAGCCATGTCTTTTCTTTTAGCGGTCGCGGTCCACGACCATGTGGGCCAGCGCGCGCAAAGCCGCCGTGTCCGGCAGGGTACTGCGTTCCAGGGCCGCCAGCGCGTCGGACAACAGCGCTTGCGCACGGGCGCGGGCGCCATCGAGGCCGAGCAGCGATACGTACGTGGGCTTGTCGTTCTCGGCGTCCTTGCCGGCCGTCTTGCCGAGCGTGGCCGAGTCGGCCACCACGTCGAGGATGTCGTCGACCACCTGGAAGGCCAGGCCGAGTGCCGCGCCGTATTCGCGCAGGGCCTTCATGGCTGCTGCGGAAACGCCTTCGGCACAGGACGCGCCCATCTCGACGCTGGCCTGCAGCAGCGCGCCGGTCTTGAGCTGGTGCATGCGGCGCAGTTGCGGCTCGGTCAGGGCCAGGCCGACGCTGGCCAGGTCGATGGCCTGGCCGCCGGCCATGCCGTGGCTGCCGGCCGCCAGCGCCAGCAGGCGGCACAGGCGCGCCTGCACGGCATCGGCCACGCTGCCGTCGCCGGGGGTGAGCAGTTCGAAGGCCAGGGCCTGCAAGGCATCGCCGGCCAGCAGCGCATCGGCCTCGCCGAATTTGACGTGCACGGTCGGCTTGCCGCGGCGCAGCACGTCGTTGTCCATGCAGGGCAGGTCGTCGTGCACCAGGGAATAGGCGTGGATCAGCTCGGTCGAGCAAGCGGCGCGCAAGGCGGCCTGCGGTTCGCCACCGACCGCCTCGCTCGCGGCCAGCACCAGCAGCGGACGCAGCCGCTTGCCACCGTCGAGCACGGCATAGCGCATCGCGTCGCCAAGCGGCGGCGGGCCGTCGATGCCGACCCAGCGCGACAGCGCCGCCTCGACATCGGCCAGCAACGGGTTGCACCAAGCGGCCAGGCGGGCTGCGTCCCAGGATTCGAGTTGTTGAACGCTCATTCGGGTGCCCAGGCCTTCAGGCTGCCGGCATCCAGCACCTTGATCTGGTCTTCCACCGCCTGCAGCTTCTCGCGGCAGAACTGCAGTAGGGCAGCGCCGCGCTGGTAGCTGCCGAGCAGTTCGTCCAGCGGCAGCTGGCCCGATTCGAGGGCGGCCACCAGTTGTTCGAGTTCCTGCAGGCCGGCTTCGTAGCTGGCCGGCAACGGAGCGGCCGGCGCGTCGGGAGAGGTTGGCTTGGGCATGCGGGGATCGTCGGTCAAACCGGGCATTTTAGGGTGGCGGCTGCAATCGGGGCCGACCCGAAGCCGTTCGCCTCCGGTACCACAGCGTGACGAACCGCATGGTACGACCGGCGGAGGCCGGAATGAAACCCCGCGGGTACAATCCCGCGTTCCTGCCCCGGCAGGTTGCCGATCGCTTTTTGGGGCCGTTTCTTCGTCCGCAACGGCGTCTCCCGTTTTCCATTTTTCTCCCTGTGGGGAGCTTGGTCAGGTCCTCATGTCTGATTTAAGTCTTCAACTGCAGCAGGCCTCCAGCCCTCTTCATGTTTCCTCCTATTTCGACGAGGCGCTCTACGCCCGCGAAATGGCGACGCTCTTTGCCGACAGCCCGCGCTACGTCGGCCACCAGCTCGCGGTGCCGGAGTTGGGCAATTACCACACCTTGCCGCAGGAACACGAAGGCCGCGCCCTCGTGCACACGCCCAAGGGCGTGGAGCTGATCTCCAACGTCTGCCGTCATCGCCAGGCCGTGATCCTGCAAGGCCGCGGCGCCCTGGATGCCAAGACCGGCGGCAACATCGTCTGTCCGCTGCATCGCTGGACCTATGCCGCGGCCGACCCGCGAACCACCGGCACGCTGATCGGCGCGCCGCATTTCGCGCAGGACCCCTGCCTGAACCTGCACAACTATCCGCTGGAGGCCTGGAACGGCCTGCTGTTCGAGACGCGCCCCGGCGGCAGCCGCCGCAGCATCGCGGCCGACCTGGCCACGCTGGGCCCGCGCGCCGACCTCGACTTCACCGGCTACGCCTTCGACCGCGTCGAGCTGCACGAGTGCAACTACAACTGGAAGACCTTCATCGAGGTCTACCTGGAGGACTACCACGTCGGCCCCTTCCACCCCGGGCTGGGCAGCTTCGTCACCTGCGACGATTTGCGCTGGGAGTTCGGCGACAAGTATTCGGTGCAGACGGTGGGCGTGGCCAACCGGCTCGGCCGTGCGGGCAGTCCGGTCTACCAGAAGTGGCAGGAGCAACTGTTGCAGTACCGCGAGGGCAAGCCGCCGAAGTACGGCGCGATCTGGCTCACCTGCTATCCGAACGTGATGGTCGAGTGGTATCCGCACGTGCTGACCGTGTCCACGCTGCACCCGATCGGGCCGCAGAAGACGCTGAACATGGTGGAATTCTTCTACCCCGAGGAAATCGTCGCCTTCGAGCGCGAGTTCGTCGAAGCCCAGCAGGCCGCCTACATGGAAACCTGCGTGGAAGACGACGAGATCGCCGAGCGCATGGACGCCGGCCGCCGCGCGCTGATGCTGCGCGGCGACGACGAGAGCGGCCCGTACCAGAGCCCGATGGAAGACGGCATGGAGCACTTCCACGAGTGGTATCGGCGCGCGATGTTGCCGGCGGACACCCGTCCCCAACAGGCACTCTCGGCCTGACCCCTGCGCGGCGCCGTCGGCGCCGCTTTCCTTTTTTTCCCTACGTTCGAGGCAAGATGCAAGCGCTCTGGATGGTGCTGGCCGCACTGATATTCGCGACCATGGGGGTCTGCGTGAAGATCGCCTCCGAGTGGTTCAATCCCGCTGAACTGGTCTTCTACCGCGGCCTCATCGGGATCGTCTTCCTGGCGCTGCTGGCGCGCAACCAGGGTGTTTCGCTGCGCACACAGTACCCCGGCATGCATGCCTGGCGCAGCTTCATCGGCGTGGTGTCGCTGGGCGCCTGGTTCTATTCCATCGCACACCTGCCGCTGGCCACCGCGATGACGCTCAACTACATGAGCAGCGTGTGGATCGCGGTGTTCCTGATCGGCGGCACGCTGCTCGCGTGGGTGCCGCTACCGGGACGCGACGGCCGCTTGCGGCGACCGCCGCTGCAGGGGGCGTTGATGCTTACGGTGGTGGTCGGCTTTGGCGGCGTGGTCATGATGCTGCGACCGACGATCGGCGACAGGCAGGCCTTTGCCGGGCTGGTCGGCCTGATGTCGGGACTGACGGCCGCCTTTGCCTACATGCAGGTGGTGGCGCTCTCGAAGCTGGGCGAGCCGGAGTCGCGCACGGTGTTCTACTTTGCGGTGGGTTCGGCAGTGGCTGGCGGCATGGGCACGGTCGTGACCGGTTTCTCGGACTGGCCGGGCGGCCTGCATGCGATGTGGCTGTTGCCGGTCGGCGTGCTGGCCGCCCTCGGGCAGTTGTGCATGACGCGCGCCTACTCGCGCGCCAAGACGCCGGGCGGCACGCTGCTGGTGGCCAACCTGCAATATTCCGGCATCGTCTTCGCGGCGATCTACAGTGTGGCGCTGTTCGGCGACCACATCGACGGGCTGGGCTGGGGCGGCATGACCTTGATCGTGGCCAGCGGCATCGTCGCGACTATCCTTCGTCAGCGCGCCGTGCCGAAGGCGCCGGCAGAAGAACATTGAATTGAAGGAAGGACCGATTGCGATGTACACGACCCTGATTTCCGTCGAGCAACTGAAGGCTTTGCAGGCCGCCGGCACGCCCGTGATGGTGTTCGACTGCACCTTCGACCTGGGCCGGCCGCATGCCGGCGCGCAGCAATACCGCGAGGCCCACATCCCCGGCGCCGTGTATGCCAACCTCGACACCGACCTGAGCGCACCGCACGGCGTGCCGGGCAAGGGTGGCACGGTGATCGCCGCGGACATGGGCCTGCCGGCCTCGGGCGGCCGCCATCCGCTGCCGAGCCGCGAACGATTTGCCGAGTGGCTGTCCAGCGTCGGATTCCGCAACGACATGCAGGCCGTGGTGTACGACCGCAACGGCCTCAACTACTGCGGTCGGCTCTGGTGGATGCTGCAATGGGTGGGGCACGAGGCGGTGGCCGTGCTCGATGGCGGCTTGCAGGCCTGGCAGTCGTCGGGGGGCGAAGTCACCGGGCGCGAGGAGGCTTCGCACTTCCAGACCAACTTCGTGCTGGGGCCGGAACGGGCGCGGCTGGTCGTGACGGGCACGGTGCTGCAACGCTTGGGCGACAGCGGCCAGACCGTCATCGACGCGCGCGCCGCGCCACGCTATCGCGGCGAGGTGGAGCCGCTCGACCCAGTGGCCGGTCACATCCCCGGTGCGCTGAACCGGCCCTTCGCTGAGAACCTCGGCGCCGATGGGCGGATGAAGCCGGCCGCGCAATTGCGCCAGGAGTTCGATGCCTTGCTGGCCGGGCGCGATCCGGCCGGCGTGGTGCATCAATGCGGCAGTGGCGTGAGCGCCCTGCCGAACTTGCTGGCCATGCGCGTCGCAGGCTATGGACCGACCGGCCTCTATGCCGGCAGCTGGAGCGAGTGGTGCAGCGACGCCGCAAGGCCGGTGGCCAAGGGCTGAGCAACGTCAGGCCACCGTCAGCGTTGCAACCAGCGGCGCGGTCGAGGGAACCGGCTGCGGCGCATGAGACTCGCACAGCGGTCACGCATCAACGCAAGCCGACAGGCACAGCCCGCATGAATCGTTTCCTTCCTCGCGCCGCAGCGGCGCCCCTGCTCGCGCTTTGCCTGCTGAACGCGCAGGCGCAACCCGGCCATGCGCATGTGCATGGCCAGGTCAAGCTCGACGTCGCCATCGACGTGCAGGCCATCACGATCCACGTCGATGCCCCGCTCGACAGCATCGTCGGCTTCGAGCGTGCGCCGCGTACCGATGCCGAGCGCAAGACAGCGCAACAGGCCCTGGCGCAGCTCCGCACCGCCGGCAAGCTGTTCACGATCGACCCGGTCGCCGCGTGCACGCTGAGCCAGGTCGACCTGGATGCACCGGCGCTCGGGTTCGGCGAGGCGCGGCCGGGTCAGGCAGCGGGCCATGGCGACCTCGAAGGCAACATCGTCTTCGAATGCCGCAGCCCGGTGCTGGCGCGCTACATCGATGTCGGGCTGTTTGACGCCTTCCCCGCCATCCGGCAGATCGACGTGCAGATTGCCACGCCCGATGGCCAGTACCAGCGCACTCTGAAGCGGCCCTCGAGTCGCCTCAGCTGGGGCCGGCAGTGATCCCAGTCCTCAGCGTCGACCAACTGCGCTTCGCCTGGCCCCGCCACGAGGCGCCGATGCTCGACATCGAGACGCTGTCGGTGGATGCCGGCGAAGCGGTGTTCCTGCACGGACCCAGCGGCTGCGGCAAGAGCACGCTGCTGTCGCTGATGGCCGGCGTGCTGGTGGCGGACGCGGGCCATGCGAAGCTGCTCGGCCACGACTGGGGCAAGCTCACCCGCCGCCAGCGCGACCGCACGCGCGTGGCGCATGTGGGCTACATCTTCCAGCAGTTCAACCTGCTGTCGTACCTGAGCGTGATCGACAACGTGCTGCTGCCCTGCCGCTTCTCCCCGCGCCGCGCATCGCGGGCTGATGGCACGCCGCGAGCGCACGCCGAGCAACTGTTGCAACGCATGGGCCTGGACAAGGCGCTGTGGCAACGGCCGGCGCTGCAACTGTCGGTCGGCCAGCAACAGCGCGTGGCTGCGGCCCGCGCCCTCATCGGCCATCCTGAACTTGTCATTGCCGACGAGCCCACCTCCGCGCTCGACGAAGACCGGCGCGAGGCCTTCCTCGACACCCTGATGAGTGCTTGCGAGGCGAACCGCAGCGCGCTCGTCTTCGTCAGCCACGACAGGCGCATCGCCGAGCGCTTCGGCCGGCATGTCTGGCTCCCCGACATCAACCGGGCGGCGCTCGCGAGCGAAAGCCAATGAGCACGCTGTTCAGCATCGCCTGGCGCAGCGCCTGGAACCGCCGCTTCACGCTGGCGCTCACGCTGCTGTCGATCGCCTTGTCGACCTGCCTGCTGCTTGGCGTGGAGCGCATCCGCACGGAGCTTCGGCAGAACTTCGCGTCGTCGGTGTCGGGCACCGATCTCATCGTCGGCTCGCGCACGGGCTCGACGCAGTTGCTCCTGTATTCGGTGTTCCGCATCGGCGCCGCGACCAGCAACGTTTCCTGGAAGAGCGTGCAGGCGCTGGCCGAGCACAAGGGCGTGGCCTGGGTCGTGCCGCTGTCGCTCGGCGACTCGCATCGCGGCTTTCCGGTGCTGGCCACCACGCCCGACTACTTCACGCGCTTTCGCTACGGCGACAGGCAGCCGCTGGTCCTGAGTCAAGGCAAGCCTTTCAGCGAGATCTTCGAAGCCGTGATCGGTGCCGAGGTGGCGTCACAACTCGGCTATCGCCTGGGCGAGAAGATCACACTCGCCCACGGCGGCGGCGAGCTCGAAGCCACGGCGCATGCCGACAAGCCCTTCACCGTGGTCGGCGTGCTCGCGCGCACCGGCACGCCGGTCGACCGCACGGTGCACATCGGCCTGGGCGCGATGGAAGCCATCCACCTCGACTGGGCCGGCGGCGCGCCGATGCCGGGCGTGCAGATCCCTGCCGATGCGGTGCGCAAGTTCGACCTCACGCCCAAGACGGTGACGGCCGTGCTGGTCGGGCTGAAGAACCGCGCCGCGGTGTTCGCCGTGCAGCGCTGGGTGTCGGGCTATCCCGACGAGCCGCTGATGGCGATCCTGCCCGGCGTGGCGCTCGACGAGTTGTGGCGCGTCGTGGGTGTCGGCGAAAACGCGCTGATGCTGATGTCGGCACTGGTCGCACTGGTCAGCCTGGGCGGCCTGGTGTCGGTGGTACTCGCCGGGCTCAATGAGCGCCGGCGCGAGTTGGCGGTGCTGCGCGCGGTCGGCGCCGGACTGCGCCACGTGCTGGCGCTGCTGGCCCTGGAAGGCGGCATCGTCACACTGCTCGGGGTGCTGCTGGGCGTGCTCATGACCGCACTGGGCATCGCCCTGCTGTCACCGTGGCTGCAATCGCAGTTCGGCCTGGCCTTGCACCTGTCGGAACCTACACTGAACGAATGGTGGCTCCTGGGCGGCCTGCTGCTGGCAGGCTGGCTGGCGGGGCTGCTGCCCGGGATTCGCGCCTATCGGCTGTCGCTCGCCGATGGCCTCTCTCCAAGAATATGACCTACCAGCGACGCCGCTGAACCACTGACCTTGACTTGAACAACATGCTGCGCCACTTCGCCAGTGCCCTCCTCATTTCGCTCACCGCCGCCGCCTGGGCCGCCGACCCCGCGCCCACGGGCACCAGCGCCGCCAATCCGCTCGGCGGCAAGGCCGCGCCCGCCAAGGTCGCGCCGGGTCAACCGCGCCTGATCGCCTGGGAAGAACTTGTGCCGAAGGACTGGGACCCGATGAAGGCCTTCAAGGGCATCGACTTCAGCAAGCTCGACGACAACGACCCGCGCGCCAACGAGATGCTGATGAAGCTGCAGAAGGCCTCCGACAACGCGCCCACCAATCCCGCGATGAACGGCGTGATGGTCAAGATCCCGGGCTACCTGGTGCCGCTCGAGGAGAAGAACGGCCAGGTCAGCGAGTTCCTGCTGGTGCCCTACTTCGGCGCCTGCATCCACACGCCGCCGCCGCCGGCCAACCAGATCATCCATGTGCAAACCTCCAAGGCCGACAAGGGCTTGCGCGCGATGGACACCATCTGGGTCACCGGCAAGATGGAAACCCTGCGCAACGATTCCATGATGGGCGTGAGCGGCTACCACGTCACGGCCGACAGCGTCACCAAGTACACCAGCGGCTCGAAGTAGTCGCGCTGCGCCGACAAGGGGCGGCGGCACCGGCTGTCAGCGCCGTGTCGTCCGGTGGCGGAGGATCCACGTTGAAAGCTGGGGAGGACCACGACGACATCCTTGAATGACGCGATGACCTCTGCTCCCTCTCCCCTCTCCGGCGCCCCCGCCTCCAAACTCCTGGTTCTGGCCATCTGCGCAGGCGCCTTGACGCTGGCCGGCTGCGACAAGCTCAAGGGCGTCCCCAATCCCACCGCGCCGCCGGCGCCTGCCCCGAGTTCCGAGGCGGCACCTCCGTCGGCCGCACCGGCACCGCAGGCCGTCACCGTCGCGGCACCGGCGCAGCCACCGGCCTGGACGCCGCCCACGGCGGAACAACTCGACCAGCTTGTGGCCCCGATCGCGCTCTATCCCGACAAGCTGGTCGCGCAGGTCCTCGCCGGCGCCGCCTGGCCCGACCAAGTCAGCGCCGCCGACCAATGGCTGGACCAGAACCGGACGCTCAAGGCCGGCCCGCTGGCCGACGCCGCTGAACTGCAGCCTTGGGACCCGAGCATCAAGTCCCTCACCGCCTTCCGCCCCGTGCTCGACCAGATGGCGAACAACCTGCCGTGGACGACCGCGCTCGGGCAGGCCTACTACAACGACCCGGACGGCACGCTGGCCGCCATCCAGACGATGCGCCAGCGCGCGTCGCGGGCCGGCAAGCTCAAGAGTACGCCCAAGCTGCGCGTCGCCGCCGCACCGGGGCCCGATGCCTACATCACCATCGCGCCCGCCCAACCTGACATGGTCTACGTGCCGAGCTACGACCCGCAAGTCATCTATGGCGAACCGGTTCCCGTGTACCCCGGCTATGCCTGGTCGCCACCGGTGTACGCGGAGCCGCGCTACAGCAATGCGCAGATCGCCACCGCCGGCCTGCTGACGTTCGGCGCCGGCGTGGTGGTCGGCTCCGCGCTGCAGCGGCACGACTGGGGCTGGAACGCCTGGAACATGAACTGGGGCCGGCCGGCTCCCTACCCGCGCGGCGCGCGTCCGCCCCATGCTGCGCCGGTCTATGAGAGACCGACCGTGGTCTACAACCGCACGGCGTACGTGTCGCGCTCGGAAACGGTGATCCAGAACAACACGCGCAACAACTTCTTCAACGGCAACAACGGCGCCAGGTCGCAACAGTTGCAGGCACAACAGGCCCAGGAGCGGCAGCAACAGGCGCAAATCGACCAGATCCGCAGGCAACAGACGGCGCAGCAAGCCCAGGCGCAACAGCAGCAGGCGGCGATGCAGCGTCAGCAACAGCAGTTGCAGCGCGCCCAGCAGGAACAGGCCAGCCGGCAACAGGCGCAGGCGCAGCAAGCCCAGGCCAGACAGCAACAGCACCAGTTGCGCCAGCAGCAAGAGCAGGCACGCCAACTCCAGGCGCAGCAGGCGCAACAGGCCAGGCAGGCGCAGAACGACGCTCGACAGGCGCAGCTTCGCCAACAGCAGGCGCAGCAGCAGGGCAGGCAACAGGCGCAACAGCAGCAACAGCAGCAGCAACAGTTGCAAGCTCGGCAGGCAAGGGAATCGCAGCAGCAAGACCAGGCACGCCAGCAACAGGCCCGGCAGCTTCAGGAGCAGTCACGCCGCCAGCAAGCACAGGCGCAGCAGGCTCAGCAAGCGCAGGCGCGTCAACTCCAGGCGCAGCAGGATCAGGCGCGGCAGCAACAGCAGCACGCCCAGCAGGCACGTCAGCAGCAGATGCAGCAACAACAGGCGCAACGGCAGCAGCAGATGCAGCAACAAGCTCAACAGCAACAGGCCCAGCGCCAGCAACAAGCGGCTCAACAGCAGCTGCGACAGCAACAGGCCCAGCAACAACAGGCGCAACAACAAGCGCAACAGCTGGCCCAGGCCCGCCAGGCTCAGGCTCAGCAGGCGCAACAGCACCGTGCGCAGGAACAGCAGGCGCGCGGCAACGCGGGCCGACCCGGTCAACGACCCGACGACCCGAACAACCGGTGACGCCGACCGGTCGGCGGCGGCCTACCCCTTCCGAACGTGCTCGGGCCGCACGCCGATCCCGACTGCATAGGCCGGAATGCCCTGCAGGATCGGATAGCGCTGCGCCAGCCGCAAGATCCACGGCACCGTGAATCGCTGGCCTTTCTCCGCGCCACCCTTCAGCACCGGCGCGAGCACGCGGTTCTGCACCGCCACCTGCACCGCTTGCGTCACCTTGGCTGGAAACTCGCGCCGCTCCTGCACTTGCGCCAGCAGCGCCGTGATGGCATGGGTGCCCTCGTTCGGATCGGCCAGCACATCACGCAGGATGTTGGCCGCGGCCACCGCATCCTGCACCGCGAGGTTGATGCCGACACCGCCCACCGGAGACATCGCATGTGCCGCATCGCCAATGCACAGCAGCCCCGGCTTCCACCATTTCTCGAGCCGGTCCACGGTCACACTCAGCAGCTTCACGTCATCCCAGCTCGCGATCTGGTCCATGCGGTCGGCGAAGGTCGGCACGATCGCCGCAACGTCGGCGCGAAAGGCATCGATCCCGCGCGCCTGGATCGCCGCGATCCCGCCCTTGGCAATGACGTAGGCACATTGCCAGTAGCTGCTGCGGTCGATCGTCGCCATGAAGCGACCCGCGTCGATGTAGCCGCCCGATCCGTCCGGGTCGTCGGGGCGCTTGGGCAGGCGCATCCACAGCACGTCGATGGGCGCGCCGATGTCGCGCACCACCAGCCCGGCCGCACCGCGCAACACCGAGCGGCGCCCGTCCGCCGCCACCACCAGGTCACAGACAACCTGCGATGCACCCTCCTGAGTGATGACCTGCACACCCACCACGCGCCCATCGCGCTCGACAAGCCCGGTGGCTTCGGTGTCCAGCATCAGGCGGAATTCCGCGTACTGCTCAGCTTCGTCGCGGATGAAATCCAGGAAGTCCCATTGCGGCATCAGCGCGATGAACTTGCAGCGCGTCGACAGGTGCGTGAAATCCGCCAGGCCGATCTCCTGCCCCGAGACATGCGCGCGCAACTTGTGCGCCTCGTCATGCGGCCGGGCCAGGAAGCGGTCGAGCAGCCCCAGTTCGGCCATCACGTCCAGCGTGGACGGATGCACCGTGTCACCGCGAAAGTCGCGCAGGAAGTCGCTGTGCTTCTCCAGCACGACCACCGGCACGCCGGCACGCGCGAGCAGGAATCCAAGCATCATGCCGGCCGGCCCGCCGCCGACGATGCAGCAGCGTGCGGGATCCATGGGCGTCGCCGTGGGGTCTCTTGCAGTCATGCCGAATTGGGCCGCAACGCCAGGCAACTGTCTGTCGGCATGTACTGACAGCGTCATCGGTCATAAGATGGATCGAGTCTGCTTTCCAACCCGACGGAGACACCATGAGCACGCACATCTACAAGCACATCGAACTCACCGGCTCATCCCCGAGCAGCAGCGACGAGGCGGTGAAGAACGCGATCGCCAAGGCCAGCGAATCGGTGCGCAACATCCAGTGGTTCGAAGTGCTGGAAACGCGCGGCCATGTGAAGGATGGCAAGGTCGCGCATTGGCAGGTGACGCTGAAGGTCGGCTTCACCCTCGAGTGATCGCTGGAGTACGGTTCCGCTCCGCGACCCGATCTTGGGGCCCTCCCTGCGAGATCTTCACGCCCTGCTAGGGGCTGAAGCGCAGGCTCCGGAACGTGCGCTCGGCCGGCGGGCGGTCCTTGCATTCGACACCGCCCGAGGTCAGGCCGCCATCGTCGCTGAGCAATTGCATCTCCTTGCTGCCCGGGATGGTGAAGAGCGCCTCGGGACGCAAGGTGCCGAGGTCCACGTGACTCAATTGCACCTGCGCATCCGCCGCCTTCCCCGACCAGCGGAAGAGCGCGAAGGTGCCCGTGTCGGCGGTCGGGCCAGCGACCAGCAGGTAGCCTTCGCCAGTCGTTTCCATGCTGCGCAAGCCACGCCGGCCCAGCGGCAGCTTGACAGGCGCGCCCCATGCGGACGGCCGGCCTTCCAGCACCTCCAGCGGATTCAGCAGCGGCATCACGAGCGCATCGCGGCCGATCAATGGATTGCGAAATCCCACCAGCAGTGGCCCTTGCGGCGTCGCCGCCAGGCTCTCGATGTTGAAGCCGCCCTCCGCTTCCGGTGCGCGCTGTGCGGCCTGTCCCAGGCCCAGTTGCTGTCCCGCCGGCGTCGCCAGCAGGTCCGCCTGCAGTCCCGCATAGGCCTTGCCGACGGGACGCAGCGTGGGGGGCGTGGTCGACGCATCAATATCGGTCGCGAAGAAGCGCTGTCGCGCCGGACGCGGCTTCGCATTCTTGTTGCGGCCGTGCGAGCTGATCCAATAGATGCGGTTGCCGACCGTGGCTGCGCCCTCGATGTCGGATTCCTCGTCGCTGCTGCCGAGGAACGTGGCCAGCGGAAGGGTCGAAACCGCCTCCGGTTGGCCGTTGCGGTAGATGCGCAGGATGTTGTCCTCGTCGCTCGCCACCACGAAGTGATCCGGGCCCAGCGCCGAGGCGGCCGACGCATCGCAGGTGCCTCGGTAGACCATCACCTCCCGTGCCGGCGCCGCAGCAACGCACAGCGTGGCCGCACCCGCAAGAGCGAGGGAGACGGCGCGCATGGCGAATTTGGCCATCCTTGAATGCTATGAGCTCGACATATCCGCGGACTCCCCAGCAGAAGGGATGCCGAATCGCGCCAGCGCGCGCACGCTGGACGCTCCATTCATCCCATGCTGACGGGCGGCCTTGTCATGTCTCGAAAAAAGGTTCTCTGGGTCGTCCACTACGACGACGTCAACGGCTTCCTTGAGAGCGCGCGGCAGTACGGCGCGACAGGCGTGGCGATCCACACCGACAATGACGTGCGCAAGGCCATCGACGTGTTCCACGCGGCGGGCATGGCGGTCTACGCGTGGCGCCGGCCCTCGGCCTTGCGGGATCCGGCCATGCGGGAAGCGCAAGGGGCCGTCGAACTCTTCGCGCACGGCCTCGACGGCTACTACGTCGGCCCCGAAGGTGCGCCGGGCCAGGCCACCTGCGACTGGGACCGCCCGGGCCTCGCGGACCTGGCCACCAGTTTCTGCGAGACCGTCAGCAGTGCGGCCAACGGCCGGCCCTTCGGCGTGACCTCGCACTACCGCGCGATGGCGCAGCACCCGCACCTGCCCTGGGCCGCGTTCTTCGCGCATGCGACGGTGCTGCTGCCGCTCGCATGCTGGCGCGGCGCCAAGGGAAAGGTGGGGCACGGCGACCCGGCCGACACCTATGCCACCTCGATCAGGCTGTGGGAGGCAGCCGGCGCCGAACACGACCTCATCGTGCCGATGGCCGGCGAACTGGACAAGGTGACGGCCGCGGAAATCACGGCCTACGCCGCCAAGGCCACATCGGAAGGCGTGGAAGACCTTCACTTCTACGCCGACCGGCCCTCCGTCAAGGCCGCCGTGCGCGCGGCGGTCCGCAACGCCTGAGGGCGCGGCAACTAATCAGGCGCCTGCATCACGCGATCGAACTCCTCGTCGATCGGCACATTGTCGGCATCGAGTTCGCTGGCATCGCTCAGGTCGATACCGGTTTCTTCTTCCAGTTCGCCGGCCAGGTCGTCCTCGGACGCGTCCAGGCCATCGCCAAGCATGGGAACGTCGGGCGCGCCAGGGGGCGGTTTGACGGTACGGCGGGTGGATGGGGCCCTGCTCATGATCGTGCTCCTTGGATTTTTCCTCTCAGACCCCCCGATGGTGCGCCTGATTTGGCTCCAAAGGTTAAATCCGAGCAGGTTCCGATGTCGTCGGACGATACGCCGCGTGCGGCTCGCCATGGCCATGCCCGTGGTCATGGTCATGCCCGCCATGCGCCAGGCGGCTCACACCTGTGACCAGGACGATCCCGACCGCCAGCCAGGCAATCTGCGCCGCGGTCTGGCGCGTGGTCAGGCGCTTCTGCAACTGCGGGATCAGGTCGGCCAGCGCCACGTAGATGAAGCTGCTGCTGGCCAGCACGAGGAAGTACGGCAGCAGGCCGTGCAGCGAGTCGACCAACGCCCAGCCGACCACCCCGCCCAGGGCCGTCATGGTGCCCGCCAGCGACACCTTGACCAGCGCGGCACGCGGGTTGGCCGAGGTCTGGCGCAACACCACCAGGTCACCAATGTGGTGCGGCACCTCGTGCGCCAGCACCGCCAGCGCGGCGACCATGCCCAGGCGCAGGTCGGCGATGAAGGCGGAAGCGATCAGCACGCCGTCGCCGAAGCAATGCACGCTGTCGCCGGTCAGCACGGCCCAGCCGCCCGCGCGCGGCTGGTCATGGTGGTGCGCATGCGCATGGGCATGGCCATGGCCGTGGTCGTGATGCGCCTCGCCGTGGTCGTGATGGTGCTCATGCCCGTGATGCCACAACTCAGCCTTGTCGAGCAGGAAGAACACCACCAGCCCGAACAGCAGCATCGCGAACAGCGTGGCCGGCTCCAGGCCACTTTCGAAGGCCTCGGGCAGCAGGTGCATGAAGGCGGTGGCCAGCAGTGCGCCGGCCGCCAGGCTCAGCAGGTATTGGGCGCCGTGGGCGCTGTCGTTGCGCTGCACGCCCAGGCGCAGCAGCAGGGCCGCAATCCAGACGCTGCCGATGCCGGCGACCAGGGTGGCAACGATGATGGCGATCAGGTTCATGGGTCAAAACAAAAGCCGCCCCGAAGGACGGCTCAAATGCGCTCAGCGCGAATGCCGGACGGTTTTCATCTTATCAATCGTGTCAAGCGGCTCAGTGCGCCTTGTCCCAGTTCGGTCCGAAGCCGATCTCGGCCAGCAGCGGCACTTTCAACGCGGCCACCCCGGCCATGATGCGCGGGATCTCGGTGCGAACCCAGTCGGCCTCGGCCTCGGGCACTTCGAAGACCAGTTCGTCGTGCACCTGCATGATCATCTTCGTGCCGCGCTGCTCGGCATCGAGCACACGCTGCACCTCGACCATGCTCAGCTTGATGAGGTCGGCCGCCGTGCCTTGCATCGGCGCGTTGATGGCGGCCCGCTCGGCGCCGCCGCGGCGCGGGCCGTTGGGCGAATTGATCTCGGGCAGGTAGAGGCGGCGGCCGAACACTGTCTCGACGTAGCCCTTTTCCTTGGCCAGCGCCTTGGTCTCGTCCATGTAGACCTTTACCCCGGGATAGCGTTGGAAGTATTTGTCGATATACGCCGCGGCCGCCTTGTTCTCGATGCCCAGGTTGCGCGCCAGGCCGAAGCTGCTCATGCCATAGATCAACCCGAAGTTGATCACCTTGGCATAACGCCGCTGCTCGCTCGACACCTGGTCCGGCGTGCTGCCGAAGACTTCGGCGGCGGTCGCGCGGTGCACGTCGATGCCGTCGGTGAAGGCACGCAGCAGCGAAGCGTCGTCGCTCAGGTGGGCCATGATGCGCAGCTCGATCTGCGAGTAGTCGGCACTCGCGATCACACTGCCGGCCGGCGCCACGAAGGCCTCGCGCACGCGGCGGCCTTCGGGCGTGCGGATCGGGATGTTCTGCAGGTTCGGGTCGTTGCTGCTGAGGCGCCCCGTCACCGCCACCGCCTGCGCGTAGTGCGTGTGCACGCGGCCGCTGCGCGGATTCGCGAGCTGGCCCAGCTTGTCGGTATACGTGCCCTTGAGCTTCGACAGGCCGCGGTGCTCCAAGATCTTGGCCGGCAGCGGGTAGTCCTCGGCCAGCTTCTCGAGCACCTCCTCATCCGTGCTGGGCGCGCCGCTCGGCGTCTTCTTGATCACCGGCAGGCCGAGCTTGTTGAAGAAGATCTCGCCGATCTGCTTGGGCGAGCCGAGGTTGAACGGCTGGCCCGCGATCTCGTAGGCCTCCTGCTCCAGCGCCATGATGCGGGTGCCGAGTTCGTGGCTCTGCGCCGACAGCTGCGCCGCGTCGATCAGCACCCCGTTGCGTTCGACGCGATACAACGCCTCGCTGCTGTCCATCTCCAGTTGGTAGATGAATGACAGCTTCTCGTCGGCTTGCAACTGCGGCCACAGCACGAGGTGCACGTCGAGCGTCTGGTCGCTGTCCTCGCAGGAATATTCGGCCGCCTTGTCGATCGCCACCTGGCTGAACGAGATCTGGTGCGCACCCTTGCCACAGAGGTCTTCATAGTCGATGCCGCTGCGGCCCAGGTGGCGCTCGGCCAGGCTCGCCAGTCCGTGCGGCTTGTGCACTTCGAGCACGTAGCTCTGCAGCATCGTGTCGTGCGCATAGCCCTGCACCTCGATGCCGTGGTTCGCGAACACGTGGCGGTCGTACTTGACGTGCTGGCCGAGCTTCTTCTTCGCGCCGTTCTCGAGCCAGGGCTTGAGCTTCGCGAGCACCTCGTCGCGAGACAGTTGCGCCGGTGCATCGGGATAGTTGTGACCGACCGGCACATAAGCGGCCTCGCCCGGCTTCACGCTGAAGCTGATGCCGACAATTTCGGCGCGGCTCTCGTCGAGCGAGGTGGTCTCGGTATCGATCGCGACCAATTCGGCGGCCTCGATCTTCGCGAGCCAGGCGTCGAACATCTCCCACGTCATGACGGTGTCGTAGGCCAGGTTGCTGACCTTCTCTGCCGCTGCCATCGCCGGCTCGTCGAACAGGCCCGGATTGGGGTTGGCACCCTTCTCACCCTTGCTGCTCTCCTCGATGAGTTCCGGCGGCACGGCATGCGTTTCCAGCGTCTTCACCAGGCTCTTGAAACCGTACTTCTCATAGAAGGTCTTCAGCTCATCCACCTGCTGTGCGCCGGGCACCAGCGCGTCCAGTGCGGGCAGCCCGCTCACATGCTCGGCCAGATCGCAGTCGGTGCGGATCGTCACCAGTCGCTTGCCCTGCGGCAGCCAGTCCAGCGCCTTGCGCAGGTTCTCACCGGCCTGGCCCTTCACCTCCGCCGCACGCGCAATCAGACCATCGAGCGATCCGTACTCCAGCAGCCACTTGGCAGCAGTCTTGGGCCCGACCTTCTCCACCCCCGGCACGTTGTCCACCGAATCGCCCACCAGCGTCTGATAGTCGATCATCAGGTTCGGCGGCACGCCGAATTCGGCCGTCACGCCAGCCACGTCGCGCTTCTTGCCGTTCATCGTGTCGATGATCGTGATGTGCTCGTCCACCAACTGGCTCATGTCCTTGTCGCCGCTCGAAACGATCACCTCCACGCCCTGGTCGGCGGCGGTGCGGGCCAGCGTGCCGATCACGTCGTCCGCCTCCACGCCCGGCACCACCATCACCGGCCAGCCGAGCAAACGCACCACCTCGTAAATCGGCGCCACCTGGCTGCGCAGGTCATCAGGCATGGGCGAGCGGTTGGCCTTGTACTCGCCATACCAGTCGTCGCGAAAGGTCTTGCCCGGCGCGTCGAAGACGCAGGCAGCGTAGTCGGCCCGAACCTCGCGCCGCAGCGCCTGGGTCATGTTGATCATCCCGCGGATGGCGCCGGTGGCGGGGCTGGTCGCGTCGCCGGGCACGGCGCGCAGGTCCGGCATGGCGTGGAAGGCACGGTAAAGGTAGCTCGATCCGTCGACGAGCAGCAGCGTTTTCTTGTCGGTCATCGGGCCATTTTGCCCGGCGCCGAAAGCGTCCCCGGCTGACGCGCGCCACCCACACCTTCTGGCAACGCGGGCATGAGCGGCGGCCTACAATCCGGGTCATGCGCCGACTCCATTTGCCGCCCGTTCGCCATACCCTTGCGGTATTCGCCTGTGTATTGCCGCTGGCCGCAGTGCAGGCCCAGACCCCATCCCCGGCGCCGGCGCAGCCCGCGCCGGACCAGCGGCCCGTCCCGGACGGCGCATCGGGCCGGCAGAACCAGAAGATCGAGAACATCCACGTCGAGGACGGCAACGCCACGGTCGACGAAGTCCGCTATGGCGGGCAGACGCAGAGCATCACCGTCAAGCCCAAGGGCACCGCGCCCGAGTACGAGGTGCTGCCGGGCACCGGCGCCCGCGTGCAGCAGGGCCAGCCTGGCCAGTCCGACGCCGGGGGCAATGGCCCGCGCGTCTGGAACGTCTTCAAGTTCTGAACGTCCGTGGCTGTCTTCACGGAAGTCGCGCCGGACGAAGCGCGCGCGCTGCTCCAGCGCCTGGACCTGGGTGAACTGCGCGAACTGCGCGGCATCCAGGGCGGTATCGAGAACACCAACTATTTCGCCACCACCGACCGCGGCGAATACGTGCTGACGCTCTTCGAGCGCCTGCACTTCGACCAGCTCCCCTACTATCTCTGCCTGATGCAGCACCTGGCCGAACGCGGCATTCCGGTGCCCGCACCGGCCGCCGACCCGGCCATCCACCTCGCGCCGATGGGCCACGCCCTGGAACGCGCCGCCAACGCGCCTTGCGAGCTGCTGCACACGGTGCAGGGCAAGCCGGCGGCGGTGGTGCAGAAGCTGGCCGGCCACAGCGAACTCCAGCCGACCGCCGCGCATTGCAACGAACTGGGTCGCCTGCTGGCACGCATGCACCTCGCGGCACGCGACTTCCCGCGCATCCAGCCCAACCTGCGCGGGCTGCCCTGGTGGAACGAAACCACGCCCGTGGTGCTGCCCTACCTCGACGCCCCGCAATCCGCCCTGCTGCAGAGCGAACTGGCCTACCAGAACCACGTGGCCGAGTCCCCCGCCTACCAGGCCCTGCCGCGCGGCCCGATCCATGCCGACCTGTTCCGCGACAACGCCATGTTCTCGGTGGACGACGACGGCAATCCGCACCTCACCGGCGTCTTCGACTTCTACTTCGCAGGCACCGACACCTGGCTGTTCGACCTCGCGGTGTGCCTCAACGACTGGGCCATCGACCTGCCCACCGGTACACCCGACGCGCATCGCACCGCCGCCCTGCTCGACGCCTACTGCGCCGTGCGCCCCCTGAACCCGGCCGAACGCAAGCTGCTGCCCGCCATGCTGCGCGCCGCCGCGCTGCGCTTCTGGATCTCGCGCCTGTGGGACTTCCACCTGCCGCGCGAAGCCAGCATGCTCAAGCCGCACGACCCCACGCATTTCGAACGCGTGCTGCGGCAGCGCGTCCGGCAACTTGACGATCCGATCCACGTGCGGCCCCCATTGCAGGCCGCCTGACCATGAAACTTCACCTCGTCCCAGCCCGCTCAGGCGTCGAATGGGTCCGCCTCGGCCTGCGCACATTCTGGGGTCAGCCGCTGGCCTTCATCTCGCTGTTCTTCGCCTTGATGGCGCTGATCTCGATCGTCGCGCAGGTGCCCTTCCTCGGCGGCTTCCTGCCCTTCCTGTTCGTCCCGGTGCTGACGCTGGGCATGATGGTTGCCGCCTCGGTGGCGAGCAACCCCGAGACGCCGAAGCCCGTCGGCCCCGCCATGTTCCGCGCGGCCATCGAGGCCTTGCGCCTGCGCTGGCGGCCGATGATGGTGCTGGGCGTCATCTCGGCCCTTTATTTCGCGGTGGTGGTCGGGCTTTCCGCGATCATCGATGGCGGCCTGGTCGCGGGCGCCTACCTGCTCAACAACAACCTCACGCCGGAAGTCATGGCCGGCAAGCGCTTCCAGCTGGCCCAGTTGTTCGTGATGTGCCTGAACCTGCCGCTGTCGCTGGCCATGTGGCATGCGCCGGGGCTCGTGCACTGGCACGGCGTCGAGCCGGTCAAGAGTTTGTTCTTCAGCCTGGTGGCGCTGTTTCGCAACTTCAGCGCCTACGCGATGTTCCTGCTGTGCTGGTTCGGCGTCTGCATGATCGCCGCGGTTGGCTTTGCGCTGATCGCGACGCTGCTGGTGGGTGTCGGCGCGCTGGCGCTGGGGGATGCGGCGTCGGTGCTGGGCGGCGCGCTCATGATCGCCTGCGCGCTGTCGCTGGCGGCGATGCCACTCAGCTCCACCTGGTTCAGCTTTCGCGACACTTTCGAAGGGGATTGACTCACCCCCGAATGCGCCTTCGGCGCTCCCCCTCAAGGGGGCGCACCCGGTGGCCCGGCAAAGCCGGTTCCACGGGCGCCCACGAAAAGAGTTCGGCGTTGCTTGCTCTGTTCGTGAGTTCAAACGGCGCGGTCAAACCGGTGTGAGCTTCGCCACCGACAAGGCCAGCCACTTGATCCCGTGCCGCGAGAACTTGATCTGCGCGCGCGCATCGTCCCCGCTGCCTTCGAGCGCCATCACCGTGCCTTCGCCGAATTTGTTGTGGAACACCTGCTGGCTGATGCGCAGCCCGTGCGAGGGGGCGGCTTTCTGCACCGGCACGGGGCCGCTGCCATAGGTTTCAGGGGCGCGGCTGCCGCCGCCGTAACCGCCACTGCCGTATCCACCGCTGCCGCCATAGCCTGAGCCCGAACCGTAGCGATTCCCCGAAGCGCCACCGCCCGAACGCCCCGCGCCCGCCGAGCCGCCGTATCCCCCGAAGCCCTGCTGCTTCGGCGTCAGCCACTTCAACGCGCCCTCGGGCAACTCCTCGAAGAAGCGGCTGCGCAAGTTGTAGCGCGTCTGCCCGTGCAGCATCCGCGTCTGCGAATGGCTCAGGTACAGCCGCTTGCGCGCACGCGTGATCGCGACGTACATCAGCCGGCGTTCTTCCTCCAGGCTGTCGCGGTCGCTCATCGAGTTCTCGTGCGGGAACAGGCCCTCTTCCATGCCGGTGATGAACACGCAATCGAATTCCAGCCCCTTGGCGGCGTGCACGGTCATCAGCTGCACCGCGTCCTGCCCGGCCTTGGCCTGGTTGTCGCCGGACTCGAGCGCCGCATGCGTGAGGAAGGCGGCCAGCGGGCTCAACGTCTCGCCGGTGTCGGCATCGGGCGTGAGGTCGGCCAGCGGGATGTCCAGCAGTGGCCGGCTGGGATCGATGCCCTGGCTGGCGGCGCTCTGGCGCAATTCGTCCACCGGCAGCGCCACCGCATCGCGGCCAAAGCCTTCCTGCGTGACGAAGCTCTCGGCCGCGTTCACCAGTTCGTCCAGGTTCTCCAGCCGGTCGGCGCCTTCGCGGTCCGCCTTGTAGTGCTCGACCAGGCCGCTGTGGTCCAGCACCAGCTCGATGATTTCCTTGAGCGAGATGCCCTGCGTTTGCTCGCGCAGCACGTCGATCTTGGAGACGAAGGCGGACAGGTTGGAACCGGCTTTGCCCGGCAACGCCGAGACCGCATCGTGCAGCGACTGCCCGCGCGCCCGCGCCGCATCCTGCAATAGCTCGATGCTCCGCGCACCGATGCCGCGCGGCGGGAAGTTCACCACGCGCAGGAAGCTGGTGTCATCGTCCTTGTTCTCTAGCAGGCGCAAGTAGGCCAGCGCATGCTTGATTTCCGCGCGCTCGAAGAAGCGCAGCCCGCCGTACACGCGGTACGGCACCGAGGCATTGAACAACGCAGTTTCAATGACCCGGCTCTGCGCATTGCTGCGATAGAGCACCGCCATCTCGCTGCGGTCGATGCCGTCGCGCACCAGTTGCCGGATCTCGTCGACCATCCATTGCGCCTCGGCGAAATCGCTGGTCGATTCATACACCCGCACCGGCTCGCCCGGCCCCTGCTCGGTGCGCAGGTTCTTGCCGAGCCGCTTGGTGTTGTGGCCGATCAGCGCATTGGCCGAGTCGAGGATGTTGCTGTAGCTGCGGTAGTTCTGCTCCAGCTTGATCTGCTGCTGCACGTCAAACTCGCGCACGAAGTCCGCCATGTTGCCCACGCGCGCGCCGCGGAAGGCATAGATGCTCTGGTCGTCGTCGCCCACCGCGACCACGCTGTTGCTGCCGGGACGGAAAGTGCCTTCGACAGTCACGCCAGAAAGCATCTTGATCCAGGCGTACTGCAAGCGATTCGTGTCCTGGAATTCGTCGATGAGGATGTGCGCAAAGCGGCGTTGGTAATGCTCGCGCACCGGGTCGTTGTCGCGCAACAGTTCGTAGCTGCGCAGCATCAGTTCACCGAAGTCGACCACGCCTTCGCGCTGGCATTGCTCCTCGTAGAGCTGGTAGAGCTCGACCTTCTTGCGATCGTCCTCGCTGCGCACCTCGACGTCGCGTGGACGCAGGCCGTCTTCCTTGGCGCCGGCAATGAACCACTGCGTCTGCTTGGCCGGAAAGCGCTCGTCATCGACGTTGAACTGCTTCATCAGCCGCTTGATGGCCGAGAGCTGGTCCTGCGTGTCCAGGATCTGGAAGGTGGACGGCAGCCCGGCCAGTTTCCAGTGCGCGCGCAGGAAGCGATTGCACAGGCCGTGGAAGGTGCCGATCCACATGCCGCGCACGTTCACCGGCAGCATGGCCGACAGCCGCGTCATCATTTCCTTGGCGGCCTTGTTGGTGAAGGTCACGGCCAGGATGCCGCCCGGCGACACCTGCCCGGTCTGCATCAGCCATGCGATGCGCGTGGTCAGCACGCGGGTCTTGCCGGAACCGGCGCCCGCCAGGATCAGCGCGTTGCCCGCGGGCAGAGTGACGGCGGCCAGTTGCTCCGGATTGAGGTTCTGCAGCAGGGGCGAGCCAGTCTGTGGCGCAAGTTCGGTGAGCATCCTTCGATTGTAGGAAGCGCGCCCACCCCGGTCGCGGCGCATCTGCGCGGCGTATAGGGGGTATACGAACACGCTTTGAGTCCGCCCCGATGCGATGGCGTAGAATCAGACACCGGGCCCAAGTTTCTTGCGCCCGGTTTTTTGTGGGCGTCCCTTCGCGGGGCGTCGCAAAGGCCGGCCGGACCAAGCGCTCATTCGTTCAATCAAACGATCCTTTCAGGAGCCTGGTTCATCATGGAAATCTTCGACTACGACAACATCCTTTTGCTCCCGCGCAAGTGCCGCGTGGAAAGCCGTTCCGAGTGCGACGCCAGCGTCGAGCTGGGCGGCCGCAGCTTCCGCATCCCGGTCGTGCCGGCCAACATGAAGACCGTGGTCGACGAGACCATCTGCCTCTGGCTGGCGCAGAACGGCTACTTCTACGTGATGCACCGCTTCGACCTCGACAACGTCAAGTTCGTCCAGGACATGCAGGCCAAGGGCGTGTTCGCCTCCATCTCGCTCGGCGTGAAGAAGGCCGACTACGACACGGTCGACCAGTTCGTCGCCAAGGGCCTGGTGCCCGAGTACATCACCATCGACATCGCCCACGGCCATGCCGACAGCGTGAAGAACATGATCGGCTACCTCAAGGAGAAGCTGCCGAAGTCCTTCGTGATCGCCGGCAACGTCGGCACGCCCGAAGCCGTGATCGACCTCGAGAACTGGGGCGCCGACGCGACCAAGGTGGGCATCGGCCCGGGCAAGGTCTGCATCACCAAGCTCAAGACCGGCTTCGGAACCGGTGGCTGGCAACTGTCGGCGCTCAAGTGGTGCGCGCGCGTGGCCACCAAGCCGATCATTGCCGACGGCGGCATCCGCGACCATGGCGACATTGCCAAGAGCATCCGCTTCGGCGCCTCGATGGTGATGATCGGCTCGCTGTTCGCGGGCCACGAGGAATCGCCCGGCAAGACGGTCGAGGTGGACGGCGTGCTGTTCAAGGAGTACTACGGCTCGGCCAGCGACTTCAACAAGGGCGAGTACAAGCACGTCGAAGGCAAGCGCATCCTGGAGCCAATCAAGGGCAAGCTGGCCAACACGCTCGTCGAGATGGAGCAGGACGTGCAGAGCTCGATCAGCTACGCCGGCGGCAAGAAGCTGATGGACATCCGCAAGGTCAACTACGTGACCCTCGGCGGCGACAACGCCGGCGAACACCTGCTCATGTAGCTTGCAGCAGCAGCTCCATCGCCAGTTGATGGAGCCTGTGGTCCGGCGTTGCCAGCGCATCGACGATGCTGAAGTGGTGGAGCCCCGGCAGCGCCTCGCAGACGGGCACGGCGCGCCGGCCCCAGGCGCGCCGGATCAACACGTTGTGGCGCAGGAACTCCTCGCTCTCCTCCGCACCGACCACGGTGTACAGGTGTCCGTTCCGGGGCGCCTTCCACAACGCCGGGCTGGCGCGGCGCGCATCCTCCTCGGTCAGCCGGAGCGAAATCTGCAGCGAAGGCGTGTGCATCAGCGGCAGCAACTCGTACAAGCCCGACAGGGACAGTGCATTGCGCACCGTCAGCACGGGCAGCCCGAGCGCCTTCCAGTCGCAGCCCAGCAGCATGGCCGCCAAATGGCCCCCCGCGGAATGGCCGACGATCGTGATGCGCGCCGGATCGCCACCGTGTTCCGCGATGTGGCGCGAGGTCCAGGCCAGCGCCTTCACCATCTGAAGGGCGATATCGGGAATCGTCACGGGCTGCTCGACAGCTCCCGGGCACAGCGCGTAATTGGGCACCACTACGCAGACGCCTCGCTTGTTGAAGACGGGCGCCAGGAACGAGTGGTCGCGCTTGTCCAGCGCACGCCAGTAGCCCCCATGGATGAACACCAGCACCGGTGCGTTTGCATCGGCCGCGCGGAACACGTCGAGCGTTTCGTTGGCGCCGTCGCCGTAGCGCAGGTCGACACCCTCCGGCTGGGCCGCCCGGACGCGGGCCGAAAACTCCGCCCACCGCGCGAAGTACGCGGGATGTCCGGGCACACGCGCCCGGTTGTCGTACATGCGGTCGAGCCAGGCGGGATCGTCATGCGGCGCCATGTGCAATTCCTTGTGATGCGGACGAAGGGGTCATGATCTTTGCACGCCACGCGAATACGCGTGAATCGCGCTACACTCGCACCGCGTTGGGGGGGTAGCTCAGCTGGGAGAGCGCCGCGTTCGCAATGCGGAGGTCGGGAGTTCGATCCTCCTCCTCTCCACCAACGAATCCAAAAGGCCTTGGCATCCGCCAGGGCCTTTTCCTTTGGCGGACCCTTCGGTCAGTCCAGCAAGAGATGCTGTCCGTGCAGCGCCTCCGCGCCCGCCGACGCCAGATACGCGACGGTCTGCGCCGCCACCGCCGTCGACACCCAATCGGCCGGATTGGCGTCCGGCATGGCCTGCCGATTGGCCGGCGTGTCCAGGATCGTCGGCGCGATGCTGTTGACGCGGATGCCGTGTGGCTTCAACTCCGCCGCCGATGCTTCCACCAGGCGCTGCAGCGCACTCTTCGATGCCACGTAGGCCGACATCGCCGCCAGCCCGCGCGAGGCCGACCCGGCGCTGACCGCGACCACGCAACCGCTCTTGCGTTCGATCATCGCCGGCACGAAGGCCTGGCTTACTGCGACGAAGGACCAGGCGTTGAGGTTCATCATGCGATCCCAACTTGCGCGCTCCAAGGCATGCACCGGCGCTCCCATCTCGAAGCCGCCTGCCACATGCACCACCGCATCGACGTGCTGGAACGACGCCAGCACCTTCGCCGCCGTCTCGCCCATCGACTGCGCGGAGGTCACATCGCAGGCCATCAGCAAGTGCGCCGAGTTGTCGAGCCCGGGAAAGGCCTCGGCCAGCTTGTCGGCATGGTGGTCGAGCAAGGCGATGCGAGCGCCCAAGTCGAGGAATTGTTGCGCGACCGCACGGCCCAGCGCGCCTGCGGCGCCGGTGAGCACGACATGTGCGGGAGTGGAAGCAGGCTCGGTCATGGGAGGTGTCCTTGAGAAGTGCGCAAAGGTGCGGAAGGCGCGCATCCTAGCGCCGCGCCTCCTTCGACAGTGCAGCATGGATTCCCGCGTCAGATAAATGTGATCCGAACCTTGTAAGAGGCGTAACCCCTTCAAAAGTCATGCTATACTCGTGGGCTTGGAAGTTAACGACACAGCAATGTATCGCTGGCATCCAAACCTGATCACAGCAATGTGAGCTCAGGGGCTCTTAGCTCAGTTGGTAGAGCAGCGGACTCTTAATCCGTAGGTCGAGTGTTCGAGTCACTCAGGGCCCACCACCAACAATGAAAAGCCTGCTACTTCATCGGTAGCAGGCTTTTTTCATTGGCGCGGCCAACGTCGCCACGATGCCGTTGCCACCGCCGCCCAAGACTCCTCCCCCCGAACTCAACGCCGAGGAAAGCGCTTGATCATGCTGCGCCCCAACGACGTGATCGAGGCGACGACTGCGGGCGGCTGATCGTAGCCATCGAGCGTTCGCACCGGCTTCGGAATCGTTGCCTTGATGTGCCCGGCCAGCGCCAGCACGCGCACCGCGTCCACATCCCTTCCATGCGTCACGGCAACAGGCAGCGTCAGTTCGGACAATCGGTGCAAAAGGTCGAGGGCCACGGCACCAGTATGCTGGCGAAATCATTGTTTCCTTGTCTAAACTTGATCGATCGACCAAGCCTGAGGACCATTTCATTGAACTTGTTAACCAAAGACCACGGATACGAACCGGACATGTTGGAAGTCCGCATCTCCGAACTGCTGGTGGCCACGCCCGAAGGGGGCGACGACCTGATCAGCGACGTGGTTCCCGATGTCCTGCGCCTGTTGCGCGAGCACCTGAAGATGGACGTGGTGTTCGTCTCGGAGTTCGTGGACAACCGGCGCGTGTTCCGGCGCGTGGAGACAGCACCGGGCAAGCGCCCCATCGAAGTCGGCCAGTCTGACCCACTTGAAGAAAGCTTCTGCCAGCGCGTCATCGACGGCCGCCTGCCTCGCATGGTGAGCAACACCGCGGACTACGTCGTCTCGGCCGGCCTGCCCGAAACGCCCTTCCCGGTCGGCGCACACCTGAGCACGCCGGTCATCCTGAACGATGGGCGCGTGTACGGCACGCTCTGCTGCTTCAGCTTCGCACCCAACGACGAACTCACGCAACGCGACCTGAAGAAGCTGGAGATGTCCGCCCAGCTTGCGGCGCGCCGCATCGACCAGGAGAACGCACGTGCAGCCGAAAAGGCCATGGCGAACTGGTCGCTCGAACCGCAACAGGAACTCGCCCGTCGGCGTTGATCGCCGGCACGGCGCCTGGCGCAAAAGTCGCCAATGCCCAATGAACAAAGGCCCGCTCCTTTCGGAAGCGGGCCTTTGTCATGGTGCTATCGCCTGATCAGCGGCTGGGCTTGAAGCCGCGCTTCTGCTGCGCGTCGCGCGGCACGAAGACCTTGCCGCCACCGCCGTGGCCACGGGGCGCGCCGCCGAAGCCTTCATTGCGGCCACCGCCGCCGAAGTTGCCGCGCGGGGCGGCGTTGTCGCCCCAGCCCGGCTTGCGGCCGTAGTTGCCTTCACCACCACGGTCGCGATCACCACCGAAGCCGGCGTTGTGACCGCCGCCGAAGCCGCGCGGAGCGCCGGCACCCATCGGGGGGCGTGCGCCACGGTCGTTGAAGCCGCTGGCGCCGGCATAGCCGCCGCTCGGGCCGCCACGATGGCCACCGCCATTGCCGCCGCCGAACTTGCGGTCACGCGAATGGAAGTCGCGCGAATCGCCACGGTCACGGCCACCGCCGAAGCCTTGCGGACGCGATTGCGGCATGCGCTGCTGCGGTTCCAGGCCAGGAATGGTCTCGGCCTTGAAGTTCTGGTGGCTGTAGTGCTCGATGTCCATGATCTTGCGGCGATCGCGGAACTCGGCGAACGTGACAGCGATGCCATCGCGGCCGGCACGGCCGGTGCGGCCGATGCGGTGGGTGTAATCCTCCGCCTTCATCGGCAGGCCGAAGTTGAACACGTGCGTGATGGTCGGCACGTCGATGCCGCGGGCAGCCACGTCGGTCGCGACGAGGATCTGCACCTGGCCTTGGCGCAGGGCCATCAGGCGGCGGTTGCGCAGGCCCTGGCTCAGGGCGCCGTGCAGTGCGACAGCGCTGAAGCCATCTTGCTGCAGGTCGTTGGCGAGGCCGTCGCACTCGACTTGCGTGCTGGCGAAAACGATCGCCTGGTTGATCGTGGTGTCACGCAGCCAGTGGTCGAGCATCTTGCGCTTGTGGACCATGTTGTCGGCCCAGTACAGCGACTGCTTGATGTTCGCGTGCTTCTCTTGCGGCGAATCGATCTGCACCTTTTGCGGCGCGCGCATCACGCGGGCGGCCAGTTGCTGGATGCGCGGCGCGAAGGTCGCACTGAACATCATCGTCTGCTTGCGCTCGATGGTCAGCTGGTTGACTTCGGCGAGGTCGTCCGCGAAACCCAGGTCGAGCATGCGGTCGGCTTCGTCGACGACGAGGAATTGCACCTGGTCGAGCTTGATCTGCATCGAACGTTGCAGGTCCAGCAGGCGGCCGGGCGTGGCGACCACGAGGTTGGCGTTCTGCAGCTTGGCGATTTGCAGCTGGTACGGCATGCCGCCGACCACGCTGGCGACGCGCAGGCCGCGGCAGTGGCGAACCAGGTCGATGGCGTCATGGGCGACCTGCTGCGCGAGTTCGCGCGTCGGGCACAGGATCAGGGCGCCGGGGGTGGCGGCCTTGAAGTTGCGCGGGCTGGTCGGGTCCTTGCGCTTGGCCTTCTTCGGGGGCGCTTCGCCGCGGGCGATGGCTTCGTCGCACTGGCGCTGGAACTCGGCTTGCGCGGCGGCAGCGGCTTCGGCTTCCTGCTTCAGCAAGGTGTGCAGCACGGGCAGCAGGAAGGCCGCGGTCTTGCCGCTGCCGGTCTGGCTCGAAACCATCAGGTCGATGAACTTCGAGGCGCCGTCGTTGCTGCCCATGGCCAAGGGGATGACCTTGTCCTGCACGGTGGTCGGCTGGTCGTAGCCGAGGTCGGCGACGGCGGCGATCAGTTCCTGGGCCAGGCCGAGGCGGATGAAGCCGTTGGGCGCCTTGGGCGCGGTTTCGACTTGTTCTTCGGCGGCGACGTCGAGCGTGTCCAGCAAGGTGATGTCGGAATGCGATTCGGCGGGCGCGAAATCGTTGATGGAAGCGGATGCGGATTGCACAGGCGCGAACTCGCCCTGCACTTCAAAAGCGTCAGTCATGTAACTTTTTTCTCTACGCGAGCGCTGCCGTAGGCGGCGCCCCGTCGGGTGGTTAAGAACATCAACCATCCAACGACATACAGCGATCGCTTTCGCGAAGGCCGGGCCCATTCGTTTGGGCGCTAGTGCAAGACGGGGAGATGCAAGAAGTCGCTACAACGTGTAGCGAAGACTTCGATTATGACACAAATCCGGGTATTTACCTAATCAATCAAGCTTCAGTAACGTTTGTCGATAGTGAACTAGTTCATCAATCGACTCGTGGACGTCCGCCAGCGCCGTGTGCGCCTGCTGTTTCTTGAAGCCGTTGTAGGCCGCCGGCTTCCAGCGCTTGGCGATTTCCTTGAGCGTGCTGACGTCGAGGTTGCGGTAGTGGAAGTAGGCCTCCAGCTTGGGCATGAACTTCACCAGGAAGCGGCGGTCCTGGCCGATGGTGTTGCCGCACATCGGGGAGCCCTGCTTGGGAATGTAGGCCTTGATGAACTCCAGCAACTGCTCCTCGGCCGCGGCTTCATCGATGGTTGAGGCCTTGACCTTGTCGATCAGGCCGCTGCGACCGTGCGTGCCCTTGTTCCAGGCGTCCATGCCGTCGAGCACCTCGTCGGTCTGGCGGATGACGAGCACGGGGCCTTCGATGCGCGGCGTGAGGTCGGGGCCGGTGACGACCACGGCGATTTCGAGGAGGCGTTCCTTCTCGGGGTCGAGCCCGCTCATTTCGCAGTCGAGCCAGACCAGGTTCTGGTCGCTCTTCTTCAGGGTCAGGGGAGTCTGTTCAGTCGATTCGGGCATCGTGGGATTGTCGTCGAAGGCTCGCCGGCGCCGGGCGCGACGACTAAACTCGGCGGCCCATGAATGCCTCACTCGTTTTCACTTCCGCCTTCGCGGCCGCCCTGGTGGTCGACCTGCTGCTGAAGTTCTGGCTCGCTTCGCGGCAGATCCGCCACGTCGCGCAGCATCGAAACGTCGTACCCGCCGACTATGCCTCGGCGATTTCGCTCGCGTCGCACCAGAAGGCGGCCGACTACACCATCGCCAAGGCGCGCTTCGGCCTGATCGAAGTGGCCTGGGGCGCTGCCCTGCTGCTGGCCTGGACGCTGCTCGGCGGTGTCGACCTGCTCAACAGGGTGCTGCTCGACTGGCTCGGCGGCGGCATGGTGCAGCAGTTGGCATTGCTCGGCGCGTTCACGGTCATCGGCAGCCTGCTCGAACTGCCGTTCGCGCTGTGGCACACCTTCGTGCTGGAGGAGCGCTTCGGATTCAACAAGATGACGTTGAAGCGGTGGGTGCTGGACTTGCTGATCAAGACGGGCCTGTTCATCGTGTTCGGGCTGCCGATCACCGCGCTGGTGCTGTGGCTCATGGGCGCGACCGGCGCGTTATGGTGGTTCTGGGCCTGGGCCGCGGTCGCGATCTTTATGCTGCTTGCGCAACTGATCTACCCCAACGTCATCGCCCCGCTGTTCAACAAGTTCAAGCCGCTGGACGACCCGACCATCAAGGCGCGCGTCACGGCCTTGATGAAGCGCTGCGGCTTTGTCGCCAAGGGCCTGTTCGTGATGGACGGCAGCACGCGCAGCTCGCATTCCAACGCCTACTTCACCGGCTTTGGCGCCAACAAGCGCGTGGTGTTCTACGACACGCTGCTGCGCCAGCTCAGCGCCGGCGAGATGGAAGCCGTGCTGGCCCATGAATTGGGCCACTACAAGCGGCACCACATCATCAAGGCGCTCGCGCTGAGCTTCACGATGAGCCTGATCGGCTTCGCCCTTCTGGGCTGGCTCTGCGCACAGTCCTGGTTCTACACGGGGCTGGGCGTGCAGCCGAACATGAGCGCACCCAACAACGGCCTCGCGCTGCTGCTCTTCATGCTCGCGATTCCGGTCTTCACCTTCCTCATCGGGCCGCTCTTCGCACAGTTCTCGCGGCGCAACGAGTTCGAGGCGGATGCCTATGCCGTGGCCCAGACCAACGGCAACGACCTGCGCGCCGCCCTGCTCAAGCTCTATGACGACAACAAGGCCACACTGACGCCCGACCCGGTGTTCGTGAAGTTCTATTACTCGCATCCCCCCGCGTCCGAGCGCCTCGCGCGCATGGCCGTTACCACCTGATCCGAACGGAACCCCCGGGAATGTCCAGCACCAGCATGTTCAAGGCCAAGGAATGGAAGGGCCAGCCGCGGCGCGCGCTGAGCGCCACCGAAGTCGTCGCCAGCCTCGCGCGCCTCGACGGATGGAAGCTCACCGGCGACGGCGCCAACGTGGCCATCGAGAAGACCTACACCTTCGCCAACTACTTCGAGACGATCGCCTTCGTCAATGCGCTCGCGATGATCGCGCACCGCGAGGACCATCACCCCGACCTCTCCGTGCACTACAACCGCTGCGTGGTCCGCTTCAACACGCACGACGTCGGCGGCATCTCGGCCAGCGACTTCGACTGCGCCACGCAAGCCGACGCGCTGCTCGCCGCTTGAACACCGCCGCGACCATGGAACACGTCGGTGGCTAAACAGCACAGCACGCCGGCCATGGCCGACCTGGACGTCGGCATCGTGATCGCCAGCCACGGCCGCCACTGCGTGGTCGAGACGCCGGACGGCGAACAGGTGATCTGCCATCCGCGTGGCAAGAAGAGCCAGGCCGTCGTCGGCGACCGCGTGCGCTGGCAGGCGAGCGAAGACGAAGGCACGATCGAGCGCGTCGAGACGCGGCGCAACCTCTTCTACCGACAGGACGAGATCCGCACCAAGTCCTTTGCGGCGAACCTCGACCATGTGCTGATCCTGATCGCCGCCGAACCTGAGTTCTCCGAGCATCAACTGGCGCGTGCACTCATCGCGGCCGAGGCCGAGCGCATCGCGCCGATCATCGCGCTCAACAAGAGCGATCTGATCGGGCCCTTCGAACGCGCGTGGGCCAGGTTGGCACCGTACCGACGCATGCACCATGGCGTGCTGCCGCTGTCGCTGAAGGCCTCGGGCGAAGTGGATCGCGCCTCGCTGCTAAAGCTGCTGGCCGGCAAGACCACGCTGGTGCTCGGCCCCTCGGGTGCGGGCAAGAGCACGCTGATCAACCTGCTGGTGCCCGGCGCGCTCGCGCAGACCGGCGAGATCTCCAAGGCGCTCAACTCCGGCAAGCACACGACCACCAGCACCAGTTGGTACTGGGTCGACAAGGCCGGCGAGACGGCGTTGATCGACTCGCCGGGCTTCCAGGAGTTCGGCCTCAACCACATCGAGCCGATGCGGCTGGCCAGCCTGATGCCGGACATTGGCGAGCATGCGTCGAACTGCAAGTTCTACAACTGCACGCACCTGCACGAGCCCGGGTGTGGCGTGATTCCGCAAGTCGAGACGGCCACCCAGGACGGTCCGATCAGCGCGACGCGCTATCGGATCTACGGTGAGCTGTTTGCCGAATTGAGCCAGCGGCGCTTTCCCTGAGGGGCGTGCCCCGGCTTGGGCGGTGACTCAGCCCGCGAGGATGTCGTTCAGCGCATCGACCAGCATGCTGCACTGGTCGCGTGTCCCGATGCTGATGCGCAAGTACTGCGCAATGCGTGGCGAACCAAAGTGTCGGACCAGCACGGCCCGCTCCCGCAGCGCAGCGGCAAGCTCACCGGCATCGCGCTGCAGATGCCGTGCGAAAACGAAGTTCGCCTGCGATGGCAGCACCTCGAAACCCAAGTCCTCCAACTCCAGGCTCAAGCCTTCGCGCGTGTCCATGACGGCCTTGCAGGTCTGGGCGAACCACGCCTCATCCTCCAACGCGGCCACGGCGCCGGCCAACGCAGGCCGCCCCAACGGGTACGAATTGAAGGTGTTCTTGCCGCGCGTCATCGCCTCGATCAGATGCGCCTGACCGCAGGCAAAACCGACGCGCAGCCCCGCCAGCGCGCGCGACTTGGACAGCGTCTGCACCACCAGCAGATTCGGATACGTTGCAATCAGCGACAGCGCGCTGGCGCCGCCGAAATCGACATACGCCTCGTCGACCAGCACCACGCGTTGCGGGCAAGCTTGCAGCAGCCGCTCGATCTGCGCGAGTGGCAGACCGATGCCGGTCGGCGCATTCGGATTGGCCAGCACGATGCCGCCGCAACCACGCGCGGCTCGGTCGGCCAACGCGTCGATATCGATACGCAACCGATCGTCCACGGAAAGCAGCTCGCATGGGATGTCGTAGCGCTGCGCATAGACGCGATAGAAGCTGTAGGTCACATCCGGGAACAGCAGCGGCTCGCTCTGGCGAAAGAACGCGAAGAAAGCATGCGCGAGCACCTCGTCCGAACCGTTGCCGGCGAACACCTCGTCCGGGCTGAGACCGTGGCGCCGCGCGACCGCTTCGCGCAAGGCCAGAGACTCCGGATCCGGATAGCGCTCCAACCCGCTTGCAGCGGCGCGCTGGACGGCGTCGACCGCCAGTGGTGACGGCGGATACGGGTTCTCGTTGGTGTTGAGCTTGACGAGATTCGCGATGCGCGGTTGCTCGCCAGGCACATACGGTTCGAGCGCGGCCAGTCGCGGGCTGAAGAAGCTCGGCAGGGATGCGGTCATCGATCAGCCCAGGAGGCGGGCCAGCGTCAGCAATGCCAGCAACAGCATCCACATCACGACCGAGCGCCAGACCAGCCCGACCACGCTGCGCAGGTGTCCAGGCTCGGGTTCACGGCCTGGCGTGCTTCCGCTGTCCACCCCGTGAATGCTCGCGACTGACTCGCCCGCCTGGGCGCGCGAGAGCGGGTCAGTGACGGGCGCGGGACGCAGCCCGCCGCCGCCGAGCCGCACGTTCACCGCACCCGAAGTCGCGGCCAGAATCACGCCGTCGTTGATGTCCGGGAAGCGGCTCGCATCGTTGCGCCAACAGTCGATCGCGTCTTCGAAGCTGCCAACCACCGCGAAGCCCAACGCCGTGATGCGCGCCGGTACCCAATCGATCGCATGCCAGGCACGCGCCGACGAGCGCTGGACCCACACGCTGGACGGCTGCACCGAAGCGCCATCCTTGTGCGCCCAGTAGCGCGCCACGAACTCGCTCATGCGGTAGAACACCGCGCCCGCCGGTCCCAGGCCGAAGGCCGCAAGGATCGAGAACCAGGCCAGCACACCGAACACATGGCGATGCGCCGCGATCACCGAATGCTCGATCACCCGACGGATGACTTCGCTGCGCGACAGGTTGGTGGCGTCGACGCGCTGCCACTGGGCCAGCAGCGATCGCGCCAACGGATCGTCGCCGCTGTCGAGCGCGTCACGAATGCCGGTGAAGTGATGGCTGAACTGCCGGAAGCCCAGCGTCGTGTAGACCACCGCGATGCTCCAGACCACCGCGAATGGCAGGCCCAATGTGAGCACCAACCCCCAATAGATGCCGAATGACAGCAGCGTCGGCAAGCCGACCGCCAGCCCCCAGGCGATCCAGCCGTGGTGCGGCTTGCCGGCGTCGAAGTTGCGGCTGACCCAGCGCGTCCAGGCCAACACGGTGCCGTACACCGGGTTGTGATACGCAAGCGGGCGGACCTGCTCGATCAGCAAGCCGCACAGGATGGCGAAGAAGCTCATGATTTCGATGATAGCGAGCGCGGCTCGATTGCGGGTCGGGCGCCGCGGCCCGCAAACCCGCGCGTGGGCTTGCGATCAGGCAATCAGGAAGCGATAGAGGTTGCGCAGCATCCCTGCCGTCGCACCCCACACGAAGCGCTCGTACTCACCGTCCTGGTAAGGCATCGAATACCACTCGCGCGACTGGCGCTCGGGATCCGGCATCGCATGGCGGCGGTGATTGGCCGGGTTCATCAGGAACGCGAGGGGCACCTCGAAGGCATCGGCCACTTCGTCGGGGTTCGGCTGCAGCGAGAAGCCCGGCTGCACCAGCGCGACCACCGGGGTGACGATGAACGAGGTCACCGTGGTGTAGGTCGGCAGGCTGCCCAGGATCTCGACGTAACCGGCCGACAGGCCCACCTCTTCCCAGGCCTCGCGCAGCGCCGCGGCCGCGACGTTGGCATCTTCCGGATCGACACGTCCCCCCGGAAAGGCGACCTGGCCCGAGTGCGTCGTCATGCGCGATGCGCGCTCGGTCAGCAGCACCGTCGGCCCGCCGTCATGCAGCACGATCGGCACCAGCACCGCGGCCTGGGCCGGCGCGCGGTCCATCAGGCGAGGCTCGCGGCGCAGCTCCGGCACCCATTCGGGCGGCGATGCAAAGCGCGCCCGCAGTGCCGAAGGCGTGAGTTCGGTGCGCGCCACTGCGGGCAGGTGGCCGTCGACGGCAACCACCGGCACGGCGCGCGGGTCGAAGGAGAGCAGCGAGGCGGGCGCAACCGTGGTGGCGGGTTCGACAACAGCGGCGGTTTGCGTCGGTGATCGATGGGTCAGGTGGGGCTCCTTGGTGATTGAAGGCAGGGCATGGCGAGCCCAAAGCAAAAAGCCGCCCGGATCGGCGGCTTTTTGACACAACGAAAGCGCAGCTTATTGGGCGGCAGCAGCGTTGCTCGACTTGCCCGGCAGCTTTTCCTTGATGCGTGCCGAACGGCCGCTGCGCTCGCGCAGGTAGTACAGCTTGGCGCGGCGCACATCGCCACGACGCTTGACTTCGATACCGGCGATCAGCGGGCTGTAGGTCTGGAACGTACGTTCCACGCCTTCGCCGCTGGAGATCTTGCGCACGGTGAAGCCGCTGTTGAGGCCGCGATTGCGCTTGGCAATGACGACGCCTTCATAGGCCTGGACGCGCTTGCGCGAGCCTTCGACGACGTTCACGCTCACGATGACGGTGTCACCAGGCATGAAATCGGGAATCTTCTTGTTGAGCCGGGCGATTTCTTCCTGCTCGAGGGTCTGGATGAGGTTCATGATTTCCTGTGTTTGATCTTGTCCGCGCTGCACTAAAGGCGTTCGCTGATCGAATCCAGCAATGTGGACTGATGCGGACGCGGCCGGCCAGAGGATCGGAGAGCCAAAGATTATAGCTTTTTTTTGAGCAGGGCCTCATCGGCCTTGTTCAGGCGGCCTGCGGCACGTGCCGCATCGATCAATTCGGGACGATGCGTCGCCGTGATGCCCAAACGTTGATCGCGCCGCCAGCGCTCGATCTGGGCGTGATGGCCCGACATCAGCGGCGCCGGCACCGACTGGCCCTGCCATTGCTCGGGCCGGGTGTAGTGGGGGCAGTCGAGCAGGCCGTCCAGCGCGGGATTGAAGCTGTCCTGTACATGACTGGCTTCGTCCCCCAGCACGCCGGGCTGCAGTCGCGCCACCGCGTCGAGCAGGGCCATGGCGGGAATCTCGCCGCCCGACAGCACGAAGTCGCCGAGGCTGATCTGGTGTGTGACGCGGGCGTCGATGAAGCGCTGGTCGATGCCCTCGTAGCGCCCGCAGATGAGCACCGCGCCCGCGCTGGCCGACCATTGCTCGACCGACGCGTGCTGCAACGCCTCGCCAATGGGAGAGAACAGCACGACGGGCACCGACGCATCAGCGCGCGCGGCCAGCACAGCGTCCAGGCAGGCGGACAGCGGCTCGGCCATCATCACCATGCCCGGGCCGCCGCCGAAAGGCCGATCGTCCACGCGCTTGTAGTTGCCCATGGCGTAATCGCGTGGATTCCACAGCACGACTTCGACCTGCTTCGACTCGTAGGCACGACGCGTCACGCCGCTCACGAGGAAGGGCGCGAACAGTTCGGGGAAGAGCGTGATGACATCGAAGCGCATGTGCGCCGGATGCCTAGTAATCAGGCTGCCAGTCGACCGTGATGGTCCGGCCAGCCAGGTCGACGCTGTCGACGAATGCGGAGACAAAGGGCACCAGCCGCTCGATCGCGACGCCGCCCTCTTCCGCCGCCAGCACCAGCGTGGTCTGCGGTCCGGCGGCGAGCAGTTCGCGCACCGTGCCGAGCTGGATGCCTTCGCGGTTGACCACTTGCAGGCCGATCAGGTCGACCCAGTAGTACTCGTCGGTGCCCGCCGTCGGAAAGCTCGAACGCGGCACGAACACGCGCGCGCCGCGCAGCGCCTCAGCCGCGGTGCGGTCCACCACGTCTTCGGAGCAGGCGACGATGCAGTCGGAATGGTCCTTCGCTTCCCGGATGGGCAAGCGGAAAACGCCGGCGGCTGCACCGGGGGCTTGCAGGAACCAGCGTTTGGAAGAAAAAAGCGCCTCGGGTTGGGCGCTGTGGGGCAGGACCTTGAACCAGCCCTTGATGCCCCAGGCATCGGCGATGCGCCCTACCTCGATCGCGTCCGCCGGCAATTCGGCGGCTTCGAGTGTCGGCAACATCGCCTGGACAGCTTAGGCTGCTGCCGCGGGAGCCGCAGCGGCGGCTTGCTTGATCAGGCGTGCCACGGTGGGCGAAGCCTGGGCGCCGACGCTCTTCCAGTAGGTCAGGCGGTCTTGCGCAATGCGGATGCTTTCTTCGTTTTCCTTGGCGATCGGGTTGTAGAAACCCAGGCGCTCGATGAAACGGCCATCGCGGCGAACGCGCTTGTCCGACACGACGATGTTGAAGAACGGACGGCCTTTGGAGCCGCCGCGGGAGAGTCGAATGACGACCATGTTTTATCCTTGGGGTGGTGGAATTTCTTCCAGCGAGTTCTTTCAGCGTTGAGACACGCGCAATGACCACCCGGCCAGCGACACGCTGAAAAGCCTTCTATTATAGCCGGCTCCGGCCAATGGCTCCTTTTCCCTCGTTTCTCGCTTCCCCATGCCCACCATTCGCCCGAGCCGCGACGAAGACGTCGCAGCCATCACCGCCATCTACGCCCACCACGTGCTGCACGGCACCGGCACCTTCGAAACAGAGCCGCCGACCGAGGCCGACATGGCCAGCCGCCGCGCCGATGTGCTCGCCAGGAACCTGCCCTACCTCGTCGCGGAACAGGACGGCGAAGTGCTGGGCTTTGCCTACTGCAACTGGTTCAAGCCGCGTCCCGCCTACCGCTTCTCGGCAGAAGACTCGATCTACATCGCCGACTCAGCGCGGGGTCAGGGTCTGGGCGCGAAACTGCTCGCCGAATTGACGAAGGCGGCCGAGGCCGTCGGCGTGCGCAAGTTGATGGCGGTGATCGGCGACTCCGCCAATCTTGGCTCGGTCGGCGTGCATCGCGCCCAGGGCTTCAGCCACGTCGGCGTGTTCAAGGATTGCGGCTGGAAATTCGGCCAATGGCGCGACATCGTGCTCATGGAAAAAGTGATCGGCGAGGGCAGCACGACAAGCCCCGAATGAAGAACAAGACCGTGGCCGCATGGCTCGCCTTCCTGGGCGGGCCGCTGGGCCTGCACTGCTTCTACCTGCGCGGCCTCGGCAGCCTGCCTGGCTGGCTGCTGCCCATCCCAACCGCGCTGGGCGTATACGGCCTGGAACGCGCCCGGATGTACGGGCTCGACGACGCCTGGAGCTGGGTGCTGGTGCCGCTGCTCGGCTTCACCATCGCCGGCTGCGCCTTGACAGCCATCATTTACGGCCTGATGACGCCGGAAAAATGGAATGCCCGCTACAACGCCGGCGCGCCGCTCGATGCGCCGCAGGGCCGCACCCAGTGGCTGACGATCGGCGCGGTGGTGCTGGCCCTGCTGTTCGGCAGCACGATCCTGATGGCCAGCATCGCGTTCAGCTTCCAGCGCTACTTCGAATACCAGGTCGAGGAAGGCCGGAAGATCTCGCAGTAAGCGCCGTGACGGCGGTCAGAACAACTGCAGGCTGACCCAATAGGCGATCGCGGCCACGAAGGCCGACGCCGGGATGGTGAAGATCCAGGCCCACACGATGGTGCCCGCCACGCCCCAGCGCACCGCACTCATGCGCTGCGCCGCGCCCACGCCGACGATGGCGCCAGTGATGGTGTGCGTCGTCGACACAGGGATGCCCAGGAAGGTGGCCAGGAACAGCGTCAGCGCGCCGCCCGTCTCGGCGCAGAAGCCGCCCACCGGCTTGAGCTTGGTGATCTTCTGGCCCATGGTCTTCACGATCCTCCAGCCGCCGAACATGGTGCCCAGCGCGATCGCGGTGTAGCAACTCACGATGGTCCAGGTGGGCGGGTTGGCATCGTTGGCGCTGGCATAACCCGTGGCGATCAGCAGCATCCAGATGATGCCGATGGTCTTCTGCGCATCGTTGCCGCCGTGCCCCAGGCTGTAGGCACCGGCCGAAACCAGTTGCAACCGGCGAAACCAGCGATCCACGCGCGAGGGCGTCGCGCGGCGGAAAATCCAGGCCACCACCACCATCATCATCGAGCCGAGGAAGAATCCCAGCAGCGGCGACACGAAGATGAAGGCCACCGTCTTCCAGATGCCTGCCGCCACGAGGCCACTCGAACCGGACTTGGCGATCACCGCACCGACGATGCCGCCGATCAGCGCATGCGACGAGCTGCTCGGGATGCCGTAGTACCAGGTGACGAGGTTCCAGCTGATCGCCCCGACCAGCGCCCCGAACACCACATGCACGTTGATCACGCCGGGATCGGCAATGCCCTTGCCGACCGTCGCGGCCACGCTCAGGTGGAAGATGAAGATCGCGATGAGGTTGAAGAAGGCCGCGAACACCACCGCCTGCCCGGGCCGGAGCACGCCGGTGGACACCACGGTGGCAATCGAATTGGCCGCATCATGAAACCCGTTCATGAAGTCGAACGCGATGGCGAGCGTGACCAGCAAGGCCACGACCCAGAAACCGACCTGGACCGCTTCCATCAGGAGTTCTCGAGGATGATGCCTTCGATGACGTTGGCAACGTCCTCGCACTTGTCCGTGATGGTTTCCAGCAATTCGTAGATTGCCTTGAGCTTGATCACTTCGCGAACATCGGGCTCTTCGCGGAACAGCTTGCTCATGGCGCTGCGCATCACGCGGTCGGCGTCGGATTCGATGCGGTCGATCTCCTCGCAGCCCTTCAGCGCCGCCTCGGCGATGGCCGGTTCGGCGATGCGGCCGAGATGCTTGACGGTGTCCTTGAGCTTGTCGCAGCACTTCACGCTCAGCGCGGTGAGGCGCACGATCTCGTCGGTCATGTGGCGCACGTCGTACAGCGCCATGGTCTCGGCCGAGTCCTGGATCAGGTCGGCCACGTCGTCCATCGTGTTGATGAGCTTGTGGATCTGCTCGCGATCGATCGGCGTGATGAAGGTCTTGTGCAACAGCCGGTTGACGTCGTGCGTGACGCGGTCGGCAGCGCGCTCGGCGTTGTCGACGTCGCGGTTGTACTGCTCACGCAGGTGCACGTCGTTGTAATTGGCAACCAGTTGCTCGAAAGCGCGGGCCGCTTCCACGATGCGCTCGGCATGCTGGTTGAACATCTCGAAAAAATTCCCCTCGCGGGGCAGCAGCTTGCCGAACATGGCCTCTCCTGGGGTGGGGCGGCTACCAAACGTCAGTGACGCCGCTGTGAAAAACCGCGCAAGTGTAATAGGGTTAGGCCGGAGCCCTCGGACTGGACAAGGAACCGATTTTGATGTAACGAAATGATTCGAGCTGCATGCAGCCTCAAATCCGCTCGATGACCTGCCCTGCGACTGCCGCGATCTGCTCTGGCGTAACCCGGTCCGGCGCGATCTCCGCAAGGGGCAGCAAGACGAATGCGCGTTGCAACATGCGGGGATGCGGCAGGGTCAGCGTGGGCGTGTCGAGCACGGCGGCACCGTGCAGCAGCAGGTCGAGATCGAGCGTGCGCGGCGCGTTGCGATAGGGGCGCTCGCGGCCGGCCTGCAGCTCCAGGCGCTGCAATTCGGCCAGCAATGCGAGCGGTTCCAGCTCCGTTTCAAGCGCGACGACGGCATTGAAGAAGTCGGGCCCAGTGGCCTCGAAGGGCGCGCTCCGGTACACGGACGACCGCGACACGACGCGCGTCTGCGCAAGGCCGTCCAGCACTTCCATGGCCTGCTCCACGGTGGCCTTCGCATTGCCGAGGTTCGCGCCGATGGCGACGTAGGCGCGCACACTCACTCGCCCGAGGATGCGCCCTGATCGCCACCACCGCCGCCTTCCGGCCGCGGCTTGCGCCGGCGGCGACGCTTGCGCGGCGCGACGGCCTCGCCATCGGGTGGCACGGCCATCTCCGTCTCCGGCATGGACACCGGTGCCGCGGCACGAGGCTGCGACTGCGCTTGCTTCGGCTGTTGCGCCTGCGGCGCGCGCACGCGCACGCGCGGCCCCTTCTTCTGCTCGTCGCGCACCTGGTCCATCAGGTCCTGCCGGCGCATGTCATCGGCAGTACTGAACTCCTGCCACCACTCGGCGATTTCCTCGCTGACCTCTCCCACGTCGGCGCGCAGGCGCATGAAGTCGAAGCCGGCACGAAAGCGCGCCTGCTCGACCAGGCCGTAGGGCGTGGCGCCGCTGCGCTTGTCGAAACGCGGCTGCATCATCCAGATCTCGCGCATGTCGGCGGCCAGCTTGCCGCGACCCGACACGTCGCCGATGCGGGAATTGAACACGTCGTCGATGGCATCCTGGAGCGCCGGGTACGAAGGTTGTCCGCGCTGTCCATGCTGGCCAGCAATGCGCGCGGCCCAGCCGTCGCGCACGTCGGCCCACAGCACGCAGGCGAGCAGGAAGCTCGGCGCAACCGGCTTGCCCTCGCCGACGCGGCGGTCGGTGTCCTGCAAGGCGGCGGTGACGAAGGGCTGGTCCGCGCGCTCGACCACGACGTCGAGCAGCGGATAGATGCCGGTGCTCAGGCCCAGCTTCTTGAGCTGCGCGATGGTGGCGATCGAATGACCGGTCTGCAGCAGCTTGAGCATTTCATCGAACAAACGGCTCTGCGGCACGTCGGCCAGCAGCTTGCTCGAATCGACCAGCGGGGCCTTGGTCTTCGGCTCCAGAGAAAAGCCCAGCCCATCGAGCTTGGCCGAGAAACGGATGGCGCGGATGATGCGCACCGGGTCTTCGCGGTAGCGCGTGGCCGGGTCACCGATCATGCGCAGGGTGAGCTTCTTCGCGTCCTTGATGCCGTTGTGATAGTCGACCACGACTTGGTTCGCCGGGTCGTAATACATCGCGTTGACGGTGAAGTCGCGGCGCGCGGCATCTTCCTCCTGCGGACCCCAGACGTTGTCGCGCAGTACGCGGCCGGACGAATCCACCGCATGCTTCATGCTCGCCAGCTCGCCCTTGCTGGTGCGCTCGTTGCCCTTGACCTGCTCGGCCGCGGCGTTGTCCATGTAGGCGCGGAAGGTCGAGACTTCGATGACCTCATGCTCGCGTCCGCGGCCGTACACCACGTGCACGATGCGAAAGCGACGGCCGATGATGAAGGCACGGCGGAACAGGTTCTTGACCTGCTCCGGCGTGGCATTCGTGGCCACGTCGAAGTCCTTCGGTCGCAGCCCCAGCAGCAGGTCGCGCACCGCGCCACCGACCACATAGGCCTCGAAGCCTGCCTGTTGCAGCGTGGTGACGACGTTCTTCGCGCGCTCGTCGACCAGCGCCGGATCGATGCCGTGCACGCTGGCGGGGACTTCCTGGCGTTTGCCGAAGCGCGTGGCTCCGGCGGATTTGCCAAGGAGCTTGTCGATGAATTTCTTGATCATTGGGTTCTGTTCGCGGCTCGCGCCGCTCATTCGTTCTCTAGCATCGCGCGGATCAGCGGGATCGTGATGGCACGCTGGGTGCGCAAGGCGAAGCCGTCGAGTTGGTCGAGCAACTCCATCAAGCTGCCCAGGTCGCGGCTGAAGCGATGCAGCATGTAGTCGAGCACCTCGTCCGACAGGATGACGCCGCGCACGTCGGCCGCGCGTCGCAACACCGCACGGCGCTCGGGCTCGCTCAACAGTTGCAACTGGAACACATGGCCCCAGCCCAGGCGGGTGCGCAGGTCCTCGCGCAGCGGGAGGTCGGCGGGCGGCAAGGCGCCTGCCGCCACCACGCCGCGCTGCAGGCTCTGCGCATTGACGAACCAGTTGAAGGCCGCGTGCTGCTGCACCGCCGAGTACAGGTGCACGTCATCCATCAGCACGGCGACCCAGCGTTCGTCGAAGTCCGGCGGCTCCGCGAGGTCCGCATGCAGCCAGCCCACGGTGCCGCCCTGCTCGTGCAGCGCCGCGGACACCGCCTCCAGCAGGTGCGTCTTGCCGCTGCCGCCATCGCCCCACAGGTACGTGGGCACCGGGGAATGCAAGGCCTGCGCGCCCTCGCCGACCCAGACCTGCAGGTGGCGCACGGCAGCCTCGTTCGGGCCGGCAACGAAGTCGGCCAGGGTCGGGCCTGTGTCCAGGCCGATGTCGAGCGCGAGCTGTTTCATGCCTCGTCGCGGCAGCGCTGTACCGTGCCGTGACCGGCCAATTCAATCGTGGGCGCTGTACTGAGGTTCATGGGGAAGGGAGAGGCGCGGGCCGGCGGCCCTTAAAATCGTGACGAATTCTATCGGCCCGGGCATTGCGACCGGCGCCGCCTCCCTACTCCCTCGGCTACGCGCCGTCCCCGCTCATACCATGACCTCGAACTCGCCCGCCCCTCTCAGCTACAAGGATGCAGGAGTCGACATCGACGCGGGCGATGCCCTGGTCGACCGCATCAAGCCGCTTGCGAAGAAAACCATGCGCGAAGGCGTACTGGCCGGCATCGGCGGCTTCGGCGCGCTGTTCGAGGTGCCCAAGCGCTACAAGGAACCGGTGCTGGTGAGCGGCACCGACGGTGTCGGCACCAAGCTCAAGCTGGCCTTCGAATGGAACATGCACGACACGGTCGGCATCGACCTGGTCGCCATGAGCGTGAACGACGTGCTGGTGCAAGGCGCCGAGCCGTTGTTCTTCCTCGACTATTTCGCTTGCGGCAAGCTGGAAGTCGACACGGCCGCGGCGGTCATCGGCGGCATTGCGCGCGGTTGCGAACTGAGCGGCTGCGCGCTGATCGGCGGCGAGACGGCGGAGATGCCCGGCATGTACCCGGCCGGCGAATACGACCTGGCGGGCTTCGCGGTCGGCGCGGTCGAGAAGTCGAAGATCCTCACCGGCCAGAGCGTGAAGCCCGGCGACGTGGTGCTGGGGCTTGCCTCGGCCGGTGTGCACTCGAACGGTTTCAGCCTGGTGCGCAAGGTGATCGAACGCGCCGGCGCCGATCTGCCCGCGACGCTCGACGGCCAGCCCTTCAAGCAGGCGGTGATGGCGCCGACGCGGCTGTACGTGAAGCCGGTACTGGAAGCGCTCGGCCTGCACCCGATCAAGGCACTGGCCCACATCACCGGCGGCGGTTTGCTGGAGAACATCCCGCGCGTGCTGCCCGAGGGCACTGCCGCCCACTTGCAAAAGGGAAGCTGGCCGCAAACTGAGCTCTTCGCATGGCTGCAGAAGGTGGCCGGCATCGACGATATCGAGATGAATCGTACTTTCAACAATGGCATCGGCATGGTGGTGGTGATCGACCCGGCGCACGCGGCGGCCTGTGCCGCGACGCTGCGCGCGGCCGGCGAATCGGTCCACGAGATTGGCGTGATCGCCGAACGCGGCGAAGGCGCGGCGGTGGTGGTCCGCTGACGTGAGCGAACCCCGGCCGCAACCCGCCACCGCAAAGGAGAAGCGCACCTCGGCCTCGCCGCCGATGAGCGCTGAATTGCGCGAAGTGGCGGGCCGCGGCAAGCCGGCCTCGCGCAACGTCGTGATCGCGAGCTACCTGCTGATCGCCGGCGGCTTGCTGCTGGTGCTGTGGCAGAACCTGTTGCCGGGCTTGCTGTTCGTCTGCATCGGCTTCCTGGGCACGCGGCGTCTCACACGCCTGTTCCACGGCGCCCTGCGTCGCACGTGGGCATCCGGCGACGGCACCAGGCAGTCTTCGTGGGCTGGCGGCATCGCCGCGACGCTGGTGATGCTGGCGCCGATCGGGCTGCTGGCGCTGGGCTATACCGAGGCACGCGAGTTCGTACTCAACGCGCCTGAGCAATACCAGGAACTGCTCGACTACATCGCCCGTACCATCCTCGAGTTGAAGCTCAAGTTGCCGATGGAAGTGGCGGTGTACCTGCCGGAAGGCGTGGGCGAGGTGCAGCGCATGGTGGCCAACTACCTGCGTGCGCAGGCCGGCGCATTGGCCAACACCGGACGGGCCTGGCTGGGCGGACTGCTGTTCTCCTATGTCGGCCTGATCGTGGGTTCGCTGGCCGGATTGGCGCGCGACAGCAAGCTGCAAGGCCCGCTGGCCAATGAGTTGCGCCGACGCATCCGCCTGTTCGGCGAGGCTTTCCGCCAGATCGTCGCGGCGCAATTCTGGATTGCCGCCTTCAACACGATGCTGACGGCCGTGTTCCTGCTCCTGATCCTGCCGCTATGGGGCCTGGAACTGCCCTATGTGCCGGCGCTGATCACGCTGACCTTCGTGGCCGGGCTGGTGCCGATCGTGGGCAATCTGCTCTGCAACGTGGTGCTCACGCTGGTGGGGCTGTCGGTGTCTCCCATTGCGGCGGCCGCGTGCCTGGCCTTCCTGATCCTGATCCACAAGGCCGAATACGTGATCAACGCCAAGGTGGTGGGCAGCCGCACGCACATGGCGGTGTGGGAACTGCTGGCGGTGATGTTCGTGGCCGAGGCGGTGTTCGGGCCGGCCGGGCTGGTGGCGGCGCCGCTGTTCTACGCGTACCTGAAAAAAGAGCTTCAGGCGGCAAAGCTCGTTTGAGCAGCCCGGCGCCGGGCCGCGCCCGACCCGCCCCCCCCCTCGCGCGGGGGATCGAGCCGAGATGTCAAAGCCACATCGACGCACTTGATGTCCGATATTGATCGGTTCTTGTCCTTCCGGGCCGGGACGCCGGACTTGTCTACAGGGAAGATCGGGCGCACGATCCACTTCGCCATGCAAGGCGCGCCCATGAAAAACTGTCTCATAGTGATCGACGTCCAGGAGTCGTTCCGCCATCGCCCCTATTCCACGGAGCGCGACATGGCGCCGTACCTGGCGGCGCAGAACGCGCTGATCGAGGGTTGCGTCGCGGCCGATGTGCCGGTCGTCCGCGTGTTGCATTCGGACGGCCCGGAGATCGCCGGCAACCCCTTCGCAGTGGCCTCGGGCCATGTGCGACCGCTGGACGGGCTGGCGGATTTCCTTCCCGCCGCCACTTTCACCAAGCACCGCCACAGCGCGCTCGTCGGCACCGGCCTCCATGTGTGGCTCACGCAGAACGGCATCGGCAAGATCATCGTCAGCGGGATCCGCACCGAGCAATGCTGCGAGACGACCACGCGCCATGCCTGGGATTCCGGCTGGGAGGTCGACTACGTGCTCGACGCCACGCTGACCTACGACATGGTGCAGCCGGATGGCCGGCCCTTGCCCGCCGCCGACATCAGGGCGCGCACGGCCACCGTGCTGGAGGGCCGCTTCGCGCATGTCTGCTCGGTGCCGGAAGCGTTGGGCCGGCTGGGATGACAGGCGGCCACCAATGTTCAAGGTGCTGATCCTCGCTTTCGACGGCGTCGAGGCGCTGGACTTCGCCGGACCGTTCGAGGTGTTCACGACGGCCACGCGCATGCATCAGCGCCTGCATCCCGGTTCTGCGCCCTTGTTTTTGGTGGCCGCGGTGGCGGACCTGGCCGAAGCACGGCAGGCGGTGGCCGCGCGCGCCGGCCTGCGCCTGCTGCCGGACCACACGCTGGCCGACAGCCCGCAGGCCGATGTGCTGATCGTGCCCGGCGGTGTCGTCGACGCGCCGATGGCGAGCGCGACCACGCTGGCCTGGATCGCCAGGCAGGCCGGCACGGCGCGCATCACGGCCTCCGTCTGCACCGGCGCCTTCCTGCTGGCCGCGGCTGGCGTGGTCGGCGGTGGCGACCTCGTCACGACGCACTGGGAAGACGTGGCGGAACTGCGCGAGCGCTTTCCGGCGCTGCGCGTGCAGGAGGGCCCGCGATGGGTGGGCAACGGGCGCGTCGTCACGTCGGCCGGCATCAGCGCGGGCATCGACATGAGCCTGCACCTGGTCGAGCGGCTCGCCGGCCGAGCACTGGCCGAGCGCACGGCGCGACAAATGGACTTCGAATGGACGCAGAACGAGACCGAAGCATCCGCGTAGTCTTCGTGCTGCAGGCCCACAGCCTGGTGCTCGACTGGGCCGGGCCGGCCGAGGCCTTGCGCATTGCCAACCAGCAATGGATGGCCAGCGGCAAGCGGGCACGGTTCGCGTTGGAGTTCGTGAGCGCGGCGCCGACATCGGTGACGTCGGTGGGCGTCGCCTTGCAGGGCCTGGCGCCGCTGCCGACGCAGTGGGACGACCACCCCACCTGGGTGGTGCTGGTCGGGCTGCCGGGCAACAGGATCGATGTGCAGAACGACGAAGCCCGCGAGCTGCTGCACTGGCTGCGCGGCCTGCGCCTGGAGGCGGGAAGGCTCGAACTGGTCACGGTGTGCGCCGGCGCCGTGCTTGCCGCGCATGCGGGGCACCTGGCCGGCCGGCGCACCACCACGCATCACCATCACCTCGACGAGTTGCAGCGCATCGAGCCACGCTGCGACGTGGTGGCCAACCGTGTGTTCGTGCTGGACCCGCCGGTCTACAGCAGCGCCGGCGTGACCACCGGCATCGACCTGATCCTGCACCGCATCGGTGAGACCTGCGGCGAAGCACTGGCGGCCCAGGTCGCGCAGACGATGGTGGTGGCGCTGCGGCGCGGCCCCCATGACCCGGAGCTGTCGCCCCTCCTCGCCTACCGCAACCACATGCATGCGGCATTGCATCGCGTGCAGGATGCGGTGAGCGAGCAGCCCCGGGACGACTGGGACGTGCCGCGCATGGCCGGTGTCGCGTTGACTTCGCCGCGGCATCTGACCCGCCTCTTCGTCGAGCATGCGGGCATTCCGCCACTGGAGTACCTGCGCCGCATTCGCCTGGCGAGCGCACAGCTTGCACTGGGCTCCGGCGCCACGGTCACACATGCGGCGGAGCGGGCGGGGTTCAGTTCGGACACGCAATTGCGTCGGGCGTGGCGGCAGTTCGGGTTGCCCGGTTCACCGTCCCGGCAGGCCGTGACGGCACAGCGGTGAGCGACGTGCTGCCCCACAAGTCGCGGCGGGCAGCGAGTTGTCAGGGAGCGCGAGCGCGCTAAAGGTAGCCGCAAAAACGCAGCACATGCCCGTCGGGTTCGCGAATCGCGAACTCGCGCAGGCCCCAGGGCTGCGATACGGGCGGCTCGATCACCTCGACGCCGCGCTTCAGGTAGACCGCATGCAAACCATCGATGTCGTGGCCGACGTGGATGACGATCTCGCCCCGCCACTGGCGCGTCTCCCGCGCATTGCATTGCCACAGGCGGATGTAGACCGCATCGCCCTGGCTGTGGCCGTCCGGCACGATGGCGGGCCGCCCGGGTTCATGCCGCGCGCCCCGCACGTCCGCGTCGAACGAGCCGGGCACATGCCGCACACGCGCATAGCTTGGCGGCTCGCCGGCGATGAAGTCCAGTTCGAAGCCCAGCACGTCCCGGAAGTAGCGCGCCGCACGCGAGACGTCCGCAACGGGCAACACCGGCTGGATGCCATGGAACTGATGCCGCTTGCCCAGGTCTCTCGCGACATCGACGCCCGGCGCCGCCTCGGTCCTGCGCGGCAAGCCGAGCGGTCCGTGGTCCGTTTCGGCGGTCATCAGCTCTCGGCGCGTCGCAGGGCCGCGACACGCTCGGCAATCGCGTCAATGTCCAGCGCGTCTTCCACATGGGCCAGGTAGGTTTCGAGGTCGCGCACGGCCAGCGACGCATTGCCCTGCGCGGCATGCGCCAGCCCACGGTCCCGGTGCTCACCCCAGGCCTCGGGCAGGAGCACGACCAACCGGTCCTGCACCGCGATGGCGCGCTGCCAGTCTTCCTGCGTGCGGTGCACTTCCTTCAGGTTGCGCAGCATGCGCGCGATGATGTCGCGCGGCGTGGCGGGCTGCAGGTACAGGCCGAGCGGCACGTCGAAGTCACCGACGAGGCCATTGCTGCGCTTGTAGGGCTCCAGGCGTTCGGTGAGTTCCTCGCGCGAGAGCGAACGGCCGGTGAAGGGATCGATCACCACCTGCCCCTTCGGCAGCGTCACCTTGAGCATGAAGTGCCCCGGAAAGCCCACGCCGCGCGCCTGCAGGCCGAGACCCTGCGCCAATTCCATCCACAGCACGGCCAGTGAAATCGGGATGCCTCGGCGTGTGCGCAACACGGCGTTCAGGTAGCTGTTGTCGGGGTCGTAGTAGTCGTTGACGTTGCCGCCGAAGCTCAGGTCGTGGAAGAAGAATTGGTTGAGAAGACGCAACCGTTGCAAGGGCGCCGCATCGGCGGGCAGGCGGCGCTTGAGGCGCGCCAGCAGCTGGTCGATGTCGCCCAGCACCTGCTGCACGTCGAGATCGGGATATTCGTCCTGCGCCAGGCTGGCGGCGGCCTCGAGCAGCGGGAAATGGTCGTCGCTCTCCACCAGGGTACGGAAATACTCCAGGGCGGTGGGAGCGGAAAGGCTCAACGGCATGTGTCTTTGTAGTAGAGCGGGCGGGGAGCGTCAAGGCGACATACGCCCGGTGGCGCAGCCCTATCGGAAAATCAGCGCCGCATGAAGCTGCGCAGCTTGACGCCGGCCAGCGCCAGCACGCCGAAATAGAGCACGCCAGCCCCCGCAATGACCGCCGCCAACAGGCCGATGCGCAGCAGGCGATGCTCGCGCAGGGCGATCCAGTCGAAATGGCCGTTCGCCCAAACCAGCAATGCCCCCATCAGCAACGTGCCTGCCATCACCTGCGCGATGAAGAGCCACCAGCCCGCCGCCGGCTTGTAACTGCCGACACGGCGCAGCATCACCAGCAGAAGCGTGGCATTGACCAGTTGCGCGATGCCGATCGACAGCGTGAGCCCCGCGTGCTGCAGGTACGGCACCAGCGCGATGTTCAGCAGTTGAGTGAGCACCAACGTGCCCAGGCTGATGCGCATCGGCGTGCGCATGTCGTGGCGCGCGTAGAAACCTGCGGCCAGCACCTTGATCGAGACGATGCCCAGCAACCCGGTGCCGTAGCCGACCAGCGCCTCGGCCGTGCGCAGGACGCTGGCGTCGTCGAATGCGCCGTTGTGGAACAGCACAGCCACCAGCGGCTTGGCGAACACCAGCAGCGCCAGCGCGCAAGGCACCGTCAGTAGCACGATGAGGCGCAGGCCCCAGTCGAGCATCGCGGAGAAGCGCGTTTCGTCCTTCGCGGCGCGGGCACTGGCAAGTTGCGGCATCAGCACCACGCCGAGCGCCACGCCCAGCATGGCGCTGGGGAACTCCATCAACCGGTCGGCATTGGTGATCCAGGTGACGCTGCCCTCGGCCAGGTGCGAGGCGATCTGCGTGTTGATCAGCAGCGAGATCTGCGCGCCGCTGACGCCGATCATGGCGGGAAGCATCAACTTCAGGATCTTGAGCGTGGTCGGGTCGGTCAGGGCCGCGCGAATGGCCGAGATGCGCACGCCGATGCGCGGCAGCATGCCGATCTTCATCAACGCCGGAATCTGCAGCGCCAGTTGCAGTACGCCCCCGACCATCACGCCCACGCACTGCGCATAGATCGGCTCGATGCCCCAGCGTTGGAACAGCGGCGCGCCGATGACGATCGACGTGATGAGCGCGACGTTCAGCAACACCGGCGAGGCCGCGGGCACCACGAACTTGCGCCAGGTGTTCAGGATGCCGCCCGCCAGCGCCACCAGCGACATGAAGCCGATGTACGGGAACATCCAGCGCGTCATGACCACGGCGCCATCGAAGCCGCCCGACTTCTGCAACCCGCTCGCCATCGCCCACACCATGAGCGGCGCGCCGATCACGCCCGCGATGCAAAGCACGACCAGCGTCCAGGTCAGCAGCGTGCCGACGTGGTCCACGAGATTCTTCGCTCCGGCGTCGCCCTCCTCCGTCTTGCAGGCCGCCAGCACGGGCACGAAGGCCTGGCTGAACGCGCCCTCCCCCAATACCCGACGAAACAGGTTGGGTATGCGAAAGGCGACGTAGTAGGCGTCCGTCAGCGCGTTGACGCCAAATACGGAACTGAAGAGCACATCGCGGATGAGGCCCGTGATGCGCGAGGCCAGCGTGAGGAGCGAGACGGTGGAGGCGGATTTGAATAAGGACACGGCGCCGAGGAGTGTAGGTGCACCCCGGTGCGGGGCGAGCTATAATGGTCGGCTTTGCTGCAACATCCCCAGACACCAAGGAACTAAATCATGGCATCAGCCAAGCCGAAGAAAAAGAACCCGCGCCTCGCGTCGGGCCGCAAGCGCGTCCGCCAGGACATCAAGCTCAACGCCGCGAACACCTCGCTGCGCTCCAAATACCGTACCGCTGTGAAGAACGTCGAAAAGGCCGTGCTGGCCGGCGACGTGACCAAGGCGAAGGACCTGTTCGCCAAGGCTCAGAGCATTGTCGACCTGGTTGCCGACAAGGGCATCTTCCACAAGAACAAGGCCGCTCGCGACAAGAGCCGCCTGTCGGCCAAGGTCAAGGCACTCGCCCTGGCCCCCGCAGCCGCCGCCTGACACTGACGTCGGGCCAAGCCCGGATGATCGCCACAGCGCTTTCATCCGCCGTTTGACAGGGGTGCGCTGCAGCAAAAGTGAAAAAACCGCCTTCGGGCGGTTTTTTCATGGGCGATCGCTTTGTGTCTTACTCGGGCAGGACGCAGGCCTCGCCCACGGTCAAGTCGTTGTCGCGGGCGAAGTTCATGACGAAATCCCAGGCCATCACGTCATGGTCGCGCAGTTCCGGGCTGACGATCACGCACTTGACGTTGTTGATGGTCGTGGGCACGCACCAGGGCGAGTAGCTCAGGTAGCTGTCGGGCGTGGCGCCGCCGGGGCGGAACGAACTCATCACGCCGGCCAGGCGCTCGGCCCAGTCGCTCGGACGGAAAGTCCGGCCGTCGTGGGTGACGCCCTGGATGAAAAGTTTCTTGGTGCTGGGAATGTCCATGGGGCGGGGTTGGCGGCCGGCGAGGCGTTGTGCTGCGGCGCACAACGATTTTAACTGGCGGCCTCGCATGCGCCGTGCCAAGGGCATTGCTGTGATGCGCAATCCTCAGCAAAGCGCGAAGGTGGCCGCCCTAGAATTCGCTTCCCTTTTCGGAGATTCGAACAATGAGCGCCATTCCCCAGCCCACGTCGCCCCACGTCATGAACACCTACGGTCGCCTGCCGATCGCGATGTCGCACGGGCAAGGCTGCCGAGTCTGGGACACGAATGGCAAGGCCTATCTCGACGGCCTCGGCGGCATCGCCGTCAACACGCTGGGCCACAACCACCCCGAACTGGTGCCTGCCCTGCAAGACCAGCTCACCAAGCTGATCCACAGCTCCAACTACTACTACGTGCCGGGCCAGGAAGCGCTGGCCGCCAAGCTGACCGAGCTGTCGGGCCTGACCAACGCCTTCTTCTGCTGCACCGGGCTCGAAGCCAACGAGGCGGCGCTGAAGCTGGCGCGCAAGTTCGGCCATGAGAAGGGCATCGAGAAGCCCGAGATCGTGGTCTACGAGAAGGCCTTCCATGGCCGCTCGATCGCCACGCTGTCGGCCACGGGCAATCCGAAGATCCAGGCCGGCTTCGGCCCGCTGGTCGAGGGGTTCATCCGTGTTCCGCTGAACGACATCGAGGCGCTGAAGAAGGCGACCGAAGGCAACCCGAACGTGGTCGCCGTGTTCTTCGAGACCATCCAGGGCGAAGGCGGCATCAACCCGATGCGCTGGGACTATCTGAAGCAGGTGCGCGCGCTCTGCGACCAGAAGGACTGGCTCATGATGATCGACGAGGTGCAATGCGGCATGGGCCGCACCGGCAAGTGGTTCGCGCACCAGTGGGCCGGCATCAAGCCGGACGTGATGCCGCTGGCCAAGGGCCTGGGTTCGGGCGTGCCGATCGGCGCCGTCGTCGCGGGTCCGAAGGCAGCCAACCTGTTCCAGCCGGGCAACCACGGGACCACCTTCGGCGGCAACCCGCTGGCCATGCGCGCGGGCATCGAGACCATCCGCATCATGGAAGAGCAGAAGCTGCTGGAGAACGCGGCTACCGTCGGCGCGCATCTCAAGTCGGCGCTGGAGCGCGAGTTCTCGCGCATGTCGGGCGTGAAGGAAGTGCGCGGCCAGGGGCTGATGCTGGGCATCGAGCTGGACCGTCCGTGTGGCGTGATCCTGAACCGCGCCTGCGAGGCCGGCCTGCTGCTGAGCGTGACGGCCGACAGCGTGATCCGCCTGGTGCCGCCGCTGATCCTGACGATCGCGGAAGCCGACGAGATCGTCGCCATCCTGGCGCCGATCGTGAAGGCCTTCCTCGCGGAGCCCAAGGCATGACGGAAGTCCGGCACTACCTGCAGTTCTCCGACTTCACGGCCGACGAGTACGCGCACCTGTTCGAGCGCGCCGCCTTCATCAAGAAGAAGTTCAAGGCCTACGAACGGCACCAGCCGCTGGTGGACCGCACGCTGGCCATGATCTTCGAGAAGGCCTCGACGCGCACGCGTGTGAGCTTCGAGGCCGGCATGTACCAACTCGGCGGCAGCGTGGTGCACCTGACCACCGGCGACAGCCAGCTGGGCCGCGCCGAGCCCATCGACGACAGCGCCAAGGTCATTAGCCGCATGGTCGACCTGGTGATGATCCGCACCTACGAACAGACCAAGATCGAAAAGTTTGCCGAGCATTCGCGCGTGCCGGTGATCAACGGCCTGACCAATGAATTCCACCCCTGCCAGATCCTGGCGGACATCTTCACCTACATCGAGCACCGCGGGTCGATCAAGGGCAAGACGGTGGCCTGGGTGGGCGACGGCAACAACATGGCCAACACCTGGCTGCAGGCCAGCGAGATCCTCGGCTTCAAGGTGCATGTGAGCACGCCGAGCGGCTACGAGGTGGACCAGTCTGTGGCCGGCATCCGGTCGAACGACAGCTACAAGGTCTTCAAGGACCCGATGGAAGCCTGCCGCGGCGCCGACCTGGTGACCACCGACGTGTGGACCAGCATGGGCTACGAGGCCGAGAACGAGGCGCGCCGCAAGGCCTTCGCCGACTGGTGCGTCGACAGCGAGATGATGGCCGTGGCGCAGCCCGATGCGCTGTTCATGCACTGCCTGCCGGCGCATCGCGGGGAGGAAGTCGAGGCGGATGTGATCGACGGGCCGCAGTCGGTGGTGTGGGACGAGGCGGAGAACCGGATGCATGCGCAGAAGGCACTCATGGAGTTCCTGTTGTTGGGCAAGGTCGCATAGGACGCGAGCCTTTGGCGCGACGGCGCCGGCAGGCTGTTTCAGTGAAGACTCATGTGCGCGCAGCGCGCGTGACGTCACCAAGGGCGGCGGGTCGCGTCGCTGCCATTCTTCATTTCCACGCTGGTTGAAGGGCCTACGCAGGCTTCCATCGCGCCTGATGTCCTGATGTGTACAGTGTTCACATCATTCCCGACTGGAGGTCCGATTGAACTACCCCGAGATCGTCTCCCGCGCCGACTGGCAAGCCCAGCGCGACGACCTGCTCAAGGCCGAGAAGGAACTCATGCGCGCCCACGACGCGCTGAACGCGCGGCGACGACGCCTGCCCATGACGGAGATCGTGCGCGACTACCGCTTCGCCTCCCCCACGCGCAACGACCTGCGCCTCATCGACCTGTTCGACGGCCGCGACCAGTTGATCGTCTATCACAACATGCTGAACCACGGCTCGGACCACATCTGCCCGGGCTGCTCCAAGTACAGCGACAACCTGATGAACAACTTCGCGCACCTGCATGCGCGGCGCACCACCTTCACGATGGTGGCGCGCGCCATGGTGCCGCAGATCGAGCAGGTGAAGGCGCGCATGGGGTGGACTTTTCCGTGGGTGTCCTGCCATGGCACGAGCTTCCATGAAGACATGGTGACGGCGCAGAGCAACGCGTACTTCGGGCTGTCGGTGTTCATCCGCCAGGGCGAGCGCGTGTTCCAGAGCTGGTTCACGTCCGGCCGCGGCGTCGAGCAGGCGAGCAACACCTTCGGCCTGCTCGATCTGACGCCTTGGGGTCGCCAGGAAGAATGGGAGCAATCGCCCGCCGGCTGGCCGCAGGAGCCGACCTACGGCTGGCTGCGCCTGCACGACGAATACCCGGACGATGCACTCACTCGCCAGGCAACGCGCGCGCCTGCGGAAGTCACGCCGGGGTGAACGTCGGCGCGGTGCCGGCGCGCGTTGACGTTCGCCTTGCGCCGGCGATTCGCAGCGGAGTCCTTCGACCACGACACCGCCCGCAACAGCTCGTTTAACCTTCTGTTGGAATTAACCGACACCACGACCTCGCACGCGGCGCTACCTTTGCGCCCATGACTTCTTCCTCCCCACGCCTGTGGGACATCTCCCCACCGGTGTACGTGGGCGCGCCGGTCTTTCCGGGCGACACGCCCTACCAGCAGCGCTGGGCCGCGAGCATCGGCCCCGGCTGCCCGGTGAACGTGAGCGAGATCACGCTGTCGCCGCATGTCGGCGCGCATGCGGATGCGCCGCTGCACTACGACCCTGCAGGCGCCACCATCGGCGACGTCGACCTTTCGCCCTACCTCGGCCTGTGCCGCGTCATCCATGCGATCGCGCAGGGCCCTTTGATCGAGTGGGCGCATATCGAGCACGCCGTCGCCGACCTGCCGCCGCGCGTGCTCGTTCGCACCTACGAACAAGCGCCCGTCCATCAATGGGACGGCGCCCTCGCCGCCTATGCGCCCGCGACCATCGAACGCCTGGCCGCGCTCGGCGTGAAGCTCATCGGCATCGACACCGCCAGCATCGACCCCGCCGACAGCAAGACGCTGGACAGTCACCAGGTCATCCGCCGCCTCGGCCTGCGCGTGCTGGAGAACCTGGTGCTCGACGAGGTGCCCGAAGGCGACTACGAACTCATCGCGCTGCCGCTCAAGCTGGTCAGCGCCGATGCCTCCCCCGTCCGCGCGATCCTGCGCGAGATCTGACAAGAAAACCGAAATGACTCTCGACGACTGCCGCGCGCTCGATGCGCAAGACCCACTGGCCGCACTGCGCGACCAGTTCATCCTGCCCGAAGGCGTGATCTACCTCGACGGCAACTCGCTCGGCGTGCTGCCCAAGGCCGCGCCCGCGCGCATTGCCGAGGTGGTGGCCAAGGAATGGGGCGAAGGCCTGATCCGCTCCTGGAACACCGCCGGATGGTTCGACCTGCCGCAGCGCCTGGGCGACAAGGTCGCACGGCTCATCGGCGCCGCGCCGGGTGAAGTGGTGTGCACCGACAGCACCTCGATCAACCTCTACAAGGTGCTGTTCGCGGCGCTCTCGCAGCAGGCCGCCACGGGCCGCAAGCTGGTGATCAGCGAACGCAGCAACTTCCCGACCGATCTCTACATCGCCGAGTCGATGTGCCGCGAACGCGGGTTCACGCTGAAGCTCATCGACGCCAGCGAACTGCCCGCCGTGCTGACCGATGAAGTCGCCGTGCTGATGCTCACGCACGTCAACTACCGCACCGGCGCCATGCATGACATGAAGGCCATCACGGCAGCGGCGCATGCGGCTGGCGTGCTCACCGTCTGGGACCTGGCGCACAGCGCGGGCGCCGTGCCCGTCGCGCTCAACGACAGCAATGCCGACTACGCGATCGGCTGCGGCTACAAGTACCTCAATGGCGGCCCTGGGGCGCCCGCGTTTGCGTGGGTGCACGCGCGGCACGCCGACAAGTTCATCCAACCCTTGTCCGGCTGGTGGGGTCATGCGGCGCCCTTCGAAATGACGCCGCACTACCGCCCCGCTTCGGGCGTGTCGCGCTACCTGTGCGGCACGCAACCCATCGTGGCGCTGGCCGGCCTCGAATGCGGACTCGACACCGTGCTGGCCGCCGAGCCCTTCGGCGGCATGGCGGCGTTGCGCAAGAAGTCGCTGGCGCTCACCGACCTGTACATCCAGTTGGTCGAACAACACTGCGGTGGTCATGGCCTGTCGCTGGTCACGCCACGCGATCATGCGGACCGCGGCTCGCAGGTCTGCCTGAGCCGCGATGAAGGCGCCTATGCCATCGTGCAGGCGCTGATCGCCCGTGGCGTCATCGGCGACTACCGCGCCGGCGACGACCAGGCGCCCGACATCCTGCGCTTCGGCTTCACGCCGTTGTACCTGGGTTTCGAGGACGTGTGGAACTCGGTGGAGCACCTGCTGCAGGTGCTGGAAGCCGCCGAGTGGAAGCGCGCGGAGTTCAACACGAAGAGCGCAGTGACCTGAAGATGAGCACGGAAAAAATCGTTCACCAGGAAGGCGCACAGCTCGACTTCAGCGAGTCGATGAGCTACGGCGACTACCTGCACCTCGACGAAGTGCTCAATGCCCAGCATCCGCTCTCGCCCGCGCATGACGAGATGCTGTTCATCGTGCAGCACCAGACCAGCGAGTTGTGGATGAAGCTTATGCTGCACGAACTGCACGCGGCCATCCGCTGCGTCGCGGCAGATCAATTGCCCGACGCCTTCAAGATGCTGGCGCGCGTGACGCGCATCATGGAACAGCTCGTGAGCGCCTGGACCGTGCTGTCGACCATGACGCCGCCCGAGTACAGCGCGATGCGGCCGTACCTGGCCAAGTCCAGCGGCTTCCAGAGCGCGCAGTACCGCTGCATCGAGTTTGCGCTCGGCAACAAGAATGCGGCCATGCTCAAGCCGCACGAGCATCGCCCGGACCTGCTGGCGCTGGTGGACGCGGCTTATCGCTCGCCCTCGCTCTACGACGAAGCCTTGCGCCTGATGGCGCGCCGCGGCCTGCCGGTGCCAGCGAACCACCTCGAGCGTGACTGGACCTTGCCCTACGAGGCCAACGACGAGGTCGAGCAGGCCTGGCTGGTGGCCTATCGCGACCCGCACAAGCATTGGGAGGTCTACCAGCTTGGCGAGAAGCTCACCGACATCGAGGACGCCTTCCGTCTCTGGCGCTTCCGCCACGTGACGACCGTGGAGCGCGTGATCGGCTTCAAGCGCGGCACCGGCGGCACCGGCGGCGTGAGTTACCTGCGCAAGATGCTGGACGTGGTGCTGTTCCCGGAAATCTGGAAGCTGCGCACGGATCTCTGATCGGCGCTGGGTTTCAGGGCGTGACGATACTGCCTTCGCCGTCCAGCACCCGCAGGATCTGGATGCGGAGGTGACCGTCGATGAGTTGCTCGTCTGTCCACTCGGCGTAGCCTGGGGGAAGTCCCGGACGCGGCGCCACGTGCGAGACAAATTCGATGTGGCGACTGATCCGTCCGGACCAGTTCTTGTTGCGCTTCTGGTGCTCGAACGAGCCTGCATAGGCCCTGACCGCCAGATGATCGTTGGCCAGGTGATTGGAGGCTGGGGTACCGCGCAGCTTGCCGGAGGTGACGATCTCGCGCAGCCCGCCCTTGTTCAGGGTGTGCACGAAGGGGCCGAAGGTTCGTGGATCGGTCATGACAGCGTTCGGAATTTCAGCCGAGTTTGCAGCTTTGGCCGCTCGAGCGCCTCCCCATGAATGGGGGGTGCCCGTCCGGCTTCAGCCCGCGTACAACCAGGGCTGGTCCAGCAGCAGCGCGCCCAGCACGCGCATCGCCACGTCGCGCCCCAGCCGCACCGGCCCGGTCGCGTGGAAGATCGTGCCGTTGCGATGCGCCCTCGCCTGCACGCGCGCATTGCGCTGCCAGCGGGCTGCGGCGTAGCGCGCAAAGGCTTGCGGCACGCCGGCCGCATCGACTCCGCCCAACGCCTCCGCCAGCGCCACCGCATCCTCGATCGCCATGCCGGCGCCCTGGGCCAAGTACGGCAGCATGGGATGCGCGGCGTCCCCCAGCAAGGCGATTCGGCCGCTGGCCATCTGGTCGGCATTCTTGAGCGGCGGCCGGTCGCTCAGGGCCCAGGTGCGCCATGCGGGCATCGCCTCCAGCAGCTTCTGCAAGCCGGCGCCGCTGCGGCCGGTGGCGCTCTGCAGCGCGGCGAGGCTGCCGGCCTGATCCCAGTCGCGTACATCGCCAGTCGAGGTCGACTCCGCGATCACGACCACGTTGAGCAAGCGCCCGCCCCGCACCGGGTAGGCGACGGCATGCAGCTTGGGACCGAGCCAGACTTCGACGCCATTGCAGCGCATGGCCGCCGGCAAGGCCTGCTGCGCGATGATGGCGCGCCAGGCCATGTGGCCGGTGGCGTGCGGCGGCGTGTCCGCCTCGATCACCTGCTGCCGCACGGTGCTCCAGAGGCCGTCGGCACCGACCAGTGCATCGCCTTCCCATGCGTGCGCGTTGGCGCTGGCGACGCACACGAAGTCGTCGTCGCGCCGGGCTTCGACGATGCGTGCGCCGGTGCTCAGCGCCACTTTCTTCTGTGCGCGCACGGCCTTGAGCAGGAGCGCATGCAAGTCGGCGCGGTGCACGCTGTAGTACGGCGCGCGGTAGCGGTGCTCGACGGCACTGCCCAGTTGCATCCGGGCCAGCACGGCATTGCTGTCGGCGCTGCGCACGGTCAGCGCGTCGGGCTTGGCGGCGATGGCGGCCAGCGGCTTGCCGAGGCCAAGCGCCAGCAACCGGCGCGTCGCATTGGGACCCAGTTGCACGCCGGCGCCGATCTCCGCAAACGCGGGTGCCTGCTCGAGCAGATCGATGGAGTGGCCTTGCCTGGACAGCGCGAGCGCGGTCGCGAGTCCGCCGATGCCGCCACCGGCAACGATGATGTGTGCCGCCATGCGGCTCAGTGTACGGGCGTGGCGCCCTTGCCCGCAGCCTTGTCCGCCGACTTCGCGTCGCCCGAGCCGCATGCACCGCAGCTGTCGCAGGAGCCGCAGCCCGAGGTCTTGGCCAGCGACGCAGCCAGCTGCTTCGCACGTTCCTCATCGACCAGCCCGGCGCGCTGTCCGCCCGCCGCGAGCTTCTGCGCGGCGCCGCGGCGCCACGCGGCCGGCATCCATCGCCAGGCCGCGTAGATGGCAGCGGCAGCGACGATCAGGCCCACGATGATTTGTTGCGTCATGATGATCAACCCCATCCCAGCGCAAGTGCGATTCGGTAGGTGACGAAGCAGGCGAGGTACGCCAGGCCGAACAGGTAGCCGGCCATGATCCAGACGTACTTCCAGGAATTGGTCTCGCGCTTGACCGCCGCCAGCGTCGAGATGCATTGCGGCGCGAACACGTACCAGACCAGCAGCGACATCGCCGTCGCCAGCGACCAGCTCTGCGCGATCAGCGGCTGCAACTGGCCCGCGACTTCCTCGCCGGTGGCCGACAGCGCATACACGGTGCCTAGCGCACCCACCGCCACCTCGCGCGCCGCCATGCCCGGCACCAGCGCAATCGAGATCTGCCAGTTGAAGCCGATCGGCGCGAAGATGTGCTCCAGCCCGCGGCCCAGCATGCCGGCCAGGCTGTACTGGATCGCGGGGCCCGTCGCGCCTTCGGGCGGCGACGGGAAGGTCGACAGGAACCACAGCAGGATGGTCAGCGTCAGGATGATCGTACCCACGCGTTGCAGGAAGATCCACGCACGTTCATAGAGCCCCAGCGCCAGGTTGCGCGGGTTGGGCCAGCGATAGGCCGGCAGCTCCATCAGCAGCGGCGAATGCGATTGGTTGTCGCGGAAGCGCTTCATGACCCAGGCCACCGCCATCGCCGACACGATGCCGAAAGCGTACAGCCCGAACAGCACGATGCCCTGCAGGTTGAACAGCCCGCCCACGGTCTTCTCGGGAATGAAGGCGGCAATGAGCAGCGCATACACCGGCAGGCGCGCCGAGCAGGTCATGAGCGGCGCGATCATGATCGTCGTGAGCCGGTCGCGCCAGTTGCTGATCGTGCGCGTGGCCATCACGCCGGGAATGGCGCAGGCAAAGCTGGACAGCAGCGGGATGAACGAACGGCCCGACAGGCCCACGGTACCCATCACGCGGTCCAGCAGGAAGGCCGCGCGCGGCAGGTAGCCCGAATCTTCCAGCGCAAGGATGAAGAAGAACAGGATCAGGATCTGCGGCAGGAACACGACCACGCCGCCCACGCCCGCCACGATGCCGTCGACCAGCAGGCTTTGCAGCATGCCGTCCGGCACGATGGTCTTGATCAGACCGCCAAGCGCCTCGGTGCCGGCCTTGATCGCGTCCATCGGCACAGTCGCCCAGCTGAACACGGCCTGGAACATCAGGAACAGCGTGACGGCCAGCACCAACATGCCCCACAGCGGATGCAGCACCATGCGGTCGATCTTGTCGCTGGTGGCCAGGCTGCCGACCGGCTCGCGCACAGCCAGGCCGAGGATGCGGCGCACCTCGCGCTGGGTGGCCAGCACGTCGGCGAAGGCCGGGGCCTGCCACGGCACCGGCGAGGCGCTGGCGACCGGCGCGTCGAGCTGCTCCAGCAGTCCCTGCGCGCCACCGGCATGCACGCCGACGGTCTCGATCACCGGCACGCCGAGTTCGCGCGACAGCACGGCCACATCGACCGCGATGCCCTGCTTCTTCGCCATGTCGGTCATGTTCAACGCGACCACCATCGGCAGGCCGAGCTGGCGGGCTTCCAGCACGAGGCGCAAGTTCAGGCGCAGGTTGGTCGCGTCGGTCACGCAGACCAGCAGGTCGGGCAGCGCTTCCTTGCTCTTGCCGGTGACCACGTCGCGGGTCACGGCTTCGTCGGCCGAGAGCGCGTTGAGGCTGTAGGCGCCCGGCAGGTCGAGCACGAACACGCGGCGGCCGGCAGCGGTGCGCAGGATGCCTTCCTTGCGCTCGACCGTAACGCCGGCATAGTTGGCGACCTTCTGCCGGCTGCCGGTCAGCAGGTTGAACAGCGCGGTCTTGCCGCAGTTGGGATTGCCGAGCAGCGCGATGCGCGCCGGCGGCGTGGTCGCGGTGCCGGTGGCGCCGGGCTGGAAACTGAGGGTGGCTTCAACCATGTTGGGTTGCTCCCGGGATCACGCGAATGAAGGAGGCCTCATGGCGGCGCAGCGCGAAGGTGGTGTGGCCCAGGCGCACCGCCAACGGCTCGCGACCGGGCACGCCGGTGGCGACGACGCGCACCGCCTCGCCGGGCACGAAGCCGATCTCGGCCAGGCGCAGCACCAGCTCGCGGTCGTCCGCTGCGTCCGGCAGCACCATGTCGACCACCGTGGCCCACTGGTTGCGGGGCAGCTGGTCGAGGCTCATCGCGGTCAATGCCGCTCCATTCAATTGAGTCACCCTGGGGAATCCGAATCTGCAAAATGAGAATTATTCTCGAAAACTGCAGCCTCTGGCGGGTCTGCGCGAAAGTAGCCCTGCGCAAAGGCATGATCGCCGCATGAAAGAGGAACTCCCCGCTGACCTGGTTGCCGACCAGGGTCTGACTCCGCCGCCTGATTTCGCCCGACTTCCCCGCGCCAACCTTCTGACGTGGATTGTCGAAGGCCTGCGCAGTGCCGTGCTGCTGGCGCCGCGCATCACCGCCACGCCGACGCCCTGGCAATTGCTGGCACTTGCGCTGCTGCCCAGCCTGCTGTTCTTTGGCGCGCAGCGCTTCACCATCGCTGGCGCGGCCACCTTGAACGCCCCTGCCGCGCTCAACTTCCTGTGGGCGCTGGCGGCCCTGCTCTGGCTCGGCTGGTGGACTTTTTCAGGGCGGGGGCCATCGACGGCGGGCGAGACACTGTCGCGCTGGTTTGCGCTTGCGAGCTGGTGCAACGTGCCCGGCAACCTCCTGGCCGTTCTGTTGTCGATCGCCTGGATGCGCGGCTGGCTGCCCAAGTCGCTCAGCAGCGCGAATGCCTTCTGGATCATGTACGGCACCCTGATCGTCTGGACGGTCGTCGCGCTGGTTCGCCTGACCGCGCATTACGTCGCTTCGCGGCTGCGACTGGCGCTGTTCGTGCCCGGCGTGGCGGCGCTGCTCGCCTTGAGCGTCTGGCAAGGCCTGGAGGCCGGCCAATCCATCTGGAACGAGGACGCCCAGGCCACGGCGAATGAATCCGAGCGGCCAAGGCTGCGCCTCTACCAGGAGACCTTCGAGCAGCAGCAAGCCCTCTGGCAGCGCACCGTCGACGGTCTGGCCGGGCGGCAGCCCGGCCATGCCAACGTCTATGCGCTGGTGTTCGCGCCCTATGCGAGCGAGGACGTGTTCCTGCGCGAGAGCAACATGGTCACGCACCTGCTGGAAGACCGCTTCGATGCCAAGGGGCGCGTACTGCAACTGGTCAATCATGCGACGACCACCGAAACACTGCCTTGGGCCACGCCGCTGAACCTGCAACGCGGCATCGCGGCGCTGGCCGGGCGCATGGACCGCGACGAGGACGTGCTCGTCGTCTACATGACCTCGCATGGCGCGAGCGACCACAAGCTGGCCGCATCGCACTGGCCGCTGACCGTGCCGTGGCTGACGCCCGAGGAATTGCGCAAGGCGCTGGACAATGCGGGCGTGAAGCACCGGGTGGTGGCGATCTCGGCCTGCTTCTCGGGTGGCTGGATCGATGCGCTGGCCAATGAGGACACGCTGCTGATGACCGCGGCGGATGCGACGCACACCTCGTATGGGTGCGGGCGACTGTCGGAGCTGACCTTCTTCGGGCGCGCGATGTTCGATGAGGAATTGCGCAAGACGCATTCGTTCGAGAAGGCCTTTGCCGCCGCCGTGCCGGTGATCCAGGCGCGCGAGGTGGAAGCGGGCAAGGATGACGGATTCTCAAATCCGCAGATTCGGGTGGGGGAGAAGGTTCGGCCGGTGCTGGATGGGCTGGCGGAACGGTTGGATGGTGGGGGGCGCAACTGAATGCGGGATCGGGTACCGGACGCAGGGACGCGAAGGTTGAAGTCCGGTGCCCTCACCCCAGCCCTCTTCCCGGGGAGAGAGGGCGTGAATTCCGTCAGGCCGCGAGCAACTGCCGCAGCACAAACGGCAAGATGCCGCCATGCTTGTAGTAATCCACCTCGATCGGCGTATCGATGCGCAGCCGCACCGTCACCTCCTGGTGCACGCCATCGAAGCGGCGGATCACCAGCTTCACGTCCATCTGCGGCTTGAGTTCGCCGCCGATCACCACGTCCACTTCCTCGTCGCCGGTGAGGCCCAGCGTCTGCCATGAGTCTGCCCCGCGGAACTGAAGCGGCAGCACGCCCATCCCGACCAGGTTGGCGCGGTGGATGCGCTCGAAGCTGCGGGCGATCACCGCCTTGATGCCCAGCAGTTGCGTGCCCTTGGCGGCCCAGTCGCGCGAGGAGCCGGTGCCGTATTCCTCGCCGCCGAAGATCACCGTCGGCACGCGCGCGGCCATGTACTTCTGCGCGGCGTCGTAGATGAACATCTTCTCGTTGCCGGGCTGGAAGCGCGTGATGCCGCCCTCCTCCTGCGTGCCGTTCTCGTCCGCCGGGATCATCAGGTTCTTGATGCGCACGTTGGCGAAGGTGCCGCGCATCATCACCTCGTGGTGGCCGCGGCGCGAGCCGTAGCTGTTGAAGTCGGCCTTGGCCACGCCGTGGGCCTTGAGCCAGATGCCGGCGGGGGAGCTTTCCTTGATGGCGCCGGCGGGCGAGATGTGGTCGGTGGTGATCGAGTCGCCGAAGAGCGCCATGATCCTTGCATTGATGAAGCCGGCGTCGGTCGCGTGCGGCTGCATCTTGAAGTTCTCGAAGAACGGCGGCTCGGCGATGTAGGTGGACTGGGGCCAGTCGTAGACATTGCCGGTCGTGCCCTTGATGCTTGTCCAGAACTTGCCGGGTTCCGACTTCACCTTGTCGTAGTTGGCGCGGAAGGATTTGGCGTTCATCGCGAAGCGCAGGTTCTCGTCGATCTCCTTGGGCGTCGGCCAGATGTCGCCGAGGTAGACGTCCTTGCCGCCCTTGCCCTTGCCGACCGGCTGCGTCATGAGGTCGGTCATCACGTTGCCGGCGATCGCGAAGGCCACCACCAGCGGCGGGGAGGCCAGGAAGTTGGCCTTGATGTTCGGATGGATGCGCGCTTCGAAATTGCGGTTGCCCGACAGCACGGCGGCGCCGACCAACTCGTTCTTCGAGATCGATTCGTTGATCTCCGCCGTCAGGTCGCCCGCGTTGCCGATGCAGGTGGTGCAACCGTAGCCGGCCAGGTAGAAGCCAAGCTTTTCCAGGTACGGCAGCAGGCCGGCCTTGGTCAGGTATTCGGTGACGATGCGCGAGCCGGGCGCGAGCGAGGTCTTGACGTGCGGCTTGACCTTGAGCCCCGCCTCCACTGCCTTCTTCGCGAGCAGGCCGGCGGCGAGCATCACGCTCGGGTTGGAGGTGTTGGTGCAAGAGGTGATGGCCGCGATCAGCACGTCGCCATTGCCGATGGTGGTCCCCGCCTCCTTCAGCGGGTAGCGTTCCTTGAGCTTCTCGGCCGGCTGGTTGAAGCCGTTGGCCTCCTGCGGCTTGCTGTAGAGCTCGGAGAATTTCGTCGACAGGTGGCCGAGGTCGATGCGGTCCTGCGGGCGCTTGGGGCCGGCCAGGCTGGGCGTGACGGTGCCGAGGTCCAGCTTGACGATCTTGGTGTAGTTGAGTTCGCCGACCCCCGGCATGCCGAACAGGCCCTGCGCCTTGTAGTAGGCCTCGAAGCGCTCGATCTCGGCGTCGGTGCGTCCTGTCCCCTTGAAGTAGGCGACCGTCATCTCGTCGACGGGGAAGAAGCCCATGGTCGCGCCGTATTCGGGGGCCATGTTGCCGATGGTCGCGCGGTCCGGCACGGCAATCGACGCAGCGCCCGGGCCGAAGAATTCGACGAACTTGCCGACCACCTTTTCGCCGCGCAGGATCGCCGTGACGTAGAGCACCAGGTCGGTGGCCGTCACGCCTTCGCGCAGCTTGCCGGTGAGTTCGAAACCGACCACGTCGGGCGTCAGGAAGTAGACCGGCTGGCCCAGCATCGCGGCTTCCGCCTCGATGCCGCCCACGCCCCAGCCGACCACGCCGATGCCGTTGATCATGGTCGTGTGGCTGTCGGTGCCGACCAGCGAATCGGGGTAGTAGACGGGCGGGTCGCCCTTGTCATGCGGGCTCTTGTAGACGCCGCGCGCGAAGTACTCGAGGTTGACCTGGTGCACGATGCCGAAGCCCGGCGGCACCACGCCGAAGGTGTCGAAGGCCTGCATGCCCCACTTCATGAACTGGTAGCGCTCGTTGTTGCGCTGGAATTCCAGCTTCATGTTGAGGTCGAGCGCCTTGGGCGTGCCGTAGTGGTCGACCATCACCGAGTGGTCGACCACCAGGTCGACCGGCACCAGCGGCTCGATGGCCTTGGGCGACTTGCCGAGCGACTGCGCCACGGATCGCATCGCCGCCAGGTCGGCCAGCAGCGGGACACCGGTGAAGTCCTGCAGCACCACGCGCGTGACCACGAAGGGAATCTCGTCCACGCGCTCGGCGTTCGGCGCCCAGTTGGCCAGTTCCTCGATGTGCTGGGGCGTCACCTTCTGGCCGTCGCAGTTGCGCAGCACCGACTCCAGCACGATGCGGATCGAGACCGGCAGCTTGTCGACGTTGGGGTACTGCTTCGCCAGTTCGCGCAGCGAGTAGAACTTGCCCGACTTGCCTGACGCCGTCTTGAAGGTCTTGAGCGTGGAGGCAAAGGCGTGGGCCGAATCCTTGGTCATGAACATCTCCGTGGAAGTCGTGGGGCGGATTCTGAACATAGCAGGGTTCGCTCCAACAGGTTGTGGGACCTGCCCTTCAAACATGACGTGTGAGGTCATGTCCGGAATGACCTGCACGGCCTAGCATCGGCGCATGACACTTCGCAATGCATCGCCCACCGCGGCCGATCCCTTCGGCACCCACCTGCGCCACTGGCGCCAGCACCGGCGCCTGAGCCAACTCGACCTGGCGCAGGAGGCCGAGGTGTCGACCCGCCACCTGAGCTATGTCGAAACCGGCCGCGCCGCGCCGAGCCGCGAGATGGTGCTGCGGCTGGCCGAGCGGCTGGACGTGCCGCTGCGCGAGCGCAACGCGTTGCTGGTGGCAGCGGGCTACGCGCCGATGTACCGGCAGCGCTCGCTCGACGACCCCGCGCTGGGGCCGGCGCGGCGGGCGGTCGACCTGGTGCTGAAGGGGCACGAGCCCTTCCCCGCGCTGGCGGTGGACCGGCACTGGAACCTGGTGGCGCATAACGCGGTCGTGCCGCTGCTGATGGCGGGCGCGTCGGCGGAATTGCTGCAGCCGCCGATCAACGTGCTGCGGCTGAGCCTGCATCCCGATGGCCTGGCGCCGCGCATCGCCAACCTGGGGCAGTGGCGGGCGCACCTGCTGGAGCGCTTGCAGCAGCAGATCGCGGCCACCGGGGATGCGACGCTGGCTTCATTGCACGATGAACTCGCGGCGTATCCGGTCGGCTTGACGGGGCATGACGCGCCGGCGGTGGGCGGTGAACTGGCTGGGGTCGTCGTGCCTTTTCAGCTGGTGACGCCCAACGGGCTGCTGAGCTTCATCAGCACGACGACGATCTTCGGGACGCCGGTGGATGTGACGCTGCAGGAACTGGCGGTGGAATCGTTCTTTCCTGCGGATGCGCAGACGGCGGCGGCGCTGTCGGGGCTTGCTGCAACGCAGCTACGCGGTTGAAGGCAAGTCCTGTCACACAGGCAAGACCTTCAGATCGAACACCCGCTCCACGAACCAGATGGCCGCAATGCCCATCGCGAAGGCCGATCCGCCGCGCAGCACCAGCGGCGGATAGCGGGGCTGCCATCGCAGCGCCAGCAAGACACTCAGCGCGATCGACACCACGATGAGCTGGCCAGCCTCGACGCCGAGGTTGAATTCGAGCAGTGCCGTCACGAAGCGCTTCACCGGCAGGTCGAGTTCGGCCAGCACATTGGCAAAGCCGAAGCCGTGGATCAGCCCGAACAGGAAGGTGAAGATGCGGCGGCGCCCACGCAGCAGCGGCACGATGTTGTCGACCGCGGCCACGATGATGGTGAGCGCGATGGCCGGCTCGATCAGGCGTGGCGACAACGACACGATCTGCAGTCCCGCCAGCGCCAGCGTGATCGAGTGGCCGAGCGTGAACATCGTGACGGTCGACACGATAGGCCAGACCGCCTGCTGCCACTGCGCCACCGGCCGCCACTTGCCACCGCTGCGCACCAGCACGGCCGGGAGCAACAGGCTGATGAGGAACAGGATGTGGTCGTAGCCGATCAGGATGTGGTGGATGCCGTCGAGGAAGAAGGTCGCGCCACCCGATCTGCTGGACGGCGAGTCGCCATGGCCGTTGCCCTCGCCGTTCGGGCTGCCGCTGCCAGGTAGCGCGAGCGAGACCGTGACCGCGCCGGCCGCCGGGTCGAGCGACTGCAACGCGAGCGCCTGGCCATCGCCTCTGTCGATGCGCAGCAGTCCGCGATGCGTCGGGTCGACTTCGCGGAACAGGCTGTAGTCGATGCGCAGGCCGCCAGCCAATTCACAGGGGCTGCGCAACTGCAGCACGAGGTAGCTTCCGTCGACGCGGCTTTCCAGCGCGGTCGGCTGTGCCTCGGTGAGCGTGCAGCGGCCCTCCTGCAGGCGCAGATGGGCCAGCGCGTAGGTGCGGATGTCGTCCATGCGGCCTCGGACTTCGCCCCAGCTCAGCTTCTGGTCTTCGTTCCGGTCGAGGTCGAGCACCGCGTCGAGGTCACGCAGCGACACGTCCCAGCGCAGGTGCAGGATGCCGTCGGCGCTGCTCAATTGCAGGTAGGCGTCGCTGGCCTTGTGCGCGAGCGCCGGCGTGCAGAGCACGGCCAGCGCGGCCGTGAACAGCGTGACAATCCAGCGCTTCATGAGGCGCCCCCGAGCACCGCGTCGACACGCGTGTCGCGCAGGCCGATCTGCTGCATCAGCGTCTTCACTTCCTGCCGCGCGCCTTCGTCACGCGCAGCAGCGGCGGCGCGCGCGAACACCAGCAGGTCGATCGGCTCGCGTTGCAACTGCACGTTGAGGCGCGCCAGTGCCAACGCCTTCGATGCATCGCCCTGCACTTCGAGCGCAAAGATCGCCTGCTCCCGCGCATGCGACTGCGTGCTGCCAGGCCGCAGGCCCCCCGCATCGAAGCGCGCCGCCAGTTCTTCGGCATCGCGCTGCGCGGCTTCCCGCTGCGATGGCGATTGTTTGTGCTGCGCCGCCAGCCTCTCTTGCGCCATGACGATGCGCAGCAGCACGGCATCGCTACGCGCCTCTGGCTTCAACAGTGGCAATACCTCCGCTGGGCGGTTGCGCCGCAGCAGGAAGTCGCTGTAGGCCAGCAGGTCGTAGCCGGAAGCGCCCATGTCGATCGCTCGCCGATACGCCGCGTCGGCCTGCGCATCGCGGCCGGCGAGTTCGGCGATCCCGGCCTGGGTCGTCAGCAGCCATTGTCGATACGGGCCCAGCCGCTTTTCCTGCAGAAAGGGGCTGTCGAGCAGGTTCTGCAGAACTCGCTGCGCGGCCTCGTGGTCGCCGCGCAGGCCGTTGTTCTCCGCGAGGCAGGGTTCCGCGTAGAGGTGCTGCCGCAGGGGGACCAGCGCGCGGCAGGCCGTGTCCGATTCCTCGTAGCGGCCACGCACGCGCAGGATCGTCGCCAGCGTGAGCCAGCCTTGCGCGTCGTCGGGATGGCCAGCGAGCGCCATGCGCAAGGTGCGTTCCGCACCGTCGAAGTCATGGAGGTATTGCGCCACCGTCGCATGCATGACGAGGATGGCCTTCGGTGTATTGGCCGAGAGCGGCTGCCACGCCTGCAACACGCCCAACGCATGGCCGGCGTAGCGCGCATCGCCTTGCGCCCGGGCGAGGTCGAGGTAGGCCTGCGCCGCGGCCAGTGCCACGCCTTCGTCGCGTGGCCGCGCGACGAGTTCACGGCGCAGGCGGCGCTCCTCGCGGGACCAGCCGGCCACGGCGGGCAGCGTTTCGACGATTTCGCTGTCGCTGGTGGGGATGCGTGGCGTGGCGCGCGCCGCGGTGGTGGCCAGCACTATCGCCAGCAAGAAAAGGACGCTCGCACTAGCCATGCGACTGGAGAGACGATGGGCCATGGGGCCGGTGCGATGCGTGGTCACGGTCAGGGCGTCGCGACGGCTTCCTTGGTCTCCGACGTGCCAGGCGGATCGAACTGCGACACGTCGGCCGCCTCCCCCGCCTCGGGCGACGCGCCGAGCAAGGCCATGATGTAAGAGATGAAGCCGCCGTACGGGTCGGCCGTCCCGCCGTCGCCGCTGCCGGTGCTCGTGGTCGGCGGGAAGAAGCCGCCGCCGTGCCCGCCCCCGCCACAGCCCGAGACCAGCAACACGGTCGTCAGCGACAAGGCCACCGGGATGGCCCAGCGAAAGGATGTGTCTTTCATGATGACGATCTCCTCACGGTGCCGCCGACACGGCACCCGGCAGCGGCGTGTTGAGGTACGGGAACACAGCCGGGAACTGCGCCGGGCTTTGCAGCGCGCCATCGGTCAGCGGCGCGGCGCCCGCCGGTGCGTCGGAAGGCCTGCATCCGACCTTGAACTTGTCCTCGTTCCCGGTCAGCACGCACAGCGCGCCCATGGCCACGCGCAACTCGATGTCGACGATGTCGTCTCCGGGCCGGCGGCCGTTCGGGAAGCCGGCCAGGTCGCCGCCGGCCACGCCGAAGTTGCTCTGCTTGTCCTTGGGCGTCGGCGGAATCTTCGTTTCCAGCCGCAGCATTTCGGAAGGCGTGCCATTGGCCGGCTTGTTCAGTCCTTCGATGCCGGTCAGGAAGGCGGCCACGAGGTCGGTGCGCGGGAAGTTGGTCGGCGCCTTGGCGGAGGGGAACAGCTTCTCGATCAGCGCCGGCAGCGCGGGATTGGTCACGTAGCTGAGGAACTGCCCGTCGTTCTTCGGCTGCGAGTTGTTGAAGCGGTCCTTGTCCTTCAGGCCGATCACCACCTCGTTGACCAGCGGCATGCCCAGGCGCGACACCTGCGCCCACGGGCCGCCGTTGAGCGCTGCGGTCTGGTAGCCGCTCTTGGGCGGGCTGGCGATCAGGCGGCCCTGGCGCACGCTCGACGTGGTCCAGCCGCCGATGATGGTGCTGCCGCCGGTGGTCAGGCAGGCGGTGGGCACTTCCAGCTCCAGCGAAGTGATGTTCTTGCCGGCCAGGTAGTCGGCGCCGGGCACGTCGGTGTTGCCGAGCGGATTGAGGTTGATGAGATCGAAGATCGGCCCGAGTGCGACCGCGAACGGGTCCTTGCGCTGGCCGACGAAGACCTTGGCCGGCGCACCGCACCCGGGGATGTTGACGTCATGGATGTGCTGGGCCGCGTAGGCGGCATACGCGCCGCCGGTGCCGAAAGTCTTCTCGCCGATGTTGTCGGTGGGCTTGTCGAGTTCGGAGGTGCCGTCGGCCTTGGTGAGCAGGCTGCCCTGGCTGCCGCGACGGTCGCCACGCACCACGCTCACCGTGTAGGTCTCGCGCAGGTTGCTGGTGTCCTGGTTGGGGCCGGTGATGCCGCCGGCCTGCACCAGCGGGATCGAGGTGGACTTGCCGCCGATCGGCAGCGCGATATCGCGCAGCGTGTTCTTGAAGCGGAACTGGAAGGTGATGTCTTCGCGGCCGTCGCCGTTGTTGTCGATGTGGATCTCGTAGAGCCCGCTCGGGTCCATCGCGAAGTAGTTGGGGCCGCCGGAGGGGCTCTGGTCGGGCTGGTAGTCGGCGATGAGCGTGGTGTAGTCGCTGCGGGCCGGGTCGTAGCTGCGGAACATGTAGAAGTCCGTCGCGTCGAGCTTCGGGCTGCCGGCGATCGACGGCGCCTCCCGGTGGCTCGATGCAAAGGCGCCACCCGCGACGACCGCGCACAACGCGGCCACGCAGGGCCTGACGGGGAACCTGGAAAGTCTCATGGGCGTCACCTCTTGGTGTGGAGTGAGTGATCTCCGCCGACATGGCGGAGCACATCACCTACGCGGCGAGATTTCCGGTGGATTCAGGAAAGTTGCTACTGAATGCTGCAAGCGACTGCGCGGCTCGCGCAAAGGCGTACGGCCAAGCCCGATCCCGTATTCGCTAGGCCCGGATCGCCCCCAGCCCCTTCCAGTCGAACTCGATGCCATGCCCCGGCCGGTCCGGCGCCACCGCGAAGCCCTCGCTGATCCGCAGCGGCTCGGCGATGTACTGGTCCAGCCCGAAGCCGTGCGCCTCCAGGTACGAGCGATTCGGCACCGCGCCCAGCAGGTGCACGGTGACGTCATGCGCGCCATGCGTGGTCACGGGCAAGTTGAAGGCCTCGGCCAGGTGGGCGATCTTCATGAAGGGCGTGATGCCGCCGCAGTTGGTGACGTCGGGCTCCGGAAAGGTCACGCCACCGGCTGCGATGAGTTGCTTGAACTCCCACAGCGTGCGCAGGTTCTCGCCCGAGGCGATAGGGATGCCGCCCTCGCGCACCACGCGCGCCTGCCCGGCGACGTCGTCGGGAATCAGCGGCTCTTCCAGCCAGGTCAGGTCAAACGGGCGAAAGGCATGCGCCGCGCGGATGGCCTCGTCGGCGCTCCAGCGCATGTTGGCGTCGACCATCAGCGGAAAGCCCTCGCCGAGGTGCTCGCGCATGGCCGCGACGCGGGCCACGTCCTCCGACAGCTTCTCGCGCCCGACCTTCATCTTGATCGCGCGGAAGCCCTTGGCCAGGTTGCGGTCGGTCTGGGCCAGCAGGTCGTCCAGCGGCAATTGCAGGTCGATGCCGCCCGCGTAGCAGGGCACGCGCGGGTCGTTGCCGCCGAGCAGCTTCCACAGCGGTTGACCCAAGCGCCTTGCCTTCAGATCCCACAGCGCCATGTCCACCGCCGAGAGCGCCAGCACCGTCGGGCCGCCGCGACCGCCGTAGTGCGAGGCCCACCACAGCTTGTTCCACAGGTGCTCGATGCGATCGGCATCCTGGCCCACCAGCAGTTCGGTGAAGTCCTTCGCCAGCACGGCGTCGATGGCCGCGCCGTTGCGCCCGCAGGTGTAGGTGTAGCCGACGCCCTCGGCGCCCTCCTCGTCGCGCAGGCGCACGAGGTTCAGCTCGAAGGCGCGCATGTCGCCATGCATCGAATCGGAGAGGGTCTGCGGCAGTGCCAGTCGGCAATGCAGTGTCTGGACGGTCTGAAGGCGGCTCAACTTTGTCTCCCTTTCTTTGTACGAACTCACCGCTTGGGCGGCGGCGTGGCGGCGGGGGCCGCAGCCGGGTTCTTCCACGAGTATTCGACAAACCTGCGGATGACGAGGCACCCCGGCGGCGAGTCGATCAGCGAGACCGAGGAGTTGGGCTCCTTCGGGTCGACGTAGACGGTGTAGACGGGCAGCAGCTTGCTCATCTGGTAGCCGGCCAGTTCCTGCTGCGCGATGCTGGCGCAGGTGAAGGGCGCGACCGAGATGCGTTCGGCGGCGACGGTGCAGGTGCCGTCGGCCTCGGGCAGGGTCATGATCGACGCGGCCACGCCGGCGTTGGGGTATTCGATGCCGAGCATGGCGAAGGTCGCGCCGCCGTCGGGGCGCTTGCGGTCCCAGTCGAGCAGCAGGTCATGCGAACGCGCGCCTTGCAGGCTCAATGCGGAAAGGCGCTGGATGGCCGGCAGGCAGCGCTTGATGCCCACGCTGCTGGCAGCGGTGCTCAGCTTGTCCTGCAGCGCGGCTTGGGGCGCGAGCACGCCTTGTGCGCACGCAAGGCCACACGCCAGTCCCAGCAGGCACAGGGCAAGCACTCCGCGGCGCAGGGACGCGTCCAGCGCCTTGCTCAAGGTCGCGGCAGTGGCGGACAGCAGGCGGTTGTTCATGATGTGCGCTCGAAGATCGCCTCGATCGCCTCAGTGTAGGCGCGGACGTTGTCTGCGTGTTCCGGATCGAGCCGGGCGAGGAATTGGCGTGCTACCGCGCGGTAGGCCGGCAGGTTGGCATCGTGCTCCGCGAAGGCGCGGCGCAGGGCCTGGCCGCCCTCCTCGCAGTCGAAGCCGTGGTACCGGTAGCCGCAATCGCCGATCAGGTGCGAGTTGTGGACGAGCGGAAAGCCGCCGTGCAGCGCCTCGTAGTAGAGGTAGTTCTGGCTGTTCTCCCAGTGGTGGGCGAACACCGCATCCACGCTCTGCGGCATGACCTGGAATACCGGGAAGCGCCCTTCGAAGGAAGCCAGCCCGTGCCGCACCACGTCCAGGCTCTGCGCGAAGCCGATGAAGGCCGGCTTGTCCTTCAGGTGGAAGCTGTTGTAGACCCACAGGTGCTCGATGAGCCGCGGCTGCGCGCGGTGCGCCACGTCGCAGGCGAGCATCGGCGTGAAGCTGGTCTTCACCATGCAGATGTTGGGTTCGAAGATGGCCACGCGCCATTTGGGCCGGCCCGGCACGTATTCGAAAGGCACGGTGACGTTCGTGCGCTCACGCGCCCGCTCGAGCACCAGCGGGCTCCACAGGTGCGGCATCAGTCGCACCGGCGCGCGAAAGGCGGCGGCGAAGTACGGCGCGCAGATGTCCTCGTATTCGGGCAGCGTCCAGACTTCGTCGTACGGCGCGCCGGTGATGAGCAGGCCATGCGGCTTGTCGAACACCATGCGCTCGACGTCGATCACGTAGTCGTTGCCCACGCGCATCGACGCAACGCGACCGCCCCTGGCGCGGAAGTCGATCATCCATTGCTTGTCGAGCTGCGCGCTCATCTCGATCATGAGGTCGAGCCGCTGCGAAGCGGTCGCCATGTCGATGATCGGCACCGGCGAATCGACGAGAAAAGTCGACGCGTCCTGCGGTTGTCCATCGCCGCCGCCAGCCACCAGCACCACGTCTTCCACGATGGGCGCGCGCATCAGCAGCAGCACCAGGAAGATGCAATTCTGGAAGATGCCGTTCTCCCACAGGCTCTGCTCGCCCTTGCGGATGAAGATCGAGACGCCGACCTTCAGCTTGCGCCCGGCGAGCGGGCCGTTCAAGCCACCGCTCCCGCGACGGTTGCGCTCGCCTTGAAGCCCTCGTCCCCGCCGACCAGGTGCAGCAGTCGGCGCGCATACCCGACCAGGTTCTCGACGGCGAAGGGACTCACCGCGTCGAACACACGCCGCGTGCGGGCCCGGTAGCCCTCCATTTGCGCATCGTGGTCGCGCAGGGCATGCAACAGTTGCGCGCCCGCCGCGGGGGCGTCGAAGCGCGGGTAGTAGTAGCCCGCGTCACCGAGCCAGGGCGAGTTGTGGATCAGCGGGTAGTCGCCGTGCAGCGCATCGAGGTAGCTGTAGTTCTGCTCGTTCTGCCACTGGTGCGAGATCACCGCGTCGGCATGCTGGACCATGAAGCCGGCGAAGTCGTGCCGGCCATGGAAGATCGCCTTGCCGTCGCGCACGATGTCGAGCGAGTTGGCCAGGAACAGCATGGTCGGATGGTCTTTCATGTGCAGCGTGTTGAGCACCTGCATCGAGGCAATCTTGTCGGGCGCGGTGCGGTAGGCCATGTCGCAGCCGAGCATCGGGATGAGGCAGCTCTTCACCGTCGAGATGTTGGGCTCGAAGATGGCCACGCGCCACGCTGCACGGCCCTTCTCGTGGCCATAGCGATAGCCCGAGGCCTCCACCTCCTTCACGCGCTGTTCGAGGAACTGCGGCGACCAGATGTAGGGCACCTCGTGCACCGGGCACCGGTGCAAGGTGCGCAGCATCGGCGCGAAGCCGGCGTCCTTGGGCAGCAGCCAGACCTCGTCCATGCGCTCGGCCTTCACGAAGGTGGCCTTGTCGGTGAACAGGATCGGCTCGGCCAGCCCGACGTGTGGCTGCCCCACGCACATGTAGACCGCCTTGCCGCCGCAGGCGCGGAAGTGCGCGAGCCATTCGCCGGGGAGTGCGCCGGCCAACTCGATGATGACGTCGAGCGTGTCGGTCACCGCCTGCGGCTTGACCAGTTCCAGGCCCATCGCGTTCAAGTCGACCTGCGGCGCCACGTTGGGTTGGTCGCCCATGTCGACCAGTTGCACCCTGTCGACGAACTCCAGCCGTTGCAGCAGTTGGGCCAGGAACAGCACGTTCTGGCCCATGCCGTTTTCCCAGATGTTCTGCCCCGTGTGCGAGATGACCGAGATGCCGATGTGCATGGGGCCGAGTGTGACCCGAAACCCCCTGAAAGCGCCACTGTCAGTCGAAGGCCCAGTCGACGCCTGCGCTGATGCCCCAGTACTTCCCGGTGGTGGAGACGCCGCCGCCCCAGGACCAGGTGCCGTCCTTTGAGAGCTTGCGGTATTTGAGTGCGACCGCTCCATAGCCCTGGTAGCCGCCGACGCCCACGCCCATCGTCGAACCGCCCGGCTTCAACGGCACACCGGAGGTGTTGGCCATGGCAAAGCCCATCGCCACGCCGGAGTAGGCGATGCGCGACACGTTCTGCACGTTCTGCTGGATCGCGGTGGTCTGGAAGGCCAGGGCGTTGACCTGGTTCGACATGTTGGTGATCTGGTTGGTGACCTGCGACACGTCGTTGTTGGTCGCCTTCAGTTGCGATACGTTGACGGCATCGCTGTCCGCAGCACCCGCGGCCACGCCGGTGATCTGCCGGTACTGGCCGGTCGCCGGATCGCCCACCGCCACGGCGCCCTGCGTGCTGGTCGTGGCGGCGATGGCCGCGGCTTGCGCCGGTGTCGCACCCTTGCCCACGAAGCCCGGCACGCCCGCCGCGGTGCTGGCCACGGACCCCGAGCCGATGGCCACGCCATTGTTGACCTGCACCACCGCGCCGAAGCCCACCGCAGTGCCCTGCACCACGGCCGGCGCCTTGCTCAGCGGCGTGCCGCCCGCATCGGCGTTGTCGCCGATGGCCGTGCCGCCGCCGCCCGCGCGGCTGTCCACGCCGATCGCCACCGAGCCCGTGGCCAGGGCGCCGGTGCCGACGGCGATGGCATTGGTGCCGGTCGCCTGCGCGCCCATGCCCAGGGCCACCGCGCTCACGCCGCTGGCCACGGCCAGCGGCCCGATCGCCACCGAATTGGCGCCGGTCGCCTGCGAATCGGCCATGGTCGAGTTGACGTGCCCGTACTTGGTGCCCTTGGCATTGATCGCGTCGATGGCGTCGCCCACGCTGCCGGCCGTGGCCGTGGTGCCGTCGTTGTTGTAGACCGTGTACGAAGGCGCGGAGAGGGTGCCCGTCGCCGCGTCGTAGGCGGCGCCGCCGCCCAGGGCCGCGGCCGCGCTGTTGCCGGCGTTGCTGACGTTGGAGGCGACCGTGCTCAGTCCGGTCGACAGCGAACTCACATTGGTCACGAGCGCGCTCACGCCCGTGGACACGTTGCCGACCCCCGCCGACAGGCTGCTCGTGAAGCTGTTGAGTCCGCTGGAGATGCTGCTGAAGTTGGTCGACAGCGAATTCGCCGTGGTCGACAGTTCGCCGGCGCCGATCGAAAGGCTGCTGAAGCTCGAGGACAGGGAACTCGCGGAGGCCGACAGCGAGGCGGTGCTGCCCAGGATGGTGCTGACCCCGCTCGACAGCGAGCTGATGCCGATGGAGGTGGAGGTCGACAGGCTGGTGACGCCGGTGCTCAGGTCGCTCACGCCGGTCGACAGGCTGCTGATGTTGGTCGTCAGCCCGCTGATGCCGGTGGACATCGAACTGAAGCCCAGCGAAGTCGACGTGGACAGCGAGATCGTGGTGCTCGCCAGCCCGCTGACGGCCGTCGAGGTCGACGTGGACAGGCCGCTCACGCCGGTCGACAGGCTGCCGACGCTGCTCGTCAGGCCGCTGATGCCGGTGGACATCGAGCTGAAACCCAGGGATGTCGAGGTGGACAGCGAACTCGTGCTCGTCGTCAGCGTACTGAGGCCGGTGGAGGTCGACGTGGACAAGGCGCTGACCGTCGTCGACACCGAGCCGAAGCCGAGCGATGTGGAGGTCGACAGGCTGCTGATGTTGACCGAGGTGGAAGTCGACAGGCTGCTCACGCCCGTCGTCAAGTCGCTGACGCTGGTCGACAGGGAACTGATGCCCGTCAAGGCGGATGTCGTGAAGCCTGACACCACGGTGGACAGCGAACTGATGCCTGTCGAGGTCGACGAGGACAGCGTGGTCAGGCCGGTGGACAGCGCGCTGGTGCTGGTCGACAGGCTGGTGACGTTGCTGGTCAGCCCGCTGATGCCGGTGGAGGTCGATGTGGACAGGGTCGACAGGCCGGTGGACAAGGCGCCGGTACTCGTCGACAGGCTGGTGACGCTGCTGGTCAGCCCGCTGATGCCGACCGAGGTCGAGGTGGACAGGCTGGACACGCCTGCGGTCAATCCGCTGATGCCCGTCGATGTCGATGTCGTCAGGTTCGACAGCCCCGTGGACAAGGTGCTCGATCCCGTCGACAGGCTGGTGACGCTGGTGGTCAGGCCATCGATGCTGGTGGAGGTCGAGGTCGACAGGCTCGTGACGCTGCTGGTCAGCCCGCTGATGCCGGTAGAGGTTGACGTCGACAGGCTGGAGACGCCGGCGGTCAGCCCGCTGATGCCCGTGGAAGTCGAGGTCGTCAGGTTGGACAGCCCCGTGGACAGGGTGCTCGAACTCGTCGACAGGCTGGTGACGCTGGTGGTCAGGCCGGCGATGCCGGTGGAACTCGATGTCGACAAGGAACTCACGCTGGCCGTCAGGTCGCTGGACGCCGTGCTCAGCCCGGTGCTCAGTTGCGACACGGTGACTGCATCCGTCGGCGCCGAGCCATCGGACACGTTCTGGAGGCGCCGCTCCGTCCCCGCCGCGCCGATCGACACCGCCGAGGCCGGCGCCGCCGTGCCGGTCAGGAAGCCCGTGCCCGTGGGCGCGGTGGTGGCCTTGCTGCCCTCGCCCAGCGCGACCGCGCCCTTGTAGCTGGTCACCGCGCCATTGCCCAGCGCGATGCTGCCCGCGCCCTGCGCCGATGCCGCGTTACCGATCGCGACCGCGTTGGCCGACAACGCCGCCACGCTGGCCCCCGTGCCCATCGCGATCGACGAGACGCTCTGCGATTGCGCGCCGGAGCCCACCGCCACGCTGGTGTCGCCAATCGCCGTGGCCTGGCCCATCGCGAGAGCGTCGACACCGGAGGCTACGGCCTGGCCTGTCGTGCTGCTGGACGCGAAATAGGTGCTGGCGCCCGCGGCCTGCGCCACCGCAAAGAGCTGGCTGCCGGTCACCGCATCGGTCGACGTTGCCGACACCTCGCCGTCCGCCACGCCCTGGATCTGCCGCAGGCCGATCGCCACCACGCCATTGGTCGGCGCCTGGTTGACCGTGAAGGTCTTGCCCTTGGTCACGCCGCTGAGCGTCGTCCAGTTGGTGGTCGGCGACACCGCGGAAGCGATGGAACCCGAGCCCAGCGCCACCGCATTCGCCAGCGAAACCTTGGCGGTCGCACCGACCGCCACGCCCTGCGCGGCCGTCACGGAGGACGAGCCACCCAATGCAATGCCGGAGGCAACGTTGGCGTTCGCGGTGGAGCCCAGTGCGATAGCGCCGCTGCCCGCCACGGCGGTCGATCCGATCGCCACGCCATTGCCGACCGTGGCGGTGCTGCCCGCGCCGATGGCCACGCCCTGGTTGTTGGCGGTCGTGCCCGTCGAACCGATGGCCACATTGGCGCCCGTTGCGCCCGTCACGATCCCGTTACCGATCGCGATGCCATCGCTGCCGTTGACCGTGGCGCTCTGCCCGATCGCGACCCCGGCCGCGGCCGTCGGCGCGACGGTCGCCTTGCCGCCCAGCGCCACGGAAAAACTGCCGCCGGCGGTCGCCAGCGATCCGATGGCCACGGCCGATTCCGCCGTCGCGCCACTGCCCACGCCAACGGCGATGGACGCGATGCCCGATGCCAGCGCCGCCACGCCAAAGGCATTGGCCGCCGGCGCAGTGGCCGTCGCCGCGAGACCGATGGCCTGCGAATAGTTGCCAGTGGCAGTGGTGCCGCATCCCACCGCAAAAGAGCCGATGCCGTAGGCATGCGGCTGGGAAGCATTGCCGATGGCATTCGGATAACCCTTGCCGGACCCGCTGGTGGTGCCGTTGCCGACGCCGGTCTGCGACGACGTGTAGGTATCCCAGACCGTGACGTTGGCGGTGTTGATGCCCGCAGCGCCCGGCGCATTCGACAGGATGTTGGCGTAGAGCAGTCCAACGGTCGTCGTGCCCGAACCGAAGGCGCCTGCCGCATCCGTGCGTCCCTGCACCGACGGAGAACCGCAACCATCGTCCTCGCCCGTCAGCGTCACGGACAAATGGCTGGTGCCGGCTTGCGTACCGCCGAGGTTCTGACCGATGTTGTTCTGGCCATTGAGCCCGGCGTTGGCGCCCCATGCCGCATCCGGAAGGGTGGCTCCCATTGCGACCGCTGTCGCCACGGCAATGGCCGTGACTTGCGCCCCCCCAGGCCTCCCGCGCCCCGCTGTGATTTCAGATACCGCAACCCACGTCGCCGTGCGCTGGTTGAAAACGGTCCGATATATCTTGTTCATCGAAGGCCTCCTGTCGCAATGGCGCACCCAAGAGGTGCGGGCATCTACGAAGTTCCCCCCGATCGCGCGCAGTGTACGGTTGCAAAAAATAACCGCCGATGTTCGGTTCGGCGTAACTTTGGTAATAGAAGGTGGGCTGTTGGCGGTAGCCTGCGCGGCCCGCACAATGGCCGCAAACCAAAGTTCCAACCGAGGTCAACGCACATGGTCGAACACGCGAACCGGACACCCATCGGCAGGTTGCGCATCGGCATCACCATCGGCCTGCACCACGCGGCCGAGACGCTGTGGAACAACGGCATCAAGCAGAACGCGGTGTACCTGGCCGAGGCACTGAAGAACTGCCCCAACGTCGAGCGCGTGATGCTGGTCAACACCACCGCCATCCCCATCACCGCCGCCCTGCCCTGGGACCTCCAGCGCTGGCCCACCGTGGACTGGGATGGGGCCAAGGATTCGGTCGACGTGCTCATCGAACTGGGCGGCCAGATATCACCGGACCAGACGGAATACCTCAAGCAACGCAACGCGCGGCTCGTGTCGTACTGCTGCGGCACCGAGTATGTGAGTTCGATGGAGGCGGTGCTCTTCGCAAGGCCCTTGTGGGGCGCCAACCTCTTCGTCAATCAGCGCTACGACGACATCTGGATGGTGCCGCAGGTCGCCAACATCAGCCAGCCGTACTTCGAGGTGCTGCGCCGCTTGCAGGCGCGCGCGGTGCCCTTCATCTGGAGCCCGGTGTTCCTCGATCAACGCAGCGCTGCCTTGCCCAACAAGGGCCTGCAAGCGCCGCGTGAAGGCCCGCGCCGGCTCACGGTGATGGAGCCGAACATCGACGTGGTCAAGTTCTGCCTGTACCCGATCTTCATCTGCGAACTGGCCTACCGCATGCGGCCCGAGGCCATCGCGCTGATGCAGGTGACCAATGCCGAACCGATTGCCAAGGAGCGGCTGGAGTTCATCACGCTGATGCACCAACTCGACATCGTGCGACAGCACAAGGCGGTGTTCCTCGGCCGCCACGACACGCCGCAGTTCCTCGCCGACAACACCGACATCGTGGTCTCGCATCAATGGGAGAACCCGCTCAACTATTTCTACCTGGAGGTCTGCTGGCAGGGCTTTCCGCTGGTGCACAACGCCGCGCTGTGCCCGGACCTGGGCTACTACTACCCGGGCAACGACGTGAGCGCGGGCGCGGCGCGCCTGCTGGAAGTCATTGACAGGCATGACGCGGACTCGTTGGGCTTTCGCGAACGGCAACGCGCCCTGATTGCGCGCTACCTGCCGGATGACGCCACGCTCGTCACGCGCTACGCCGCGTTGCTCGACGAACTCGTGGCGCGGCCCGCGCGCTGACGGTCTGGCCAGCCCGGCGTCGGCGTTGGATGACACGCGCTTGCGGATTTGCTCCGCGCAGGGCTGTGCCTGGCCAGCCTACGGTGGCGACTTTCCAGCCCACCACGAACGGAGATCCGCACATGACCCAAACACCCATCACCCGTGACCCCGGGAAACTCTGGGACCTCATCAAGGGAACGCGCTTCGGCATGCTCACGCACCGCCATGAAGACGGCCTGCACAGCCATCCGCTGACCACGCAGAACAAGCACCTCGACGACGATGGCCGGCTCTACTTCTTCGTGCCGAAGAACGGCGAGATCGCACGCCACCTGGTGCATGACGCCTCGGTCAACGTGGCCTATGCCAACACCGATGACGACACCTACGTCTCGGTCACCGGCCATGCGAAGCTGATCGAGGACCCCGCGCTGAAGGAGTCGCTCTTCACGACCATGGCCAAGGCCTGGTTTCCCGAAGGCGCGAAGGACCCGAACCTCGGCCTGCTCGCCGTGGAGATCAGCAGCGCCGACTACTGGAACGTCGACGAGAGCAAGGCCACGCAACTGTTCAAGATGGCGCGCGCCGCCGTCACCGGCAAGCCGCCGACGGACCTTGGCGAGCATGGCCGCGTCGTGATGAACTGAAGCACTCCGATCCAGCGCAAGCGCGGCGTGTGGCGCGCGCTGTCGAGACGCTACGAATGGCTCCCGGGCAGCAAGGCCTCCATGACCGTACGCGTCGTGCCACTGGCGCCTGCCTCGCTGACCGCGAGGCCCAGTTGCCGCCACAGCGCCGGGCTAAGCGGGCGGACGATGATGCGTGGATCGCGCGCCGGGTCATGCGATTCGTCCGGCAGTAGTGCCGCGCCGTAGCCGGCCGCCACCAGTGTCCTGATCGCATCGTTGTAGTTGAGTTCGATGCGCGGACGGCAATGCAGGCCCGCCGCGGAGAACCATTCGGCGGTCAGCCGGTAGAGACGCGTCGAAGCGTCGTTCATGATCAGCGGTCGATCGGCCAGCCATTGCGGACTCAGCCTCTTCGGCGCTTTCCAGGACGCCGGAAGGAAGGCGACGACCGCCTCGCGCCGCAGTGCCGTGACATGGACGCCGCGCACAGCCGCCTGCGGCAACGCCACGACCGCCAGGTCCAGGCTCCCTGCGGCGAGCCGGGCCATGCTGTCGTTGGAGGTCAGCACTTGCACGTTCACGTCGATACCGGGATGGTCCCGGGCCAGGCGTTCGAGGGCGGGCGGCAGCAGATGCGCGATGGCGCCTGTCGAGGCGCCCACTCGCACACGACCCGTCTTGCCTGCGAGCTGACGTCGAACGTCCTCCACGGCGTCATCCGCATCCGCCAGCAGCCTGCGGGCACGCACGATGAAGCGCTCGCCCAAGGCGGTCGCTTGTACGGGCCCGCGTCCGCGAACGAGCAATTGGCCACCCAGCCGCGACTCCAGGTCCGCGATCTGGACAGTGACCGTGGGGGCGGCCAGGTGAAGGGCACGCGCGGCATTGGCCAGCGAGCCGAGGTCGGCGATGGCGACGAGGGTGCGCAGATGGTCGAGGCTCAGTTCCCGCATCGCGCCAATTTACCTTTTCTTAACTTCACATTCCATATATTCAACTGGAGCCAATGGCGCCCTGTCCCTACGATTGCGCGCCATGGACCTCAACATCTTCATCGACGGCGACCAGGGCACCACCGGTCTCGATTTGCAGAACCGACTGCGTGGCAGTGAATTTCGCATCCGCACATTGCCGGCGAGCCTGCGCAAGGACGTGGCTGCCCGCCGGGCCGCCCTCAACGAGAGCGATATCGCCATCCTTTGCCTGCCGGATGCCGCGGCGCGGGACGCGGTGGCGATGATCGAGAACCCTTCGGTGCGGGTCATCGACGCCAGTTCGGCGCACCGCACCAGCCCGGGTTGGATCTACGGCCTGCCGGAGCTCGATGCACGGCAAGGCGAACGCATCGCGTCAGCACCGCGGGTCACGAATCCGGGCTGCTATCCCACGGCCGCGGTCGCCCTGCTGCGGCCATTGACGGATGCGGGCTTGCTACCCGCCGACTATCCGCTGGTCATCCATGCCGCTTCAGGCTATTCGGGTCAAGGCAGGGCCGGAGCGGAAGCGCACGAGGCCGTCGCGGGAGCGCATTCGCTGAAGGTCTACGGTCTTGCGCTCGAGCACAAGCATGTGCCGGAGATCATGGCCTACGCCGGCCTGGCGGAGCGGCCCATCTTCGTGCCGTCCTATGGCAGCTACCGGCAAGGCATCGTGCTCACCATCGGATTGCACACGCGAATGCTTCCCGCCGATGCCTCTGGCGCACGCATCTACGAGTGCCTGAGCGATCGCTACCACGATGCGGCGCATGTGCAAGTGCTGCCGATATCTGCCGCCGCGGCGATGACCGAGCGCGACCCGCAGACCCACAACGGCACCAATGACATGAGCCTGGCAGTGGCCTGCAATGAACGCACCGGCCAGGTCGTCCTGAGCGCAGTGCTCGACAACCTCGGCAAAGGTGCCGCAGGCGCGGCCGTGCAGAACCTGCGGCTGATGACAAGCTCATAGCGATTGCGTAAGGGGAAAAAAGGAAAAGGCCCGCAATGCGGGCCTTCTCAATGAGAGCCAGGGACGCAGATCAGGCGTGAACCGTCGCCGCAGCCTCGGTGAACTCCTCGATCTTGTCGAAGTTCAGGTACTGGTAGACCTGATCGCTCGCCGCCGTGAGCACGCCCATGCCGGCCATGTACTCTTCCTTCGTCGGGATGCGGCCCAGCGTGGAAGCGATCGACGCGAGTTCGGCGCTGCTCAGGTACACGTTGGTGTTCTTGCCCAGGCGGTTCGGGAAGTTGCGGGTGCTGGTCGACACGACCGTCGCGCCTTCACGCACCTGCGCCTGGTTGCCCATGCACAGCGAGCAGCCCGGCATCTCGGTGCGCGCACCGGCATTGCCGAACACGCCGTAGTGGCCTTCTTCGGTCAGCTGGTTCGCGTCCATCTTGGTCGGCGGTGCGATCCACAGCTTGACCGGGATGTCTCGCTTGCCTTCCAGCAGCTTCGACGCGGCGCGGAAGTGACCGATGTTGGTCATGCACGAACCGATGAACACTTCGTCGATCTTGACGCCAGCGACGTCGGACAGCGTCTTCACGTCGTCCGGGTCGTTCGGGCAGGCCAGGATCGGCTCGTGGATGTCGGCCAGGTCGATCTCGATGACGGCCGCGTATTCGGCGTCGGCATCGGGTTGCAACAGTTGCGGGTCCTTGAGCCAGGCTTCCTGCGCGGCGATGCGGCGGCCCAGCGTGCGGGCGTCGGCATAGCCTTCCGAAATCATCCAACGCATCAGCGTGATGTTGCTGTTGATGTATTCGATGATCGGCGCCTTGTCGAGGTGCACCGTGCAGCCCGCGGCCGAGCGTTCTGCCGAGGCGTCGCTCAGTTCGAAGGCTTGTTCCACCTTCAGGTCCGGCAGGCCTTCGATCTCGAGGATGCGGCCCGAGAAGATGTTCTTCTTGCCCTTCTTCTCGACCGTCAGCAGGCCGGCCTTGATGGCGTACAGCGGGATCGCGTTCACCAGGTCACGCAGCGTGACGCCCGGTTGCATCTTGCCCTTGAAACGCACCAGAACCGATTCCGGCATGTCCAGCGGCATCACGCCGGTGGCTGCGGCAAAGGCCACGAGGCCCGAACCCGCCGGGAAGCTGATGCCGATCGGGAAGCGCGTGTGGCTGTCGCCACCGGTGCCCACGGTGTCCGGCGTCAGCAGGCGGTTGAGCCAGCTGTGGATCACGCCGTCACCCGGACGCAGCGAGACGCCGCCGCGGGTGGCCATGAAGTCCGGCAGCTCGTGGTGCATCTTCACGTCGACCTTCTTCGGATAGGCCGCCGTGTGGCAGAACGATTGCATGACCAGGTCGGCCGAGAAGCCCAGGCAAGCCAGGTCCTTCAGCTCGTCGCGGGTCATCGGGCCGGTCGTATCTTGCGAGCCGACCGAGGTCATCTTGGGTTCGCAGTACGTGCCCGGGCGCACGCCCTGGCCTTCGGGCAGGCCGCAGGCGCGACCGACCATCTTCTGTGCGAGCGAGAAGCCCTTCTTGGTGTCGACCGGCGATTGCGGCAGGCGGAACAGCGTCGAAGGCGGCAGGCCCAGCGCTTCACGCGCCTTGGTCGTCAGGCCACGGCCGATGATCAGCGGAATGCGGCCACCAGCACGCACTTCGTCGAACAGCACGTCGCTCTTCACGGTGAACTCGGCGATGACCTGGCCGTCCTTCAGGGCCTTGCCTTCGTAGGGACGCAGCTCGATCACGTCGCCCATGTTCATCTGGTTCACGTCGAGTTCGATCGGCAGTGCGCCGGCGTCTTCCATCGTGTTGTAGAAGATCGGGGCGATCTTGGTGCCCAGGCACACGCCGCCGAAGCGCTTGTTCGGGATGAAGGGAATGTCTTCACCAGTGAACCACAGCACGCTGTTGGTGGCCGACTTGCGCGAGGAGCCGGTGCCGACCACGTCGCCCACATAAGCCACGAGGTGGCCCTTTTCCTTCAGCGATTCGATGAACTTGACCGGGCCGCGCTTGCCGTCTTCTTCCGGCGTGATGCCGGGGCGTGCGTTCTTCAGCATCGCCAGGGCGTGCATCGGAATGTCGGGACGGGTCGTCGCATCAGGCGCGGGCGACAGGTCGTCGGTGTTGGTTTCGCCGGTGACCTTGAACACGGTCAGCGTCATGCTTTGCGGCACTTCGGGGCGGCTGGTGAACCATTCGGCATCAGCCCAGCTTTGCAGCACGGCCTTGGCGTTGGCGTTGCCCGCGTCGGCCTTTTCCTTGACGTCATGGAACTGGTCGAACATCAGCAGCGTCTTCTTGAGCGCATCGGCCGCCACGGCGCCGACTTCGGCGTCGTCGAGCAGGTCGATCAGCGGGCTGATGTTGTAGCCGCCCAGCATGGTGCCCAGCAGTTCGGTGGCGCGGGCGCGCGAGATCAGCAGGCTCTTCTCGGTGCCGTGCGCGACGGCAGCCAGGTAGCTGGCCTTGACCTTGGCCGCGTCGTCGACGCCGGCGGGCACGCGGTTGGTGATCAGGTTGAGCAGGAATTCGCCGTCGTTCAGGGTGGCGACCTTCAGCAGCTCGATCAGTTCGCTGGTCTGCTTGGCAGACAGCGGCAGCGGGGGGATGCCGAGCTTGGCGCGTTCGGCAACGTGTTCAACATAGGCTTGCAACATTTTTTCTCTCCAGATGCGTGGGAACAGCGGGCGGCACGGCCTTCAAGCAAGAGCCGCGCCGCAGGGACTTACTTCTTCGGTTCGTCGGCGCCTTCGAACAGGGCCTTCGGCGGGTTCTTCTTGATTTCTTCCGCAAGCAGCGCTTGCGAGTCGGCCTGGCATTCATCGGCAAGGCGCAGGCCCTGCTTCTGGCTCATCAGCATCGACTTGTTGCCCAGTTGCAACCACATCGCCTGCTGGCGCGGGTCTTCCAGGCGAACCGCGCCGGTGCGGCTCTCCACCGGGTGCATGCGATAGCGCACATTGCTGTGCATGAGGGTGAAATAGCCGGGCTTCTTCTCGTCGGCCGTGATGTTCACGCTGGCGCCGAGTTCGCACTTGATGGTGCCCGTCAGCACCTTCGCCGCAACCGCCTGGTCCTCCGGCGTCAGCACGACGTCGACATCCTCGGCGATGGGCTGCTTTTCCTCGACCTTCTTGATGACCTTCTTCGGGACCACTTTCTGCGTGACCTTCTTGCCCGTCGACAGGGGCTTGGCCTTGGGGGCATCCTGCGCCGAGGCGGCGAATGGCAGGGCCAGGGCGAGTGCCGCGATGAGTGCAATCTTCTTCATGGTGGATTCCTTTTTGGGAGTGTTTTGAGCAGGTCAGGTCTTGGGGGCGGCAAACCATGCCCTGGCCTCGGAAGGCAGGGCACGGCCGGTGGCGTGCGCGCGTTCGAGCACCTGCCAATAGAGGCGGTAGCTCGCGCGATCATGCAGCACGCCTTCGAAACTCACGGGTGCCCAGTTGGCACGCTCGGCGGCGGCGACGACCTTCGTCGCCGTTTCGATCTGCCGTTCCCCGGGCGCGAAGGCATCGAGGATCGGGCGGATCTGGTTGGGATGGATGCTCCACATGCGGGTGTAGCCGAATTCGCCGGCCGCGCGCCGGGCCGCGGAGCGCATCGCGTCAATATCGTTGAATTCGGTGACAACACAATGAGACGGCACCTTGCCATACGCATGCGCGGCAGATGCAATGTCCAGCTTGGCGCGGACCACGAGCGGATGGGTGAACTGCCCTGCGGCGGCCATGCCTTCCGCCGGAATCGCGCCCGCATGGGCGGACACGAAGTCCATCAGCCCGAAGCTCAGCGATTGCACGCGCGGTTGCGAGGCGATGTCGAAGGCGTTGTGCACCGCCAGCGGCGATTCGATCAGCACCTGCAACGGCAAGTCCCTTGCGCCGGCCGCGTCGAGCGCGGCGGCGGCACGCACCACGTCGGCCAGCGATTCGACCTTCGGCACCATGATGTGGCTGAGCTTCTGGCCGGCACGCCCGGCGATGGTGGCCACGTCGGCATCGAAGGCCGCATGGTCCACCGGATGCACGCGCACGCCGACACGCATGCCCGGCGCCGCGGCCAGCGCCAGTTCCGTGACGAGCGCGGCATGCTCGGACTCGCCGCCGACCGGGGCGCCGTCCTCGCAATCGAGGGTGACGTCGAACACGCAGGCGCCGAACTCCTGGGCCATCTCGGCCTGGAGCGCGAGGCTCTTCTTCATGCGGGCTTCGACGCCGCTGTAGTGATCGCACACCGGAAGCACGACGGAGCCGGCCTGTGCGGCGCGCAGCACGTCGCCGGGGCGAATAGCGTCGGTGAGAGAGGTTGTCATGCCTTGCGCGCCACGATGAACATGCGCGGGAAGGCCAGCAGGCGCTTGTCGTCGGCACGCTCGGGGTAGGCCTGGCCGATGCGCTTTTCGTAGGCGGCCAGGTAGCTCTCCTGCAACTCGGGCGAGAGGCGGTCGGCAAAGGGCTTCAGCCCGGTGCCGCGCACCCAGTCGACGATGGCGGCGGGCGACTCCATCGGGTGCTGGTACGCCGTGCGCCAGACATCGAGGTTCGCCGCCAGCGGCGCCAGCAGGTCGTAGTAGCCGTCCAGCGGCAGCAGTTCGGTGCGAAAGCGCGAGAAATCGCCGATGGCCTTGGCCCACGGCGACTTGGCCGCGAGTTCGCGCATCAGGCGGTGCGTCGGCTCGTCGCGGTTGTCCGGCATCTGGATCGCCAGCGTGCCACCGGGCGCGAGCGCCTCCAGCAGGCGAGGGAACAGGGTCTCGTGGCCCGGCACCCACTGCAGCGAAGCATTGGCGTAGATCAGGTCCGGCGGCACTTCAGGCTGCCAGGAACCGATGTCGCTCAGGAGAAAGGTCGCCGATGGCAGGCGCTCGCGCGCCTTGACCAGCATCGGCTCGGAATTGTCGGTGCCGGTCACGAACGCCTGGGGGAAGCGTTCGACCAGCAGTTCAGTCGAGTTGCCCGGGCCGCAGCCCAGGTCGACCACGCTGGCGACGCCCGCCGGATCCATCGCCACGCGCGCGAGCAAGTCGCGAGCGGGGCGCGTGCGCTCATCCTCGAAGCGGGAATAGAGCGCGGGGTTCCAGTCGAGCATGCGGCGGATCAGAGCAGGTGGGCGACGCCGGCTTGCTCGCCCTGGAGTTCTTCCAGGGTCTTGTTGATGCGTTCCTGGCTGAAGGCGTCGATGTCCAGGCCTTCGACGACCTTGTACTCACCGTTTTCGCAGGTGACCGGGAAGCCGAACATCGTGTCCTTCGGAATGCCGTACTGGCCGTCCGACGGGATGCCCATCGTGACCCACTTGCCGTTGGTGCCCAGGGCCCAGTCGCGCATGTGGTCGATGGCAGCGTTGGCGGCCGAGGCGGCCGACGACAGGCCGCGCGCTTCGATGATCGCCGCGCCACGCTTGCCGACGGTCGGCAGGAAGGTGTTGGCGTTCCATTCCTGGTCGTTGATCATCTTGGCGACGCTTTCGCCGTTGATGGTGGCGAAGCGGTAGTCGGCGTACATCGTGGGCGAGTGGTTGCCCCAGACGGTCAGCTTCTCGATGTCGGCCACGGCCTTGCCGGTCTTGGCAGCGATCTGGCTGGCGGCGCGGTTGTGGTCCAGGCGCAGCATGGCGGTGAAGTTCTTGCGCGGCAGGCTGGGCGCGCTCTTCATGGCGATGTAGGCGTTGGTGTTGGCCGGGTTGCCCACGACCAGCACCTTGACGTTGCGGCTGGCGACGGCGTCGAGCGCCTTGCCCTGGGCCGTGAAGATGGCGCCGTTGACGGCCAGCAGTTCGGCACGTTCCATGCCGGGACCGCGGGGACGCGAACCGACCAGCAGCGCGTAGTCGGCGTCCTTGAATGCCGTCATCGGGTCGCTGTGGGCTTCCATGCCGACCAGCAGCGGGAAAGCGCAGTCGTCGAGTTCCATCATCACGCCCTTGAGCGCCTTTTGCGGGCCTTCGACCGGCACTTCGAGCAGGTTCAGGATGACCGGTTGGTCCTTGCCGAGCATTTCGCCCGAGGCGATGCGGAACAGCAGGGCGTAGCCGATTTGGCCGGCGGCGCCAGTGACGGCAACGCGGACGGGTTTTTTGCTCATGGGAAGACTCCAGAAGTGATGAAAAGAGAGGGCTTCGCCCCGCGACTGGTCTCTTGAACGCCGCAGGCATCGCCGGACCCGGGGTCCGCGCGCAAAACCGGCCGGCATTTTAGGCCCAAACCGTGATTTCATGGCGCATGTCTTATGTCTTATATAAGATAGGGGCCATTCCGGCGCCATCGCCGCGCTTGCCCACGCCATGAACACGCCTCTTTCCGCCCTGCCAGACACGCCGACGCCGGCGTTCAGCCCGCTGTACCAGCAGATCAAGGCCCTGATCCTGCAGAGCCTGAAGGCCGGCGAATGGAAGCCCGGCGAGCCGATTCCCAGCGAAATGGACCTGGCCGCGCGTTTTCGGGTGAGCCAGGGCACGGTGCGCAAGGCCATCGACGAACTGGCCGCCGAGAACCTGCTGGTGCGCCGCCAGGGCAAGGGCACTTTCGTCGCGACGCACACCGAGCACCACGTCCAGTACCGCTTCCTGAAGCTGGTGCCCGACAGCGGCGACCTCAACACCGAGGGCCCGGCCGAACGCACCATCGTGGACTGCAAGCGCCTGCGCGCCGCCGCCGACGTGGCGCGCGCCCTCTCGTTGCGCACTGGCGACGCCGTGCTGCAGGTGCGCCGGGTGCTGGCCTACGCCGGCGTGCCGACCATCCTGGAAGACCTGTGGCTGCCCGGCACGCCCTTCAAGGGCCTGACCGCCGAGCGCCTCACGGCCTGGCGCGGCCCCATGTATTCGCTCTTCGAAGCCGAATTCGGCGTGCACATGATCCGCGCCGAGGAGAAAATCCGGGCGGTGCTGCCGGACGAGGCACAGGCGGCATTGCTCGACGTCAACAGCGCAACCCCGCTCCTGAGCGTCGAGCGCGTCGCCTACACCTACCACGACACCCCCATGGAGCTGCGGCGCGGGCTGTACCGCACCGACACGCACCATTACCGGAACGAACTCGGATGAACCGCCCCGATTCAAGAGTGCCCGACCGATGCACTGTGTCGATGCACGGCGCACCGATGCGTCATGGTGCATTGCAATACAATTTTTCGTTGTTTGCATTTGCCTCCAGATACAAGCCGTCCCCCACAAAAAGCAACGAAAGCCTCCCATGACTGAGCTTGCCTCCACCCCACGGCCCCCGCGCCGCGAGTTCCGCAACATCAACGCGTTCACCGATCTCCGCACGTATCGCCTGCCCCCTGCCGGCATCGTGTCGATCCTGCATCGCATCAGCGGCTTCCTGATGTTCCTGCTGCTGCCGTTCATCATCTGGATGTTCGACACCTCGATCAGCTCGCAGATCTCCTTCGAAAAATTCAAGGCGGCCTTCAATGTCGGCCTTGGTTTCGTTCCGGGCTTCCTGATCAAGCTGGTGGCGCTGGCGCTCATCTGGGCCTACCTGCACCACTTCATCGCCGGCCTGCGCCACCTCTGGATGGACGTGAGCCATTCGGCCGTGAGCAAGGAATTCGGCAAGAGCTCGGCGATGGTCACGCTGTTCCTGAGCATCCTCCTGGCTGTCGTGCTCGGCGCCAAGCTGTTCGGCCTCTACTGATCGGGAGCACACAAAAATGGCAGTGAACTACGGCTCCAAGCGCATCGTCGTCGGCGCGCACTACGGACTTCGCGACTGGCTCAGCCAGCGCATCACGGGCGGCCTGATGGCCCTCTTCACCCTCATCCTGCTCTGCCAGGTGCTGTTCACCTCGGGCGAGATCGGCTACGACAAGTGGGCCGGCATCTTCTCGTCGCAATGGATGAAGGTCCTGACCTTCGCGGTCATCGTCTCGCTGCTGTACCACGTGTGGGTCGGCATGCGCGACATCTGGATGGACTACGTGCAACCGGTCAGCATCCGCCTCCTGCTCCAGATCTTCACGCTGGTCTGGCTGGTGGGTTGCGCGGGTTGGGCCATTCAAGTGCTCTGGCGGCTGTGATGCCCTCACCCTCCGAGTCCCATCCCCTTGCCGCCCTGACCCCATGACCTACACCAAAGACCAAATCACCAAGCGCAAGTTCGACGTCGTCATCGTCGGCGCCGGCGGCTCCGGCATGCGCGCCTCGCTGCAACTCGCTCGCGCCGGCCTCAACGTGGCCGTGCTCTCGAAAGTGTTCCCGACCCGTTCGCACACCGTCGCCGCACAAGGCGGCGTGGGCGCCTCGCTCGGCAACATGAGCGAGGACAACTGGCACTACCACTTCTACGACACCATCAAGGGTTCCGATTGGTTGGGCGACCAGGACGCGATCGAATTCATGTGCCGTGAAGCACCGAAGGTCGTGTACGAGCTCGAACACTTCGGCATGCCCTTCGACCGCAACCCGGACGGCACCATCTACCAGCGCCCCTTCGGCGGCCACACCGCCAACTACGGCGAGAAGCCCGTGCAACGCGCCTGCGCCGCAGCCGACCGCACCGGCCACGCGATGCTGCACACGCTCTATCAAAAGAACGTGGAAGCCCGCACGCAGTTCTTCGTCGAATGGATGGCGCTCGACCTGATCCGTGACGAAGAAGGCGACGTCGTCGGCGTCACCGCGCTGGAAATGGAAACCGGCGACCTGCACATCCTGCAGGCCAAGACTGTGCTGCTGGCCACCGGCGGTGCCGGCCGCATCTTTGCCGCATCGACCAACGCCTTCATCAACACCGGCGACGGCCTGGGCATGGCCGCGCGCTCGGGCATTCCGCTGCAGGACATGGAGTTCTGGCAGTTCCACCCGACCGGCGTGGCCGGCGCCGGCGTGCTGCTGACCGAAGGCTGCCGCGGCGAAGGCGCGATCCTGCTCAACAGCAACGGCGAACGCTTCATGGAGCGCTATGCGCCCACGCTGAAGGACCTGGCACCGCGCGACTTCGTGTCCCGCTCGATGGACCAGGAAATCAAGGAAGGTCGCGGCTGCGGTCCCAACAAGGACTACGTGCTGCTCAAGCTCGACCACCTGGGTGCCGAGACCATCCACAAGCGCCTGCCCTCGGTGTACGAGATCGGCGTCAACTTCGCCAACGTCGACATCACCAAGGAACCGATTCCGGTGGTGCCGACCATCCACTACCAGATGGGCGGCATCCCGACCAACATCAACGGCCAGGTCGTCATCCAGCAGGGTGAAGACAACAGCGCCGTGGTCAACGGCCTCTACGCCGTCGGCGAATGCTCCTGCGTGAGCGTGCACGGCGCCAATCGCCTCGGCACCAACTCGCTGCTCGACCTGCTGGTGTTCGGCCGCGCGGCCGGCAACCACATCGTGCAGTTCAACGAGAAGAACAAGGAACACAAGCCGCTGCCGGAAGACGCCGCCGACCGCACGCTGGCCCGCCTGAACGAGCTGGAAGCGTCGACCGACGGCCTTTACGCGCAAGACGTGGCCGGCGAAATCCGCGCCGTCATGCAGCAGCACGCCGCCGTGTTCCGCAAGCAGGCCTCGATGGACGAAGGCGTCGAGAAGATCGCCGCCGTGCGCGAGCGCGTCCGCGCCGTCACGCTCAAGGACAAGTCGCGCGTGTTCAACACCGCGCGCATCGAGGCGCTGGAAGTCGACAACCTGATCGAAGTGGCGCAGGCCACGATGGTGTCGGCCGCCGCCCGCCGCGAATGCCGCGGCGCCCACACGGTGGAAGACTACGAGCGTCCCGCGGACGATCCGGTCGCACCGCTCGGCCGCGACGACGCCAACTGGATGAAGCACACGCTCTGGTACAGCGAGGGCAACCGCCTCTCGTACAAGCCGGTCAAGATGCAGCCGCTCACGGTCGACTCGGTGCCCCCGAAGGTCCGGACCTTCTGAAGATCAAAAACAGGAATTCACGATGAAGCGCACCTTCAAGATCTACCGCTACGACCCGGACCGGGACGCCAAGCCCTACATGCAGACCGTCGAGATCGAACTCGACGGCCACGAACGCATGCTGCTCGACGCCCTGATGAAGCTCAAGGCGCAGGACCCCACGCTGTCCTTCCGCCGCTCCTGCCGCGAAGGCGTCTGCGGCTCGGACGCGATGAACATCAACGGCAAGAACGGCCTCGCCTGCCTGACCAACATGCTCACGCTCAAGGGCGAGATCGTGTTGAAGCCACTGCCCGGACTGCCGGTGATCCGCGACCTGATCGTCGACATGACGCAGTTCTTCAAGCAGTACAACTCGATCAAGCCGTACCTGCAGAACGACACCGTGCCGCCCGAGAAGGAACGCCTGCAGTCGCCCGAGGAACGCGACGAGCTGAACGGCCTCTACGAGTGCATCCTGTGCGCAAGCTGCTCCACGAGCTGCCCCAGCTTCTGGTGGAACCCCGACAAGTTCGTGGGCCCCGCCGGCCTGCTGCAAGCCTATCGCTTCATCGCCGACAGCCGCGACGAAGCCACCGGCGAGCGCCTGGACAACCTCGAAGACCCGTACCGCCTGTTCCGCTGCCACACCATCATGAACTGCGTCGACGTCTGCCCGAAGGGCCTGAACCCGACCAAGGCCATCGGCAAGATCAAGGAATTGATGGTCCGCCGCGCCATCTAGCAATATGGCCCCCACGCTCCCGCACTCCGTGTCGTCGCTGCCCCCCGAGGGGGCGGCCGCCGCTTTGGGAGCGGCCCGGCAGCGGCTTGGTACGCCCTCCGTTGATGACGGGGATCAGCCTCTCGGCGCCGCTGCGCTGAGCAAGCTGAAATGGCGTTGCCGGCGCGGCTTGCTGGAGAACGATTTGTTCATCGCCCGCTTCTTCGAGCGGCATGAATCTCGCTTGACCGTTGGACAGGCGCAGGCAATGGAAGCCCTGATGGACCTGTCGGACCATGACCTCCTCGACTTGTTGCTCAAGCGCAAGGAGCCGGAACCGGACTTGGCCGGGCCGGGCGTGGTCGATTTGTTGCGTCTGATGCGCGTCTGAGCGCGCGAGCCCACTTCCAGTTTTTATTTCCAGAAAGAAAGCCTTCATGAAAGCCTCTGACAACAAGGCCACGCTGTCGTTCAGCAACGGCACCGACAACATCGAGCTACCCATCTACAAGGGCTCGATCGGCCCGGATGTGATCGACATCCGCAAGCTCTATGCCCAGACCGGCATGTTCACCTACGACCCGGGTTTCATGTCAACCGCGTCGTGCCAGTCGGCCATCACCTACATCGATGGCGACAAGGGCGAACTGCTCTACCGCGGCTATCCCATCGAACAGCTCGCGACCAACTGCGACTTCATGGAAACCTGCCACCTGCTGCTGTACGGTGAGCTGCCCAATGAAGAACAGAAGAAGGGCTTCACCAAGCTCGTGACCAACCACACGATGGTCAACGAGCAGATGCAGTTCTTCCTGCGCGGCTTCCGCCGTGATGCCCACCCGATGGCCATCATGACCGGCCTGGTCGGCGCCCTGTCGGCCTTCTATCACGACAGCACGGACATCAACAATCCGAAGCACCGCGAGATCGCCGCGATCCGCCTGATCGCGAAGATGCCGACGCTGGTCGCCATGGCCTACAAGTACACGATCGGCCAGCCGTACATGTACCCGAAGAACGACCTGAGCTACGCCGGCAACTTCCTGCACATGATGTTCGCCACGCCGTGCGAGGAGTACAAGGTGAGCCCGGTGCTCGAGCGCGCGCTCGACCGCATCTTCATCCTGCACGCAGACCACGAGCAGAACGCGTCGACCTCGACCGTGCGCCTGTGCGGCTCGTCGGGCACCAACCCCTTCGCGGCCATCGCAGCCGGCGTGGCCTGCCTCTGGGGCCCCGCCCACGGCGGCGCCAACGAAGCGGCGCTCAACATGCTCTACGACATCCAGAAGGCTGGCGGCGTCGAGAAGATCGGCGAGTTCATCAAGCAGGTCAAGGACAAGAACTCCAACGTCAAGCTGATGGGCTTCGGTCACCGCGTGTACAAGAACTACGACCCGCGCGCCAAGCTGATGCAGGAAACCTGCAAGGAAGTGCTGAGCGAACTGGGCCTGGAAAACGACCCGCTGTTCAAGCTGGCCATGGCGCTGGAAAAAATCGCCCTGGAAGACGAGTACTTCGTGTCGCGCAAGCTCTACCCGAACGTCGACTTCTACTCGGGCATCGTGCAGCGCGCCATCGGCATCCCGGTGCCGCTGTTCACCGCGATCTTCGCGCTGGCCCGCACGGTCGGCTGGATCGCCCAGCTGAACGAGATGATCGGCGACCCGGAGTACAAGATCGGCCGCCCGCGCCAGCTGTTCGAAGGCTCGGTCAAGCGCGACGTGCAACCGATCGCCTCGCGCTGAGCATCGGTCGAGGGCTCGAGTCCTCACCCTCGGAAAGGCTGCCTTCGGGCAGCCTTTTTGCGTTTTGGCTGACACGACGATGCTGTGCGCCTTCTTACCCTGCAGTTGCGGAGGGAAACCGCCTCGCAATCCGTTTCAATCAACCAGGAGTTAAGCCATGAAGAAAATCGCTGCAATGATGGCCGTCGCTTTCGCATTCGCCATCCCGCTGGCCGGCTGCAACACGATGAAGGGCGCAGGCCAGGATGTTCAAAAGGCCGGCCAGAAGATCGAAAACTCGGCTGACAAGACGAAGTGACCCGGCGCGCCTCGCGCGCCGAACTGGAACGAGCGGGCCGAGTGCCCGCTTTTTTTCATCTTGAGCCAGCAAGAGTGTCATCGTGTTTCACGATGACGGAAGGGTCATTTCCCTAGCAAAATAGCGCTCCGCTTCATCGCCTATCGCGATGACGCCAGCGCCCCGTGAACACCTCAGAACGCAGCTTTGCCCGCCGCATCGACCTGACCTCGCTCCAGCTCTTCGTAGCTGTCTGCGAGTTGGGCAGCATCGGCCGTGCGGCGGAGCGCGAATTCATCGCCGCATCGGCCGTCAGCAAGCGCCTGTCGGACCTGGAAGCCACCCTCAACACCCCCTTGCTCTACCGCCACACACGCGGCGTCGACCTCACGCCGGCCGGCGAAAGCCTGCTGCACCATGCCCGCTCGGTGCTCTACAGCCTGGAGAAGATGCAGGGCGAGCTCAGCGAATACGCCGACGGCGTGCGCGGCCACGTGCGCGTACATGCCAACATCTCGGCCATCGTGCAATTCCTGCCGGAAGACCTCGGCGCCTTCCGCCGCGACCACGAGGCGATCAAGATCGACCTCGAAGAACACCTCAGCAGCGAGGTGCTGCGCGCGGTGCAGGAAGGCGCGTCGGACCTCGGCATCTGCCACCTGGCCGACCACGACACCGAATTGCAGAGCCTGCCCTACCGGCACGACCACCTCGTGCTGATCGTGCCCACGGGGCATCCGCTGGCCGGCACCGGCCCCATCGATTTCGTCGACTCGCTCGAATACGACCATGTCGGCCTGCACACCAACAGCTCGATCTACGTCGCCACGCGGCAGGCCGCGCTCGACGCCGGCCGCACCATCAAGCTGCGCATCCACGTCACCGGCCTGGACGCCATGTGCCGCATGATCGAGAACGGCCTCGGCATCGGCGTGATGCCGAGCCAGGCCTTCGACCTCATGCGCGGCGGCGTCGGCCGGCAACTCACCAGCGTCGCATTGAAAGACGCCTGGGCGCAACGCGAGATCCGTCTCGTCGCCCGCGACTTCTCCACGCTTCCGGTGGCCGCACGCACGCTGGTCGCGCACCTGCAAGCCTCGGGCGAAGCCGCTGCCCGCGAACCGGCCGAACTGGCCGCCTGAACACACCAACGATCACCCCACGAAAGAAGACTGACATGGCACGCACGCTCTACGACAAGATCTGGGACGAACACGTCGTCCACACCGAGGAAGACGGCACCGCGATCCTCTACATCGACCGCCACCTGGTGCACGAAGTCACCAGCCCGCAAGCCTTCGAGGGCCTGCGCGAAGCTGGCCGCAAGCTGTGGCGCATCAGCTCGGTCGTCGCCACCGCCGACCACAACACGCCGACCACCGGCTGGGAGCGCGGCTACGAAGGCATCGCCGACCCGACCAGCAAGGAACAGGTCACCACGCTGGACCACAACATCGCCGAATTCGGCGCAGCGGCGTTCTTCCCCTTCCTGAGCAAGCGCCAGGGCATCGTGCACGTGATCGGCCCCGAGTCGGGCGCGACGCTGCCGGGCATGACCGTCGTCTGCGGCGATTCGCACACCTCCACGCACGGCGCCTTCGGTGCGCTGGCGCACGGCATCGGCACCAGCGAAGTCGAGCACGTCATGGCCACGCAGACCCTGCTCGGCAAGAAGGCGAAGAACATGCTTGTGAAGGTCGAAGGCAAGTTGCCGCTCGGCTGCACGGCCAAGGACATCGTGCTGGCCATCATCGGCAAGATCGGCACGGCTGGCGGCACGGGCTACACCATCGAGTTCGCAGGCTCCGCCATCCGGGACCTGACGATGGAAGGCCGCATGACGGTCTGCAACATGGCCATCGAAGCCGGAGCACGCGCGGGCCTGGTGGCGGTCGACGAGAAGACGATCACCTATGTGAAGGGTCGCCCGCTCGCGCCCACCGGCGTCGAATGGGACCAGGCCGTCGGCTACTGGAAGACGCTGCAATCCGACCCCGGCGCGCATTTCGACCTCGTCGTCGAACTCGACGCGACGAAGATCCCGCCGCAGGTCACCTGGGGCACCTCGCCCGAGATGGTCACCGAGATCAACGGCCGCGTGCCCGATCCCGACAAGGAAAAGGATGCCAACAAGCGCGGCGCCATCGAACGCGCGCTGACCTACATGGGCCTGGAGCCCAACAAGGCGATGAACGACATCTTCGTCGACAAGGTGTTCATCGGCTCCTGCACCAACAGCCGCATCGAGGACATGCGCGAAGCCGCAGCGGTCGTGAAGAAGCTCGGCCAGAAGGTCGCGAAGAACGTGAAGCTCGCGATGGTCGTCCCGGGCTCCGGCCTCGTGAAGGAACAGGCCGAACGCGAAGGCCTGGACCAGATCTTCAAGGCCGCAGGCTTCGAATGGCGCGAACCCGGCTGCTCGATGTGCCTGGCCATGAACGCCGACCGCCTCGAACCCGGCGAGCGCTGCGCATCGACCAGCAACCGCAACTTCGAAGGTCGCCAAGGCGCCGGTGGCCGCACCCACCTCGTGAGCCCCGCCATGGCCGCTGCGGCCGCGGTGCATGGCCACTTCGTCGACGTCCGTACCTTCGCCTGACCAGGGAACCCACACCATGCAGAAATTCACCGTACACAAGGGCCTCGTCGCCCCCATGGATCGCGAGAACGTCGACACCGACGCGATCATTCCCAAGCAGTTCCTGAAGTCGATTCGCAAGACCGGCTTCGGCCCGAACCTGTTCGACGCCTGGCGCTACCTGGACACCGGCGAACCCGGCCAGGACCCGGCCAGCCGCAAGCCGAACCCGGACTTCGTGCTGAACCAGCCGCGCTATGCCGGCGCCTCGATCCTGATCGCGCGCCAGAACTTCGGCTGCGGTTCCTCGCGCGAACACGCGCCGTGGGCGCTGGACCAGTACGGCTTCCGCGCCATCATCGCGCCGAGCTACGCCGACATCTTCTTCAACAACAGCTTCAAGAGCGGCCTGCTGCCGATCGTGCTGCCCGAAGCGCAGGTCGCCAAGCTGTTCGATGAAGTCTTCGCCTTCCCCGGCTACCAGCTCACCATCGACCTGGAACGCCAGGCCGTGGTCAAGCCCGACGGCACCGAACTCGCCTTCGACGTGCAGGCCTTCCGCAAGTACTGCCTCCTCAACGGCCTCGACGACATCGGCCTCACGCTGCGCCACAAGGACAAGATCCAGGCCTTCGAGAAGGAACGCCTCGCCACCAAGCCCTGGCTTGCGCACACGATGGTGAGCTGAGACGCGGGTCCGCCATGCGCCGCCTGTTCCAGCGCTGGGTGCTGTCGCGGCTGTGGCTGACCTTCATCGTCCTGTGCCTGAGCTTCTTTGCCTTCGGCATCGGGACCTTGAATCTCATCTACCTGTTCCAGGCCAATGCGACCTTCCTGGCCGAACAGGGATGGCAGGCCGTCATGGACGGCGCGCTGGTCCAGCTCTTTCACCTGGTGCTGAACGGCGCGCTGAGCATGGTGGCCTACGTCATCTTCAAGACCTGCGAGCATCGCCTGTCGCACTGGCTCGGCGACGAGCACTGAAAAAACAACCAACCACAACCTTCGACACTCATGAAAATCGCAGTCCTCCCCGGTGATGGCATCGGCACCGAAATCGTCGCCGAAGCCGTCCGCGTGCTCGACGTCCTCGACCTGAAGTTCGAGATGGAAACCGCCCTCGTCGGCGGCGCCGCCTACGAGGCGCACGGCCATCCGCTGCCCGAGTCCACGCTCAAGCTCGCGAAGGAATCCGACGCCGTGCTCTTCGGCGCCGTCGGCGACTGGAAGTACGACAAGCTCGACCGCCCGCTGCGCCCGGAACAGGCCATCCTCGGCCTGCGCAAGAACCTCGGCCTGTTCGCCAACTTCCGCCCGGCCATCTGCTACGAGCAACTCGTCGGCGCATCCAGCCTCAAGCCCGAGCTGATCGCAGGCCTCGACATCCTCATCATTCGCGAACTCACCGGCGATATCTACTTCGGCCAGCCGCGCGGCCGCCGCACCGCCGTCGACGGCCACTTCCCCGGCGCCGAAGAAGCCTTCGACACGATGCGCTATTCGCGCCCCGAGGTCGAGCGCATCGCCCGTGTCGCCTTCGAAGCCGCCCGCAAGCGCAGCAAGCGCGTGACCAGCGTCGACAAGGCCAACGTGCTGGAGACCTTCCAGTTCTGGAAGGACATCGTCACCGAAGTCGGCAAGGAGTACCCGGACGTCGAACTCGACCACATTTACGTCGACAACGCCGCCATGCAACTGGTCAAGGCACCGAAGAAGTTCGACGTGGTCGTCACCGGCAACATGTTCGGCGACATCCTCTCGGACGAGGCCGCGATGCTCACCGGCTCCATCGGCATGCTGCCCTCGGCCTCGCTCAATTCGAGCAACCAGGGCCTCTATGAACCAAGCCACGGCAGCGCGCCGGACATCGCCGGCAAGGGTGTTGCCAATCCTTTGGCTACAATCCTCTCCGCTGCCATGATGCTCCGTTTCTCCCTCAACCAACCCGAAGCTGCCGCTCGTATCGAGTCGGCGGTTCAGCAGGTGCTTGCCGCAGGGCTGCGCACCGGCGACATCTGGTCGGAAGGCACGAAGCGCGTCGGCACCCGTGAAATGGGTGACGCGGTTGTTGCAGCAATCACCAAAAAGACGATTACCGGCTAACCGCAGCCCGCTTCGTCACGCCCCCCGGCTCGACGAGTCGGGCGCAAAGAGAAACCACTTTTCTTTTTTGACATAGGGCACTTTTCAAAATGGCGTACGCATCTCAACCCCTGGTCGGCCTCGTGGGCTGGCGTGGCATGGTCGGCTCGGTCCTGATGGACCGCATGCAGGCCGAAGGCGACTTCGGTCTCATCGAGCCGATGTTCTTCTCGACTTCCAACGCCGGCGGCAAGGCCCCTGCGATGGCCAAGAACGAGACCGCGCTGAAGGATGCGTACGACATCGAGTCGCTCAAGAAGTGCGACATCGTCATCACCGCCCAGGGCGGCGACTACACGACCGAAGTCTTCCCCAAGCTGCGCGCCGCGGGCTGGAACGGCCACTGGATCGACGCGGCCTCCACGCTGCGCATGAAGGATGACGCGATCATCATCCTGGACCCGGTCAACCTGCCCGTGATCCAGAACGCCCTCAACAAGGGCGGCAAGAACTGGATCGGCGGCAACTGCACCGTGAGCTGCATGCTGATGGGCGTGGGCGCGCTGTACAAGGCCGGCCTGGTCGAGTGGATGACCAGCATGACCTACCAGGCCGCATCGGGCGGCGGCGCGCAGCACATGCGCGAGCTGCTGACGCAGTTCGGCACGATCAACTCCGAAGTGAAGGCGCTGCTGGACGATCCCAAGTCCGCCATCCTGGAGATCGACCGCAAGGTGCTGCACAAGCAGCAGAACCTGTCGGCGGCGGAGACGGCCAACTTCGGCGCACCGCTGGGCGGCTCGCTGATCCCCTGGATCGACAAGGACCTCGGCATCGGCGCGGCGTCGCATGACGATGCCGACTGGGGCGTGTCCAAGGAAGAGTGGAAGGGCGGCGCCGAAACCAACAAGATCCTCGGCCAGGGCGCGGGCTTCGGCACCGCCGCCACGCCGGTGGACGGCTTCTGCGTGCGCGTCGGCGCGATGCGCTGCCACAGCCAGGCGCTGACCTTCAAGCTCAAGAAGAACGTGCCCGTCGCCGACATCGAGGCGCTCATCGCCGCCGACAACGCCTGGGTCAAGGTCGTGCCCAACACCCGCGAAGCCACCGTCAAGGACCTCACGCCCGTCACGGTCACCGGCACCATGAATATCCCTGTCGGCCGCATCCGCAAGCTGGCCATGGGCCCGGAATATGTGGGAGCCTTCACCATCGGCGACCAACTGCTTTGGGGCGCGGCCGAGCCATTGCGTCGTATGCTGCGCATCCTGCTCGACGCCTGATGCAGAGGGTGACGTTGCGAAACAGCCACGGATTTTTGCGGCCGAAGTTGGCACGCACTGGTCTGGTCTAAGCTGCTGCCTTGTCACTGGGGGGTGATGGTGTTAACGTTCTCTTACACTTCTGGGCAATGTTGCCCCCTATGAGCATGACAAGACCTCCGCTGCACGTGAACCTGAATCCGGTCACCCGGCCCACCCCCACTTCAACGGGCAGCGGTCAACTCTCATTGCTGAGCACGGCCATTGCGCTCGCATTGGGTCTGGTGAGCATGGATGCCAGCGCGCTGGCACTGGGCCGGCTCAACGTGCAATCGGCCCTCGGCGAACCGTTGCGTGCCGAGATCGACGTCACCGAGATCAGTGCTGCCGAAGCCGACAGCATGAAGCTCAACATCGCGTCGCCCGAAGCCTTCCAGGCCGCGGGTGTCGCCTACAACTCCGCCCTCGCCGACGTCCGCATGCAGCTGCAACGCCGCGCCGATGGCCGTTACGTCGTGCGCCTGGCCGGCAACCGCTCGCTCAACGATCCGTTCATCGATCTGCTGCTCGAAGCCAACTGGGGCGGCGGTCGTGTCGTGCGCGACTACACCGTGCTGCTCGATCCGCCGCGCAGCCGCCAGGCCGCCGTGCCGATCAACCCCGTCGGGCCGCAGATGCAGATCGGCAATGCGCCGCCGACGCGCATGGCGCAGTCTCCCGCTGCACCGCCGGTGGCGCAGGTCGCCCCGCCGCCGCGCCCACGTCCGGTGCCGGCACCCTCGCCCGCGCCGATGCCCGCAGCCGAGCGGAGCGTTCGCACTGGCACCGGCGATGGCCAACAGGTTGCGGTGCGCCCCGGCGACACCGCCAGCAAGATCGCCGGCGCCTACAAGCCGGCCGAGGTGTCGCTCGACCAGATGCTGGTGGCGATGCTGCGCACCAGCCCGGATGCCTTCCTTGGCGGCAACGTCAACCGCATGAAGTCCGGCGCGGTCATCAACGTGCCCACCGCCGCACAGGCCACCGCGACGCCGCCCGACGAAGCCCGTCGCACGGTCACCGCACAAAGCCGCGATTTCGCCGACTACCGCCAGCGCCTGGCCGGCAACGCGCCGACGTCGCGGGTCGCCCGCGCGGATCGGCAAGCCGGCGGCAAGCTCCAGACCAACGTCCAGGACCGCAATGCCGGCGCCGCCTCGCCCGACAAGCTCACCGTGTCGCCCGGCGGGCCAACCGCGGCAGCCGACGAAAAGCTGGCCGCGGAACGCCAGGCCAAGGACACCAGCGCCCGCGTGGCCGAACTGTCGAAGAACATTTCGGAACTGAACAAGCTGCAGAGCGCGACCGCGCCTGCCGCCACGGCACCCGGCGCACCGGCCGCCGCGCCCGCGACGCCCGCCGCCGCTCCGGCCGCAACCGCCCCTGCCGCAGCGCCAGCAGCTCCGGCCGCCGCCACGCCCGCAGCACCTGCAACGCCCGGCGTGACGGTGCCCGTCGCTGCGGCGCCCGCGACTCCGCCCACCGCTGAAACGACCCCGCCGGCACCGCCCGTGGCCGCCACGCCCGCACCTGCGCCTGCCGCCAAGCTCCCGGCGGTCACGCCGGTGAAGACCCCGACGCCGGCCGAGCGCGGCTTCTTCGCGGAGTTGATGGACAACCCGCTGATGCTCGGCGCCGCCGCGCTGATCGCCTTGCTCATCGGCTTCCTGCTCTACCGCGTGCTCGGCCGCAAGCGCCAGGACGCGGGCGACAGCGTCTTCCTCGAAAGCCGCATCCCGAAGGATTCCTTCTTCGGCGCCAGCGGCGGCGAATCGGTCGACACCAGGAACCGTGGCGCGGCCTCGTCGTCGCTCTCGTACTCGCCGAGCCAACTCGACGCCGGCGACGTGGACCCGGTGGCCGAAGCCGACGTCTACCTGGCCTATGGCCGCGACCTGCAAGCTGAGGAAATCCTGCGCGAAGCCTTGCGGATCACGCCGGAGCGCACCGCGATCCACCTCAAGCTGCTCGAAATCCATGCCAAGCGCCGCGACCTTCGCGCCTACGAGGCGATGGCCGCCGACGTGCACAAGCTGACCGGCGGCACCGGTACCGAATGGAATCGCGTGGTCGAGATGGGTCGCGAACTGGACCCGGGCAACCCGCTGTACCAACCCGGCGTGCGCTCGCTGGCAGCAGGTGCAGGCGCGGCGACCCTCGCCGACGGCCCGGTCACGATCCCGATGGAGCCGACGGCCACGCCGACCGTGCGCGAGCCCGCGCGCGAACCGATTGCATCGCCGCCCGCCTTCGTGGCATCGGTGGCGCCGCTGGACTTCGACCTCGACCTGAGCAAGCCCCCTGTCGCCGCCAAGGTACCGGTGCAACCCGTGCCGGTGCCGGTACCCGTCGCCGTTGCCATGCCGACGCCGCCGAGCGCCAGCCTTCCGCAGGCGCGCCCTTCGATCCCGGACATCGACGACTACGAGCGCACCGTGCGCGCCCCGCTCGACGACGGCCACGACCACACCGAATTCGCGAACGATTTCGACACGGCCCCCGCCGCGCTGGAACCGATGCGCCGCGCGCCCGCGCATGACGAGGAACGCACCCAGCCCGCCACCTTGCGCGCCGGCCTGCCGGGCGATTCCGGCTTCATCGAATTCGACATGAGCTCGATGACCGGCCGTGCACCGCTCGAGACCAGCCGCGGCAGCCTCGAAGGCCACGACGACCCGCACGAAAGCCCGCACGCCATCAAGCTGTCGCTGGCGCGTGAACTGCAAGCCATCGGCGATGCCGAAGGCGCCCGCTCGCTGGTCGAGGAAGTGGCGGCCGAAGCCACCGGCGACCTCAAGGCCGAAGCCAGGCAGTTGCTGACGCAGCTCGCCTGAACCATGCCCCGCCCATGACCGTTGCGCTGTGAGGCTGGCCCTCGGCATTCGCTACAACGGTCAGGGCTACCAGGGCTGGCAGAGCCAGTTGTCCGGCCAGACGGTGCAGGACAAGCTGGAAAAGGCCCTCGCCGACTTCGCCCGGAAGCGCATCGGCACCCTCTGTGCGGGCCGCACCGATGCCGGCGTGCACGGCATCCTCCAAGTCATCCACTTCGACACCGACATCGAGCGCACGCCCAACTCGTGGGTGCGCGGCACCAACCGCTTCCTGCCGGACGACATCGCGGTGCAGTGGGCGGTGCCGGTGCCCGACGAATTCCACTGCCGCGCCCAGGCGCTGGCGCGCCGCTACATCTACCTGCTCTCGCAATCGCCGGTGCGGCCGAGTCTTGAAGCGGGCCGGGTCGGCTGGTCGATGCGCGCACTGGATGGCGATGCAATGCGTGCAGCTGCGGCGCTGCTGGTCGGCGAGTACGATTTCAGTTCCTTCCGCGCCTCGGCCTGCCAGGCGAAGTCGCCGGTGAAGAACCTGCGCCGCATCGAGATCACGCGCATCGGCGAGGGCGAGCGCTGCCGCTGGCAATTCGAATTCGAGGCCGACGCCTTCCTGCACCACATGATCCGCAACATCATGGGCTGCCTGGTGCGCATCGGCCATGGCGACGAACGGCCGGAATGGATCAGCGAAGTCCTGCAAGCGCGCAGCCGCGTGGTTGCCGCGCCGACTTTTTCGCCGGACGGGCTCTACTTCCTCGGCCCCTTGTACGACGCCAAGTGGGGCCTGCCGGCCGAGGCGACGATGCAGTCCGGGCGCCCTGCCTATGATGGCTGGGCATGACCAAGACAAGAATCAAGATATGCGGACTGACCCGCGAGCAGGACGTCGATGCCGCCATTGAAGCCGGCGCTGACGCCATCGGTTTCGTCCTCTATCCCAAGAGCCCACGCGCCGTGAGCGCCGAACGCGCGGCCGAACTGGCCTCTCGCCTGCCGCCCTTCGTCACGCCCGTGCTGCTGTTCGTCAATGAAGACGCGCCGACGACCACCGCCGCCCTGGCCAAGGTGCCCGGCGCAATGGCCCAGTTCCACGGCGACGAAACCCCAGCCCAGTGCGACGAAGGCGCCGGCAACGGCCGCTTTCGTTACCTGCGCGCCGCCCGCATTCCGATCGGCCCTGCCGGCGCGGCCTTCGACCTCGTAAAATACGCGGCTGATTTCTCCAACGCCCAGGCCATCCTGCTCGACGCCCATGTCGACGGATTCGGCGGAGGCGGCAAGGCATTCGATTGGTCACTCCTTCCACACGTCGCAAACGCTCACCTCGTCTTGTCTGGTGGGTTGTCGCCTGCCAACGTCGGCGATGGCATCCGTGCGTTGCGCCCGCGTTGCAAGACGCTGGCCGTTGACGTGAGTTCCGGCGTGGAAGCCTCCAAGGGCATCAAGGACGCCGCCAAGATCCGCGAATTCATTGCCGCCGTCCGCGCGGCGGATTCGAACGCCACCTGACCGTCGCACCCCATGACTCCTCCGGGCGTGGGCTGCGGCCAACGAACGAGAGAAACATGGACACCCAGACCTACCAGCAACCCGACGCCAGCGGCCATTTCGGCCCCTACGGCGGCACCTTCGCGAGCGAGACGCTCACCCACGCGATCAACGAGCTGCGCGATGCCTATGCGCGCTTCAAGGACGACCCGGCCTTCCTCGCCGAATTCCACTACGAGCTGAAGCACTTCGTCGGCCGCCCTTCCCCGGTCTACCACGCGGCCCGCACCAGCCAGGAAATGGGCGGCGCGCAGATCTACCTGAAGCGCGAGGACCTCAACCACACCGGCGCCCACAAGATCAACAACGTGATCGGCCAGGCCATGCTCGCCAAGCGCATGGGCAAGCCGCGCGTGATCGCCGAGACCGGCGCGGGCCAGCACGGCGTGGCCACGGCCACGATCTGCGCCCGCTACGGCCTCGAATGCGTGGTCTACATGGGCAGCCAGGACGTCAAGCGCCAGAGCCCCAACGTCTACCGCATGAACCTGCTGGGCGCCACCGTGGTGCCGGTGGAATCGGGCAGCAAGACGCTGAAGGACGCACTGAATGAAGCGATGCGCGACTGGGTCACCAACGTCGAGAACACCTTCTACATCATCGGCACCGTGGCCGGCCCGCACCCGTACCCGACCATGGTGCGCGACTTCCAGAGCGTGATCGGCATCGAGGCGATCGACCAGATGCCGGCGATGCTCGCGGCGCAAGGCATCACCGGCGAGGCGGAAGGCCGGCAGCCTGATGTGGTGGTCGCCTGCGTGGGCGGCGGCAGCAATGCGATGGGCATCTTCTACCCCTACATCCCGTTCAAGAACACGCGCCTGGTCGGCGTGGAAGCGGCCGGTGAAGGGCTGGACAGCGGCAAGCATTCGGCCTCGATCCTGCGCGGCAGTTCGGGCGTGCTGCACGGCAATCGCACCTACCTGCTGCAGAACGAGGACGGACAGATCACCGAGACGCACAGCATCAGCGCGGGCCTGGACTACCCGGGCGTCGGCCCCGAGCATGCGTACCTGGCCGACATCGGCCGCGCCGAGTACGTGGGCATCACCGACGAGGAAGCGCTGCATGCCTTCCACTACCTGTGCCGTACCGAAGGCATCATTCCCGCCCTGGAATCGAGCCACGCGATGGCCTATGCGATGAAGCTTGCGAAGACCATGCGACCCGATCAATCGATCCTCGTGAACCTCTCGGGGCGTGGGGACAAGGACATCGGCACAGTGGCCGACCTGTCGGGCGTCGATTTCTATGACCGCCCTTCCATGCGCGGTCTGCAAGTGAAGGGAGGCAAGGCATGAGCCGCATTGGTGCAACCTTCGAGGCGCTCCAGGCCCAAGGCCGCCGCGCGCTGATTCCATACGTGACGGCAGGATTCCCGTTCGCCGACATCACGCCGGAACTCATGCACGGCATGGTGAAAGCCGGCGCCGACGTCATCGAACTCGGCGTGCCCTTCTCCGACCCGATGGCCGATGGCCCGGTGATCCAGCAGGCCGGTGAAAAGGCGCTGGCGCTGGGCATCGGCATGAAACAGGTGCTGGCGATGGTCGGCGAGTTCCGCAAGACGGACGCGAAGACACCGGTCGTGCTGATGGGCTATGCCAATCCGGTCGAGCGCTACGACGGCATCCACGGCAAGGGCGCCTTCGTGCGCGACGCGGCGGCGGCCGGCGTCGACGGCGTGCTGATCGTGGACTATCCGCCGGAGGAATGCGAGGACTTCGCGGCCGAACTGCGCGCGAAGAACATCGACCTGATCTTCCTGCTGGCCCCGACCAGCACCGACGAGCGCATGGCGCAGGTGGCGCGACTGGCCAGCGGGTATGTCTATTACGTGTCGCTCAAGGGCGTGACGGGCGCCGGGCACCTCGATACCGATGCGGTCGGGCAGATGCTGCCGCGCATCCGCACGCATGTGAGCATTCCGGTGGGCGTGGGCTTCGGCATCCGCGATGCGCGCACGGCGCAGGCGGTCGGCGCGGCGGCTGATGCCGTCGTCATCGGGACCAAGATCATCCAGTTGATCGAGGAGCAGCCGCGCGACAAGGTGGTGCCCGTGGTGGGCGAATTCCTGGCGGGGATTCGCCAGGCGCTGGATGCGCTGCCTTCGGCTACCGGCAAGGGCGCGGCTGGTCGATAATTAAGCGTTTTGCGCTCACGCCGGCCCTCCGGGTTGGCGGTGGCGCAACGATTGACCCTCACCCCAAACCTCTCCCGCTGGCGGGAGAGGGAGTGAACAATCAAGAAGGCATTCCTTCTTGAGAACTCAGGATTCCCCACATGAGCTGGCTTGAAAAACTGCTTCCGTCCAAGATCGTCCAGACCGACCCGAGCGAGCGTCGGCAGGTCCCCGAAGGCCTGTGGATCAAATGCCCGAGCTGCGAGACGGTGCTCTACAAGACCGACCTGGAGCACAACCAGAACGTCTGCCCGAGCTGCAGCCATCACCATCGCATCGGCGCGCGCGCCCGGCTCAACGCCTTCCTCGACGCGGAAGGCCGCTACGAGATCGGCCAGGAAGTGCTGCCGGTCGACGCGCTCAAGTTCAAGGACAGCCGCAAGTACCCCGAGCGCCTGAAAGAAGCGCTGGAGAACACCGGCGAGACCGATGCCTTGGTGGTCATGGGCGGTTCCGTGCATTCGATCAGCGTGGTGGTCGCCTGCTTCGAGTTCGAGTTCATGGGCGGCAGCATGGGCAGCGTGGTCGGCGAGCGCTTCGTGCGCGGTGTCGAGACCGCGATCGAGCAGAAGGTGCCCTTCATCTGCTTCACCGCCACCGGCGGCGCGCGCATGCAGGAAGGCCTGCTGTCGCTGATGCAGATGGCCAAGACCAATGCTGCGCTCACGCGGCTCGCGAAGAAGGGCATGCCCTACATCAGCGTGCTGACCGACCCGACCATGGGTGGCGTCTCGGCCGGCTTCGCCTTCGTGGGCGACGTGGTGATCGCGGAACCCAAGGCGCTGATCGGCTTTGCCGGCCCGCGCGTCATCGAATCGACCGTGCGCGTGACCTTGCCCGAAGGCTTCCAGCGTGCCGAGTTCCTCCAGACCAAGGGCGCGATCGACTTCATCAGCGACCGCCGCGAGTTGCGCAAGACCATTGCCAACACGCTGGCGATGCTGCTGCGCCAGCCCGCTGACGCGGTGAGCTGATCTTCCGCCGCGGGTTCGGCTACTTGTCGATCACCCGCCGCGCAAATACCTCGAGATAGTCCAGCAACTGGTTGGCGCCGGCCACGGCCGCGGCCTCGTCGCCGGTAGCGATGCCTTCGGCCAGCTTCATGTGCATGCGCGCGGCTTCGCCGATCTCGCCTTCATGCTGGTAGGCGTACCAGAAGCGCCGGCATTGCACGACCAGCGGCACCACGCACTGCACGGCGGACTGGTTGTGGCTGGCCTGGTGGTTGACCACATCGAGTTCGTGGTCGGCCTGCATGTAGTCGTGGAGATTGCCGCGCGACGCGGCCTTGATCATCTTCTCGGCGCGCAACACGATCGCCTTGCGCTGCTCGGCCGTGGCCCGGCGCGCTGAACAACCTGCGATGAGGCACTCCAGCACGCGGCGGGTCTGGAGCACGTCGAGGTGATCGGCCAGGTCGATGGCCGACACCAGCAGGCCGCGACGGGGCTGCTGCACGATGAGGCCGTTGGAGACCATGCGCAGCAGCGCCTCGCGCACCGGCGTGCGGCCCAGGCCCGTCATTTCCACCAGTTCACCCTCGACGACGGGGCTGCCCGGCTGGAGTTGCAGCGTGGCGATCAGGACTTCGATGGCGTCGTAGGCCACGTCCGCGGCGCGGCGCTTGGACGGGGCGAGGGAAGTTGCAGGAGTGGTGGCAGGCATGTCGACGGCAGGTTGGCGAGCCTCATTGTCCCTGCGCCATGGGGGCGTCCGGAAGCGACGGCGCGAAACCGGCCAGCGTGGCAGCGCGCGCCGGGGTCAAGGGCGGACGCGGCGTTGCCGAAGTCCAGCCGAGCAGGAACTGCGCAGCCGCCCCGCAGACCCGCCCCTGGCACGCCCCCATGCCGCAACGCGTGTGCAGCTTGGCGTCGGTCCAATTCGCGCAACCGGCCAACGCGCCGTAGGGCACGTCTTCGCAGCGGCAGAAGACGGTGTCTGCTTGTGCCAGCTTGCGCAGCCCCTCCCCGGGTGAGAAGCATCGGTTCAGCTGCGCGGCAAAGGCGTCCCAATGTGCGAGGTCTTCGCGCTGGCCTTCCGCCGGAATGCTGCGCCCCACCGCCGAATGCCCGGCGATCGCGCCCTGCAGCAGCGCCCGCTCGCTGCCGCCGATGCCGGTGCATTCACCAGCCGCGAAGATGTTCGGCACGCTGGTCGCCTGGTTGGCATTCACGTTGAGGGCCGGTCCGCCCGGCTGCACGGTGACCGCGCAACCCAGCAAGCGTCCCAGCTCGGTGTTCGGCACCAGGCCGAAGCCGCAGGCCAGGCGATCACAGGCCAGTTCCTGGGTCCCGACACGACCGCGCCGTAGCGTCACCGATGCGAGTCGGCCCTCGCCCTGGGCCGACAGCACGTGGCTGCCGCAGCGGTAGCCCGAGTGCATCAGCATCAGCGCCTGGCGCGCCTTGCCCGGCCAGCGCGCCAATTGCATCGCAAAGCCGAGCACATCGCGCCACGGGGCCTGCTCCGCGACGCGCAGCACCTCGGCGCCGGCCTGGGTGGCGGTCGCGGTCGCGGCGAGCAGCAAGGGCCCGGTGCCGGCGACCACGATGCGTTCGCCCTTCACCGGCATGCCGCCCTTGATCAGCGCCTGCAGCGCACCGGCGCCGGTCACGCCGGGCAAGGTCCAGCCGGGAAAGGGCAGCAGCAGTTCGCGGGCACCTGTGCACAGGATCAGCTTCTTCCACTGCAGCAGCCAGCCGCGTTCCGCGTCTTCCAGCAACAGTTGCCGGGCGCGCGGCGCGGCGACGACGCGGGTACCGCAGTGGACGCGGATGTTGGCGCGCTGGGCCATGGTGTTGCGGGCTTCGCGAGCGACCTCGGGCAAGTCCACGTCCGGGCCATCGCGCCAGATCTGGCCACCCGGCGCCGGGTTGTCGTCGATCACGACCACCGAACCGCCGCCGAAGGCTGCCGCTGCGGCCGCGGCCATGCCCGCCGGGCCGGCGCCGATGACCAGCACATCGCAGTCGTCGAGCGCGAGCTGGGTCACGTCCCGGTCTCCACCTTCATGCCCGCGACGCAGGCGGTCTGGCAGGCCAGCCGGCGCGCACCGTCGATGCTCACGCGGCATTCCTGGCAGATGCCCATGCCGCAGAACGGCGCACGCGCTTCGCCCAGGACGGAGCGGCGCGTGACCCCCAATCCGGCCACGTCCGCGCTGCGCAGCGCCGCAGCCACCGAACTGCCGGCCGGTACGGCAACCGGCTTGCCGTTGATCTGGAGCACGATGGATGACATGTGCTTCATGCGGCAGTCGCCTGCGCAAAGCGCTCTGCCGCGTAGGGCGCGGGATCGAAGGCCGGGACACGCCCCGTCATCAGCGCAGCCAGCAAGGCTGCCGTGCCGGTGGCAGTGGTCACGCCCAGGCCTTCGTGACCGACGGCGAGCCAGAGGCCTTCGCGCATCGGATGCGGCCCGAGCAGCGGCAAGCTGTCGGGCGTGGCGGCGCGCAGGCCGGTCCAGGTGCGCAGGATGTTGAGCGCGGCCAAGCCGGGCACGTAGTCGATCGCGCGCCCGAGCATCCGGGCGAGCATGTCCGGCTCCACGCACGGGTCGACCGTGTCGAACTGGCGCGACGACCCCAGCAGCAACTGGCCGGTGGGCCGGGGCTGGAGGTTGAAGGCGACCGAGGGTTGCTCGCTGTGATGCGCGCTGGTGACGTAGCCCAATTCGACCAGTTGATGGTGCACCGTGCCCGGGTAGCGGTCGGTGATGGCCAGGTGGCCCTTCTTGGGGCGAATCGGAAGCCCCGGGCACAGTTGCGTGGCCTGGATGCCGTTGGCCAGCAGCACCTGCGGCGCCTCACGCACAGCCCCGCCGACCAGGCGCACGCCACGGTCATCGATGGCCTGGACTTGCGCATGTTCGACCTCGATGCGGTCGCCGCCCTGCGCCAGCAGCCAGCGCGCGACATTCGGCGCATAGACGATGCCGTCGCCCATGACTTCAAGCGCGCCGGCCAAGCCGGGCCGCAATGCTGGCTCGGCGCGCGTCAGCGAGGCGGCATCGAGCAGGCGGCAGGCGACGCCCTGCTGCGCCAGCCGCACCTGCTTGTCTTCGGCGGCGGCCATCTCGGCTGTGTCAGAAGCGATCCAGAGCGTGCCGCAGGGGCTCCAGGCGCAGTCAGCAGCCATGAGGGGCGCGAGGCCGCGCCACAGTTCGAGCGAATGGCGGCTCAACTCCAGCTCCGCCGGGTTGTCGTCCATGACGACAAGGTGGCCCATGCCGGCGCCGGTTGCGCCGCCAAAGCCAGCATCGAGCACACGGACCTGCAACCCCGCCTTCGCCAACGCGTGGGCGCAGGCCGCGCCGACGATGCCGGCGCCGATCACAAGAACTTCAGCTTGCATCGGTCGATCGGCGACGCGTCCAAAGGTGTGAAGATTTCGTAGCGAGGGCGCCGAAGTCGGGTTGAGGAGCGGAACCGCACTCTCGTGCGGTGAGCACCGCAGACCCGAGATCGGTGGCCGCAGTAGAAATATTCATACCTTTCGGATGCCCCAGGCGAAGGGATCACTGTCATCGATCAACAGCGTGCTTTCGGCACTGATGTGCGCGCGACCGCGCAACGTCGGAACAACCTGCCCGTCCACCACCGCATAGCTGGCCTCGAACACGCTCCCGATCACGCTGGCCTGGCGCCACACCTCGCCGGGCGCCAGCTTGCCGTCGGCGGCGAGGCAGGCGACCTTGGCGCTGGTGCCCGTGCCGCAAGGCGAACGGTCATAGGCCTCGCCGGGGCACAGCACGAAGTTGCGGCTGTCCGCATCGGCGGTCGAGCCGGCGAAAAGTTCGATGTGGTCGATCTCGGCGCCCTCGGCGCCCGTGATGCCTTGCGCCGCCAGGGCCGCGCGCAGAGTCGCGGTGTAGCGGGTGAGCGCGGCCAGGTTGTCGCTGGCCACGCGCTGCCCATGCTCCTGCTCGCTCACCAGGAAGAACCAGTTGCCACCCCAGGCCACGTCGCCAAGCACGCGGCCATGGCCCGGCACCTCGACGGCGACCTGCGCCAGATGCCGATACGCCGGCACGTTGCGGACACTGACCGAGCCGTCGTCATGCAGCGTCGCCGTGACTGTGCCGACCGGTGTCTCGATCCTGTGCTCGCCGACGCCGATGCGCCCCATGTGCGCCAGCGACACGACCAGACCGATGGTGCCGTGACCGCACATGCCGAGGTAGCCGGTGTTATTGAAGAAGATGACGCCGGCCGCAGCTTCCGCCGAGACCGGCTCGCACAGCAAGGCGCCGACGATCACGTCGCTGCCGCGCGGCTCCAGCACGGTGGCCGCGCGCCACTTGTCGTGGTCGCGCGCCAGCAGCGCCTTGCGCTCGGCCATGCTGCCGCCTCCGAGGTCAGGGAACCCGCCGATGACGAGACGCGTGGGCTCGCCGCCCGTGTGCGAGTCGATGACCTGGATGCGGTGCATGGGCATCAGTAGCTGGCGAGCGGCGTCGGCGCGGCGTTCTTGAACGTCGACACCGTGATCGGCGCCTGCGTCATGTTGCCCTTGTCGTCATAGCTGTAGGTGCCGACGGCGCCCTTGTAGCTGTTCTTGTAGAGGTAGCCCGCGACCTTGTTCGGGTCGAGCGAGCCCGTCTTCTGGATGGCCTCGCCGATGAACATCAACTGGTCGTAGAAAGAAGCAGCGTAAGCGTCGGGGTCGAGGTTGAACTGCTTCTTGAACTTGGCCTTGAAGGCTGCGCCGCCGGCCGCCTTGTCGAGCATGGTGCCGCCCTGAGCGCAGTACACGACGTCGTTGACCGCTTCGCCGCCGATCTTGCCCATCTCAGGGCTGCAGAGGGTGTCGCCGCCCAGCAGCTTGGCCGACATGCCCAGGCCCTTCATCTGCCGCACCATCGGCGCGGCCTGTGGCGCGTAGCCGCCGAAGAAGATGGCCTGCGGCTCCTGCGCCTTCAGGCGCGTGAGGATCGGCTGGAAGTCGACCGACTTGTCGGTGGTGAACTCCTGCCCCACCACGGTCAGGCCCTGCTTCTTCGCTTCCTTGACGAACTCCTCGGCCACGCCCTGGCCGAAGGCGGTGCGGTCGTCGATCACGCCCACCTTGGTGGCCTTGAGCACCTTGGCCGCATAGACCGCCATCGCCGAGCCGATCTGGTTGTCGCTGGCGATGATGCGGAACAGGTTCTTGTAGCCGCCCTGCGTGACCTTGGGATTGGTGCCGACCGTCGACACCAGCGTGTCGCCTTGGGCGTAGACGCGCGATGCCGGAATGGCCACGCCCGAGCAGTACGGGCCCATGACGAACTTGACGTTGTCGTCCACCAACTTCTGCGCCGCCGCGACGCCGGCCTTGGCATCGCACTGGTCGTCTTCGGAGACCTGCACGAACTTCAGCGTCTTGCCGCCGACCACGATCTTCTTCGCGTTGAGTTCCTCGATGGCCAGGCGCACGCCGTTCTCGTTGTCCTTGCCGGCAAAGGCGTTGGGCCCGGACAGCGGGCCCGTCTGCCCGATCTTGACGACCTGCTCCTGCGCCATCGCGTGGCCCGCGAACGCCATGGCCGCGAGGGCCACGCACGAAATGTTCCGGTAGTTCTTCATCCCTTGTCTCCTTCAGTTTTGGAAGATTGCAACCGGCTGCCGTCAGGCCACCGATTGATACTGAACCGGCCGTGTCGCCAGCGCCTTCTGCACGATGGCTTCGACGGCCTTGCGCTCCTCGCCGATCAGCGGCAGGCGCGGACGACGCATGTGCTCGGTGCCGACACCGGCCAACACATCGATCAACTTGAGGTTCTGCACCAGTTTCGTCGATACATCCAGATGGAGCATGGGTGTCATCCACTGATACAACTTGAGTGCCTCGGCGAACTGGCCGGCCTTCATGAGGTCGTAGAGCGCCACGGTCTCGCGCGGAAACGCACAGCCCACGCCGGCCAGCAGGCCATCGCAGCCCAGCGCCAGGCCTTCATAGGCCAGGTCGTCGACACCGAGGAACAACTGGTAGCGGTCGCCCAGCACATTGCGCAGGTCGGTGATGCGGCGGATGTTGTCCGTGCTCTCCTTGATGGCCGCGATCCATTGGCAATCGGCCAGTTCGACCATGTGCTCCGGCTTCAGGTCGACCCGGTAGGCGACCGGGTTGTTGTAGACCATGACCGGCTTCTGCGCGGCCTCGGCCATGGTGCGCACGTTCAGCATCGCCTCGCGCGCATCGGCCACGTAGATCACCGACGGCATCACCATGAACCCGGCCACGCCGAGCTTGTTGGCGCCGTCGATGTAGCGCAGCGCCTCGCGCGTGCTGGTCTCGGAGACGTTGGCGAGCACCGGGATACGGCCGTTGGCCGCCTCCAGCGCGATGCGCGCCACCTCCAGCTTTTCCTCCAGCATCAGCGTGCTGGCCTCGCCGAGCGAGCCACAGGTCACCAGGCCATGGATGCCGTTGCGGATCTGGAAGTCGATGTGCCGCGCGGTGCCTTCGGCATCGATGCTTTCATCGGCGTGGAACTTGGTGGTGACGGCAGGGAAGATGCCTTGCCAGCGGGGGTTGCTCATGGGGGGACGCTCCTGGGTTCGAGGCATCGCGCTCCATGGCGAGGCCTGGCGTCAGTGTAAATATATTAGCAAGATATCTACAACCCCCATTTACCGGCTGTAGCAATCTCGCGCGCCCCGAGCGCTCCCCTCTACTACCCCAAGTGCATGACCCATCCGCGCAGATCGACCAGTACGAATGCCACGACCTGCAGCAGCACGACCGCGATGAGCGGCGTCAGGTCCACCCCGCCGATCAAGGGCACATAGCGACGAATCGGACGAACGAGCGGCTTGGACAACCGGGCGATCAGGTCCTGCAGCATCGAGGACGCGCCGGGCACCCACGACAGCACGGCATAGACGATCAGCAGTGCCATCAGCCCCGACACGGCCAGCCGGAGCAGGTCGACCACCGCCACCAGCGGCAAGGTCGCCCAACTCGTCGGCTCGCCCATGAACATCAGGAACAGGCACTTCACCAGCACCAGAAGCCACGCCGCCAGCGCACTGGACAGGTCCCACCGGCGAAACGGCGGCACCACCCGCCGCAGCGGCACCACGATCCAGTCCGACACCGCGAACACGAAGCGCCCCAGCGGATTGCCGAAGGGCACGCGCTGGTACTGCATGTAGAGCCGCAGCAGGCAAGCCCCGCCGAGCAAGCCGACGATCACTTCCAGGAGGTACGAAAAAATCTGAGTCATTGGTGCTAACAGGAACGTGCAGCGATGATAGCCACGGCTTGCCCACGCGCCCGCCTAGCGCCGGCAGACTTTCGCTGGTCGCGGCGCCCCATGCCCGATGCGCATGAAACCCGAAACGTCAACCGATCGACAACAGGCAACAATGGCGATCCCTTCCGCGTGGAAGCACAGAATCCTCGCGCGACTTCCAGCCAGTCACCTGCCAGGGAACTCGTCATGCCGCAGCCACCTCCGCCGACGACCATGCCATTGCCGCTCTTCCCACTGGGCACCGTGCTGTTCCCCGGCGGCTTCATGCCCTTGCGCATCTTCGAAGTGCGCTACCTCGACCTCATCAACAAGTGCTACCGCAACGGCGAACCCTTCGGTGTGGTGAGCCTCACGCAAGGCAGCGAGGTGCTCCGGGCCGGCGCGCAGGACGAGCGCTTCGCGGAAGTCGGCACGCTGGCCACGATCCGCTCGTTCGAGTCGCCGCAGGCGGGCCTGCTGCAGATCGAATGCGTGGGCGGCCAGCGCTTTCGCATCCACAGCAGCGCGCAGCAGCAGTACGGCCTGTGGACCGCGCAGGTCGAGTCCATTGAGGACGACGTCGCCGTGTCCATTCCAGACGACCTGCGCCATGCCTCTGTTGCGCTGAAACGCGTGATCGATACCTTGGCGGAACGGCGCAGCATGCAGGCCATGGACGCCATGCACCTGCCGATCTACAAGCCCTATCGCTTCGAAGATTGCGGCTGGGTCGCCAACCGCTGGTGCGAGTTCCTGCCGATCCAGACCCCCGCCAAGCAACGATTGCTGGAACTCGACAGCCCGCTCATGCGGCTCGAGTTGGTCAGCGATCTGCTCGCACATACGGGTATTGCTGAATAGTTTGCTATTTTTTTGATAGCAACCAATGCAGGATCGGCGGGCACTCCAGCCCCAATCCGGGCGAACCCTATGGGCTAAAATGCCCGCCTTGCGCAACGCGACCCTCCGAATCGCCCGCCGCGCCCTCCCCCTCACCTGATTCGCAGCAGCACCCATGTCCGATCACCTGACGCCATCCGTTCCCACGCCCGCAACCGTCGCCGCCGCGCCCGCTGTCGACGACAACCAGCTCATTGCGGAGCGTCGCGAGAAACTCAAGGCCATGCGCACGGCGCAGGCCAACGGCAAGGGCGTCGCGTTCCCCAACGACTTCAAGCCGGCGCACCGTGCCGCCGCGCTGATCGCCGCGCATGGCGAGACCGAGCCCGAAGCGCTCGAAGCGCAAGCCGTGGCGGTCAGCGTCGCCGGCCGCATGATGCTCAAGCGCGTGATGGGCAAGGCCAGCTTCGCCACGCTGCAGGACTCGACCAGCCGCATCCAGCTCTACGTGACGCGCGACGCGATCGGCGAAGAGGCCTATGCCGACTTCAAGAAGATGGACTTGGGCGACATCCTCGGCGCCGAAGGCACCTTGATGAAGACCAAGACCGGCGAGCTGTCGGTCAAGGTCACGAAGCTGCGCCTGCTGACCAAGAGCCTGCGTCCGCTGCCCGACAAGTTCCACGGCATGGCCGACCAGGAACAGAAGTACCGCCAGCGCTACGTCGACCTCATCACCGACGAAACCGCGCGCGCCCGCTTTGCCGCACGCAGCCGCGCCGTCAGCGCCCTGCGCGAATTCATGGTCGCCAACGACTTCCTCGAGGTCGAGACGCCGATGCTGCATCCCATTCCCGGCGGCGCCAATGCCAAGCCCTTCAAGACGCACCACAACGCGCTCGACCAGGAGATGTTCCTGCGCATCGCGCCCGAGCTGTACCTGAAGCGCCTGATCGTCGGCGGCTTCGAGCGCGTGTTCGAGATCAACCGGAGCTACCGCAACGAAGGCATCTCGGTGCGGCACAACCCCGAGTTCACGATGATGGAGTTCTATGCGGCCTACTGGAACTACCAGGACCTGATGGACTTCACCGAGATGATCATTCGCACGATCGCGAAGAAGACCGTCGGCACCGAACAGCTCACCTACCAGGGCAAGGCCGTCGACCTGAGCCAGCCCTTCGAGCGCCTGACCATCCGCGAAGCCATCCTCAAGCACACCGATGCAGGCGCGAACGTCGATGACACCACCTGGCTCATCAACGCCCTGCGCAAGATCGGCCTGAGCGAGGAGAAGGACAAGCTGTCGCAACGCAGCCTGGCTTCCCTGCAGGTGATGTATTTCGAGGAGACCGTCGAAGAGAAGCTCTGGCAGCCGACCTTCATCATGGAACACCCGACCGAGATCTCGCCGCTGGCCCGCGCCAACGACGACCGTCCGGAAGTCACCGAACGCTTCGAGCTCTACATCACCGGTCGCGAATTCGGCAACGGGTTCAGCGAACTGAACGACGCCGAGGACCAGGCCGCCCGCTTCAACGCACAGGTCGCCGCCAAGGACAGCGGCGACGACGAAGCCATGTTCTACGACCACGACTTCGTCCGCGCCCTCGAATACGGCATGCCCCCCACCGGCGGCTGCGGCATCGGCATCGACCGCTTTATGATGCTGCTGACCGACTCGCCCAGCATCCGCGACGTGATCCTGTTCCCGGCATTGCGCAGAGAGGCGTGATGCGAGCCAAGGCCACATCGGCCGCGGCGATCGGCATCGACTTCGGCACTTCCAATTCGGCCATCGCCTCGGCGGTCGCCGACGGGCCGGCGCGCCTGTTGCCGCTCGAAGGCGACTACACGGCGATGCCGACCGCGCTCTTCTTCAATGCGGAGGATCGCAGCACGCACTTCGGGCGCGAGGCGGTTGCGCTCTACCTCGCCGGCACCGAAGGCCGGCTGATGCGCTCGCTCAAGAGCCTGCTCGGCAGCGCGCTGATGCAGGAGCAGACGGCCGTGTACGACGGCATGCTGAGCTACGAGGACATCATCGCGCGCTACCTGCACGAGCTGGCCACGCGCGCCGAGCGCGAGCTGGGGCATCGGCCCGAGCGTGCCGTCATCGGGCGGCCCGTGCACTTCGTCGATGACGACAGCAAGCGCGACCAGCGTGCCGAAGACAGCCTGCGCCAGGCCGCGCGCGTCGCGGGCTTCCGCGAAGTGAGTTTCCAGCTGGAGCCGATCGCCGCGGCCTTCGACTACGAGCAGCGCGTGACCAAGGAATCGCTGATCCTCATCGCCGACATCGGCGGTGGCACCTCCGACTTCACCGTGGTGCGCGTGGGCCCGGATCGCATCTCACGCGCCGACCGCAGCGACGACGTGCTCGCCACCACCGGCGTGCACATCGGCGGCACCGACTTCGACCAGCGCCTGAACCTCGAGCGCGTGATGCCGCACCTGGGCTTCCGCCATCTCGGCCCGCAAGGCCGCGAAGTGCCGAGCACGGTGTTCTTCGAACTCTCGACCTGGCACCTGATCCACTGGCAGCAGACGCCCAAGGCCATCCGCCAGACGCAACTGCTGCGTACCAATTACAGCGACACGCGAATGCACGACCGGCTCATGCGCGTGCTCAAGCAGGCCGACGGCCATCGCATTGCCAACGCAGTCGAACAGGCCAAGATCCAGGCCTCCGTTTCCGATGCAGAAGTCGCCATCGAACTCGACAGCGCCGAGCCCGGATTGGCCACGACGCTGACGCCGCAAGACATGGCGCAGCAACTCGCCACGCAACTCGAATCCGTCGTCGCCTGCGCGCATGCCTGCGTGCATCGCGCCGGCCTGCGCAGCGGTGATCTCGACGCGATCTACCTGACCGGCGGTTCGTCCGCGCTGCGCCCGTTCCAGCAGGCCTTGCGCCATGGCTTCGTCGGTGTGCCGCTGGTCGAGGGTGACCTGTTCGGCGGTGTCGCGGCCGGCCTCGCCTACGCGGCGCGCGGCAAGGCGTAGATGAAATACCTGGCCGGCTATCCGCCCGCGCTGCTCGCGCAGGTGAAGCAGCAGATCGATTCACCGAGCGGCCTCGCCGGCCTGCTGCGCAAGCGCTACGCCACCGCGCACGAGATCCGCACCGACCGCGCCCTGTACGACTACGTGAACGGCCTCAAGTCCGAGTTCATGCGCAACGCCGAGCCGCTTCACAAGGTCGCCTTCGACAGCAAGCTGCACGTCATCCGCAACGCCCTCGGCACGCACACCACGGTGCAGCGCGTGCAGGGCAGCAAGCTCAAGACCAAACGCGAGATTCGGGTGGCCAGCCTGTTCAAGGAAGTGCCGGAAGAGTGGCTGCGCATGATCGTCGTGCACGAGCTCGCGCACATGAAGCAGCGCGAGCACGACAAGGCTTTCTACAGCCTCTGCACTCACATGGAGCCGGCCTACCACCAGCTCGAATTCGACCTCCGCCTGTACCTCACGCACCTGGACCATGGCGGCGAGCGGCTGTGGTCGGCCGACGATTTGCGACCGCAATAGCCGACCGCTACAGTGTCCGCTCCACCCAGCACCTGGGGATGCGATGACACAGTTCCTCTGGCAGGACCGGGACCAGCGCGAATACGCGTACGTCTTCAATCCCCGCCCCGAATGCCTGGCCCTGATCCAGCGCGAACCGACCGTGGCGCTGGACATCGGCTGCGGCTCTGGCGCTGTCGGCCAGGCGCTGCGACAGCGCTTCCCGCATTGCGCGCTGTGGGGCTGCGAGTTCGACCCCACGGCCGCTGAACTGGCCCGCCAACACTTCGACCAGGTCGTCGAGCATGACGTGGAGACGGTCGATTTCAACGCGCTGGGATTGCGCAAGCCCTTCGACCTGATCTGCCTCTTCGACGTGCTCGAACACCTGGTCAACCCCTGGCAACTGTTGCATGGCCTGCTGCGCATCGTCGCACCCGATGCGCAGGTGCTCGTGAGCCTGCCCAACGCATCGAACCTGCCGATGCTCTACGACGCCCTGCGCGGGCACTGGCACTACCGCCGCTGGGGCCTGCTGGACTTCACCCACCTGCGCTTCTTCACCGACTTCGACGCGCGCAAGATGTTCTACCAGGCCGGCTACCGCGTGCTGGACCATCGCGTCACGTATCTCGGCGAAGGCGGCGCGATCTTCCAGCGCCATCGTGGCGAACGCTTTCCGCTGAGCTTGATCGTGGGCGAACTCTCGATCAAGGTGCAGTCGGTCGATGACCTGTCGCGCCTGTGCGCCGACCAAAACCTCTACCTGATCACGCCGCACCACGGCGAACTGCTCGACGACACGGAGCGCGCCATGGCCTCTGCGGCCTATCCTCACACCTTCGCGTTCGGCGGCGATTGACGCGTTGCCGAATTCCGGATTGCACAGCCGACGCAGAAGGAAGTCAAAAGAACTTTTGGTATTCCTTTTGCGACTTCTGCCTTCGGTTCCCCCCTTCAAATCAAGCCTCGTCCAGATGCCCCTGCCAGATCGCGCAGCGCTGCGCCAGGTAGGCTTCCACGGCAGTGCGGTCCTCCCCAGACACGCTGGCCCGCGGTGACGCCATCGCCTTGCGCAACGCCGTCACGCCGCGCGCGGCCGATTCGCGATCGAGGAACACCGCCGCATTGCCTCGCAACAGCGGCTCCATCGCCTGCACCTCGGCATAGCTCAGGTCCGGAAACCAGGTCAGCAGCAGCCGCGTCTTCGCATGGATCACGCCCACTTGCAGCGCCACCATGTCCACCGAGGCCTGGCCCTCATGCGTGCGGTAGCGCGTCATCACGCCCGGCAGGTTCGCGAAGCGCGCGCCGGCCAGCGTGCAATCGACCCACATGCCGTAGTCGCAACTCAGCGGATAGCGCGGGTCGTTCACGATGGAATGCTCGCGCAGGAAGTCCGTCCGAACCGTACTCGCCGGATTGCCGATGTTGTTCATGCCGGTCAGAAGGTTGGCCTTGATCGCCCCGTCGTCCGCGGGCAGGCGCACAAGGCCGTTCTGCAGGCCGAAGTACAGCAAGGCGCCGCCGCAGACATCGACCTCCGGATGCGACTCCATGAAGCCCGCCTGCTCGGCAAGCCGGGTCGGCTCGGCCAGGTCGTCCTGGTCGAGGCGCGCCAGGTACTTGCCGCGCGCCAGCCGGATCGCCAGATTGGAGGCATTCGCGACATTGAGGTTGGTCGGCTGCCGGACCATCCGGAAGCGCGCATCGCGGCAGGCGTCTTCCAGGATGCCCGGCGAGCCATCGGTCGAGCAGTCGTCGATGAGCAGGCACTCCCAATCGTCGAAGGTCTGCGCCGAGATCGAGTCCAGCGCTTCACGGAGGTACGCCGCGCCGTTGTAGACCGGCACGTAGAAACTCACCAGTGGCGTGCGCTGCGCATCGGCCACCGCGCGCGTTCCCCGGTCAGGCGACGAAGCGTGCCGACACCGTGCCGAGCACGCCGAAATCCACCTGCACCGCGTCGCCCGCAACGATTTCCAACGGCACCAGGCAGGTGCCAGTGGTCACGAACTGACCCGCGCGCAAGGTCACGCCGTGCTGCGACAACTCGTTGACGAGCCATGTCAGCGCAATCCGAGGATCACCCAGCACAGCCGCGCCGATGCCATCGCGCTCGTAGCTGCGGGCGGCGCCCGTCACCGTGGCATGCGCGCGGTGCGCTGCCAGATCCAGATCGCGCCATGGGACCGTGACCGCCCCACCCAGCACGAACTCATGCGCGCAGGCGTTGTCGGCGATGAGCTGCGCCTCGCCCGCCGTCACGAAGTCGGCAAAGCGGGAGTTCGGCACCTCGATGCCAAGGCAGAGCTCGCCCACCGCCGCCATCGTCTCCTCGACGCTCCACGCGTGTGCACGTGGCGCCATGTCGCGCGCCATGCGAAACACGAACTCGGCCTCGGCCACCGCCATGCGGTTGCCCTTCATCGAGAAGCTGCTTCCACTGGGGTGCACGCGCTCGGCCATGATGCGTCCAGCGAGCGGGCCGCTCACGTTGATGTGCTTCTGCCCGGCCGCGCTGGTCGCGGCGATCTTCCAGCCGGCGACGGGCTTGTCGCTGCGGCCTTCGAGCAGTGCCTGGACGGCATAGCCCTCCGCACGCGTGGTCGGGCGGTCGGCCGGCAGCAGGTGATCAATGGCCGCGCCGAGTTGCCATGCGCTCCAGAACGCATTGCTCGCTTCGCTCATTTGATTGGGCGTCATGGCATGTCCCCAGTTCAGGTTTGCAGCAGCGCAAGGGCGCGCCGGTAGTGTTCTGATGCGGTCAATTCTTCCCACGCCAGTGCGGGCGCGCGCGGCAGGAGCGCGCGGCGGCGGCGTTCGCTTTGCGCGCTCGGGATCCAGCGTCCGTCGGTCCGCGCCCGGGCCATGTCGGCCAGGAAGTCATCGAGCGGCACGCCCTCGCCCACGCTCTGGTTGCACAGCAGTGCCAGGTCGCAGCCCGCGCCGAGCGCGGCCAGTGCGGCATCGGCATGGCTCAGCAGCGTGCCGTCGATCCAGCGTGCGGCCTCCATGCTCAGGTCGTCGCTGAACACCGCCCCTTCGAAGGCGAGCCGCGCACGCAGGATGTCGCCGAGCCATTTGGGCGAGAAGCCGGCCGGCCGCGCATCCACCTTCGGATAGACCACATGGGCCGGCATGACCGCGGTGAGCGTGTTGGACAGCCAGTCATAAGGCCGCGCATCATCCGCGAGGATCGCCTTGAGACTGCGCCGGTCGACCGGCACGGCCACGTGCGAGTCGGCCTTGACGAAGCCATGTCCCGGAAAGTGCTTGCCGCAATTGCCCACGCCAGCTTGCAGCAGGCCTTGCATCAGGCTCTTGGCCAGCAAGGAGGCCACGCGCGGATCGCGATGGAAGCTGCGGTCGCCGATGACGCTGCTCCCGCCGTAGTCGAGATCGAGCACCGGCGTGAAGCTGAAGTCCACGCCGCAAGCGCGCAGTTCCGATGCGAGCACCAGGCCACACGCCGTGGCGGCGCGGGTGGCCTCCATCGGGTCCTGCATCCAGCGTTCGCCGAGCGAGCGCATCGACGGCAATCGCGTGAAGCCATCCGTGCGAAAGCGCTGCACGCGACCGCCTTCGTGGTCGACACAGATCAGCATGTCGGGCCGGAGCTTCTTGACCTCCGCGTTTACCGCAGCGATCTGCGCGCGGCTTTCCCAGTTGCGCGCGAAATGGATGATGCCGCCGACGAGCGGATCGGCCAGGCGGCGGCGATCGGCAGCGCTCAGCTCGGCGCCCGCAATGTCGATGATCAGCGGGGCGTGGATGGCTTCGGTACTCATGCTTTTTCCACGACGACAAAGCTCGCCGCGTAGTCGGTTTCATCGGTCACGGTGACGTGGGCGACCAGGCCCTTCGCCTCGAACCATTCCTTCAGTTCGCCATGCAGCACGATCGTCGGCTTGCCGCTCGGCAGGTTGGCGATCTCGCAGGAGCGCCAGGTCATCGGCATGCGCATGCCCATGCCGATCGCCTTGCTGAAGGCCTCCTTGGCGGAAAAGCGCGTCGCCAGGTAGCTCACGCCGCGCTTCGGCCAGCGCGCACTGCGGGCCTGCCAGGTCGCGAACTCCGCATCGCTCAGGACCTTTCGCGCAAAGCGCTCGCCCTGCCGCTCGAAGGTGCGGGCAATGCGGCGCACGTCGCAGATGTCGGTGCCGATGCCGTAGATCATGCAGCCCCCACGCGCGGCACCGGCGTGTCCTCGATCCCGGCGGCGCTCATCCCGCCTCGGCGATGCATTGCAGATAGGACTTGGTCGTCGCCTCGTATCCAAGTTCCAGCGCATCCGCCACAAAGGCGTGACCGATGGAGACTTCCAGGACGCCCGGCACCGCGCGCAGGAATTCCGTGAGGTTCTCGCGGCTCAGGTCGTGGCCGGCGTTGACTTCGAGGCCCGCAGCCAGGGCCGCGCGCGCGGCCTCGGCATAAAGTGCCAGCACCGCATCGGCGCGCGAGGTGCCGCGCGAGGCGGCATAGCCCTCTGTGTAGAGCTCGACCCGGTCCGCGCCCACGGCCTTGGCCGCAGCCATCATCTCGGGCTCCGGGTCCATGAACAGGCTCACGCGCACGCCGAGCGCCTTCGCCTCGGCGATCAGCGGGCGCAGCCGCGCCGCATCCTCAGGGAAAGTCCAGCCGTGGTCGCTGGTCGACTGAGTTTCGCTGTCCGGCACGAAGGTCGCCTGGTGTGGCCGCAGTTCGCGCACGAAATCCATCAGGTTGTGGAACGGATTGCCCTCGACGTTGAACTCCACGCCCGGCCACTCCTTGGCAATCAGCGCCGACAGCTGGTGCACGTCTTCGGCGCGGATGTGGCGCGCATCGGGCCGCGGATGCACGGTGATGCCGTGTGCCCCGGCATCGAGGCAGGTGGCCGCAGCAAACAGCACGCTCGGGATGCCGAGCTCGCGCGTGTTGCGCACCAGCGCGACCTTGTTGAGGTTCACCGAGAGCGCCGTCCCGGTGTGCTTCCTGGAAGTGGTGTGGGTATTCATAGGCCTTGCAGGTCCCGGATCATTTGGCGGGTGCGCAGTGTGGTGACGCCGCAATGGTAGTTGAGCAGCATGCGCAATTGGGTGCGCAACGCCGCCCCCAGCCCCGCTTCCATGCCCGCCACATGGTGCACCGTGGCCGAAAACGGCGCGCGGTCGTCGAGCGTGCGCTGCAGCGCCATCCATTCGGCGCCACGCAGCGCGGCCAGTTCGCCCGGCTCGGCCTCGCGCAAGCCGGCTTCGGCCGCCAGGGTGTAACGCGCGTCGGGGTCGAGCGGCGCCAGCGTCGAGGTCTGGACTTCCAACGACGGCAGCAGCCCGATCTCGCGCAAGAGCAGCAACTCGAAGGCCCGCAAGGCCGACGACTGCGTGGCCGCCTGCGCATCGCCATGGTTGGTGGCCAGCACCTGCACCACCGCCGCATAGGCATCGAACAGCGCCTCGTGCGCATCGTCGCGCGCCAGCAGCCGCATCATCAGTTCGTTGACGTAGTAGCCCGACAGCAGCGACTCGCCCGTCGGCATCACGTGCCCGCCCATCCACTCCGCACCCTTGAGCGTGCGGATCTCGGTGTCCCCGCTGAAATTGAGTTGCAGCGGCTGCAGCGGGAGCAGCACCGGCCGAAAATTCGAGCTCGGCCGCTTGGCCCCCTTCGCCACCAGCGCAATCCGCCCATGGTGCCGCGTGAAGACCTCCAGGATCAGGCTCGACTCGCTCCAGTCATAGCGATGCAGCACATAGGCCGGCTCATGGGAAACGCGATGGGTGGCCGCTCTCACGTCCTATTCGTACCCAAAGCTGCGAACCCGCGCCTCGTCATCGGCCCAGCCGGAGCGCACCTTCACCCACAGCTCCAGGAACACCTTGGCATCGGCCAGTTTCTCCAGCTCCACGCGGGTTTCCATGCCGATGCGCTTGATGCGCTCGCCCTTGTCGCCGATCACCATCGCCTTGTGGCCGTCGCGCTCGACCACGATGGTCGCGGCGATGCGCAAAAGGCGCTTCTGGCCCTTCTTCTGCGGCGGCTCTTCCTCGAACTTGTCGATGATCACGGTCGAGGTGTAGGGCAGTTCGTCGCCGGTCAGTCGGAACAGCTTTTCGCGCACCAGTTCGCTCGCGAGGAACTTCTCGCTGCGGTCGGTCAGCTCGTCCTCGCCGTAGAACCAGGGTTGCTCGGGCAGGTACTTCTCGCAGATGCCGAACAGGCGCTCGATGTCCTTCGAGTTCTTCGCCGACATCGGCACGATCTCGGCGAAGTCGTGCTTGGCCTGCATGGTCTGGAGCCACGGCGCGATGTCGCCGCGGCGGTGCACGTTGTCCAGCTTGTTGGCCAGCAGCACCGTCGGGATGCCCTTGCCCAGCAGCTTGAGCACGCGCTCGTCGGCCGGCGTGAAGCTGCCGGCCTCGACCACGAACAGGATCAGGTCCACGTCGCCTACCGCCCCCTGAACCGTCTTGTTCAGCGACTTGTTCAGCGCGTTGGCATGCAGCGTCTGGAAGCCCGGCGTATCGACGAACACGAACTGCGTCGCGCCGATGGTGCGCATGCCGGTGATGCGGTGCCGCGTGGTCTGCGCCTTGCGCGAGGTGATGCTGATCTTCTGGCCGACCAAGGCATTGAGCAGCGTCGACTTGCCGACGTTCGGCTTGCCGACGATGGCGATCAGGCCGCAGTGCTGGGAGCCGATGGGGCCGGCGTCGCCCGCGCCCTCGTCGGAAGGCGTGGGGGGAATGGGAAGATCCGAGGTCATGTTGGCATTGTCGTGGAACACCGCGGTCCGGCCTTGCCAGACCACGGGTGCGGCCCCCGATGGGGGCGAAAAGGGAGAGCGACACGCAGTGCCGCGGAGCCCGGAGGCGAGCGCTACTTCTTCGACTTGAGCCGGATCAACATCGCCGCCGCAGCCGCCTGCTCCCCGGCGCGGCGTGAACCGCCAATGCCGCGTTCGCTCAGCGCCAGCTCAGGCACCTCGCAGACGACATCGAAAGTTTGCTTGTGCGCCGCCCCGAGCGTGTCGACCACGCGGTAGAGCGGCAGCTTCATTTTGTGGCCCTGCAGCCATTCCTGCAATTCAGTCTTCGGATCCTTGGCCGCCGCTTCCATGCGCGGATTGATCTCCACCGCCTCGTAGAGCCGATGTACCAGCGCCTCCGCCGCCACATAGCCGGCATCGAGGTACACCGCGCCGATCACGGCTTCCAGTGCGTCGGCCAGGATCGACGGCCGGTTCGGTCCGCCGGACTTCGCCTCGCCCTCGCCCAATCGCAGCAGGGGCGAAAGCTGCAGCCGCAGCGCGATCTGATGCAGCGTGTCCTGCTTGACCAGGTTTGCCCGCACGCGTGAAAGGTCGCCCTCGGGCAAGGCCGCCAGCCGGCGGTACAACAGATGCGCCACCGCCAGGTTGAGCACCGAGTCGCCGAGAAACTCGAGGCGCTCGTTGTGGTCGGCCGAAAAGCTGCGATGCGTCAGCGCGAGCTGGAGCAGCCGCCCGTCCGCGAATCGATGCTGCAGGCGCGCCTGCAGCGCAGCATGGCCTCCCTCACTCACGACGATTGCTCACGATCTTCAGCGCGACTGGCCCTTGTATTTCATCGTCAGGTACGCGGGCCCGAACAGATGGATCTCGCGCTCATACGAATACGACACGACCACCTTCTCGCCGACCTTCTCCACCACGATGTCCTTGCCGCTCAGCTTGAAGTCGTCGATGGCCTGGGCACGATCGAAGATGGCGCGCACCTCGGGCACGGTCACGCCTTCCTTGGCCTTGTTCGCCGCCTTGTCGATGGCCTGGTATTCGACCAGCGTCGGAATCACTTGTGCCACCACCACGCCCACGCAAGCCAGGACGATGGCCACGAACAGCAGTCCGATGAACGAAATGCCACGCTGATTGCTTCTGGAAGTCGACCGATTTGCCCTCATTGCCCTCTGTCCTTCGAATGGTGTTGCTTGCTTGCAGGATGAAGCCGTCGACACTGTAACGACAATTGTGACGATTCGGTAACGAGTTGATACGCCATTCGGCATCGATCAGACGGCCTGTCGCAATGAGATGCCACAGTTCGCCTCGCAGCCACGGCTTATTCGAAACCGCCGATCCGCTTCCAGTTGCCGAAGTTCATCCAGACGAAAAACGCGCGCCCGACGATGTTCTTGTCCGGCACGAAACCCCAGTAGCGCGAGTCGGCAGAGTTGTCCCGGTTGTCGCCCATCATGAAGTACATGCCCGGCGGCACCTTGCAGACCACACCCTCGACGTTGTAGCGGCAGTTGCCCTGGTCCTCGAACGGAATCACCTCCGCCTCCGTCAGGCCGGCACGCCGACTGTCGTTGTTGAGGATCTTGTGCTTCTTCCCGCCCAGCACCTCCTCGAACTGCGGCGTTTCCTTCATGTAGGTGTCCCTGTCGTCGCTGCTGTCGCCGAAGTACGGCGCCAGCGGCGTCTTGCTGACCGGTTGCCCGTTGATCGTCAGCTTCTTGTTCAGATAGGCCACCTCGTCGCCCGGAATGCCCACCACGCGCTTGATGTAGTCCATGCTCGGCTTGGGCGGATAGCGGAACACCATCACATCGCCGCGCGCTGGCGGCGTGCCTTCGGTGATCTTGGTGTTGATCACCGGCAGGCGCAGGCCGTAGGTGTACTTGTTGACCAGGATCAGGTCGCCGGTCAGCAGCGTCGGCATCATCGAGCCCGACGGAATCTTGAAGGGCTCGAACAGGAAGGAGCGCAGCAGGAACACCGCCACGATCACCGGGAACAGCCCCGCCGTCCAGTCCAGCCACCAGGGCTGCATCAACAGGCGCTCGTGCGCCTTGTCATCCACCGTGTCGACTTTCGTGATGCCTTGCTGCGCCAGCCGCGCATTGCGCGCGCCCAACGAAGATTCATAGGCGGCCGCAGCCTTCACGCGCTGCGGCAGGAAGTAGAAGCGCTCGGCCAGCCAGTAGATGCCGGTGACCACGCTCGCCAGGAACAGCAACAGCGCGAAGTTGCCTTCGACCGCGCCGAAGTACCAGGCGCCGATGTAGCCGACGAACGCGGCGAGGATCAGGGAAGTGAGAAAGGCCATGGGGGAAAAATCAGTCCTCGACTTGCAGGATCGCGAGGAAGGCCTCTTGCGGGACTTCCACGGAGCCGATCTGCTTCATGCGCTTCTTGCCCGCCTTCTGCTTTTCGAGCAGCTTGCGTTTGCGGGACACGTCGCCGCCGTAGCACTTGGCGAGCACGTTCTTGCGCAGCGCCTTGATTGTCTCACGCGCAATGATGTTGACCCCGATCGCCGCCTGGATGGCAACGTCGTACATCTGCCGCGAAATGATCTCGCGCATCTTGCCCACCACGGCACGGCCGCGGTACTGGCTCTGGCTGCGGTGCACGATGATCGACAGCGCATCGACCTTCTCGCCGTTCAGCAGGATGTCCACCTTGACGACGTCGGACGCCCGGTACTCCTTGAACTCGTAGTCCATCGACGCGTAGCCGCGGCTCACCGACTTCAGCTTGTCGAAGAAGTCCAGCACGATCTCGCCGAGCGGCATCTCGTAGGTGAGCATCACCTGGCGGCCGTGGTAGGCCATGTTCATCTGGATGCCGCGCTTCTGGTTGGCCAGCGTCATCACCACGCCCACGTATTCCTGCGGCATGTAGAGATGCACCGTCACGATCGGCTCGCGGATCTCCATCATCTTGCCGACGTCGGGCATCTTCGACGGGTTCTCGACCATGATCACTTCGCCGCCGGTCTTCACCACCTGGTAGACCACGCTCGGCGCGGTCGTGATCAGGTCCTGGTCGAACTCGCGCTCCAGGCGCTCCTGCACGATCTCCATGTGCAGCAGGCCGAGGAAGCCGCAGCGAAAGCCGAAGCCCAGCGCCTGGCTCACCTCGGGCTCGTAGTGCAGCGACGAGTCGTTGAGCTTGAGCTTCTCGAGCGCGTCGCGCAGCGACTCGTACTCGCTGGCCTCGGTCGGGTACAGGCCGGCAAAGACCTGCGGCTGGATTTCCTTGAAGCCCGGCAGCGGCTCGGTCGCAGTGAAGGCCGCACCACCGGTGCCAGCCTTGATGAGCGTCACGGTGTCGCCGACCTTCGCAGCTTGCAACTCCTTGATGCCCGCGATGATGTAGCCCACCTCGCCCGCTTCGAGCGATTGACGCGGCTCGTTGTTCGGCGTGAAGACGCCGAGGCTGTCGGCGTTGTACATCGCGCCCGAAGCCATCATCTTGATGCGATCACCCTTGGCCAGGCGACCATCGACCACGCGCACCAGCATCACCACGCCGACATACGCATCGAACCAACTGTCGATGATCATTGCGCGCAGCGCCGCATCCGGATTGCCCTTCGGCGGAGGCACGCGCGCAACCACCGCTTCGAGAATCTCTTCAATGCCCATGCCCGTCTTTGCCGAGCAGGGAATCGCATCGGTCGCATCGATGCCGATCACGTCTTCGATCTCGGTGCGCGCGTTGTCGGGGTCCGCGTTCGGCAGATCCATCTTGTTGAGCACGGGCACCACTTCGACATGCAGGTCGAGTGCTGTGTAGCAGTTGGCCACCGTCTGCGCTTCGACACCTTGCGAGGCATCGACAACGAGCAAAGCGCCTTCGCATGCAGAGAGCGAGCGACTCACTTCATATGAGAAGTCGACATGGCCTGGTGTGTCGATCAGATTGAGGTTGTAGACCTTGCCATCGCGTGCCTTGTAGTGCAGCGCAGCGGTCTGTGCCTTGATGGTTATCCCACGCTCTTTCTCGATGTCCATCGAGTCGAGCACTTGCGCTTCCATCTCGCGTTCAGCGAGGCCACCGCAACGTTGAATCAGGCGGTCTGCGAGCGTCGACTTGCCGTGGTCGATGTGCGCAATGATGGAGAAATTTCTGATGTGATTCATCAACGGGAACGCTTAAGTACTTGAATTGCCTTGCACGCAGAAGGGGTGGGGCAAGAAAAAAGGGCGCGTCTGTGAGAGACGCGCCCTGAACCAACAAGCAATGGCAACTGCAGTAGTTGGAACTTCATTGTAGGCAAAAAGGGGGTCGCGTACATGCGGGGACGGGCTCTCGACGGGTCGTTGCAGGTCAGCAACATCTACTTTATAAACACGTTATCCACAGGCCGGGTGCATCACTCTCTTAACAACTTGTGGGTGATCTGTGGAGCACCGGTGGACGGATGGCTGGAATCTCGCATCGTGGAGATGCCCCTCCACGCTTATGCGTGCAGTCGCGCCAAAGCTGCCTCTATTCTACCGAAAAACATCATTAGCCCATTCCAAAGTTAGTGAGTGCAAACTAAAGTTGGCGCGTTTCCAAGGTCAAAAAAATTTTCCGAGGACGTGGCGAGTAAGCCGAAAGATGCAAAAAAAGGCCCCAATCCCGACTAATGGTTGGGGCCACTTGACGCCGGGCGAAGCTCAGCGCGCAGGCCGGATCAGCGCATATTGGGCCCACTCACCGCGCCGGAACAGCACGCTCACGGCCTTGGACTTGTCTGCCTTGTTGATGGCGCTGTCGAACTCCTTCAGGTTCGCGACCTCGGTGTTCGCCACCGCCAGGATCACGTCGCCCTCACGCAGACCGGCGCGCGCCGCGCCTTCGGTGGCGGTCTCGACCTTCACACCACCCTTGAGTTTGAGTTCCTTCTTCTGTGCATCATTCAGGTCGGTCACGGCAAGGCCGAGCGACTTGGCCGCGGCGGAGGCGGTCGCCTTGGGTGTCGGCTCCTCGCGATCATTGGACGCACGCTTGGCCGGCTTGTCGGGCTCGATCTCCGCGATGACGACGGTGATCTCGCGCGACTGCCCGCGGCGGAACACCGTGAGCGTGCTCTTCGTGCCCGGCTTGGTGTTGCCCACCAGGCGCGGCAGGTCGCTCGGCTTCTCGATCGCCTTGCCGTCGAACTTGGTGATGATGTCGCCCGGCTCCACGCCGCCCTTCTCGCCCGGCGAGCCCGCTTCGACGCTGCGTACCAACGCGCCTTGCGCCTTGCCAAGACCAATCGACTCGGCCACGTCCTTCGTGACCTGGTCGATCTGCACGCCGATGCGTCCGCGCGAGACGCGGCCATTGGTGCGCAGTTGTTCGCTCACGCGAATCGCTTCGTCGATCGGGATCGAGAAGGAGATCCCCATGAAGCCGCCGGAGCGTGAATAGATCTGGCTGTTGATGCCGACCACCTCGCCGCGCATGTTGATGAGAGGCCCGCCCGAGTTGCCGGGGTTGATCGCCACGTCGGTCTGGATGAAGGGCAAGTAGTCGCCGGTGTCGCGCTGCTTGGCGCTGACGATGCCGGCGGTCACGGTGTTCTCGAGGCCGAAGGGCGAGCCAATGGCCATCACCCATTCACCCACGCGCAGCTTGCCGATGTCGCCGATCTTCACCGCGGGCAGGCCGGTGGCCTCGATCTTCACGACGGCGACGTCGGTGCGCTTGTCAGCGCCGATCAGCTTGGCCTTGAACTCGCGCTTGTCGGTCAGCGTCACTAGGACTTCCGAGGCATCCTCGACGACGTGCGCATTAGTCATCACATAGCCGTCCGGCGTCAGGATGAAGCCAGAGCCCACGCCGCGCGGGCGCTCTTCTTCCTGTGGTTGCTGCGGCCGGTTCTGGCGCGGGCCCTGGCGCGGCACGCCGGGCATCGGCTGGCCGAAGAAGCGCCGGAAGAACTCCTGCATTTCCTCGTCCATCTCCGGGCTGCTGCCGCGCTGGGCCACTTTTTCGACGGTGCGGATGTTGACCACGGACGGCCCGACCTGGTCGACCAGATCGGTGAAGTCCGGCAGCGTGCGGGTCTGCGCCTGCGCGGCGGTCACCGGTAGGAAGGTGGCGCTGGCAGTGCCCACCAGTGCGAATGCCAGCAGCGCTGTGCGGATGCGACTTCCCTCAACCTTGAAAATCATCATGTCTTCTTTCAACTTGGCAAACAACATACAACGAGACAATGCTGTGAATATGGGGCGTCGCAAAGGTTCGGCAAGCGGCGCATTCAACGCGTTCGTGCCAATCCCTGCGCGAAGGCGTCCAGTGTCTGCGGCGGCACCTCGCCCACGGCCGTCAGCCACCAATCGCCATTCTTGTCGCTGAGCCGGCGCGTCAGCGTGTAAGTGGCGCCGAGCGTCAGCACGACTTCTTGCGACCGTCGCTGCGCATCGTACGGCTCCAGGAACAACGAGACGGACGCGAGGCCATCCGAGAAGGTCCATTGGAGGGTGTTTTCACGGTTCGTGCCGCCGCCCATCGCACGTCGATAGCAACTGATCGGCTTGAAGCCTGCCACCGGCGACTTCAAGGTCCATCCTTCGGACTGGGCTGTTGTGCGCTGCAATTCGGACTTCTCGACCTTGTAGCCGGCCGTGCTGGTCATCATCTGCTGCAGCGCGTGCATCTTGATTGGCGCATCGAGTTGCAGCTCCGAGAACGCCGACTGCTCGACCACATTGCCTTCGCCATCCAGCGTCTGCAACTTCACGACCAGGCCTGAACGACGCTCGCTCCACACGCGATAGCCGAAACGCAGCGTATCGCGCGGCACCAGTTGCACCACATCGGCATCGAAGCCGGCCACGCGGTCGCGGCCCGTGACGCGGGCGCTGTAGAAGTCGCCCAGGGATGAATCCGGCGTGCCGAGCAGGTTCGGGAACAGTTCGAGGTTTTCGCGACGCTCGCTCTTCGCGACCCGGCTTTCGGGCAGGAAGGTCATCACCTGGTCGTTGCGGCGGAACGTGGTGCGCGGCGCGCCCGAAAGTGCCTCGATGCGCTCCATTTGCTGGTCGCCCTCGCAGACATGCCAGATACGTGCGCTCGACAGGTTGCCGACGGCAGCCGAAACCACAAAGGTCCCTATGTAGCTGCGTTGGCGCGAGGCCAAACGCATGCGCTGAAGCCATTCGACCACGCCCATCGAGGGCGCCGGATCCGCCGCCGGCGCGCCCTTGTCGGCAGGCGCGGCCGCGGGTCGCGCCCCATGCGTTTGCGCGGAGACCGCCTGCCACAGGCAAAGCACGGCCAGCGCCAGCACGACCCGACGTGCGGCCCTCGGTGATAGGGCTGGCATTGCGGCGAGACGGGGCAGCACGATCAGCGCGACGGTCCTTCGAAGGTGGCATTGCGCAGGAAAGTCGACGGCATCTGCGACCCGCCACCCGCCTGCTGATGCGCGGCCAGCAATTCATCGAGCCGGGCATCCCGCAGCATCACCTGCGGCGCGCCGCTGCCGACCTGCACGCGGGTGGGCACCGCGACGGCGCTGGTCGCATGCGGATCCGCCGCCGCCAGCACGGAGCCCACCGGCGGCTGTTGCGCCACCTGTACCGGCTGCGGCTGCACTTGCGCCAATTGCGCGCCAGTCGGCGCGCCGCCCAGCGTGTTGGCCAGGCTCCAGCCGATCGCAGCCACCGCCACCAGCGAGGCGGCGCCCGCCACCAGCTTCCATCGGAACACCGGTTCGTTGGCCGGCTCGGCGCGCTTCGGCAGTGACTCCACCGCCGGGGCCACGGGCACGGCAACCCGCACCGGCGGCTCATGCACCAGGCGTTGCTGCAACTTGGCCAGGAATGCGTTGCTGTCGCTGCACGGCGCATGCGCGCCCGAGCGCAGCACGTCGCCGACCAGGTGCCAGGTGCGCCAGGTGGCCTGCAATTCCTCGTGCGTGCCAATGTGGCCCACGGCCTCGGCGAAGGCCTGGCCCTTCAACTGGCCGTCCGCCAGGGCGGACACCTGCTCGCGAATACTGTCTGATGGATCGTTCATCTCTTTCACCCTGCTTACCAACGTTTGCCGGACTGGTTGTCGAGCAGCGGTTTGACCCGCGCCGATATCGCCTCGCGCGCACGGAAGATCCGCGAGCGCACAGTGCCGATCGGACAATTCATGACCTCGGCAATCTCTTCGTAACTCATGCCCTCGATCTCGCGCAACGTGACTGCCTGGCGCAACTCGGCCGGCAGCGCATCCATGGCGGCCTCGACCGCACTTGCGATCTCCTGGGCTGCCAGCACTGTTTCGGGGGTTTCGTCGGTGGTTGGTTCGTTTGTGGGCCGGTAAGTTTCATCTTCGTCTTCGGAAGATGTGCGCAAGGCGGCTTCGGACACGGTCGGGTCGCGCTTCATGTCGACCAGCGCCTTCTTGGCGGTGTTGACGGCGATGCGGTAGAGCCAGGTGTAGAACTGGGCCTCGCCGCGGAACTGGTGCAGCGCGCGATAGGCCCGGATGAAGGTCTCCTGGGCAATGTCCTCCACCAGGTCGACATCGCGCACCATGCGGCCGATGAGCCGCTCGATCCGTCGCTGGTACTTGATCACCAGCAATTCAAAGGCCTTCTGGTCGCCTGCGACGGTTCGCTGGACCAGTTGGAAGTCGACCTCCCCCGGACGTGGACCCGCCGCGGTGTCGGCAATCGGACCCGTCTCGGGTGGCACGGGCGGAGGCGCGGAGGCGGTCATGGAGAGTCGTGCGAGGTGCCCTGGGGCACCGATGGCTGCGGCGCAGCGGCTGGCCTGTCGGGTTCAGCCGGCGAGGCGCGCGAATATACCGCACGGCGCAGTTCCAGCCAGCGCTCGGGGGCACTGCGCCGCTCCAGCCACAGCCAGCGACTGCGCCGCTTCGGGAACCACAGGCGCACCAGCATCAGAGATTGGAAATCAAGCGCCGGCGTCAGGCGCGCGGCACGAACACTTGCCGCGCCAGAGAGCCGCCAATCACGCCCGTCGAAGCGCAATTCGCCCGCAGGCTGGCGCCCCAGCAATGCCCCAGCGGCCAGCGCCGCCAGCAACACGCTGCTTGCGAGCACGGCCCCGCGCCCCCCAAGGAAACCAATCTGCCAGCACACCCAACCCGCGCAGCAAGCGCCTGCCACCCAGATTGTGATCAAGAGGCGCGCCGCCATGCGCGAACGCCCCATCGGATAGCTCACCGATGGGGCGCTGTGCATGGGATTCCCGGAAGACTCAAGCCCGCTTGAACACCAGCGTGCCGTTGGTGCCGCCGAAGCCGAAGTTGTTCTTCACCGCGATGTCGATCTTCATGTCGCGCGCCTCGTTGGCGCAGTAGTCCAGGTCGCACTCCGGGTCCTGGTTGAAGATGTTGATCGTCGGCGGGCTCTTCTGGTGGTGCAGCGCGAGCACGGTGAACACCGACTCGATGCCGCCCGCACCACCCAGCAAGTGGCCGGTCATCGACTTGGTCGAGTTCACCACCAGCTTCTTCGCGTGATCGCCGAAGCAGTTCTTGATCGCGTTGGTTTCGTTCAGGTCGCCGAGCGGTGTCGAGGTGCCATGGGCATTGAGGTAGTGCACCTCGTCCCTGTTCACGCCGGCATTGGCCAGGGCCATGTCCATCGAGCGCTTGGGCCCGTCGACGTTGGGCGCGGTCATGTGGTACGCGTCCGCGCTCATGCCGAAGCCGATCACCTCGGCATAGATCTTGGCGCCGCGTGCCTTCGCACGTTCGTATTCCTCGAGCACCAGCACGCCGCCACCCTCGCCCAGCACGAAGCCGTCGCGGTCCTTGTCCCAGGGACGAGATGCGGTCTTGGGGTCGTCGTTGCGCGTGCTGAGCGCTCGTGCGGCCGCAAAGCCGCCAATGCCGAGCGGCGACACGGTCGACTCGGCGCCACCGGCGATCATGACGTCGGCATCGCCGTACTCGATCATGCGGGCCGACAGGCCGATCGCATGCAGGCCGGTGGTGCAGGCCGTAACGACCGCGATGTTCGGGCCCTTGAAGCCGTACTTGATCGACACGTGACCGGAGATCATGTTGATGATCGAGGCCGGCACGAAGAAGGGCGAGACGCGGCGCGGGCCGCGGTTCACGAGTTCCGCATGCGTCTCCTCGATCAAAGGCAGTCCGCCGATGCCCGAGCCGATGTTGCAGCCGATGCGAACGGCCTCTTCATGCGACAGCGCATCGCCCGTGGGCAGGCCGCTGTCGACCACCGCCTGCATGGCGGCGGCCATGCCGAGATGGATGAAGCGGTCCATGTGACGCGCTTCCTTCTCGGCAATGTATTGGGTGATGTCGAAGCCCTTGACCTCGCCCGCGAACTTGCAGGCGAAGGGGCTCGCATCGAAACTGGTGATCGTGTCGATGCCCGTGTTGCCGGCCAACAAGTTGGACCAGCAATCGGCAACGGTGTTTCCGACAGGAGCGATGCAACCGAGTCCGGTCACGACGACGCGGCGTTTGGTCATGCCGGCAAACCTTTCTGGGAGCGTTGGAAACCGTGTCGGGGCGCGCAGGGTGCGAAGGTGCGCCGAGGGCCCGGACGGTTATCAGCGGGGCCGATCAGGCCTTTTGGTTCTTGGAAGCGTAGTCGACGGCGTTCTGCACCGTCGTGATCTTCTCGGCGTCCTCGTCGGGGATCTCGATGCCGAATTCGTCTTCGAGGGCCATCACGAGTTCAACAGTGTCGAGCGAATCGGCGCCGAGGTCGGCCACGAAGGCCTTCTCGTTGGTCACTTGGGACTCTTCGACTCCGAGTTGTTCGGCAATGATTTTCTTGACTCGTGCTTCGATATCGCTCATTTGGTTCCCTCTGAGGGTTGTAAAGAATCGTTTGATTTTAGCCGGCCGAATTGTGGCATTTGCCACAGCGGCCGTCCGGTGAAAATAAGGGCTCTTGCCCTTGCTTACATATGCATGCCGCCGTTGACATGCAGTTCCTGCCCCGTCACGTAGCCGGCCTGCGGCGACGCGAGGAAGGCCACTGCATTCGCAATGTCGGCCGGCTTGCCCAGGTGACCCAGGGGGATCTGGCCCAGCAGTGCCTGCTGCGCCGCCTCGGGAAGCTTGGCGGTCATGTCGGTTTCGATGAAGCCGGGCGCCACGCAGTTGACGGTGATGGCACGGCTGCCGAGCTCGCGCGCGAGCGCCCGTGTCATGCCCGCGACACCGGCCTTGGCAGCTGCGTAGTTGGCCTGGCCGGCATTGCCGGAGGCGCCGACCACGCTGGTGATGCTGATGATGCGGCCATAGCGCTGCTTCATCATGGGCTTGATCACGGCACGCGACATCCGGAACACGGAGCGCAGGTTGGTGTTGAGCACGGCGTCCCAGTCATCGTCCTTGAGGCGCGCGGCCAGCATGTCGCGTGTGATGCCTGCGTTGTTGACCAGCACGTGCAAGCCTCCATAGGCCTTGACGATCTCGTCGACCAGCGCATCGACGGCCGGACCGTCGTTCACGTCCAGCGCGCGGCCGCGGCCATCGTAGGCGCCGAGCGCCGCGGTGATCTTCTGGGCGCCCTCTTCCGTGGTGCCGGTACCGATCACCTTGAGCCCACGTTGGGCCAGTTCCAGCGCGATCGCGGCGCCAATGCCGCGCGACGCGCCCGTCACGAGGGCGATCTGGCCTTCGAATTGAATGTTGCTCATGCTGTGGTGCTCAACAGGTTTTTGGTTTCGGCAAGCGTTGCTGGATCGTAGACCGAGGCCGCCGCCAGGTCGGGCGCGATTCGCTTGGCCATACCGGCCAGCACGCGGCCCGGCCCGCATTCGATGAGGGCCGTGACACCGCGCGCCTTCAGCGCCTGCACGCTCTCGACCCAGCGCACCGGGCCCGCCGCCTGGCGCACCAGCGCTTCACGAATGCGCGACGGCTCGGTCTCGACCGACACATCGATGTTGTTGAGGACCGGAATTTGCGGCGAGGCCAGCTCGATCGTCGCCAACTTCTCTCGCAGCGCCTCGGCCGCCGGCCTCATCAGGCTCGAATGGAAGGGCGCCGACACCGGCAGCGGCAAGGCGCGCTTGGCGCCGTTGGCCTTGAGCACTTCGCAGGCCTTCTCGACCGCCGCCTTGCTGCCGGCAATCACGGTCTGCATCGGATCATTGAAGTTGACCGCTTCGACGACCTCGGCACTGCCCGCGCCAAAGCCTGCCGTCACCTCGGCGCATCCCGCGATGACCTTGGCCGAATCCATGCCGAGGATGGCCGCCATTGCGCCGGTGCCGACCGGCACGGCCTTCTGCATCGCATCGGCGCGGAATCGCACGAGCGGCGCGGCCTGGGCCAGGCTCAGCACCCCGGCAGCAACCAGCGCCGAATACTCGCCCAGCGAATGGCCGGCGACCACGGACGGCTGCGCGCCGCCCTCCGCAAGCCAGGCGCGCCAGGCCGCGACGCCGGCCACCAACATCACCGGCTGGGTGTTCGTTGTCAGGCCGAGCGCTTCCTTGGGGCCCTCATGGATCAGCTTGGCCACGTCTTCGCCCAAGGCATCGGAAGCCTCCTGGAGGGTCTGGCGAATGGCCGGGTGATCACCCCAGGCGTCGAGCATGCCGACGGCCTGCGAACCCTGGCCCGGAAAAACAAATGCAAAGGAAGTCATCGTTGTCAGTCTCCAGCGGTGCGCCCCATCCATGGCGGGCGCGTCACGCCTAGTAATTCAATAGCACCGAACCCCAGGTGAAGCCGCCACCCACGCCTTCCAGCATGCAGGTATCGCCCTTCTTCACCTTGCCGCTACGCACCGCATCATCGAGTGCCAGTGGAATCGACGCGGCCGAGGTGTTGCCATGCTCGTGCACCGTCACGATGAGCTTGTCGCGCGACATCTTGAGCTTCTTCGCGGTGCCTTCCATGATGCGGATGTTCGCCTGGTGCGGAATCAGCCAGTCGATATCGGCTTCGGTCTTGCCGGCCTTGGCCAGGGACGTCCGCGCCGATTCCTCCAGCACGCGCACCGCGAGCTTGAAGACGGCCTGGCCGTCCATGTGCAGCAGCGGTGTGCCCAGCACCTCGCCACCCGACACATGTCCCGGCACGCAGAGGATGCCGACATGCTTGCCATCGGCATGCAGGTCGCTGGCCAGGATGCCGGGCTCTTCGCTGGCCTCGAGCACGACGGCGCCGGCGCCGTCGCCGAAGAGGACACAAGTGGTGCGGTCGTTGAAATCCAGGATGCGGGAGAAGACTTCAGTGCCGACGACCAGGGCACACTTGGCCGTGCCGGTGCGAATCAGCGAATCGGCGACGGTCAGCGCGTAGACGAAGCCGCTGCAAACGGCCTGCACGTCGAAAGCGGCACAACCGGCGATGCCGAGTTTGTTCTGCAGGATGGCGGCCGACGACGGGAACACCATGTCCGGCGTGGAAGTCGCGACGATGATGAGGTCGACGTCACTCGCAGTCCGGCCCGCCGCTTCAAGCGCCTTGCGTGCGGCCTCCAGGCCCAGGTCGCTGGAGTTGACGCCGGGATCCGCGAAATGACGCGCACGGATGCCGGTGCGCTCGATGATCCATTGGTCAGAGGTTTCAATGCCATGCGAAGCGAGTTGCTTCGCGAGGTCGTCGTTGGTCACCCGGCGGGGTGGTAGATAGCTGCCAGTGCCGGTGATACGCGAATAAGAGGTCATCAAACGTGGATTGCCGCGGCTTCGGCCGGCGCCGCCTGCTCTTGCCGCGCGAGAAGCGGGGCGGCGTGGGCGATGCGGGCCCGCACGCGTTCGAGCAGGTTGTTGCGAGCGGCATCATAAGCGCGATCCAGCGCATGCCCGAACGCCACCTCATCGGCAGACCCGTGGCTCTTGAACACCAGGCCGCGCAAGCCTAGCAGGGCCGCGCCGTTGTAGCGCCGATGATCAAGCCGGTTTTTGAGTGACTTCAGAACCGGATAAGAGATGATCGCGGCAAGTTTGCTGAAGATGCCGTTGGAATATTCCTGCCGCAGGAAGTCGACGATCATCGCCGCGACCCCCTCCGTGGCCTTCAGCGCAACGTTTCCGACGAAGCCGTCGCACACCACGATGTCGGTGGTGCCCTTGAAAATGTCGTTGCCCTCGACATTCCCGTAGAAATTCAGGTCACCCGCATCACCGGCCATCTTCAGCAACTGGCCGGCCTTCTTGATGACTTCGCTGCCCTTGATAGCCTCTTCGCCAATGTTCAGCAAGCCGACGGTGGGCGAATCATTGCCTGTCAGCGCGGAAACCAGCGCAGAACCCAGCACCGCGAACTGCAGCAGATCCTCGGCATCGCAGTCCACATTGGCGCCCAGGTCGAGCACCGTCGTGGCGCCGCCCTTGCTGTTGGGCATTTGCGGCGCAATGGCGGGGCGATCGATGCCCTCCAGTGTCTTGAGCAGATAGCGGGCGATCGCCATCAACGCGCCCGTGTTGCCAGCGGAGATGGCAGCTTGCGCCGCGCCATCCTTGACTTGCTGGATGGCGATGCGCATCGACGAATCTTTTTTCTTGCGCAGGGCGATCTCGATCGGGTCGTCCATGCCGACGACTTCGCTGGCCGGCACGATGCGAGCCCGCGGATGGGTCAGGCCCGCCAGCGCGGCAGGCGCCCCGACGAGCAGCAGCGATGCGTCCTGGTGACGCTCGAGGAAAGCACGGCAGGCGGCGAGCGTGACGCGCGGGCCGTGGTCGCCGCCCATGCAATCGACGGCAAGCGTGATTGCGGCGGACGCGGGCGTGGGGGCAGCGGACGTATGCATCAAGACAAAGGCCCGACGCTACAACAAAAGTAGCTTCGGGCCTTGGCGTCGAAACGGGGCGTCAGGCTTCGGACTTGGTCTTCAGCACCTTGCGGCCACGATAGAAGCCGTTGGGGCTGATGTGGTGACGCAGGTGGGTTTCGCCGGTGGTCGGCTCGACAGCGATGCCGGGCACGTCCAACGCGTTGTGTGAACGGTGCATGCCGCGCTTCGAAGGCGACTTCTTGTTTTGCTGGACTGCCATGGTGGCTCCTGGACTGGTAAAAGGTTAGTGAAGGTGCGCCCGGCGTACTGTCGATCAATCGCCGGTGCAACCGGTGCAGCCGAGATCGCCAGAATTGCTGCAACCGGCAGGAAGCCAGTAAACCAAAGGCGGCGCGGCGCGCGAAGCCCATGATTATAGCCCAAGCTCGACCATTGAGCCAAGTGGCCGGCCCAAAGGGCTACTCCGGCTTGCCGCCGCGCAGTTTGCCAAGCACCGCGAACGGGTTGGGTTTGGCCCCCTCGGCAGCGTCGAAATCGGCATCCGCCGCCGACAACGGCGGCGCATCCGGACAGGTGTCGTGGCGAGGCGTGACGGGGATTTCCATCAGCAATTCGTCCTCGATCAGCGCATGAAGATCGAAGTCGCGACTCGTCACGAGGATGTCTTCCTCGGCCTCCTCGTCCTCGATCACGGCCGTCTCCTCGTCCGCCACGAAGCGAAACCACCGATCCACGGTCAAATCGACGTCCACCGGCGCGAGGCAGCGCTGGCAAACGAGGGGCACCACCGCATCGGCCTCCAGATGCAGCCACGGCACCGGGGCACCCGTCACGCCGGGGCGTTGCTCGCCGTCTGCCGTCCAATTGACCTCGGCTTCTGGCGATGCGCCGGTGGTTTCCGCCGCCAGGCGGGTGAGGTCGCGCAAGGGCGTGCGGCCCGACAGGGTGGCGCCGTCTTCCGCAAAGGCGGCCACGTCGAGGCGCTGGGGGGCGAATTCTCTGGTCATCGCGGGCAGTCTAAGCCAATGCAGGACAAATCCCCGGGATGACGTACGCAGCGTCATGCCGACCCTTGGGTGCGGGCGCTGCGCGGCCCCGTCCCCCACAATCATGGGCTATGCAACGCACCGTGATCCTTGCCTCCACGTCGCGCTACCGGCGCGAACTGATGAATCGACTGCACCTGCCCTTTGAAGTGCACGCGCCCGACGTCGACGAAACACCGCTTCCCGGCGAAAGCCCCGCCGCGATTGCCAATCGCCTGGCGCTGGAGAAGGCGCGTGCGGTCGCCCGGCGTTTTCCGGAGGCCGTGGTGATCGGTTCCGACCAGGTCGCCGACCTTGCCGGCGAATCGCTGGGCAAACCGGGTGATCACGAACGCGCAACCGCGCAACTGCGACGCATGCGGGGCCAGACGCTGGTCTTTCAGACCGCCGTCGCGGTGGTATGCCAGGCCACAGGTTTCGCACAGCAAGATATCGCTCCGGTGCGCGTGGTGTTCCGCGACCTCAACGACGCCGCGATCGAGCGCTACCTGCGCCTTGAGCAACCCTACGACTGCGCCGGCAGCGCCAAGAGCGAGGGCCTGGGCATCGCCCTGCTCGAAGCGATCGACAGCGACGATCCCAGTGCCCTGGTCGGCCTGCCGCTGATTCGCACCTGTCGCATGTTGCGTGCCGCGGGCGTGGATCTGTTGTGACCCGGGGCACGCTCTACCTCGTGCCGGCGCCGCTGGACTTCGGCTGCGATGTCCAGGCGTCGCTGCAGGACGCCCTGCCCCTGGGCACCTTGCAGAAGGCGGCGGCCATCACCCACTGGATCTGCGAGAACGCCAAGTCCGCGCGCGCGTACCTCAAGCGCATCGACGCGGTCGTGCCGCTAGCCGCACCGCTGCAGGCCCAGGAGATCACCGAATTGCCGCGCGATGTGCACAAGAAGGGCGACCACGCCGGCCAGTTCGACGCCCGCCCCATGCTGGCCGCCGCGCTGAACGGCCATGACATCGGCCTCCTGAGCGAAGCGGGGATGCCGGCCGTGGCCGACCCGGGGTCGTCCGTTGTGCGCGCGGCGCATGAGCTCGGCATCGCAGTGGTGCCGTTGACCGGGCCGGTGTCGCTGCTGCTGGCGCTGGCGGCAAGCGGGCTCAACGGCCAGAATTTCGCGTTCGTCGGCTACCTGCCGCAGGAGGCGGGCCCACGCAGCCAGCGCATCCGCGAACTCGAGACGCTGGCGCTGCGAACCGGCCAGACCCAACTTTTCATCGAGACACCTTATCGCAATGCCGCCCTCCAGCAAGCGCTCTTGCAGACCTTGCAGCACAACACGCGGATGGCCATTTCACGAGGCCTGACACTGGCAAGCGCAACGGTGCGGAGCGATACGGTCAAAGGCTGGCGTGCGACCCCGGGGCAGTCCGAGGATCGCCTGCCGGCCGTCTTCGCGATCGGGCGCTGACCGGTGGGCAACGGGATCAGCGCCGGCACGAGTTGGGCTTCGCGCGCGCAATTCTTCGCCTCGGGCTTCATCTTCGCGACCTGGGGCGTGCACATCCCGACGGTGAAAGCGCACTACGACGTCGACGAGGCGCAGCTGGGATTTGCCTTGCTGGCCGCGGGATTCGGCGCCCTGGCCGGCCTGTCACGCGCGGGCCACTGGATCGGCCGCTACGGCGCACGCGATACGGCACGGATCTGCGGAACGGTCTATGCCTTGCTGATCGCCGCATTGATCGTGATGCCAGGCTATGGCGCGCTGCTCGCGTTGCTGGCCGTGTTCGGGATCGCGACCAGCGTGTTCGACGTCGCCATCAACACCGAGGCGGCCAAGCTGGAACTGCTGGACGGCGGCACCTTGATGAGCGGGATGCACGGCATGTTCAGCCTGGGTGGCATGGCTGGCGCCGTGACCGGTGGCGCCGCACTCGCGGCCGGCATGGCACCGCAAACTCACTTGATCTGGGTGGCGGGCGTGACTGCGCTCGCGGTCTTGCTGGCATCGCAATACATGCTGCCTCGTTCGGCAACCTCCTCGGCTGCACCAGCGGCCGAAGGATTCAGCTTGCCGCGCGGCGCGCTGGTGATCCTCGGCGTGCTGGCGGCGTTGGGGCTGATCGCCGAAGGCGCGATCTACGACTGGAGCGTGCTGTACCTGCAGCAGGAACTCGGCAGTCCGCAGGGCCAGGCCGCCCTCGCCTATGCGAGCTTCTCCGCAGCCATGGCTGCGGCCCGCTTCGGCGGCGATGCGATGCGGGCTCGCTTCGCGCCGGCCGTGCTGTTGCGTGGCAGTGCGGTGCTGGCGGCGGTGGCCATGGCACTGGTGCTCGTCGCGCGTCAGCCCTGGCTCGCACTCGTGGGATTTGCCGGCGTGGGCATTGGATTTGCCAACGTGGTGCCCATCCTTTTCTCGGCTGCTGCACGGGTGCCGGGCGTGGACCCGGCGCGCGGCATCGCGGCCGTCTCGGCCGCTGCCTACCTCGGCTTCATGGCCGGGCCGCCGGTGATCGGCTTCGTGGCCCGCGTCAGTTCGCTCGGGTGGGCGCTGTGGCTGGTGGTGGGCTTTGCGGTTGCGCTGGCGATATCGGCGCGCCGCGTGGAAGCGCCACGCGGCTGAAGGTCAGCGCACGCCGGGCGACAGGCGCAGCGCGCGAACCGTGGCATCGCCCATGGCGGCGCCGAACTTCTTGGCCAGCTTTTCCGCCACGTTGTCGCGCCGCGTGTAGTCGATCACCTCTTCGGCCTTGACCACCTCGCGCGCCACGAAGTCGACGTTGCCCAACTGGTCGGCCAGGCCGAGATCGACGGCCTGCTGCCCGGTCCAGAACAGTCCGCTGAACAAGCCCGGCGTCTGCGTCTTGAGTCGATCGCCGCGCCCGGTCTTGACGACATTGATGAATTGGTCGTGGATCTGGTCGATCATCTGTTGCGCATGGGCGCGCTGTGCGTCGTTCATCGGGCTGAACGGGTCGAGGAAGCCCTTGTTCTCGCCCGAGATGATCAGGCGCCGCTCGACACCGAGCTTTTCCATCGTGCCAGTGAATCCGAATCCGTCCATCAGCACGCCGATGCTGCCGACGATGCTGGCCTTGTCGACAAATACCTTGTCCGTCGCCGCGGCAATGTAATAGGCGGCGGACGCGCAAGCCTCCTCGACCACCGCATACACCGGCTTGTTGTACTTGGCCCGCATGCGCTTGATCTCGTCATTGATGATGCCGGCCTGCACCGGGCTGCCGCCGGGCGAATTGATCAGCAACACCACAGCCTTGGCGCCCTCGTCCTCGAAAGCCGTCTTCATCGAGGCCACGACGGATTCGGCATTGGCATCGGAGCCGTTGGCAATCTCTCCCTTGATCTCGATTACCGCGGTGTGGGCCGTCGCCTTGGCTGTGGTCGGTGTCCCGCGCGACAGGCCGAACCAGAGCACGATCGCCAGGAACAGCAGCCAGCTCAGCCGCACGAAGGTGCGCCAGCGGCGCGCCGTCTTCTGTTCGTTGAGCGAGGCGAAAGCAAGCTTCTCGAGCGTCGCGCGCTCCCATCCGGTGGAAAGCGTCGGATTGGCCTGGCCTGCCTTTTTGGCAGCGGCCTGCGATGCCGTGAGGGGTGCCGTGGATTCAAAGGGCTCGAATCCTTCGGGCTCCTTGCGGGTGGGGTCGGTCATGTGCAAAGGCCGCTCAGAAGGCCAGGGGTTGAAGGTTCCAGTCAGTATGCCAGTGCACCACGCCGTCACGTTCGCTCAGGGCGATCTTCACCAGCCCGCCGCGGCAAGGGCCACCGGCGCACTCTCCCGTGTCCGGCTTGTAGACGGCGCCGTGCGTGGCGCAGAGCAGCCATTGGCCGGTGTCGTCGAAGAATCGATCCGGCTGGAAGTCGAGTTCCATCGCCACATGGCTGCAGCGATTGAGAAACGCGTGCGGCCGCTTCTCGAAGCGGATGGCGAAGGCGCGGCAGGTTTCACCACGGAAGACCACGTCGAAGGGAACGGCGCGCCCGCCTTCGGCCAGATCAGAAGCATTGCACAGGGGAATCGCTTGCTCGGTCATGGGGCGGTCTTCCAGACGTCCTATCCGTTGGAGAGCAACCAGTGTTGCAAAGACGGAACGGAATGGGCGATGAAGAGCGGATTGAGCGCGTCGAAGTCGCCGGGTTCATGCGCACCGTAGCTCACGCCGACGCTGGAACAGCCTGCATTCATAGCCAGTTGGAGGTCGTGCGTGGTGTCGCCAATCATCAGCGTGCGCTCGGGAGGGACAGCCAACTCTTCCATCAGTTCGAGCAGCATGCGCGGATGCGGCTTGCCTGCGGTCTCGTCGGCGGTACGGGAACTGTCGAAGCGGTCGTGCAAGGTGGCCGTGGCGAGCGCGGCGTCCAGACCGCTGCGCGACTTCCCGGTGGCGACCGCGAGCTTGTGGCCGCGCGCGCGCAGAGCGTCAAGCATGGGCAGCACCCCATCGAAGAGCACCAGGTCGTTGTGATGGCCGATGTAGTGATGGCGGTAACGCGCGCCCAATTGGGCGTATTTCTCCCGCGGCACGTCCGGCGCCGCCTTGGCCAGCGCCTCGGCCAGGCCGAGCCCGATGACCCAGGCCGCATCCTTGTCGGACGGCCTGGCTCCGCCCACGTCCACGACGGCCGCCTGGATGCAGCGCACGATCAGTTGCGTGGAGTCGTACAGCGTGCCATCCCAGTCGAAGGCGATCAGGTCAAAGCGGCGGTTGCGGGGCTCAGTCATGGCTGGACAGCTCGAGAACGGTAGCCGGCGGCAGCAGCCGCGCCAGCTCCGGCGGGAGCGTCGCCTGGACTGCGATGCGCTCGCCGGTGGAGGGGTGATTGAATTGCAAGCGCCAGGCGTGCAGGAACATGCGTTTCAAGCCGGCCTTCTGCAGCGCGCGGTTGCGCTCGAAGTTGCCGTACTTGTCGTCGCCCGCGATGGCATGGCCCTCCGACGCGAGGTGCACACGGATCTGGTGGGTGCGGCCGGTCTTGATGGTCACGGCCAGCAAGGACATCGGCTGGCTCTCGCCCGGGAGGGTGATTCGCGCCTTCACGCGGACCAGTGTCACGGAACGCATGGCATCCGGATGGTCCTTGGCGACCACGCGCACGCGGCGCTCGCCGTCGGGCAGCAGGTACTTCGCGAGGGAAGCGTCGAGCACCTTTTTGGAAGCCGGCCATTCGCCGTCCACCAATGCCAGGTAGGTCTTGCCGGTCTCACGATCGCGAAACTGGTCCTGCAACGCGACCAGCGCGCTGCGCTTCCTGGCCACCAGCAACACGCCGGAAGTTTCCCGGTCGAGCCGATGCACGAGTTCGAGGAACTTCGCGCCAGGCCGCGCGGTCCGCAATTGCTCGATGACGCCGAAGCTCACACCGCTGCCGCCGTGGACCGCGACACCGGCCGGCTTGTCGATGGCGATCAGGGCGTCGTCCTCATACAACAGGGGAAATTCCCGCGCCGGCGCGGGCGGCGTGGCGCCCTCCTCGGACCGCGCCGAAACGCGCACCGGCGGCAACCGAAGCACGTCGCCGGCCTCGATGCGCGTCTCCGCCTGCACGCGCCCCTTGTTGATGCGCACCTCCCCCGACCGGATGATCCGGTAGACGTGGGTCTTGGGAACGCCTTTCAGGTGGCGGAACAGAAAATTGTCGAGTCGCTGACCGGCAGATTCGTCATCAACCGTCAAAAACCTGACTTCTGCCGCCGCGGGGTCGGGCTTCGCACCTATAATGTTTTTCACCAGCGCGGTCGTGTAAGTGCTTGATAAGACAGAAGTTTAGAGCACTCATGTTTGCGCTGTGAGGTCGATGCCGCTTTGGCGCGTCGCCTGCAGGCCAAAACGCAAGAGCGTGCGGCGGCAAGCGCAGCGTCCAAGTCAAGCCGACGCCCAACGAAACACCGATACGGAATACCAGCAGACAGGCCCACAGGCTGTCTGCGGATCAAAGCGAGTCCCCCAGTGTTGATGCTGCTGATTCAAATGTGCTTGCGCTGGCTGATGCCCGCGCCCGCAAACATTGAGTCGCCCGCAGAGCGCGACATCATTGCGCACCCAGCTATCAAAAAGATAGCACCTCAACACCGCATCTGGCTCGCGCCCATCCACGCGCCCCCACCCCCACTGTCTCTGTTGGACTGACGTTCAAATAGAGGGCCGCCCGCGCTTTTGCGCCTCCGGCCAGGATCAGCGGGATCAAGCGGCAATTCCCCCTCGTTTCGCAAGCGTCGTCCGTGCATCGTGCGCCCGTCATGGGCCGGTAGAACGATAGAAACAAGGACAACGCATCATGAAGCGGATGCTGATCAATGCCACGCAGGCCGAAGAACGCCGCCTGGCCATCGTCGACGGACAAAAGCTCCTCGACTACGAAATCGAAATCGAAGGGCGCGAACAGCGCAAGGGCAACATCTACAAGGCCGTAGTCACGCGCGTCGAGCCTTCGCTGGAAGCCTGCTTCGTCGACTACGGCGAAGACCGCCACGGCTTCCTGCCGTTCAAGGAAATCTCCAAGCAATATTTCGCGGAAGGCGTGTCGGCCAGTTCGGCACGCATCAACGAGGCGATCCGCGAAGGCCAGGAACTGGTCGTGCAGGTCGAGAAGGAAGAGCGCGGCAACAAGGGCGCGGCGCTGACCACCTTCATCTCGCTGGCCGGCCGCTATGTCGTGCTGATGCCAAACAACCCGCGCGGCGGTGGCGTGAGCCGCCGCATCGAAGGCGACGACCGGGCCGAGCTCAAAGAAGCGATGGACCAGTTGGAGTACCCGAAGGGCGCCAGCATCATCGCTCGTACGGCCGGCATAGGCCGTTCGGCACCCGAGTTGCAATGGGACCTGAACTACCTGCTCAAGCTGTGGAGCGCCATCGACGGCGCGGCCAAGGGCGGCAAGGGCGCCTTCCTGATCTACCAGGAATCTTCGCTCGTCATCCGCGCCATCCGTGACTACTTCAATCACGACATCGGCGACATCCTGATCGACACGGACGACATCTATGACCAGGCGCAGCAGTTCATGGCGCACGTCATGCCCGAGCATGCCGCCCGGGTGAAGCGTTACCGCGACGACGCGGCCCTGTTCAGCCGCTTCCAGATCGAGCACCAGATCGAATCGGCCTATGCCCGCACGGTGCAACTGCCCAGCGGCGGCGCCATCGTGATCGACCACACTGAAGCGCTGGTCTCGGTCGACGTCAACTCGGCCCGCGCCATCAAGGGCGGCGACATCGAAGAGACCGCCACCCGCACCAACCTCGAAGCTGCCGACGAAGTGGCCCGCCAGATGCGCCTGCGCGATCTGGGCGGCCTGATCGTCATCGACTTCATCGACATGGACGAGTCGAAGAACCGCCGCGAAGTCGAAAGCCGCCTGCGCGACGCTCTCCGCCAGGACCGCGCCCGCGTGCAGTTCGGCTCGATCAGCAAGTTCGGCCTCATGGAAATGAGCCGCCAGCGCCTGAAGCCGGCGCTGAGCGAAGGCTCCTCGATCCCCTGCCCGCGTTGCGGCGGCTCCGGCCACATCCGCGACACGGAATCGAGCGCATTGCAGATCCTGCGCATCATCCAGGAGGAGTGCCTGAAGGACAACACGGCGGCGGTGCACGTCCAGGTGCCGGTCGAGGTGGCCTCGTTCCTGTTGAATGAAAAGCGCCCGGAAATCGCCAAGATCGAGCTCAAGCAGCGCGTCACCGTGATGATGGTGCCGAACAAGACGCTCGAGACGCCCAACTACAAGCTCGAGCGCCTGAAGCACGACGATCCGCGCCTCGACCACATCGATGCCAGCTACAAGATGGCCGACGAGTTCGAGGACCCGACCTCGGTCACGCGCCGTTCGCAGGAGCCGACCAACAAGCAGACGCCGGTGATCAAGGGCGTGCTGCCTGACGCACCGGCGCCGGTCGCCGTGCCGAAGCCCGAGCCCGTGCGTGCGCCGGCACCGGTCGCCGCCGCGCCGGTCGTCGTGCCTGTCGCACCGCCGGCTCCTGCCGAGACCGGGTTCTTCGCCAGGCTCAAGAGCTTCTTTGGCGGTTCGCCGGCGCCAGCGCCGGCACCCGTGCCAGCCCCCGCGCCCGCGCCAACTGTCGCAGCGGAAGAGACGCCTCGGCAACCGCGCCGAGAGGGCCGCGATGGCCGCCAAGGCGGCGAGGGGCGCGGTGGTCGTGACGGCGAACAGCGCCGCGGCGGTCGTGGTGGCCGTGACGGTGACCGTCGCAATGGCCGTCCAGGCGAGCGTCGAGAAGGACGACCCGAAGGCGCGCGCCCGGAAGCACCGGCGCGCGAGGCACGCGAACCGCGTGAGCCGCAACAACAGCGCGAACCGCGTCCGCCGCGTGAAGGCGGCGAGCGCCGCGGTGGCCGTGGCGAACGGCGCGAAGCCGACACGCGCACGCTGCCGGTTGCAACAGCCGTTGAAGGCGTGCAAGGCGAGCAAGTAGCGATGGGCCTGGTCGGGGGGGAAGAGAATTCGGCCCCGGTCGAGCGGCAACCCCGATCGCGTGGCGAACGTGGCGAACGTGGCGAACGCCGTGAGCGAAGCGACGGTCGCGAGCGCGGCGAGCGCGGTGAGGGCCGTGAACGCGGAGAAGGCCGCCGCGACCGTCGACCCGACGGAATGGCTGCCAACGATGCGCCTCAAGTCAATGGTTCGCAGTCGCCCGCGCCCGCAGGCCCGACGGCCGAGGAACCGGTTGTCGCGCAAGCATCCGAAGGCGAAGAGCGCCGCCCGCGTTCACGCGACCGTTACGGCCGCGATCGGCGAGACCGCGCCCCGCGCGAGAACGTCGAAGGTGTCGTCGAGGCGCCTGTCGCCGATGCGGCCGCCAACCTTGAGGAACGGCCGGTTCGCGTCGTCGAAGCCGTTGAAGCCGTCGCAGCGCCCGTGCAGCACGTGCCCGTCGCGCCCGAAGCAGCACCGGTGGAACCGGTCGTCGCGGCACCCGTGGCCAAGGTAGCGCCCAGCACCGGCCTGCCCAAGGTCACGCCTTTCGAACTGCCCATCGCCCAATTGGCCCAGATCGCCGAGGGATCCGGCCTGCAATGGGTCAATTCCGACGCGCAGCGGATTGCGCAGGCCCAGGCGGCGATTGCCGCCGAGCCGAAGCAGATCCACGTCCCGCGGGAACGCCCCCCGGCCGTCGTCCTCGACGAGGGCCCACTCGTGCTGGTCGAAACGCGCAAGGATCTTTCCCAGGTCACCCTGCCCTTCGAAGAGAAGTCGACTCAGGGCAACGCATTGGCCTGATCCGGATGCAGGCCGTTTTTCGGCCTGACCCAAGCCCCCTGCTGAGCCCCTGACGGCCACCAGGGGCTTTTTTTTGCCCAATTTCGGTGCAAGTGCGGTCGCCGCGACGCCAAAAACGATCAAAAAAAACACTGGACAAAGCTCCATGTGTGATTTCGTGAAATCCGGCGTGTAAAGACAACATAAGCGGCAGGCAATGTTACGGACGTGTCAGGCCAAAGGCTTACAGTCCATCAGCGGTTTTTGCAGCACAAGAGCAGGCGCCAAACAGGCGATTGAGAGCGAGCACGTAGCCTTCTTCATCGGATGGCTTACGACTTTTGCCGACAAGACGGCATAGCTCAAATGTGTTCAAATTCTTGCGAATAGTAGTAAAGCGTTACACTGCCACCTCCAGCGAAGCAGTGCCGTATCAGGGGATTTTTTGATGTTTCGTTCCGACTCCGCCGCCCACGGCCCCGTTGCCCCCCGCCTATTGCCAGGGGGGAGTGGCTCGCCGCAACAAACGACGCTCCCGCTGCCGCGTTGCCTCAGCAGGACGGAGCGCGTGGCCAAGCGCACGCTCGACATCATTGGCGCGCTGACCTTCTTTACGCTGTTCGGACCGATCTACCTCGTCGTTGCCATGGCCGTGCTCATCAGCATGGGCCGGCCCATCCACTTCTGGCAGAACCGCCTCGGAGCCGGTGGCGCACGCTTTCGCTTCTACAAATTTCGCTCGATGGTGCGCAACTCGGAGCATGTGCTCGATGAGTACCTGAGTCGCAACGACGTGGCACGCACCGAGTGGGACACTTTCCAGAAGCTGGAAAAGGATCCCCGGATTACGCCGGTTGGCCAGTTCATCCGCAAATTGAGCCTCGATGAATTGCCCCAGTTCTGGAATGTGCTCAAGGGCGACATGAGCCTCGTCGGCCCGCGTCCCTGCATGGAGCGTCAACGCAGCCTGTACGGCAAGAACTGGGCGCATTATTGCCAGATGCGTCCGGGCATCACGGGCCTGTGGCAGGTCAGCGGCCGTAACCGTTTGCCCTACGCAAAGCGCGTGGAACTCGATGCGGAGTACGTCGACAACTGGTCGCTCTGGCTGGACATCAAGATCCTGTTGAAGACGGTCAGTGCAGTGGTCACCGGGGACGGATCGCGTTGATTGCCAGACGGTTCGCGCCGCCCGTCGAAAGCGTGCGCAGCCGTTTGCCCACTCCGTTCGCTGCCATTCATCGGCTCGAAAACCTCGAGCGTCCGTGCCGGAAGTCATCGATCCTCCGTCCGGGTGCTTTCCTGATAACGAAGACGCAGTTCGCCCAAGCCTGTAGCCTGCCAAGATGCCTTGGCTCGGCTTCCACGACGGCGGCTGACGTTGATCTTTGCATGCGGCACCTGCCGAAAGACACACCATGAACGAATTGCAAAAACGCATCTATGTCGCCGGCCATCGCGGAATGGTCGGAAGCGCAATCGTGCGAAACCTCCAAGGCAGCGGCCACAAGACCATCATCACCCGCACCCATGACGAACTCGACCTGACCGACCAGGCCTCGGTTCGCCGCTTTTTCGCCGAGGAACGACCGGACCAGGTCTATCTGGCGGCTGCCCGCGTTGGCGGCATCCACGCGAACAATACCTACCCCGCCGAATTCATCTATTCCAACTTGATGGTGCAAACCAACGTGGTGCACGAAGCCTGGCGCTCGGGTGTGCGGCAATTGATGTTCCTTGGTTCAAGTTGCATTTATCCGAAGCTGGCGGAGCAGCCGATGACGGAAGCCGCCCTGCTGACCGGAAAGCTGGAACCCACGAATGAGCCCTATGCCATCGCCAAGATTGCCGGCATCAAGCTTTGCGAAAGCTACAACCGGCAGTACGGTACGGACTACCGAAGCGTGATGCCGACGAACCTCTATGGTCCGGGCGACAACTACCACCCACAGAACAGCCACGTCCTGCCTGCCATGCTTCGCCGCTTCCACGAGGCAAAGCTCGCCGACGCACCCGCAGTCGTGATCTGGGGAACGGGTTCCGCGCGACGCGAATTCCTGTATGTCGACGACATGGCCAGCGCCTCGATCCATGTCATGCAGCTGCCAGCCGAAGAGTACCGTCGCCACACCCAGGTGATGGAGAGCCATGTCAACGTCGGAACGGGCGAAGACCTGACCATCGCCGAACTCGCGGCGCTGGTCAGCGACGTCGTCGGCTACAAGGGACGCATACAGACTGATCCCAGCAAGCCCGATGGCGCGCCGCGCAAGCTTCTCGACGTGTCCAAGATCCGGCAGATGGGCTGGCAGGCCACCACGTCCTTGCGCGCAGGGATCGAACTCGCTTACCTGGATTTCGAGCGCTCGCTTCATGGCGAGGAAGCCATCGCCTGAGGCGCGGCACCACGACGCATGCACCATCCGCCCCAGCAGCCAGCCAGCAGACACACGAGTCACAGATGAGCACGAGCGCCGTCCGCAACGAGCAGCGATACGCCTTGCCGGTTGAATTCGGCAAGGTCGATGCCCCACCCAAGAATCCACAATCCGCGGAGTCACGTTCGGGCAGCGGCTTGACGCGTTCCGTACTCGTCACGCATCCAGGACTTCAGCATTCGCATCAACTTGCGCTCGCCCTGCATGAGAAGAACATGCTTCAGGGCTTTTGGTCCGGCATCCTCGTGGCTGAAGGTGACGAACTCCTGCCATGGTGGCTGCCAGAGCACTTCAGGAAGCGCGTGCGTCGCGTGGGCATCCCCTCAGCACTTCGGGTGCATCCCATTCGCTTTCAATTGCTCTTGCAAGCTTCCATGCGCCTGAACGCAGGCCAGGGAGGCGACCGCATTCATCGGTTGTTTCATTGGTTCGATGCGTGGGCGGCCAAGCGCGTGATGGCTTCGCGCCCGAAGGTCGTGATTGCCTACGAAAACGCGGCGTATCACACGTTTGCGGCAGCAAAGGCAGTCGGCGCACGCTGCATCCTCGACGCTGCGGCCTTCCACCACAAGACGGTGGCAGAGCAGTTGAATCCGCCAGACACACCCTACACGCCCGAAGTCAATCGACGCAAGGACGCCGAGATCGCCATGGCGGACCTGATCCTGACCTGCTCGCCGCTCGCGGCAGACAGCTACCAGGCCAATGGGGTCGAACCCGCCAGGCTGCAGCCCCTGCTGCTGGGTGCGGATCCCAAGCTCGTCACGCCCATCACTTCCACGCGCAGGGACGGCCCCGCGCGATTCATGTTCGCCGGGCCGCTGAGTTTCAGAAAGTCGGTCGACCTGATCCTCGCGGCATTCGCGCGCCTGAATGCGGAGGGCTTCCAGTATGAGTTGCACTTCGTTGGCGGCGTCGTCGATCAGGAACTCCTGGGTGCCGTGCAAGACGCGCCGGGCGCTGTGTATCACCCCAGCGTTCCCCAAAGCCAGTTGTTCGACTTGATGGCGACCGCCGACTGCCTCCTGTTGCCGTCACGGTCCGACTCGTTCGGCATGGTTGTCGCGGAAGCCATGGCATGCGGGACGCCAGCGCTGGTGTCGAGCCAGACGGGCGCGAAAGCCATTGTCGAAGCGTTTCCCGAAAGTGGCTGGATCGTCGAGCCAGATGGCGAAGCGCTGTATAACGCGCTACGCAAGCTGATCTCCGATCCCGCGCTCATGCAGCGCGCCCGGGTACCGGCCTTGCTTGCATCAAAAGAATTCACATGGGAGCGATATCGCGCGCGAGCTGGTCGCGTGCTGCAGGAGTACTTGCAATGAACGCTCTCACGGCGCGAATGCCGCTCACGGTGACGCGGTCCGGCCTCAGTCGCACGGGCCGCCTCTTCATCTGGGTGCTTCTCATCGTGGTGTTTGAAGGCGCGGTGCGCAAGTGGGGGACGTCGGCGGCCTCGTTGCCGCTGATCTTGCTGCGCGACGCAATAGCCGGCTACCTGATTTTTCACGCTTGGAAGAGCGGGCATCTGCGGACCTTCAAGAACCAAACGTCCGTGTTGGTGGCTTGGAGTTGTTGCGTCATCGCATGGGGCATGCTGCAGGTCATCGTGAATGACGGCAACCCGATCGTGTTTCTGATCGGCCTGCGCTTCTGGCTGCTGTACACCTGGTTTGGTTTCGCGGCCGCTTCGTCCATGACGGAAGTCGACTTTCGTGCGGCGATGCGCACCGCGACTTGGCTGCTGATATTGCTGGCGCCCCTGGTCATCCTTCAGTACGCATCGCCTCCCGGCGCGCGAATCAATACCGAGGTCGACAGCGTCGAGGACGAGGTGTTCATCGTGATCGCCGGCGTCGTGCGGACCACGGGCACTTTCAGCTTCACGTCGGGCTTCTCCACTTTCCTCGGACTGGTCATCCCGATCGCATTGGCGGTGGTGGCTGCTCGCAAGCGGACCCTGACGCACGCGTTCATCGCCGTCGCTGCATTCGGCGCGGTGGTCGCGGAATCCCTGGTGAGTGGCGCGCGCAGCGCGGTGATCTATTCCGGCGGCATGATTGCGATCTACCTGCTCGGCCGCCTGGTCTTCTCCAAGGCCGCCGACAAGGGCAAGGCGTTGGCCACGCTGCTGCTCGCCGTCATGGCGCTCGCGATACTTGCCGTGGTCTTCCAGACGGCGATCGAGAACACGCAGCAGCGATTCGGGGAAGCCGCCGAGGTCGAAGATTTCTGGGAACGGGTTCTGGTCTACTTCGCGGGCGAACCGACCGTTGTGGACTACCTGTCCTGGATCGGCGTCGGCATTGGGCGGTTGTCCAACCTGGCGGGGTACGTCAGTACGGGGGTTGCGGGATTCCAGCTCGCCGAGGCGGAAGCCGGTCGCATATTGATCGAAGGCGGCCTGCTCGGCGGTCTCTATACCGCCCTGAAGTTGATCGTGATGGGTCTGGGCCTGTATCGGAGCTTCGTCATCGCGGTGCGCCGTGGCGTCATTTTTCCGCTCCTGCTGTGGATTTCGCTCAGTATCGCCTTGTTGAGCTGGTCGGCCATCGGTCAGCTCACAGCCAATGCCCTGCTGGGCTTTGCTTTGGCGTATGCACTCGCCGCACTGCGGTATCCGATGCTTGAAATATTCCCATCGCGAGCCGCTGCGAGCCGGAGGGTTCATTGAGATTTCTTCATGTCATTGCATCGGTCGACCCCCGTGGTGGCGGACCGATCGAAGGGCTGTTGCGCATCCATGGCGCGTTGCAGGCCCTGGGTCACCAGGGCGAGATCCTCTGCCTCGATGCCCCCGACTTCGAACCTGTACTGAAACATCCAGGCCGCATCCATGCCCTGGGACCGGTGAAGGGAACGTACGGCTACTGCGAGGCGCTTGTGCCTTGGTTGCGGCAGCACGCCGGCAACTATGACGCGGTGATCATCAACGGGCTGTGGCAGTACATCGGGCTGGCCGCCTGGCGCGCATTGCGAGACACCGCCCCTGGCTACTATGTCTTCACCCACGGGATGCTGGACCCGTGGTTCAAGCGCCGCTATCCGCTCAAGCACCTGAAGAAGTGGCTCTACTGGCCTTGGGGCGAGTATCGCGTGCTGCGGGATGCCAAGGCGGTCCTGTTCACTTGCGACGACGAGCGTTTGCTGGCTCGCGAGTCTTTCTGGCTCTACAAGTGCAATGAGGCGATCAGTTCCTTTGGTACGTCGGAACCGCCTGCCAACGAGCAGTCCCGGTTGTCGGAGGCCTTCCTGACGGCTTGGCCGCAACTGCGCGGAAAGCGGCTCGCCCTCTTCCTGGGACGCATCCACGAAAAGAAGGGCTGCGACCTGTTGATCGATGCCTTTGCAAAGTCCTGTGCAAACTCGCCTGACGCGCATCTCGTGATGGCGGGGCCCGACCAAGGCGGCTGGGCCGAGCAACTGGGCCGGCGGGTCGCCGAGCTGGGGATCTCCGACCGCGTGACGTGGACCGGCATGCTCTCCGGCGACCTCAAATGGGGAGCCTTCTACGCGAGCGAGATGTTCACCCTGCCTTCGCACCAGGAGAACTTCGGCGTGGCCGTGGCGGAAGCCTTGGCCTGCGGGCGGCCGGCGTTCATCTCGGACAAGGTCAACATCTGGCGCGAGATCGTCGCCGATGGCGCTGGCAAGGTCGAGCCCGACACACCGGAAGGCACCGAACGGCTGCTGGCGCGGTGGCTCGCCACATCTCCATCCGAGATCGAAGAGATGCGCACCCATGCGCGCCGTTGCTTCGAGCAACGCTTCCGCATTGAAACCGTGGCTGCCAATCTTGTGCGCATCGTCGGTTCGGGCGCGAATGCGTCCACGACCGGCAGCAGCGTCAATCAGACTCGACACGCTTGAAAATCCTTCTCTACGGCATCAACTTCGCGCCGGAACTGACGGGCATTGGGAAGTACACCGGCGAGATGGCAGCCTGGCTTGCCGCGGCCGGGCATGAGGTTCGCGTCGTCACGGCGCCGCCCTACTATCCCGACTGGGCCGTCTGGCCAGGCTACAGCGCCACTCGCTTCCGGCGCGAGACCTGGCGTGGCGTGGAGGTGTTCCGCACCCCGGTCTGGGTGCCTGCCAAGGTCTCGGGCGTCAAGCGGCTGGTGCACCTGAGCAGCTTTGCGTTGGCCAGCCTTCCCAGCCTGTTCGCACAATGGCGCTGGCGTCCGGAAGTCGTCTGGATGACTGCGCCACCCTTGGTTTGCGCCCCGGGCGCCTTGGCATTTGCCAAGATGCGTGGTGCCCGTGCATGGCTGCACATCCAGGATTTCGAAGTCGATGCCGCATTCGACCTGGGACTCTTGCGCGGCGAACGCCTGCGCGGCTGGGTGACTGGCGTCGAACGCTGGCTGTTGCGCCGTTTCGATCGCGTGTCGACCATCTCCCAGCGCATGCTGGAGCGTGCCGCGAGCAAGGGCGTGGACGCGGCACGATTGCGGTCCTTGCCCAATTGGGCTGACGTTTCTTCGATCCGACCGCTCAAGGCCGCCAGTCCGTACCGCAGCGAACTCGGCATCCGGCAGGACGCCGTCGTGGCGCTCTACTCGGGAAACATGGGCGCAAAACAGGGCCTCGAGATCCTCTCCGACGTGGCGCTTCTGCTTCAGCACAACCCGGCGATCCAGTTCGTGTACTGCGGTTTCGGCCCCGGCCGCGCCGTGCTCGAAGAGCGTTGCAAGGGAATGGCGAACGTTCGCTTCATGGACTTGCAGCCGGTGGAACGCCTGGGCGATCTGCTCGGACTTGCCGACATTCACCTGTTGCCGCAACGCGCGGACGCCGCCGACCTGGTCATGCCCTCCAAGCTGACCGGCATGCTCAGCAGCGGTCGCCCCGTGGTGGCCACGGCGCACGCAGACACCGAACTGGGTCGCGTGGTACGCAACTGCGGCCTCGTGGTCGAGCCCGAGAAGCCGGAAGCGTTGGCGGCCGCCATCGCGACGCTGGCCGGCGATCCGGACATGCGCGCTGAATTCGGCGCCAGCGCGCGCGCCTTTGCGGAGCGCTATATCGCGCAGGACGCCGTCCTCAAGCAGTTCGAGATCGATGTGCGGGACTGCCTGGCGACGTCCTGAGCGTCATCGGGCCGGCGCGCCCCGCAAGATCTGCTCCGCAAAAGTAAAAAGGGCTCCCTTCGGAGCCCTTTCCCATTCACCCGACAACTTGCGGTCCGGGTTGCGTTCACGGCAGCGGCGGATTCGTCCAGCCCGCTGCCACAACTGCATCACTGCTCTTCCGGCAGGATGCTTTCGTAGTTGTAGTTGGTGTAACGATAGCGACCGTACTTGTAGCCGCCGTACGCACGGCGCTTCGCGTCCATCGCATTCAACAGCACACCCGTCGCCGCCTTGCCGCCCAGCGCCAGGCGCCGCGTGCTTTCTCGCAGTTCACCCATGCTCGACAGGTTGGCGCGTGCCACCAGCAGCACGGTGCCCGCATGCGTGGCGATGGCGGCGGTGTCGGAAGCGACCAACACCGGCGGCGTGTCGATCACCACCATGTCGTACTGCTCGGACAGGCGATCGAGAGTCGATGTGAAGGACTCCGACGTCAGCAGTTCCGCCGGATTGGGCGGCAATTGGCCCGTCGCCAGGAAGTCCAGGTTCGGCACCACTTGGCGGTGAACCGTCTGCTGCACCGTCAAGCTGCCTGCGATCAATTCCGACAGGCCGCCATGGCGTTGCAGGCCCAGATACTGGTGCAAGTGGCCGCGGCGCAAGTCCGCATCGATCAACAGCGTGCGCTTGCCAGCCGCAGCCATGAGCGCGGCGAAATTCGAAGTGACGAAGCTCTTGCCGACGCCAGGCGTCGCACCCGTGATCATGACGCGGTTGTTCTGCGCCTCGAGCATCGCGAACTGCATCGCGGTGCGCAGGCTGCGCAGGCTTTCGATCGCGAGGTCATCGGGATGTTCGATGGCCAGCAAACGCACGCCTGTGGCGCCAGTCAGGCGGCGCTGACTGATCGCGGCTTGGGCCGGGCTGATCGGAATGGTCGAGAACACCGGCAGTGCCGTTTGCGACTCGACCTCATGCGGATCCTTGATGCGTTGCTCGATGAGCGCATTGCGGATCAGCGCGGCGACGACACCGAGGAACAGGCCCAGCAGCAGGGAAATGGCGACGATGGTCTGGCGTTGCGGCTTGACCGGGACTTCGGCGACGCTGGCTTCGTCGAGCACGCGCACATTGCCGACCTTGCCTTCCTTGACGAGGCGCAACTGCATCGCGTTGTTGAGCAGCGATTGATAGAGCTCGGTGTTGACCTTGACGTCGCGCTCCATGCGCACCGCTTCCTGTTGCAACGCCGGCAATCCCTTGATGCGCGTCTGGACCTCGCCAATGTCGCGCTGCAAGGCGGCGATCTGGGCGTCGAGCGTTTGCACGCTTGGATGGTTGGCCGTGAAGCGGGCTTCGAGTTCACGCCGGCGTTGTTGCGCTTCCAGCAGTTTGGTCTGGCGATCGACCGCGGTGCCCAGGATCAAGGTCGCTTCTTCCGTGAACGCGACAGTGCCCTTCTGGTTGCGGTAGCGGTTGTAGACCTCTTCCGATTGCTCGAGTTGGCGCTTGAACAACGGCAACTGGACGTCCAGGAAGGCCAATGTCTTTTGCGCCTCGGCCGCCTTGCGCTCGATGTTCTGGCGCACGTACTGCGCACCGACCGCATTCAGCACGCGGGACAGCTGGTACGGATTGGCGTCCTGCATCTGCACATTGATGATGCCGGACTGTTTGCCGCGTTCGCTCAGGGTCAACGAGTTCTGGAGCCCTTCGATGGTCGCCAGCTTCGAGCGCTTGAGAACACTGAACTCGGCACCGGGCTTGCCAGCGAGCGCGCTGATGGTCAACTCGACCGGGCCAAACTGGGTCTCGGCCCTCAAGGGCTGGCCCACCGTGCCAGTGGCCGGCTGTGGCAACGCCGGATGTTGCAGCGTGTATTGGCCACCGCCCTTGGCAACGACGGTGAAGCCGGTTGCCTCAAGCTTCGCCGGAACGTTGAACTTGTCGACGGTAATCGATTCGGTACCCGAGACGTCGCCGCCGAAGAAGCCCATGAATCCAGGGTCGGACAGTCCGGTGGCGCGCCGGGCCATCCAGCCGCCGATGAGGGGGACATACTTTGGCGATGAGACGACGTCGAGCTTGGTGGCATCGATCGCCTGGGACAGCACGGTGCGCGAGCGGATGATTTCCATCTCGGCCGTGGACGGCGTCTTCACGTTGAACGCGCTGCTCGCTTCGGCCAGGAAGGACTTGGCCGCGCCGCCTTCGCTGTCCTCGACCTGGATCAGCAGGTTGGATTCATAGATGGGCCGTTGCAGCACCGCGTAGGCCACGCCGATCGCGAGCACCAGCACCGTGATCGCAGCGATCAGCCACTTCTGCGCGACGAGCGCCTCGAAGTAGTGCCCGAAGTCGAGCTGGTCGTCTTCTGGTGCTGGCGTGGCCATGATGGCCTGCTGATGTGGGGATTGCGAAACTGTGGAATTCATCGGCTGGACACTCTGGAAATTCGGTTGGCCCACTGCTTTGCGCCTTCTTCGATCAGCGCCAGCGAGTTCTGGAACGCAGCGCGTCCCGCTTTGTAGGGGTCAGGTACGTCTTGCTTGCCTTGCTCGCACAGCCGAAACACCTTGCCGCTGACAAAGGGATAGCGCCGCTCGAGATCGCGACGCTGTTCGAGGTCCATGACCAGGATCAGGTCGGCGCGCTGGCAAAGGTCGAGGCTGACCTGCCGCGCACGATGGTGCTCGATGCTGATCCCGCGCTCTTTCATCAGTTCGCAGGCGATGGGGTCGGCCGGATGGCCGATCAGCGCGCCGAGGCCGGCGGAGGAAACCGTGCAGTCCGGCAGGGCTTGCGCAAGAAGCCCTTCGGCCATTGGACTGCGGCAGATGTTTCCGATGCACAGCGTGAGGACGTGTTGGATCACCATGGGGCCGCTCAAGGTGTCTTGCGCGGCAAATCGCGGATGGCCGTTGCCGTGTTCGTGGAAACGAGGACCAGGTTGGCCACGCGGCTGAACACCACCAGCGGCACCGGATCGACGAACACGACATCCTTGGCCTTGAGTGCGAAACCATCCGCCATCTGGATTGCCGAGGCGGTCCGGGCGTCGAGATGGAAAACCGTCTGGCCGCCATCCGGAAGGCCACGGATCACGTAGATCTGGCGCGGGGCCGACGTACCCAAGTTGAGCCCGCCGCTTTCCGTGAGTGCGTCGTTGAGCGTCAGGCGACCATTGCGCATGAGCACACCGCCCTGGTTGTTCACTTCGCCCATGACCGTGACCTTGCTTTCTTCGCGGGCACGGACCGTGATCATGTCGTTGTTGCGAAGCAGGATGCGCGACGGATCCACGCCGGCGTCCGTCAGGATGTTCATGTCGATGCGGGTGCTGCGGCCATTGCGCGTCAGGATCACGTTGGAGCGGTCCCCGGTCGTGGCCAGGCCGCCAGCCCGGTTGAGGGCCTCGGGCAATGTCATGGCGATGTCCGTGAACACCAGCAGGCCCGTGTTCTTCACTTCGCCGTCGACGTACGCCCGTTTGCTGCGGAAAGACGCGACGCGGACGCTCACCTGGGGTGTCTTGAAGACCCTGCTCAGGCGTTGCGTCAAGGTGCTTTCGAGTTCCGCCACCGTCATGCCGGCTGCCTTCAGCGTGCCCGCATACGGAAAGCTGAGATTGCCCGCATCGTTGACGACGAAACCGGGGCCTGGTGCCACGCTGGCCGCATCCTGGCCGCCGCCGACCAGGGCGGGTTGGCCGCTGAAGACCAGTTCAGGGTGATCGAACACCGTGATGCCGATGACGTCGCCCGCGCCAATCCGGTAGGGCTCGGGCTCGCCGCCGATCAGGGCCTGGACGTCGGCCGGCACTGCCGTGACGCGCGCCTTGTTCTGGATGCGAATCAGGTCGGGCGTGATCGCCGTGAGGTAGCCATCAGGCGGCTGGTCTCCGTCCGGACCCGAACCAAGCTTCATTTCCGTGTTGACGGGGCGGTTTTCGCCGTACCGCATCGAATCGAAGCTCGGTGCGATCGTGCAGCCAGCCAGCAGCGCACCCACGGAGGCGAGCAGAACTGCATTTATGAGGATACGTTTCAAAACCAAGCTCCAACGGCGTAACTCAAATGAATACTTTTGCTAACAGTTACCCAATGTACCGCAGTTGCAACGGAAATTACAACGGTTTGTTCGGTATACGGCTTCTGGTAGAGGCGGAGATGAGAAAAAGTCCCGGTTACATGCGACACATGTTCGAACAACTGTGGACTGCTTCCTATACAAATGTCAATCAGCGTGGGCCGACACCCGGTGAGGGTCTTTGAATCTCACCAGAGTGACTATTCACCCACTTATCTTCATCTGGAAAGTGAGCGGCGCCATCGATCGATCAGGGGCTTTCGACCTGCGCGGCTTGCTTCCACGCAACCGATGCCTGGTCGGCGTCGTCGCGCGCCTCGGCCAGGAGCGCCAGCACTTGCCATGCGCGGCGATGCAGGTCCGCGTCACGGAGGCCGAGGGCGGCCTGGGTCAGCAGCTGCTGGGCCTTGCCCCAGAGTTGGCGCCGCATGCAGGCCATGCCCGCGATGTATTGCAAGTTGGGGTCGCGCGGATTGTTGCGCTGCGCCAGTTCGATGCGCGACAGCCAGTCGGCGTCGACCGAATCGAGTCCGGCCTCGAGCGCCCGCACGAGCTTGACCCTCAGTGCTTCGCCCAGGCCGTCGGGCGACGCCACCATGCGCTCCCAGGCCGGCAGCAGCCAGGCACGCGCTATTTCCAGGTCGCCGTTCAGCTGCACCATGCGCTGTGCGGCATGGATCGCCACCTCGGGCATCTCGCGCTCGCCCTGCTCAAGTTCAGTCCAGGCGCCGACCAGTTGTGCGGGATCGTGGGCATCGGAGATGAGTTCTGTGGCCAGGCCGCGCACGATGCTTTGGGCAGCGGCGGTCGAAAAGGCGCGGTGCTTGGCCAGCAGGCGCGCGGTCTCCAGTGCCTCTAACGTCCGGTGGTCCAGGCGGGCTGCTTTCAGGCGCAACCTCAGTGCGAAGGTCCGGCGCTGGGCGCCCACCGGCAATTCCTCGAGCCGCGCCAGTGCGCCGGGGGCGTCGCGGTCCTCCAGCGCCCAGCGGGCGGCGCGCAATTGAACGCCCTCGCGCGTTTCCAGGGCGGCCGGGGTTCCGCGTTCCGCGCTCTCGTTGAGGGCCAGTTGCAAGTGCGCATCGCGTGCCGCCCGATCCTGCAGCGATTGCGCACTCTCGGCCGCCAACAGGTGCGAGAGGACCTTGATCTGCTGGGCCTGGGGCAGTTGGGCATCGAGCGCATCCAGCATGCGTTCTTGCGCCAATGCGGCCTGGGCCGCCTTGCGCGAGCGTGAAAAGCGCCCGGCCAACAGCTGGGAGATCGAATCGAGCAGGGCCGCGTGCAAGGCCCTCTCCTTTTGCTGTAGGCGCCATTGGCGCGCCTGCACCGGAAGCTGGAACAGCGCCGCCAGCGCGCGCAAGGCCACGTGCAGCAGCATGAATGCGCCGGCCAGCAACATCAGGACGAGGTTCAGCGAGAGGTCGATGCGCCATGGCGGCCAGTAGACGGTAACCGTGCCCTGGTTGTTGCCGGCAAAGAGTGCGGTCGCCGCTGCGATGCCGAACAGCCCCAGGAGCCAGAGAGCGGCACGCATGGCTATCGTCCGGCGGCGGCGGTCGCGAGTGCGGCCAGGGTGTCGTCCACGCGCGGGGGCGTGGTCGACTTGACCTGGGCCTGCAACTGTTGAAGCAGGGTGGCGGCGGCCTGCGTGCGACGGGAGGTGGGGTCGAAATACTTGTTGAGGGTGGCAGAGACTGCGGCCAGCTCGGTGCGCGACGTGTCCACCTGCCGCGACAGCAAGGCCAGCCGGACGCTCAACAACTTGAGTTTGAGGTTCTCGCGCAGGAAGAAGGTCTGTTCGGGTGCGACGAGCACGGCCTCCGGCCGGTCGATCCGGCTGACGCGCAGCAGGGATTCGGCTTCCTGGCGCACCATCAACAGGGCGCGTTCCCACCAGGGTGCATCGGCCGGGATGACGCCGGCGGAAGTGGTGTTCACACTGAGGCCGCGCACGGCGACTGCATTGAGCGTGGGCAGGTCGTCGACCATGCGCATCAACTCGTCGAGTTTTTGCAGTCCCTCGCCGTTGTCGCCGCTGGCAATGGTGCGGATGCGGTCGGCATCGCGCTGCATGGCGCGCTGCAAGGGCGCCAGGCGGGGTTGCGCGGCGCGGGCGATGCGCTGGTCGCCGGCCTTCAATGCGGCGAGCAGAGGCTCCACATTGCCGGTGACCTCGGCCTGCTGCAGCGCGAGGCGGACGGCCGAATCGATGTCGACGACCAGGTTTTCGTCGCGCGAGCGGGACAGGCTCTGCATCAGTTCTTCGAGTTGCGAGCGCTGCAATGCGACTTCGGCGATGCGGGTTTCCGCGAGCGCGAGGCGTGCGGCGGTGTCGCGGACCGTCTCCTGCGCCTGCCGCGCGAGCGCGCGGGCCTCGGTCGACTGCGCGAGTGCATCGGCGCTCTGCCGGGCCAGTTGCTCCTGCATGCTGTCGATTTTTTGCCCCAGCGTGAACGCCATGACCAAGGCTACGACCGCGACCAACGCAAGAAGGCCGAGGCCGATGCGCGACAGGAGTTGCGCGGCTTCGACCGGCGACACGGCCCGCGTCACCGGCGCAGCGGCTTCGGGGGTCGGTTCATCGGGCAGGGCGGTGGCGCTCATCCGGCGGATTCTATCGACGCGACCAGGGCGGCCATGGTGGGCGCCGAAGTGTGCACGAGGCCGAAGCCGGCCGCTTGCGCCGCCTGCGCGATGCGCGCATGGGTGGTGACGGCGCGGGCCGCATGCCATGCCGTGCCGGGCAACGCGCGGCACAGGTTGGCGATGGCCTCGGAACTGCTGAAGAGCCAGGTGGCCTCGCCCCGCGCGCCTTCCATCGCGAGGCGTGTGCCTTCGGCATCGAAGGTGGGCGGCAGGCGTCGGTAGACGACCTGCGTGTCGACGACGCCGCCGGCGGCCTCGACCTGGCGGGCGAGCCAGTCGCGGCCGGTGGCACGGCCGGCCGCGTCCCCGCCGCGCAGGATCAGCACACGCGCACCGGGACGGACTTGCGGCTGCACACGCGTCCACAGCGCTTCGGAGTCGAATTGGGCGGCGTCCTCGGGCGGGGCGTCGATGCGGGCGGCGGGGACGCCGGCCTCCAGCAAGGCGCGTGTGGTGCCGGGGCCGGTGGCCCAGCAGCGGGGTATCCCCGCCTGATCGGCGCTACCCGCATGGACGGCGAAGAAGTGCTGGACGGCGGCGGCGCTGACGAACATCAGCGCGTCATGACGATCGGGTGGCGTGCCCACCGCTTGCGGCCAGGCATCGATGATGATCAGAGGCAGCGCCACGGCATCCAGTCCGGCGGTGCGGAGTGCATCGACCCAGCGCTGCGCCTCTCGCGCCGGGCGGGTCACGATCACGCGGCGCACGGGCATTTGAGATGCGTCAGCGCGCGCCGGCCCGGCGCAGCGCCTCGGCGGCCTGGCGGCCGAGCGCCTCGGCTTGCGCGGTGCTGCTCACGTCCGCCTCATGCTGCGCGCGCAGCAGTTCGGCGACGCCAGCGGAGTCGCCCCAGGCCGCATCGATACGCAGCTTGCCGTTGGCCTGCCAGCGCGCGTGGGCCGCGAGCGGCATCGAGCAACTGCCGCCCATGGTTCGGCTGACGGCGCGTTCGGCGGCGGTGGCCAGGGTGTCGGCCTGGTGCGCGAGCGGGGCGAGGCATTCGATCAGGTCGGCCCGGTCGGCGCGCACCTCGATGCCGAGCGCGCCCTGCCCGGCCGCGGGCAGCATCAGGTCGGGGTCGAAGGTGGTGCGGATGCGGCTTTCCAGGCCGAGGCGCTTGAGGCCCGCGGCCGCCAGCACGATCGCGTCGTACTGGCCTTCGTCGAGCTTGCGCAGCCGTGTGTCGAGATTGCCGCGCAGGGGCTCGATGCGCAGGTCGGGCCGCAGCTCCTGCAGCAGCACCACGCGGCGCAGGCTGGAGGTGCCGACCACGGCGCCTTCGGGCAGGTCGTCGAGCGAAGCATGGCGGGGCGAGACGAGCGCGTCGCGCGGGTCTTCGCGCTCCAGCACGCAGGCGAGCGTGAAGCCGTCGGGCATGTCCATCGGCACGTCCTTGAGCGAATGCACGGCGATGTCGGCGCGGCCTTCTTCCAGCGCGACTTCGAGCTCCTTCACGAACAAGCCCTTGCCGCCGACCTTGCTCAGCGAGCGGTCCAGAATCTGGTCGCCACGGGTGGTCATGCCCAACAACTCGACGACGTGGCCTCGTTCTTGCAACAGTGCCTGCACGTGTTGCGCCTGCCACATGGCCAGGCGGCTTTCGCGCGTGGCGATCACGATATGGGTCAAAGCTGTTTTCCGATCAATCAAAAAGGCCGCCGGGATGCTAGCATGCTGCACTGCAGCAATGCGCCCTTCCGAGTCGCCACCCCGAGGAGATAAGTCGAAGTGAAATCCGCCCAGAAGAAGTCGTCGGCGCCCAAGCGCCGCCAGAACGACGACCAGCCCTTGATCGACGACATCCGGCTGTTGGGCCGGATTCTCGGCGACGTGATCCGTGAACAGGAGGGCGAGGCGACTTACGACCTGGTCGAGAAGATCCGGACCCTGTCGGTGGCCTTCCGGCGCGATGCCGACCACAGTGCCGAACGCGCGTTGAAGAATGTGCTCAAGGGCCTGAGCGCGGCCGAGACGGTGCGCGTGATCCGCGCCTTCACTTATTTCAGCCACCTGGCCAACCTGGCGGAAGACCGGCACCAGATCCGCCGCCGGACCGAGATCGACCGGGCCGGCGAGAGCGTCGAGGGCAGCCTGGAGACCGCGCTGGCGCGCGTGCGCAAGGCGGGCATCACGCCGTCGGCGGTGGTCGAGAGCCTGGCCCAGAGCTACGTGTCGCCGGTGCTGACCGCGCATCCGACCGAAGTGCAACGCAAGAGCATCCTGGACGCGGAACGTGGCATTGCGCAACTGATCACCGTGCGCGACGGCATCCTGCAGCGGCAGCAGTTCTTCGCCGGCCAGAAGGACGCGCTGACGCCGATCGAATTGGCCGAGAACGAGCACCAGATCCGCACCCGCGTGACGCAGATCTGGCAGACCCGGCTGCTGCGCTTCTCGAAGCTCACCGTGGCCGACGAGATCGAGAACGCGCTGAGCTACTACGAGGCGACCTTCCTGCGCGAGATCCCGAAGGTCTATGCCGAATTGGAGAGGTCGCTGGGCAAGGACAACATCGCGCCCTTCCTGCGCATGGGGCAGTGGATCGGGGGCGACCGCGACGGCAATCCGAACGTGACGGCGCAGACGCTGGAGTACGCGCTCAAGCGCCAGTCCGAACTGGCCCTGCGGCACTACCTGACGGAGGTGCATTACCTCGGCGGTGAGCTGTCGCTGTCGGCCACGCTGGTGGATGTGTCGGTCGAGATGAATGCCTTGGCCGAGCGCTCGCCGGATTCCAACGAGCACCGGGTCGACGAGCCCTATCGCCGCGCGCTGACCGGCGTTTATTCGCGTCTTGCCGCCACGCTGAAGAAGCTGACCGGCGGCGATGCGGCGCGCCATGCGGTGCCGCCGCAGAACCCCTACGCGAATGCCGAGGAATTCCTCGCCGACCTGCGCACCGTCGCCGATTCGCTGCGCGAGAAGCATGGCGCGGTGTTGATCGAACAGCGCCTGGGGCCGCTGATCCGCGCGGTGGAGGTGTTCGGCTTTCACCTGGCCACGGTCGACCTGCGCCAGAGTTCGGACAAGCATGAAGCCGTTGTCGCGGACCTGCTCAAGGTCGCGCGCATCGAGGCGGATTACTCGTCGCTGGACGAGGAAGCCAAGCAGGCGCTGCTATTGAAACTGCTCGACGACGCCCGGCCGCTGCGCGTGCCCGATGCCAGCTACGACCCGCTGACCACCAAGGAACTGGCGATCTTCGCGGCCGGTCGCACCATGCGCGCCACCTACGGCAACGCGGCCATCCGCCACTACATCATCAGCCACACCGAGACGGTGAGCGACCTTCTGGAAGCACTGGTCCTGCAAAAGGAAGTCGGCCTGCTGCGCGGCACGCTGAGCAACGACGCGGTGGTCGACCTGATCGTGGTGCCGCTGTTCGAGACCATCGAGGACTTGCGCAATGCCGCGCCGATCGTGCGCGCCTACTACGCCCTGCCCGGCATCGCCGCGCTGATACAACGCTCCGGCGCCGAGCAGGACGTGATGCTGGGCTACAGCGACAGCAACAAGGACGGCGGCATCTTCACCAGCAACTGGGAGCTGTACCGGACCGGCACCGCGCTGGTGGCGCTGTTCGACGAACTGGACCTCGGCATTCGTTTGCGCATGTTCCATGGCCGCGGCGGCACCGTGGGACGCGGCGGCGGTCCGAGCTACCAGGCGATCCTGGCGCAGCCGCCCGGCACCGTGCGCGGCCAGATCCGCCTGACCGAGCAAGGCGAAGTGATCGGCTCCAAGTACGCCAACCGCGAGATCGGCCGGCGCAACCTGGAGACGCTGGTCGCGGCCACGCTGGAGGCCACGCTGCTGCCGCCGGCCAAGGCGGCGCCGGCATCGTTCATGGAGACGGCCAATGCGTTGTCGACGGCCAGCATGGCGGCCTACCGCAAGCTGGTCTACGAGACACCGAACTTCGGCGACTATTTCTTCGCGGCCACGCCCTTGCGCGAGATCGCCGAACTCAACATCGGCTCGCGCCCGGCCTCGCGCAATCCGAGCCACAAGATCGAGGACCTGCGCGCTGTGCCCTGGAGCTTCAGCTGGGGGCAATGCCGGCTGACGCTGCCGGGCTGGTATGGCTTCGGCTCGGCGATCGAGCAGTTCATCGGCTCGGCCAAGAGCCCGGCGGTGCGCAAGGAACGCCAGGCACTGCTGCAGCGCATGTATGCGCAGTGGCCCTTCTTCCGCACGCTGCTGTCGAACATGGACATGGTGCTGGCCAAGAGCGACCTGGCGCTGGCCTCGCGCTACGCGGAGCTGGTGGCGGACCGCAAGCTGCGCCAGAAAGTGTTCTCGATGATCGAGAGCGAATGGCATCGCACCTCGGAAGCGCTGACGCTGATCACCGGCGCCAAGCAGCGACTGGAAGGCAATGCGGACATGCAGCGCTCGGTGCGGCATCGCTTCCCGTACATCGATCCATTGCATCACCTGCAGGTGGAACTGATGCGTCGCTATCGGGCCGGCGAAGGCGGCGAGCGCCTGCAGCGCGGGATTCACATCTCGATCAATGGGGTCGCAGCCGGTCTGCGCAACACCGGCTAGCAATACCGGTTAAGGTGCGCCATGGACGGGCGCCTGTTGGGGCACCCTCCTACATCCCAATCCGCGCATCCCTGCGGTGACGCCCGCTGCTCCTGCGTAGCCTGACCCCAAGGTCCGAATGGAAGGCATGTTGCCCTCCATCCAGGACACGCCACGGGAAGCGCTGCCATGTCTTTCTCGCCTCTCCTGCCCCCCGCTTCTGTCGGGGCCTTGACCTCTGCTCCTGTCGATTCCGTCCACGGGGACTTGATTGCCCTCGCTGCCCACATGCAGCATTGCGCGCGATGCCGAGGTCCGATGTTCGGCCTCCGATCCGTTCTCCAGGCGGGTCAGTCCGCGGCGGCCAGCCGAATCGTCACGGTGGCGTGCATCGGATTCGGGATCGTGATCGCGGCGCTCGCCGTCGCCTGATGGCGTGACCGCCGACATCCTCGACCGGCTGCCTACGCTGAGCGAGGAAGCGCGGCGATACCTGCGGGCGCCGCGCGAGCACATCGAACCCGCGATCCGCTCCGACCTGTTCGGCATCCAGCGCTTCGAGGCGCATGGGCGCAGCTTGGCGCGCGCGCAGGTGGTGTCGGATCCGTCGGTTCCGTCGCGCAGCCCGCCCTTCTTTCCGCGCGTCGACGAGAACCTCGCATCCCTGCGGGAAGCCTTCGACTACATCGCGCTGACTTCGCGCAGCGGGCGCTACGTCTCGCCGGCGGCCGAATGGCTGCTCGACAACTTCCACCTCATCGAGGACCAGTTGCAGCAGATCCGCGAAGGCGTGCCGCGGCGCTACTACGCGCACCTGCCCAAGCTCGCGGCGCAACCGCTCGCCGGACTGCCGCGTGTCTACGGCATTGCCTGGGCCTACGTCGCCCATACCGACAGCGTGCTCAACGCGGAGCTGTTCAGCGCCTTCGTCAACGCCTACCAGGAGGTGGACGAACTCACGCTCGGCGAACTCTGGGCCATGCCTACGACCTTGCGCGTGGTATTGCTTGAGAACCTGCGCCGGGTGGCCGAACGCATTGCCCGCAACAAGGTGGCGCGCGAGGTGGCGCATGCGGTCTGGGACGCCGCGGACAAACTGACGATGGCGGAACTCGATGAACTGGGCGAGCTGGCGCGACGCATGGAGTTCAGCGACAGCTACCTGCTGCAACTGTGGCAGCGGCTGCCCGTCGAACGCGGCGACAAGGCGCCCGCGCTGGTGCACTGGACCGAAGCGCATTGCCCGAACGGCCCGGCGCTCATCAACGACGCGCAGACCGCGGCGGTGGCGGCCAACATCACGGTGGGCAACATCATCACGACGCTGCGGGTGATCGGCCAGATCGTGTGGTCGGACCTGATCGAGCCCCTGAGTCATTCGCTGCGCACCCTGCGAGAGTTGCCGAGCTTTGCGCGCGAGAGCGAACTCACGCGCCAGCAGATCACCCATGCGATGGAACAGTTGGCCCGCCAGAGCGGAAAGTCGGAACTCCGGGTGGCGCAGGTCGTCGTGCGGCGTGCGCGCATGGAGTACGCGGGCAGCACGGTCGATGAGCCAGCGATCGACCTTCATGCGCGGGCCGAGCGCACCGCGGGCTTCCATCTGCTGGGCCCGGGGCGTGAAGCGTTGCTGGATGCACTGCGCAATCGGGATGCACAGCCGTCCGTCGAGCCGACCGATTGGCAACCGCCGTACCGGGCATGGCGCTTGCCGCTGTATCTGGTGGCAATCCTCGGTAGCACCGCACTGTTGATGGTCGCCGTGGCGCATCACCTGGATCACATCAACTGGCCGGCCGCCGGAATGGGCGGATGGCTGACCAGCCTCTGCCTGCTGCTGATGGCGCTGCCGTTGTCGGAAGGCGTGGTCGCGCTGGTGCACCGCATCGTGGCCGAGTCGGCGCGCATCGAGCCCCTGCCCCGGCTTGATTTCTCCAGCGGGATACCTGCAGCGCATCGTGTGCTGGTCGTCATTCCGACGCTTCTGACGTCGGTCGATGGCAACGCCCGCCTGGTCCGCCAACTGGAGTTGCATTGGCTGGCGAACCGGGAAGACGAAGCCCAGTTCGCGTTGCTGGGCGACTGGGCCGATGCGGACCGGGAGAGCCTGCCCGAGGACACGCTGTTGCTCCACGATGCGCGCCGCCGCATCGCCGCGCTCAACGCACGCTATCCACGCAAGCCCGAGAAGCTCGCCCGCTTCCTGCTGCTGCATCGACCGCGCGCCTGGAGCGAGACCGAGCAACGCTGGATGGGCTGGGAGCGCAAGCGCGGCAAGCTGGAGATGGTGCTGCGATTGCTGGCCACGGGCGAGTCGAGCGACTTCTTGCCCGACGGCTCGGGCAGCTTGCTCGCGGCGCGCATTCCCTACGTCGTCACGCTCGATGCCGACACCACGTTGCCGCCCGGCACCTTGCGTGAGTTGGTGGCCGTGGCCGCGCATCCGCTGAACGCGCCGCAGGTCGACAACGAGACGCGCCGCGTGGTGGCGGGCTACGGCATCCTGCAGCCGCGCATCGTCACGCCCTTTCCGACACGTTCGAAGCGCTCGATGTTCCACTGGCTGTTTGCTGGAACCTGTGGCATCGACCCCTACAGCAGCGGCGCGTCCGATATCTACCAGGACCTGTTCGGCACGGGCTCCTTCACCGGCAAGGGCCTGCTCAACGTGCACGCGGTGCATGCCGTGCTCGATGGCCGCATGCCCGAAGGCGCGGTGCTGAGCCATGACCTGCTCGAAGGCACCGTCGCCCGCTGCGCGTTGCTGAGCGACGTGGTGCTGCTGGAGGACCATCCGCAGCACGCCGGCGTGGCTGCCTCGCGCATGCACCGCTGGACGCGCGGCGACTGGCAACTGTTGCCGTTGATGGGGCGCGCCGCGCGCTTCGGCATCGATGGACTCGGTCTCTGGAAGATGAGCGACAACCTGCGCCGCGCGATGGTGCTGCCGGCATCGGCTGCGTTGCTGGGCCTCGCCCTCTTCACCGATGCGGTGCCTATCGCCCTGGCGCTCGTCGCCGTGGCAGCCGCCCTTGTCCTGGGACCGCTGCTGGGCGCATTGGCAGGACTGGTGCCGACACGGCGGCGCATCGAACTGCGCCACTTCTTCGATGTGGGATCGGGTGACTTGCTGCGGGCGCTGGCCGGTGCAGCCTGGCAATTCAGCCAGTTGTGGGCGCAGGCCTGGCTGCTGATGAACGCGACCTTGCGCGCTGCATGGCGCCTGCTGGTGAGCCGCCGTCACTTGCTTGAATGGACCACGGCGGAGCAGGCGGAGGCACAGGCGCGCTATTCGCCAGCTGCCTTCCTGCGTGCCGGCGCCTGGCCCAGCGCGGCCTGCGTTGCACTGGCCGTGCTGGCGCTGGGCAGCTCGCATCCCTGGACCGGAGCGCTGCTGTTCGCGCTGTGGGCCTGCGCGCCGCTGGTGGCCTGGTGGAGCAGCCGCCTGCCATCGCAGGCAGGCCCGGAGGCCGAACTGCCCGCGGACGAGCGCGACTACCTCGCCAACGTCGCGCGCGACACCTGGCGCTTCTTCGAGCAGGTGGTCGGCGCCGAGGACAACCACCTGCCGCCGGACAACCTGCAGCTCGAACCCGAAGTCACCGTCGCCCATCGCACCTCGCCGACCAACATCGGCATGTACCTGCTCGCCACCTGTTGCGCACGCGAGTTCGGATGGATCGACAACGCCGCGCTGGCCCAGCGCATCGGCGCCACGCTCGACAGCGTGGATCGCTTGCCGAAGCACGAGGGCCATCTCTTCAACTGGTACGAGACGCGCTCGCTGGAGGTGCTGCGGCCGGCCTATGTGTCGAGCGTGGACAGCGGCAACATGGCCGGCCACCTGATGGCCGTGGCGCAGGCCTGCAGGGTCCATGCGCGCGACGGCGATACCGCCTTCGAAGCACTCGAGGCACTCGCGCTGCGTTGCGACGCGTTGGCCGACGCGATGAACTTCAGCGGCCTCTACGACGCAAAGCGCAACCTCTTCCACATCGGCCTGCGCGTGGACGAGAACGTGCTCGACGCGAGCTACTACGACCTGCTGGCTTCGGAGTCGCGCCTGCTGAGCTTCATCGCCATTGCCAAGGGCGACATACCGCGCCGCAACTGGAGCGCGCTGGGACGGCCGTACGTCACCGTCGGCATCCGGCCGGGACTGAAGTCGTGGTCGGGATCGATGTTCGAGTACCTCATGCCCGGCCTCGTGATGCCGGAGCCGGACGACGGCTTGCTGCAGGTGGCCAGCATCGCCGCCATTCGCGAGCAGCAGGCCTTCGGGGCGGCGCAGCAGTTGCCGTGGGGCGTGTCGGAGTCGGCGTACTTCGCGCGGGACCATTCGCTGGCCTACCAGTACTCCCCTTACGGCGTACCCCGGCTGGCATTGCGGCGCACGCCGCTCACCGACCGGGTCGTCGCGCCCTATGCCACCCTGATGGCCGCGCAGCTCGCGCCGCACGATGCGGCGATCAACCTCCGACTGCTGGAGTCGCTCGGCGCGCGAGGCGAACTCGGCTTCTGCGACGCCATCGACTTCACCGTGTCGCGGCAGGCCGAGGGCCAGCCCTTCAGCGTGGTGCGTAACCACATGGCCCACCACCAGGGCATGTCGCTGGTGGCGCTGTGCAACCTGCTCTGCGCCGAGGCGCCGCGCCGCTGGTTTGGCGGGACGGCCCTGGCCGAGGCCTATGCGGCGCTGCTGCAGGAGCGAACGCCGCGCCAGGTCATCGGCAGCGCCGACCCGCGGACGCCGCCCGAGCCTGCGAATGGCGATGCCGCGCCGGTATTCCAACTGCGAACGATCGACCCGATGGTGCCGGGCTTCCAGCCCACGCACTTGCTTTCCAACGGCCGCTACACGGTCGCGCTGCGGCCCAACGGCGCGGGGGTGAGCCGCTGGCATGCCTTCAGCGTGAGCCGCTGGCGCGACGATCCGCTGCGCGACGGTTATGGCACCTTCTTCTACGTACGCGAAGGCGAGGCCATGTCCTCGCTCACCGCCTTGCCGGCCCCGGGCCCGGACTGGCGCTACCGCACGCGCTTCCTCGCCGACCAGGTGCAATTCGATGCCAAGGGCCCCGGCCTGCAGGCGCGCACCACCGTGCTGATCAGCCCCGAGGACGACACCGAACTGCGCACCGTGACGCTGCACAACACCAGCGAAGAGACCCGCGAGCTGGAACTGATCTCCTGCTTCGAACCCGTGCTGTCCTTGCCCAAGGCCGACGAGACGCATCCCGCTTTCACCAACCTCTTCGTCGAGACCCTCTGGGAGCCGGCCTGGCGCGCGCTGCTGATGACGCGCAAGCCGCGGCTGCAAGGTGATCCGGTGGTGGCTGCGGCGCACTTCGTCGCGGCGGTCGATGCGCACATGCTCTCGGTCGAATGCATGGCGGACCGCCGCGCCTTCATCGGGCGCAACGGCCGCTTGTCGATGCCTGCGCTGGATGCGCAGCCCATGACGCCCGACGGCGCGCCGATCAACGGACTCGACCCGATCGCCTGCCTGCGCGTGCGGCTGTCGATCAAGGCCGGCGCCACGGCGCGCGTGACCTTCGCGACAGCCGCCGCCGACAGCACCGACGCACTGATCCCCGTGATCGACCGCTACCTGCAGTTCACGCTGGTGGAACGCGCCAGCCGGATGGCTGCCACGCTGGCGCAGGTGCGGCTGCGCGACCTCAACATCGCGCCGGCACAGAACCTCGCGCTGCAGGACCTGACCACCGTCCTGACCTACACCACGCCGCGCGTGATGGGCGACCGCGGCCTCATCGACCTGCGGCAGATCTGGCGCTTCGGCATCTCGGGCGACAAGCCGATCGTACTGGTGCACATCCATTCCAGCATCGGCATGGGCCTTGTCAATACGCTGCTGCGCGCCCAGCCGTGGTGGGGCTTCGGCGGCGTGGCCTGCGACCTCGTGGTGCTGAATGCAGAGGCGGCTTCGTACCAGATGCCACTGCAACGCGAGATCGAGGCGCTGCGCGACCGCATCAGCCACGAAACTCAGAACAGCTTTCCGCGCAACGACTCGGCCGGCTTCTACCTCTTGCGCGACGAGGAGGTGACGCCGTCGGAGAAGGCTGCCTTGTCGACCCTGGCGCGCGCGGTGTTCACGGCCGATGGGCGGCCCCTGGAGGTGCAGGTGGCTGCGTTGCGCGAACTCGCGCCGGTTGCGCAGGTGCCGGGCGGCGGCGTGGCAATGACGAGCGTGCCGCTGCTCGCGCCGCATCGAAGTCCGGACACTCCGGCCGAAGCCCCCCGCGCGCCCATCGGCGACTTCGATCCCGCCACCGGCGAGTTCCGCTTCGAAGTGGACGCGCAGCACCGGCCCGCGCGGCCCTGGATCAACGTGATCGCCAATGCCAGCTTCGGCTTCCAGATCTCGGAGGCGGGCGCGGGCTACACCTGGGCCGTCAACAGCCAGATGCACCAGCTCACGCCCTGGTCGAACGACCCCGTGCAAGACCCCGCCTTCGAGCACTACCTGCTGCAGGACCTGGACTCGCACGAGTTGATTCCGCTCACTCCCGCGGTGCGCGGCGCCGGCAACGACGCAGTGCATCGCATTCGGCACGGCCAGGGCTACACCGTGTTCGAGTGCACGCACCGCGACCTGGCGCTGGTGACCACCTTCCTTGTCGACCGTGACGACAGCGTGAAGCTGGTGCATGTGGAGGTCCGGAATGAGGGCACTGCCGCGCGCAGCTTGCGTGCGCTCGCAATGGCCGAATGGCAACTCGGGCCTGCGCGCGGCACGCGCCGCACGGTGCATTGCTGGAAGCCCGACGATGTGCCGGCCGTGTTCGGCCAGCAGCGCGAGTCGAGCACGGGCTTTGGTGGCGGCACGGCCTTCCTCATGATTGCGGGTTTGCAGGACGCGGCGCACTGGACCTGCGACCGCAACGAGTTCTTCGGCCATGGCGGTGTCGAGATCCTCGGCGCATTCGGGCGGCGCGCGGGCAGCGGGCTGGATGCCTGCGCGGCCATCGGTGGCGACTTCACGCTGGGACCAGGGCAAGCGATGCGTTTCACTTTCGCGCTGGGCTACGCAGCCGATGCGACAGCCGCCGCGCAACTCGCCTCGCACTGGCAGCAACGCGACGTGCCGGCAGCCCTGGCGCAAGCGCGCGGGTTCTGGGACGAGTTGCTGGGCCGCATCCAGGTGCGCACACCCGATCCGCTTTTCGACGTATTGGTCAACCGATGGCTCCTCTACCAGACGCTTGCCTGCCGGCTGTGGTCGCGCGCCGGTTTCTACCAGGCCGGAGGCGCCTTCGGCTTTCGCGACCAGTTGCAGGATGCGATGGCCTTCGCTGCCATCGACCCGGCGCGCCTGCGCAAGCAGATCCTCACCAACGCCGCGCGCCAGTTCCCCGAGGGCGACGTGCAGCACTGGTGGCACATGCCCGGCGGCGCCGGCGTGCGCACGCATTTCTCCGACGACCTGCTGTGGCTGCCCTTCGCCAGTGCCCACTATGTCGACGTGACGACCGACATGAGCCTGCTCGACCAGCAGGTGCCCTTCATCGAAGGCGCGCAGATTCCACCCGGCGCCGAAGACGCCTACTACGAGCCACAGACCAGCAGCCAGGTCGCGACGGTCTACGAACACGGCGCGCGCGCCATCGACCGCAGCCTCACGAAAGGGGCGCATGGTCTCCCGCTGATGGGCACCGGCGACTGGAACGACGGCATGAACCGCGTGGGCAGCGAAGGCAAGGGCGAATCGGTGTGGCTGGGCTGGTTCCTCTGCACGGTTGTCGAGCACTATGCGCCGCTGGCCGAAGCCCGCGGCGAACATGAGCGCGCTGCGAAGTGGCGCGCGGCACGCGACGGCTGGATCCATGCATTGCACGATGCCGGCTGGGATGGCGCCTGGTTCCGGCGCGCCTTCTTCGACAACGGTGCGCCGCTCGGTTCATCGGCCAACGGCGAATGCCGCATCGACCTGATCGCGCAGGCGTGGTCTGTGTTGTCCGGTGCCTCCACGCCGGCCTTCACCGACAAGGCGATGGCGTCGTTGAAGCAGCACCTCATCGACGAGAAGGCTGGCCTGTTGCGCCTGTTGACGCCGCCGTTCGAACACTCGGCCAACAGCCCTGGCTACATCCAGGCCTATCCACCGGGCGTGCGCGAGAACGGCGGGCAGTATTCGCACGGCGCCGTGTGGGCCATGATGGCGCAGGCGCTTCAGGGCGATCATGAGGCCGCGTGGCGCAGCTTCGAGGGCCTGAGCCCTGCGCACCGGGCGAAGCATTCCGAACGCGGTCCGGTGTACGAGATCGAACCCTACGTGATGCCCGGCGACACCTATGGCGCGGCTCCCTATGTCGGGCGCGGGGGCTGGAGTTGGTACACCGGATCGGCGGCCTGGATGCATCGCGCCGCGATCGAGACGCTGCTGGGACTCGAGCTGCGCGGACGGCAATTGCGCGTGACACCGCGTGTGCCGGCGCACTGGCCCGGCTTCGAGATCACCCTGCGGCTCGACGGGCATGAACTCACGCTGCGCTATGGCGACATCGGTCGACTGCGTGCTGGGGATGGGTCGCCAGCGGCCGGCACGCCAGCGGAAGATCACGACATCGATGCGGCAGCCATCCCGGTCGATGCCGGCGCGTGGATCGACTGGCACGCGTTGCCCGCCGGCGCCGTGTTGCACGTTGCGCAACGGGAATAACGCAAGCCGCGCTAAATCCCCGCTTCCACCATGTCCAGCAAGCGCTGCCCCAAGGCCTCGACCTGGTTGTCCAGCGCGCCCCGCAAGGGACCGTCGATGATGAGCAAGGCCAGGCCATGAACCGATGCCCACGCCAGGAACTCTGCGCCCGGCCGCCGCGCCACGGGCAGCACGCGCGCGGCGACCATGCGGTCCAGCGCAGCGCCGAGCAGTTGGAAGGGATTCAAACCGCCCGGCCCCTGAGCCTCCGGCCCCGCCGACACCGCACCGAAAACTTCGGGCTCCGCGAAGAAGGCCGTGCGAAAAAGCCCCGTCTCGGCCCGAGCGAATCGCAGGTAGCCCGTGCCGACGGCACGTAGGCCGGCCCGCGCAATGTCGGCCGCCTTGCCCTTGGCCGGCACCGCGGCCAATTCCTTTTCCATCGCCGCAGCCACTGCCGACAGCGCCGCCGCGCGGACTTCCCGCAGCAGATCCAGCCGGCTCGCAAAGTGGCGATAGGCCGCGTTGGGCACGACGCCAGCCCGGCGCGTCGCCTCGCGCAGCACCACCGCCTCCGGGCCGCCACCACGCGCGAGTTCGATGCCCGCATCCAGCAACGCACGCCGCAGGTCCCCATGCCGATAGCTGCTGCGGGCGGGTGGCTGGGGCGTTTGTGTGCGCATTTGTTTCGAATGTGGACGCTGTCCATTATGTCTGCTATCTTTTGTGGACGGCGTACACAAACATCCCGATTTCATCTGACAAGGAACTGCATGAGCACCAAGATCTTCGTCAACCTGCCCGTCAAGGACCTCGACAAGTCGGTGGCCTTCTTCACCGCCCTCGGCTTCAAGTTCAACCCCCAGTTCACCGACAAGAACGCGACCTGCATGATCGTCAGCGACGAGGCTTTCGTGATGCTGCTGGTCGAGCCCTTCTTCAAGACCTTCACGCCCAAGCCGATCAGCGACGCGCACAAGAGCACAGAAGTGCTGGTGTGCCTGTCATGCGACAGCCGCGGCGAGGTCGACGACATGGTCGCCAAGGCCGTGGCCGCTGGTGGCACCACGCCCAACAAGGCCAACGACCATGGCTTCATGTACCAGCATGGCTTCCAGGACCTGGACGGCCATCTCTGGGAACTCGCCTGGATGGACATGGCCGCCATGCCCGCCACCCCCTGACCCCCACCCCAAGGAGAAACATCATGAAAGTACAGCCCTACCTTTTCTTCGACGGCCGCTGTGAAGAGGCGCTCGAGTTCTACCGCTCCGCCATCGGCGCGAAGCTCGGCATGGTGATGCGCTTCAAGGACAACCCCGAACCGCCGAAGGACGGCGCCCCCGGCTGCGGACCGGGCAACGAGAACAAGATCATGCATGCCGAGTTCACCCTCGGCGAATCACTGCTGATGGCCTCCGATGGCTATGCGAACGGCAAGCCGGAGTTCAAGGGCTTCTGCCAATCGATCACCACCAAGGACGACGCCGAGACGAAGCGCATCTTCGACGCACTCGCCAAGGGTGGCACGATTCAGATGCCGCTGGGCAAGACCTTCTTCGCCTCCTCCTTCGGCATGGTCGCGGACCGCTTCGGCATGCCGTGGATGGTGATCACGCAAAGCGACTGATCGCACGAAGGCGCTGCAATGCTGCTCTCGAACAAGGTGGCCGTGATCCACGGCGGCGGTGGCGCGATGGGTGGCGCCGTGGCGCGTGCGTTTGCGCGCGAGGGTGCGCGTGTCTTCCTGGCCGGCCGCACGGCGGTCAAGCTCGATGCGGTCGCGACGGAGATCCGCGCGCTGGGCGGCACCGCTTCCACGGCCGTCGTCGATGCGCTGGATACCGAAGCGGTCGAGGCGCATACCGCTTCGGTCGTGGCCGAAGCGGGCCGCATCGACATCGCACTCAATACCGTGGGCTTCGCGCACGTGCAGGGCGTACCGGTGCTTCAGCTTGCGCTCGCCGACTACCTCCACCCCATCGACAGCTATGCGCGCTGCAACTTCATCACCGCGAAGTCCATCGCGGCGCAGATGGTGAAGCACCGCTCGGGCGTCATCCTCACGATGTCCACGCCGGGTTCGCGCATGGCCGCACCGGGGATCATCGGCTACTGCATGACCTGCGCCGCAGTGGAAGTGTTCACGCGTGTGCTCGCCGCTGAACTCGGGCCCGAAGGCATTCGCGTGCTGTGCCTGCGACCGCATGCCACGCCCGAGGCGTCCGCGCAAGGCTCGCATTCGCACGAGGTGTTCCGGCCGATGGCCGAGGCCAGCGGGCTGACCGTCGCGCAGATGCTCGATGGCGCTGCGGAAGGCACGGCGCTGAAGCGACTGCCCACGCTGGAGCAGGTGGCGCAAACGGCCGTGTTCCTTGCCTCGGACCATGCAGCGGCGATGACCGGCACCGTGGCCAACCTGAGTTGCGGGGCTGTACTCGACTGAGATGCGAAGCCTTCAACGGCTCGCGATCATTTCGTCCCGTCAAGCGCCTGCTGCATCGCGTCGCGCACGCGCTTGAACTCCTCGCGATCCTTCTTCTTGAGCAGCGCGAGATCGGATGCGATCTGTTCCAGCCGCGCAGTCGCGCTGCCCGTCTTGACCTGCTCGATCTCGTCCCACATCGCCAGGAAATCCGCGAACGGCTCCCTTTCGGCTGGCGTCGGATGCTCCGCGAGGATCAACGCACGCAGCGCATCCGAGATGCGGCCGATCTGCCGACCATAGCTGTGCACCGCGACCACGTTGGCCTCGGTCTGCGGCGCCGTGGAGTTGTTGCTGTTGATATTGAACGTCACCGGCAATATCGGCTGGACCAGCGAGTTCGGCGCAAGCTGCAGCCATTGGCGCCAGACATCCGTGGGATTCCAGTTTCCGAAGGGGATGGCATCGGTGGTCATGGGCTCGCTCCTGCGGTGTCGGCCTACGCGGCCACGCGCATGTTCGTCGAAGCGGCGCCCTTTGAACAGAGGCACCCTCTCGCTACACTGCACGCCCCCGGCCCCGCGTTCCGTGCACCCTGCACCGTGCCCAAGGAGACCACTCGATGCGCAAGCGAATCGTCGTTCTCGCCGCCGTCACGGCGATGATGCTTCCCGGTCTCGCGGCACATGCCGCAGTCGCACTGCCCCGCTTGAACATCGACGCCAGCCAGACCACCGTGTCCGGCCTGTCGTCCGGCGGCTTCATGGCCAACCAGCTTGGCTATGCCTACTCGTCCACATTCCATGGCGTCGGCGTCTTCGCCGGCGGGCCCTACATGTGCGCGGGCCACAGCAACTACACGGCCTGCATGTACAACGCCTCGATCAGCAGCCAGATGCTGAACACGATGCAGGCCGACATCAACAACTGGAGCAGCACCGCGATCGACGACAAGGCCAGCGTCGCGCAGCAGAAGATCTACCTGTTCGTCGGCAACAGCGACACCACCGTCGGCCCGAACCCGATGAACGCCGTGCAGACGCAGTACACCGCCAACGGCGTGGCCGTCGCCAACCTGGACTACGTGAAGCGCGCCAGCACCGCCCACACCTTTCCGACCGATTTCGACGGCACCGGCAACAACAACTGCAATTCGGCCTCGTCTCCGTACATCAGCAATTGCGGCTACGACGGCGCCAAGGCCGCGCTGACGCGCTTCTACGGCCCGCTCAACGCCCGCAACGACACGCCGGCCGCCGCCAACTACATCGAGTTCGACCAGAGCGCATTCACCAGCAATCCCGGCATGGCGCCGACCGGATGGGTCTACGTGCCGTCCGCCTGCGCGGGTGGCGCCACCGCTTGCCGGTTGCATGTGGCGCTGCACGGCTGCCTGCAGAACTACGCCACCGTCGGCGACAAGTTCCTGAAGAACACCGGCTACACCCGCTGGGCCGATACCAACCGCATCGTCGTGCTGTTCCCGCAGACCCGCGTCGACAACACGCAACGCCCCACGTCGGCCAGCGGATCGCTGCCCAATGGCAACGGCTGCTGGGACTGGATCGGCTGGTATGGCAGCAACTTCGCCCAGCGCGCCGGCAGCCAGCAGGTCGCCATCAAGGCGATGGTCGACCAACTCGCCTCTGGCAGCACAGGACCAGGGACGCTGCCCGCACCGACGGGCGTCACGCTGTCCGCAGCAACATCGAGCAGCATGACCCTCGCTTGGGCCGCCGTGAGCGGCGCCAGCGGCTACAACGTCTACCGCAACGGCAGCAAGGCAACCGCATCGCCCGTCGCCGCCACGACCTTCACCGACACCGGCCTGGCACCCGGCACGTCCTATTCATGGACCGTCGCCGCCCTTGACGACAGCGGGCTCGAAGGCTCGCCGTCCACTCCGATCAGCGGCAGCACGACCGGTGGCACTGCCACCACGTGCTTCACGTCCTCGAACTACGCGCACGTCAGCGCCGGCCGTGCTCACGTGGTGATGTGGCTCGCCTACGCCAACGGTTCCAACCAATACATGGGTCTGTGGAACATCTTCTTCTCGACGACGCTGAAGCACACAGGCCCGGGCTATTACGTGGTCGGCAGTTGTCCCTAGCCCGGTTGATCACTGCTGCTGGTGCCCGGCCTGCAGCATCGCCCCCATCTTCTGGTGGATCAGGTTGATGGCCTTGAGCGGGCGCAGCATGACCTTGAACTCGACGATCTGGCCCACGTCGTTCCAGGTGATCATGTCGACGCCGTTCACGGCGATGCCGTCCATCTCGACCTGGAACTCCAGCACCGCATGGTCGGCCGCCACCGTCTCGCGGAGGTAGCGGAAGCTCGGATTGAAGAACACATGGAAGGCGGCCGTGAGGTACTGCAGCGTCACCGCCTTGCCGACCTGCGGCGTGTGGACCACCGGCGAATGAAAGACCGCATCGTTCGCCAGCAAGGCTTCCAGGCCCTTCGAATTGCGCTCGCGCACCAGTTGGTGCCAGGTGGCCAGGACTTCGCGGCCGATACCGCTTGAGTTGTTGTTCATGATGTTGACGATGTTCCTTCGATTCCAAGTTCAGTGCATACGCGTGCCACCAGCGCCTTGAGTTCGGCCAACTCCGATTCCAGCCGGGCGACGTTGGCCTTGAGCGCGGCGACTTCGCCCAGCGAAGCTTCCGCCCGCCCCGGCTCAGGCCCCGCGGCATCTTCCGACGGCGGACCGCTCAGCAGATGCGCCCACCGGTTCTCGCGTGCGCCCGGCAGGCGCGCCAATTTGACCACCAGCGCGCCGGCCGGCCGCTCGGCCAGTTCGTCCAGGAAGGCCTCCACCGAGGAGATGTCAGCAAAGTTGTGCATGCGGTCGCAAGCGATGCGCAACTCCCCTGGCGTCTGCGGGCCACGCAGCATCAGCACGGTCAGCAGTGCGATCGACTGCGACGGCACCTTGAGCACGCGGTCCGCGTTGTGGGCGTAGCGGAAGGCGCGGCCTCCGCTGGACTCCGACACCAGGCTGTAGCCCTTGAGGCTGTCGAGCGCGGCCTGCGCCTGGGTGTCGGTCACCTCCAGCACCGGGTTGCGGCTGGTCTTCTGGTTGCAGCCGGCGACCACTGCATTGACGGTCAGCGGATAGCTGTCGGGCACAGTGCGCTGCTTCTCGGCCAGCACGCCGAGCACGCGGGTCTCGATCAGCGAAAGGACGGGCAAGGTGGTCGACATGGCGTCTTCAACCTCCCGCGATGCGGCTCACCAGCGCCTTCGTGAACGCGGCCGTGCCAGCGCTGCCGCCGAGGTCGCCGGTGCGCACCTTGTCGATGTTGAGCGTGTCGTCGATCGCCTGGCGCAGGCGCGTGGCCAATTCCGGCAGCTTGCAATGCTCCAGCATCAAGGCAGCGGCCAGCAGCAGCGCGGTCGGATTCGCGATGCCCTTGCCGGCGATGTCCGGCGCCGAGCCGTGCACCGCCTCGAAGATGGCCGCATCGGCGCCGATGTTCGCGCCCGGCGCCATGCCCAGTCCGCCCACGAGCCCCGCCACCAGGTCCGACAGAATGTCGCCGAACAGGTTGGTCGTCACCAGCATGTCGAACTGCCAGGGATTGAGCACCAGCTTCATCGCGCAGGCGTCGATGATCACCGTGTCAAGCTCGAATTGGCCCTTGTACTTGCGCTCGTAGAGGTCCAGGCCGGTCTCCAGGAAGATGCCCGTCAGCGCCTTCATGATGTTGGCCTTGTGCACGATCGTGACCTTCTTGCGGCCCGTCGCGACGGCCGTCTCGAAGGCGTATTCGAGCAGGCGCCGGCTACCCTGGCGCGTGTTGATGCCAGTCGCCATCGCCACCGCATGCGGGTCGCCGTCGATCGGCACGTAATGCTCGTGGCCGATGTACAGGCCTTCGAGGTTCTCGCGCACCACGACCAGGTCGATCTTGTCGAAGCGACCACCGGGCACGATGGTGCGCGCCGGCCGCAGGTTGGCATACAGCCCGAACTCTTCGCGCAGCCGCACGTTCGACGAGCGATAGCCGCCGCCCGATGGCGTTTCCAACGGCCCCTTCAGGGCAAGGCGCGTGCGACGGATGCTGTCCAGCGTGGCCTTGGGCAGCGGGTCGCCGGAGGTCTGCACGCCCCCGAGGCCGGCGATCTGCCGGTCCCATTCGAAAGGCGCCTTCAGCGCATCGAGCGCGGCCAGCGTGGCATCGACGATCTCGGGGCCGATGCCGTCGCCGGGGATGAGGGTTGCGGGGATGGGTGTGGTCATCGGTGAGGTTCCGTGGAACGAGGAATGGGGTCGGGCGGGCCGAAGGCCGCCGAGGTCCGAAAGCATACGCCGGGACTGCGCACTTCAACCGTGCTTGTCGAGCATGCGCAGCACGGTGTTCCAGGCGCGCGTGGTGGCGGGCAGGCCCAACGACTTCTCCAGGTAGGCGTTCGGGCTGCCCGGGCTCTGGCCGAACTTGTGCGCAACGCTCAGCACCTCGGCGTCCGTCACATGGACGATCTGGACGTCGCCGCGTGGCGAGATGACGGGCAGGTCCTGCGGCACGACCGCATCGGCGTGTAGGAAGGTGATGCATAACTCGTAGACCGTCGAGCGGTCGATGCCTTCGAAAGGCGCCACCTTGGCCAGCGCGGCCAGGTACGACAGTTCGCGCACGAAGCCCGGCTCGCGCAGTCCGCATCGGGTCGCCAGCAACTGCGCAGCTTCGTCCAGCAAGGCATCGACCGCGCGCTCGCCCACATCGAACGCGATCGTCCCGTTGGTCAGGAAGGACTGCGCCGCCATTGCCCCTGCATCGATGAAGGCCTGCTCGAATTGCACCCGCGTCGGGCAATTCGGCCGCCCGAGGTTCAGGTTGCGGAAAAAAGCGGCATATCGCATGGCGAGAGCATCGCACGGCCAGCCCACCTAAAATGCGGGTCCGGCCCGGCCAGCGTGCCCGCGGCCGCACCACCCCGTCTTCTGTCTGCCTCCCCCGGAAAGCGCCCTTGTCCATGACCGCCCCGCGCAAGCTCTTCGTCACCACCGCCCTGCCCTACGCCAACGGCAAGTTCCACATCGGCCACATGATGGAATACATCCAGGCCGACATCTGGGTGCGGTTCCAGCGGATGAATGGCGCCGAGGTCAACTTCGTCTGCGCCGACGACGCCCACGGCGCGGCCATCACCATCGCGGCCGACAAGGCCGGCGTCACGCCGCAGCAGTTCGTCGCCGGCATCGCGGCCGGCCGCAAGCAGTACCTCGACGGCTTCCACATCGCCTTCGACAACTGGCATTCCACCGACGCGCCAGAGAACCACGAGCTCGCGCAAGCCATCTACCGCGACCTGCGCGACGCGGCCGGGCTCATCGAGACCCGCAGCGTCGAGCAGTTCTACGACCCCGAGAAGAAGATGTTCCTCGCGGACCGCTTCATCAAGGGCGAGTGCCCCAACTGCCACGCGAAGGACCAGTACGGCGACAACTGCGAAGTCTGCGGCGCCGTCTACTCGCCAACCGAACTCATCGAGCCCTATTCCGCGCTGTCCGGCGCCAAGCCCGAGCTGCGCAGCTCCGAGCACTTCTTCTTCAAGCTGTCCGACCCGCGCTGCGAGGCCTACCTGAAAGAGTGGACCGCCGCGGCCGGCCACGTGCAGCCCGAGGTGCAGAACAAGATCCGCGAATGGCTCTACAAGGACGACGAAGGCAAGGGCGGCCTCGGCGACTGGGACATCAGCCGCGACGCGCCCTACTTCGGCATCGAGATTCCCGATGCGCCGGGCAAGTACTTCTACGTCTGGCTCGATGCACCGATCGGCTACCTCGCCTCGCTGAAGAACCTGCTCGACAAGCGCTGCGTCGAGCTGGGCGGCGACGGCATCAGCTACACCGAGTACATGGCCGACCCCGAGTTGGAGCAGGTGCATTTCATCGGCAAGGACATCATCACCTTCCACACGCTGTTCTGGCCGGCGATGCTGCACTTCAGCGGCCGCAAGGCGCCCGACCACATCTTCGTGCACGGCCACTTGACGGTGAGCGGCGAGAAGATGAGCAAGAGTCGCGGCACCGGCATCGACCCGCTGCGCTACCTCTCGGTGGGCTTGAACCCCGAGCACCTGCGCTATTACATCGCCGCCAAGCTCAGCGGCCGCAACGAGGACATCGACTTCAACCCCGACGACTTCGTGGCCCGCGTCAACAGCGACCTGGTCGGCAAGTTCATCAACATCGCGAGCCGCAGCGCCGGCTTCATCGGCAAGCGCTTTGGCGGCAAGCTGGGTGCGGTGACGGCGGACGGCGAAGCCCTGCTGGCCACGCTGCGCGCCGAAGCCGACAACATCCGCGCGCTCTACGACGGCCGCGACTATGCCCGCGCCCTGCGCGACACGATGGCGCTGGCCGACCGCGTCAACGAATACGTCGATGCCAACAAGCCCTGGGAGCTGGCCAAGAAGCCGGACATGGAGGCGCGCCTGCACGATGTGTGCACGGTCTGCATCGAGGCCTTCCGCCTGCTCGCGCTGTACCTCAAGCCGGTGCTGCCCGCGCTGGCCGGCAGCGTCGAGTCCTTCCTGAAGATCGAGGCGCTGCAATGGCCCGATGCGATGAAGGCGCTCGGCGCAGGCCATGCAATCAATGACTACAAGCACCTGATGCAGCGTGTCGATCCGGCCATGCTGGACAAGCTGTTCGAGTCGGATGAGCCCGCTGCAGCAGCCCCCGCCGCCGCGCCCGCCAAGAAAGCGGCGAAGGCTGCCGCCGCTCCCGCCAGCGACCCCAACGCTCCCGGCGGCGAAGCCCTGGCCCCGACCATCAGCATCGACGACTTCGCGAAGATCGACCTGCGCATCGCGAAGATCCTGGCCTGCGAAAAAGTCGAGGGCTCGACCAAGCTGCTGCGCCTGACGCTGGATGCCGGCGAACCGCAGACTCGCAATGTGTTCAGCGGCATCGCTTCGGCGTACGAGCCCGAGCAACTGGTCGGCAAGCTCACCGTGCTGGTCGCCAACCTCGCCCCGCGCAAGATGAAGTTCGGCATCAGCGAAGGCATGGTGCTGGCCGCCAGCCATGCGGACGAGAAGGCCCACCCCGGCATTCACGTGCTCGAACCGTGGCCTGGCGCGACCCCTGGCATGCGGGTGCGTTGAGGTTCAGAATCGGGCCATGACGCGTCAATCTCAACGCCTGGTCATCGCTGCCGTGCTTGCTGCACTCCTTGGCTTGCTCGGCGGCTGCGCCGTGGTCACTGTTGCCAGCACCGCGGTCAGCGTCGGCGCGGGCGCGGTCGGCCTCGCGGCGGACGCTGCCATCGGCACCGCCAAGATCGGCGGCAAGGTCATCGGCGCAGCCGCCGATGCGGTGTTGCCGGACAGCAAGTAGGCCCATTCATCGGAAGGCTGCGCACACAATAGGCGCATGCCTTCCCGTCCCCAACTCGCCCGCTTCCGCCCTCGGCTGATCGACACGCTGGCGAGCTACGACAGGTCACGCTTCTTCAAGGACATCGGCGCCGGCGCGACGGTCGGCATCGTGGCCTTGCCGCTCGCCATGGCCTTCGCCATCGGCTCCGGCCTCAAGCCCGAGGCCGGCCTGTGGACCGCGATCATCGCGGGCTTCCTCATCTCGCTGCTCGGTGGCTCGGCCGTGCAGATCGGCGGGCCGGCCGGCGCATTCATCGTCATCGTCTACGGCATCCTGGAGCGCTACGGGCTGGCCAACCTGCTGATCGCCACCGCCTGCGCCGGCGTGCTGCTGTTCCTGCTCGGACTCTTCAAGCTCGGCACGCTGGTGCGCTATGTGCCGGTGTCGATCGTGGTCGGCTTCACCAACGGGATCGCCATGCTGATCCTGATCTCGCAACTGCGGGACTGGTTCGGCTTGCGCATCGACAAGATGCCGGCCGACATGTTCTCGCAACTGCAGACCCTGGCCGCGCATGCCCACACGGTCAACCCGTATGCGCTCGGGCTTGGCATCGCGTGCCTTGTCGGCCTGTTCGTCTGGCCGTTGCTGCTGCGTGGCGAATCGATGCTGGGCCAGAAAATGCACCGGGTGGTCAGGCGCGTGCTCGAAGCGAAGGCCGTCCAGTTGGGGGCGCGCATGCCGGGGCCAATCGTCGCGCTCGTCACGCTGAGCCTGGCCGCGTGGGCCTTCGAGTTGCCGGTCGAGACCATCGGCACGCGCTTCGGCGGCATTCCGCAAGGGCTGCCGGCTTTCGAGCTGCCCGCCTTCAGTTGGGAGACCGTCAAGCAACTCGTCACGCCGACCCTGACCATCGCCTTGCTGGGCGCGATCGAATCGCTGCTGTGCGCGCGCGTGGCCGACCAGATCAGCGGCCAGCCGCGCCACGACCCCAACCAGGAGCTGATGGCGCAGGGCATCGCCAACGTCGTCTCGCCCTTCTTCGGCGGCATGCCGGCCACCGGCACCATCGCACGCACCGTGACCAATGTGCGCTCGGGCGCCAGTTCGCCCGTCGCCGGCATCGTGCACGCGCTCACGTTGCTGGCCGTGGTGCTGCTGCTCGCGCCGCTGGCCGTGCATGTGCCGCTGTCGGTGCTCGCCGGCATCCTGCTCTTCGTGGCCTGGAACATGGGCGAGTGGCGCGAGTTCACGCCCTACCGCCTGCGTCATTTCAGCCGCCACTACCGCCTGCTGATGCTCGGCACCTTCTTCCTCACGGTCGTGTTCGACCTCACGGTGGCAGTGCAGGCCGGCGTGGTGCTGGCCTGCGCGCTGTTCATCCGGCGCATGAACTCGCTGTTCTCGGTCGAGCTGGTCTCGATGCAGCCGCCAGTCATCACCTACCGGCTCTACGGCGCGCTGTTCTTCGGCGCCGCGGCCCGGCTCGACGAGACCATCAGCTCGGTGGAACGCGCGCCCCGCGGCATGACGGTGGTGTTGGACGCGATGCACCTGATCTCCATCGATGCCACCGGCCTCGATGCCTTGCGCCAGTTGCACAAGGCCGTGCTTTCCCGCGACGGCTTGCTGCGCATCGAATCCTTGCAGCGACAGCCCCGCGAAGAGTTCGAGCGCTCAGGTTTTGCTGCGGAACTGGCGGCGGCGAGGGTCGAGCCGCTGCGGGCGGCGCCTGAGGACGATGATCACTGAACCTCCTTGTGCCGAGGACGCAGGAATCGCGCGAAGGTCTGGCTACTGTTTCTCCACACCCCGATCCGCCGAGGACCCGCCGCGCACCACGCGCTGGTCGCTGTTGAGCACCGCCGTGAACACCATCGGCGAATTCGGTGGCTGCATCCAGCGCCATTCCCATTCGTATTCGTTCTTCAGTGGATACGGCGTCACCTTGGCCGGCTTGCCGAGCATCTTGCGCAGGTTCTCCATCGACATGCCGGGCTGCACCTTGGCGAAGTTCTCGGGCGTCAACACCTGGCGCAACGCACTCATCTTGCCGTCGGCGCCGATGGTGATCATGTAGTTCTTCTGGCCTGCGGGCTGGCGGTTGTACTCGAGGATGCGGCCGCCGTTGGGGCCGTCCCAGATGTTCTCCGGCTGGCCGAACCTGGCGCGCACGTCGGATTCGGCGGCAACACCTTCTTCCAGCTCGCTGATGTTCTTGTTGTCACACGCAGAAAGCGCGAGCAATGCGCCCAACCCGAGGGCCATCAGGCGCGTCCGCCCGGCCCTGAAAATGCCTTGTCTCACCTTTGCCATGCCGTCCCCGGTAAAATTCGCGACCAAAGGCTCAGTCTATGTCCATCTTCAATCGACCCCACTACCGCTCCGACGTCACCAACTTCATCGATGAGTTGAAGCGGCAAAAGCCCAACCTCGAGGCGGAGCAGCGCGCCGGACGCGCCCTCCTGTGGGACAAGCATGTCGACCGCAGCCTGCAGGACGAGTACGCCGAAGGCGAAGTGCCCCAGCAACCCTACGTCTACCAGACGCAGGTCAAGTAAGCCGATCCGGTCCGTGGCGCCGCCATTCATGCGCGGCGCGCTGTCGCATCAAAACGCACTCCATGAACAGCGAGATCGCCGACGACGAAGGCGCCACGCTGGTGGCCACCATGCCTGAGGTAGTCGACCAGGTCGCGCTCGCACGCCTTTACGGCGAGCCGCTGTTCGCCCTGCCGAACGACCTCTACATCCCGCCCGAGGCGCTGCAGGTCTTCCTCGAGGCCTTCGAAGGCCCGCTCGACCTCCTGCTCTACCTGATCCGCAAGCAGAACTTCAACATCCTCGACATCCCGATGGCCGGCCTCACCCGCCAGTACCTGACCTATGTCGACGAAGTGCGCCGCACCAACCTGGAGCTCGCGGCCGAGTACCTGCTGATGGCGGCCATGCTGATCGAGATCAAGTCGCGCATGCTGCTGCCGCCGCGCAAGACGGCCGAGGGCGAAGAAGCGGAAGACCCGCGCGCCGAACTGGTGCGCCGCCTGCTCGAATACGAGCAGACCAAGATGCAGGCCGCCGCCATCAGCGCCCTGCCGCAGCATGGCCGCGACTTCTGGAAGGGGCAGGTCTACATCGAGCAGTCGCTCAAGCCGCGCTTCCCGGATGTCAACGTGATCGACCTGCGCGATGCCTGGGCCGACATCCTCAAGCGCGCCAGGCTGGTACAGCACCACAAGATCTCGCGCGAGGAACTCAGCGTGCGCGAGCACATGAGCATCGTGCTGCGGAAGCTCCAGGGCCGCCAGTTCATCGAGTTCGAGAATCTGTTCGAGGTCGAACTCGGCGTGCCGGTGCTGATCGTGACCTTCATCGCCATGCTCGAACTGGGCAAGGAAACGCTGATCGAGATCACGCAGGCCGAGGCCTTCGCCCCGATCTACGTGCGCCTGGCCTACGCGCCTGTGTAGCAAGGCGCCCCGCCGCCCCCTTTTCCTTCCAGCAACGCACCGCGGAACCGGCTCCGCCGGGCCGCAGGTGGGGTACCCTCCTCGGGAGGTGGCGAATTACACGTAGCGAAGCGAAGTGAAAAGCCGGGAGGCCTCAGTTACTCGCGAAGCAGTACATCAAGCCCGCGCCACCCGTCCTCTTGAGCGCATCCATGCCGCAGCCCTGCGTGCCATGCGACGAGTTCCACGACTTGGCCGGCGCCGATTCATCCAGCCCCGTGCGGTCATGGTGGCCGACGATCGCCGATCCGTCGCCGCTCTTGGTCCAGTTGCCGCAGGTGGTGTCCTTGTCGCCCGGCATCGCACGGCCGTCGGGCGACGAGCCGGTCAGCACGTCATGCATGTTGGTCGCATCGCCGCGCCCCATGATCGTCTGCCCCGTTTCCGTCAATGCCGATTGCTTGTTCAGCATGTTGGCGCCGTGCAACTCGTCGACATTGGCCGCCACCATCACGCCCTTGGCGTTGTACCAGGGGCCCTTGCCGATGCGGTCGCGCGCGTTCACGCCGCCGCTGCCGGTGGTGCTCAGGTAGGCACGCCATGTACGCCCGCCCGCACCCGCCTTGGCGGCCAGGTCCTGGCAATACTTGTCCGCGCCCGCAAGGCCGCCGAAGTTGGCGCCCTGGCCGGGATTGACGCTGGTGAGGAAGAAACTCATGGGCTTTGCGCCCGAGGAGGACATTGGTCCCCCGGAGCCGCAACCCGCCAGCGCCGCGACGGCGGCCAGTGAAAGTGCGAGCGAAAGTGTGTGCCGACGGGCCATGGCTGTCTCCTTTGGGAATGAGGCGCCCACGCTAACCGATGCCGGTGCTTGCTTCAATCAGCCATCACCCGACTACCACCTGACTTCAGTGAAATAAACGCAAGGAGACTTTGACTGCGCCGGGAAGATCTGCCACGCGCAAGCCCTCAGGACGAGGACGCGGTCTGAGGAGAACTTGATCAGCCTGGCTCGGCCGAAGGTTCGCGCCCCATCAGGTTCGCGAGCGCCTGCGCCGGGCTGCTCGTCCCGTCGAGCAGCGCGACCACGCCTTCGGCAATCGGCATCTCGATGCCCAGCAAGCGCGCCCGCTGCACCACCGTACGCGCGCAATACACGCCCTCGGCCACATGGCCCAGCGAATCGACGGCCTGGGCCAGCGTGCGGCCTTGCGCCAGCAACAGCCCGACCTTCCGGTTGCGTGACAGATCTCCGGTGGCGGTGAGCACCAGGTCGCCCAGGCCCGACAGGCCCATGAACGTCTCCGCCTTTGCGCCCAGCGCGACGCCGAAGCGCGTCATCTCCGCCAGCCCACGCGTGATGAGCGCGGCGCGGGCATTAAGCCCCAGCGCCAGCCCATCGCACAAGCCAGTGGCAATCGCCAGCACATTCTTCACCGCCCCGCCGACCTCCACGCCTACGATGTCATCGTTGCCGTAGACCCGCAGCGCCGGCCCATGAAAGGCCTCGACCAGCAGATCGCGAACCTGCGCATGCGAGCTGGCAGCCACCAGCGCGGTGGGCCGACCCTGCGCCACTTCTTGCGCAAAGCTCGGACCACTGAGAATGCCCGCCATCAGGTCCGGCGCGACCTGCGCCCGGATCTCATGCGCGAGCAGGCCAAAGGGCTGCGCCACGTCGACCACGGGCTCGACGCCCTTGGACAGCCAGGCCACCGGCACCTTCAGATCGCGCAACAAGTGCAGTTGGCCGCGCAAGGCGGCCATGGGGGTGGCGATGATGACAAGGTCGGCGCCTGCGTATGCAAGCGCAGCCTCGCCCGATTGCACCGACAGCTTTTCCGGAAAGGATGTGCCGGGCAGGTAGCGCGCGTTCTCGCGCGCGGCATTCATGTGACGGGCTTGCGCCGCGTCGCGGGCCCACAGCGTGACGCCGTGGCGCGCGCCCGCGTTCACCGCGAGCGCGGTGCCCCAGGCCCCTGCGCCGAGGACGCAAATCTTCATGCGGCGACGGGGCCCTTCAAGCCTTATTGCGTGACGGCGGGCGTCGCCTGGGCGGCGGCCTGCTGCTGCTCGTACATCGCTTGGAAGTTGATTTCCGCCAGGTGCACCGGCGGGAAGCCGCCGCGCTGGATCACGTCGGCCACGTTGCCACGCAGGTACGGGTAGACGATTTGCGGGCAGGCGATGCCCAGGATGGGGCCCATCTGGTCTTGCGGCAGGTTGCGCAGTTCGAAGATGCCGGCTTGCTTGGCCTCGACCAGGAACACGGTCTTGTCCTTGATCTTGGTCTGCACGGTGGCGGAAACGCTCACTTCATAGATGCCGTCGGCCACGGGCTGGGCGTCCACGCCGAGCTGGATGTCCACGGTCGGCTGTTCCGAGTCGAGCAGGATGGCGGGCGAATTGGGTTGTTCCAGCGACAGGTCCTTGAGGTAGACGCGTTGGATCTGGAAAACGGGGTCTTGGGTGTTGTCGGCCATGCTGAGCTTTCGATTTTCAAATGGGCGCCCGCCGCGGAGGTCCCCCTGCGGGCTTGCTTGTAAGAGCGATGGATTATGGCCCGCCGCATGCGGCGGTCAGGCTCGACGAACGGTCAGGAAGCCTGCAAAAGAGGTATTAGTCCGCCTCTGCCGTCCAGCGCGATGAGGTCGTCGCAGCCACCCACGTGCGTGTCGCCGATGAAGATCTGCGGCACCGTGCGGCGCTGCGTGACTTCCATCATGGTTGCGCGTGCGGCAGGGTCCATGTCGATCCGGATTTCCTCGATCTGGGCGACGCCCTTGGACTTCAGGATCTGCTTCGCGCGAATGCAATAAGGGCAAACGGCGGTGGTGTACATCTTGACGGGTTGCATGTGCGGGTTCAGGTCTTTTCAATGGGCAGGTTAGCGTCTTTCCAGCCCTTGAGTCCGCCGGCGATGGCTTGGGCCTGTTCGTAGCCCAGTTTCTTGGCGGTGGCCACAGCGCGATTGGCGCGGGCGCCGGTGGCGCAGACCAGGATCAGCGGCACCGTCTTGTTCTTGACGGCGGTGGGCAGCTTTTCCTCGAGCTGGTTGAGCGGCACGTTCTTCGAGTTGGTGACATGGCCGGCCGCGAACTCTTCCGGGTCGCGCACGTCCACCACCTGCGCACGCGAGCGATTGATCAGTTGCACCGCGCCCTGCGCCGTCAGCGTGCCGGTGTTGGCGCCACGCAGCATGGGCCAGGCCAGCATGCCGCCCGAGCTGAGCATGATCAGCAGCAGCATCCAGTTGTCGACGATGAATTTCACGATGTTCCTTGGGAGATTGGATTTGGCAAAGCCTGAGATTTTAGAATGGCGGGTTACGCCCATCCCGCACCCCAACGCCAAAGGCCCTCCCACATGCACAAGCTGGTACTGATTCGCCATGGCGAGTCGACCTGGAATCTCGAAAATCGCTTCACCGGCTGGACTGACGTCGACCTGACCGAGACCGGCGTCGAGCAGGCCAAGCAGGCCGGCCGCCTGCTCAAGGCAGAGGGCTATGAATTCGACGTGGCCTACACCAGCGTGCTCAAGCGCGCCACCCGCACGCTGTGGCACACGCTCGACGAACTGGACCGCACTTGGCTCCCCGTCGTGCATTCCTGGCGCCTCAATGAACGCCACTACGGTGGCCTGCAAGGCCTGAACAAGGCGGAAACTGCGAAGAAATACGGCGACGCACAGGTCCTGGTCTGGCGCCGCAGCTACGACACGCCGCCGCCGCCGCTTGCAGCCGACGATCCGCGCAGCGAGCGTGGCGACATCCGCTACGCCAAGCTGGCCGCAGATCAGATTCCGCTGACCGAATGCCTCAAAGACACGGTGGCGCGCGTTTTGCCCTTCTGGAACGAGTCGATGGCCCCGGCCATCCGCAGCGGCCGCCGCATCGTGGTGGCGGCGCATGGCAACTCGATCCGGGCGCTGGTCAAGTACCTCGACGGCATCTCCGACAGCGACATCGTCGGCCTCAACATCCCGAACGGCATTCCGCTGGTCTACGAACTGGACGAGGAACTGCGGCCCCTGCGCAGCTACTACCTGGGCGATGCGGAAGCAGCCGCCAAGGCCGCGGCGGCGGTCGCTTCGCAGGGTAAGGCTTAAGGCATAAAGCCACATCCATTGACAGTTGCACGGAACCACACCGGGCAATCTTGTTCGAAGGTGTGTATATTGGTCAGGCACTCACCGCCGCCACTCTCAGGAAGCTCCACATGGGCCAAAAACTCAAGACCACCGGTTGGGTCGCAGCGGGCGTCGTCGCCGGCGTTCTCACCACCGTTTCATTGCAAACCGTTGCACGCGGTTCGCTGGCCCCGTTGCCGCTGGAAGAACTCCAGCAACTTGCCGCCGTCTTCGGCATGGTCAAGTCCGACTATGTCGAGCCGGTCGACGAGAAGAAACTCATCTCCGACGCCATCTCCGGCATGGTGTCCGGGCTCGATCCGCATTCACAGTATTTCGACAAGAAGTCCTTCAAGGAATTCAAGGAAGGCACCAGCGGCCGCTTCGTCGGCGTGGGCATCGAGATCTCGCAGGAAGACGGGCTCATCAAGGTGGTGTCGCCCATCGAAGGCTCGCCCGCCTTCCGCGCCGGCCTCAAGCCGAACGACCTGATCACCAAGATCGACGACACCGCGGTGCGCGGCCTGAGCCTCAACGAGGCCGTCAAGCGCATGCGCGGGGAAGCCAATACCAAGGTGCTGCTCACCATCTTCCGCAAGGACGAGAACCGCACCTTCCCCGTCACGATCACGCGCGAGGAAATCCGCACGCAGTCGGTGCGCGGCAAGGTCATCGAGCCGGGCTACGCATGGATTCGCCTGTCGCAGTTCCAGGAACGCACGGTCGACGACTTCGTGAAGAAAGTCGACGAGATCTACAAGCAGGACCCGAACCTCAAGGGCATCGTGCTCGACCTGCGCAACGATCCGGGCGGCCTGCTCGACGCGGCCGTGGCCATCTCGGCTGCCTTCCTGCCGCAGAACGTCACCGTGGTGTCGACCGACGGGCAACTCGCTGAAAGCAAGTCCATCTACAAGGCTGCGCCGGAGTTCTACCAGCGCCGTGCCGGCAGCGACCCGCTGCGCAGCCTCCCGGCCGCCTTGAAGACCGTGCCGCTGGTGGTGCTGGTCAACGAAGGCTCGGCCTCGGCCAGCGAGATCGTGGCCGGCGCGTTGCAGGATCACAAGCGCGCCACCGTCATGGGCAGCCAGACCTTCGGCAAGGGCTCGGTGCAGACGGTGCGCCCGCTCGGCCCCGACACCGGATTGAAGATCACCACCGCGCGCTACTACACGCCGAGCGGCACCTCGATCCAGGCCAAGGGCATCGTGCCGAACGTGCTGGTCGACGAAAGCGCCGAGGGCAGCCCCTTCGCCGCGCTGCGCATGCGCGAAGCCGATCTCGACAAGCACCTGAACAGCGGCCAGGGTCCTGAAGACAAGAGCCCCGAGCGCGAAAAGGCCCGCGACGAAGCCCGCAAGCGTCTCGAGGAAGAAGCCAAGAAGCCGCCGCAGGACCGCAAGGTGCCCGAATTCGGCTCCGACAAGGACTTCCCGTTGATGCAGGCCCTGAACCAGCTCAAGGGGCAGGCCGTGGTGGTGAGCAAGACGCAGACCATCGTCGAGAACAAGGAAGAGAAGAAAGAGAACTGATCTCCCTCACATCGGCCTCCTCGGAGGCCGATGTTTCTTGGGGCGACAGCTTCTTGCCGGCCGCATGGAAGACCACGACCTGCTGCGCTATTCGCGCCACATCCTGCTGGAAGAGTTCGGCATCGACGGCCAGGCCCAGGTGTCGGCCGCGCATGCGCTGGTGATCGGCGCCGGCGGGCTCGGCTCGCCGGCGGCGCTGTACCTGGCGGCCGCGGGCGTCGGGAAGATCACGCTGGTCGACGACGACACGGTGGACCTGACCAACCTGCAGCGCCAGATCGCGCACACGACCGCGCGCGAAGGCCAGGCCAAGGTGGCATCGGCGGCCGAGGCGATGCTGGCGATCAATCCGGCGATCGTGGTGGAAGCGCTGGTCCAGCGCGCCGATGACGATGCGCTGTCGCGGCTCGTGGCCGACGCCGACGTGGTGCTCGATTGCAGTGACAACTTCGCGACGCGCCAAGCCGTCAACCGCGCCTGCGTGGCGCATGCCAGGCCGCTGGTGGCCGGCGCGGCCATCCGGTTCGACGGCCAACTCAGCGTGTACGACGTGCGCGATGCCGCCTCGCCCTGCTACGCCTGCCTGTTCCCGCCAGACGCCGAGTTCGAGGAAACGCGCTGTGCCGTGCTTGGTGTGTTCGCACCGGTCGTCGGCACCATCGGCACCTTGCAGGCCCACGAGGCGCTCAAGCTGTTGGCCGGAATCGGTGGCTCGCTCACAGGCCGACTTTTGATGTTCGACGGACGCGCCACGCAGTTCGACACACTGCGGACCGCACGCGATCCTGCTTGCAGCGTCTGCGCGCACCGGCCGGCCTGATTCACCCAGCCTAGTTTTGCGGCTGGCGAGCGCCGGTGGCCTTCGCGGCGCCCTTCGCGGCTTCCGCGGTCGTAGGCTTGCCAGCTTCGGCCAGCACGGCTTTGCAGTCCGCATCCACACCCGGCCCGGATTCGAAGGTGGCCGCCAACGACAGCAAAGGCGAGACCGCGCCCAGCGCCAGAGCCGCCAGGCCCCGGGCAGCCAGTGGCCCTGGCTCCACACCGAACGTCGGCGAACCGAAGCTGCCGCCCACGATCAGCGGCGTGCGGACGGAAAGAATGCTCATGTCCTTCGGCTTCTGGTCGATGACGAAGCGCATCGTCTCGTTGGCCAGGTTGGCCTGCCCGGTGGCATGGAACACCGTGTCCGTGGTGTCGAACACCAGGCCGCGTCCCTGCGCGACGCCCTTGTTCACGTCGAAGGCCAGGGCGGCGCAGCGCAGCGTCACGGTCTTGTCGCCGCGCAGGATGAACTTGATCACCTCGCCGCCGTCGAGCCCGGCAAACTCGAGCAGCAGATTGCTGAATTCGCCGTGTCCGGTGATGGCCGCCACGTCACCCGAGGCGCCGCCGAGCCAGCTCGCGACCGACTTGCCGCGGCCTGACAGGTTGATGCGGCCGTCCAACTTGCCGAAGCTGGTCTTCAGCGTGTCCACCTTCGGGATCAGCCGGTTGATCTGCATGCCGCGGATGTCGAGCGAGGCGCGGATGTCCGCCGGGTCGTCGCGCGCGTCGATCCGGATCGCGCCCGCCACCTTGCCGTTAGCCACGCCGAGGTCCAGCGGGTCCAGCGTCAGCACGCTGTCCAGCAGCTTCACATGCACGCTGCCGCGGTCCAGCGGCACGTCGCGCACGTTGCGGATCTTGTCGGCGGTGTATTGCACGTCGGCATTCATGGCGCGGAGGCGCTCGAAGTCGAGCGTGGCGGTCGGCAGCACCTTGCGGGCGGGCTCGCCGCGCGCGCGCTTGACCTGGGCAATGCTGGGCGGGGGCTCGACGCCTTCGATGGCCTTGGCCGAACGTTCGGTCGGCGGCAGGCCGATCAACGGGCCGAGGTCATCCATGTCCATGATCTTCGAGCGCAGCGTACCGTCGAGGCGCGGCGTCTTCGGCGCCTGGTCGAAACGCATGTCGCCGGCGATGTCGGAGAGGCCAAGGCGGCCTTGCATGCCCTTCACTTCCCATTGCTTGCCGTTCTTGTGCAGGTCGCCGGCGAGCGCATAAGGCGAGGTTTGCGGCAGGGCGATGCCGAGCAGCGGGAAAAGGTCGCCCAGGGTCTGGCCCTTGACTTGAAACTTGGCGTCGATCCCGTCCAGGTCAGCCAGCGCGGCCACGGTGCCCCGCGCGGATAGATGGGTCTTGCCGGCGGCGGCCTTGATCTCGAGCGGGAACGGCGGCTGGCCCGTCGAGGTGAGTTGCATCACGTTGCCGGTGCGGCCCTCGGCCGTCAGCGGCTGGCGCTTGTACTTGCCCTTGACGCGGAAATCGAGCGGCAGTTCGCCGCGTTGGGTGTCGTAGGTGAAGTCGGCATGGATGTCGACGCCCAGGTGCTCGGCCAGGAAATCGACGCCGCCGCCATCGACCTGCAGCAGGCCGATGGTCGGAACCGTGGAGGTATCGCCGGTGTCCTTGCCAAGCGCCCAGGTTCGCCGGCCGTCTTCTTCCATCTGCAGGCTGATCGTGGGAGAGACCAGTGCCAGGCGCGGTATCACGACTTGACCCGAGAGCAGCGGCCAGAGCCGGATCTCGAACTCGGCCCGCTTCGCGCGCACCAGGTAGGGCTCGCGGGCCCACGGCGGATTGGCGAAGTCGACGCCGTCGAACACGATGGTGGCGCCGCGCCAGCCGGGGTGGACGTCCAGATGCCGCGTGACCTCGAACTGGCGCCCGGTCTTCTCGCTGACGTAGCGGTTCAAGGGCTGGCGCAGCATGTCCCACGGGAAGAACAGCAGCACCAGCACGAGTACGCCCAGCAGCACGGCGAACGCGACGGCCATGCGCAGCCAAGGCGAAATTCTCGTCGTTGACGGTGATGGCTGGGGCGCGGCGACCATTCGAGTACCTTAGGTCTACGCGTGGACCGAACCGGTCGGCTCGCAGCGTCAGAAGGTGTGAGGCGATGCCTACGGTCGCGCGATGGTCGGAATGGTCCTACAGGCCAAGTCGCCGCCAGCTTGCATGATGTGAAAGTCCACAAGCGGGGATCGACAACGCCGCCATGCCCCAATCATTGAAGACTTTCATCGTCGAAGACAACCTGACGATTCGCGAGAACCTGGCGGGGACGCTTGAGGAACTGGCCGCGGTATGCGCCGTGGGATATGCCGCAACCGAGAACGAGGCACGCGCCTGGCTGCGCGAGAACCGCGAGGCATGGCACCTGGCCATCGTCGACCTGTTCCTGAAGCAGGGCAGCGGCCTCGGGGTGTTGCAGGAAGTCCTGGTGCGCCAGGCCTGGCAGGAGGTGGTGGTGCTGAGCAACTACGCCACCGCCGAAGTACGCAGGCGCTGCGCCGACCTCGGCGTGGATGCCGTTTTCGACAAATCCAATGAAATCGATGCCCTGGTCGACTACTGCATTGCGCAAGCCGCGCGAATCAACACACCGGGCGGCTGACCTGGACTCGAACTCAATCGATCAGCTTGTTCTTCAGCGCGTAGTACGTGAGGTCGCTGTTGGACGACAGGTTCATCTTCTCCATCAGCCGCGTGCGGTAGGTGCTGACCGTCTTGACGGAGAGCGACAGGGTCTTGGCGATGTCGCCGGCCGTCTCGCCCTTGGCCAGTTTCAGGAAGACCTGGAACTCGCGCTCGGAAAGCTGTTCGTGCGGCGCGGCGTCGTCCTTGCGGTCGAGTTGGCGGGCCAGCAGTTCGGCCACGGCCGGGGTGATGTAGCGGCGGCCCAGCGCGATGGTGCGGATGGCGTTGACGATCTCGATCGGGTCGCATTCCTTGTTGAGGTAGCCGCTCGCGCCCTGGCGGATCAGGTTCATCGCGTAGTGCTCTTCCGGATAGCCGCTGAGGATCAGGATGCCGACGTCGGGCGCCTTGGCGCGGATCATGGCGAGCGCGTCGATGCCGCTCTGGCCGGGCATGGAAAGGTCCATCACCAGGACGTCGAGTTCGGTGGTGCGCACGAGTTCGATCGCTTCGCGGCCACTGGCTGCTTCACCCGCCACGCGCAGATCGACGTGCTCCGAGAAGAACTGCCGAAGGCCCGAGCGCACGATGGCGTGGTCGTCCACGATGCCTATCTTGATCATCATTTACTTTCGAGGTTCTCTGGCGGACTTGTACGCCGCCATTCGCCGCTCCCCGGACGCCGTCGATTATTCCCGAATTTGACAGCGAAACGTTTCACGGGGTCCCGATGCGCTGGGTAGCGTTTCCGCGGATCGCCCTCGGCCTCGCGCTGGCCGCCCTGGCAGCGCTGGTGCTGATCGGCATCAACGAGGCCGGATATCGCGAATCGAACCGCGCGCTGGAGGACATCGGCGAGGCACAGCGGGCGCGGCTGGCGCTCAATGAATTGCTGCAGGGCGTGGTCGATGCCGAAACCGGCCAGCGCGGCTATCTGCTGACCGGCGAGGCGCGCTACCGCGAGCCCTACGACAAGGCTGTCACGGAAATCGGCGGCAACCTGGCCCGCCTGCGCGTGCTGTATGCCGCACGGCCCGACGAGCTGGCGCGCACCGAACGGCTGGCCGACCACGTGGCGCGCAAGCTGGCCGAGATGGATGTGAGCATCCGGCTGCGCGAACGGGGCAGCGAGGATGCGTGGAAATTCGTCCTGACGACCGACGTCGGACGCGAGGAAATGAACGCGATCCGCGCCGAGGCCAATGAACTCGTCGCCATCAGCAATCGTTCCCTGGTGGTGGGCCAGGCGCAGATTGGCAAGTCGCTCGGGCTGGCTCGGGCGGGCATCGCACTGGTGGCCTTGGCGGGGCTGTTCGCGTTCTGGCTCTACCTGCGCCAGACCCACGCGCTGCGCCTGGCCGGCGAGCGGCAGCAGGAGGCGCTGCAGCACGAGCGCAACGCGCTCGAGGCCGAGGTCAGCGAGCGCACGGCGACACTGGCCGAGCTGGCCACCCATCTCCAGAACGTGCGGGAGTCGGAGCGCGGCTTCCTGGCCCGCGAGTTGCACGACGAACTCGGCTCCCTGCTGACCGCGGCCAAGCTGGACGTGGCGCGTCTCAAGTCGCGCCTGGCGGACTCCCCGGACGCCTTGCAGCGCCTGCAGCACCTGACCGAACTGCTCAACAGCGGCATCGCGCTGAAGCGGCGAATCATCGAGGACCTGCGCCCGTCCTCGCTGTCCAACCTGGGGCTGGTGGCCTCGCTCGAGATCCTGGGGCGCGAGTTTGCCGACCAGTCGGGCATCCCGGTCGAGATGGCGCTGGAGCCGGTGACGCTGGACGAATCGCGGCAGCTCACCATCTACCGGATGGTGCAGGAGTGCCTGACCAACATCGGAAAGTACGCGCAGGCCAGCGAAGCGACCATCGTGCTGAAGAACTACGACAACCACGTCATCGTCGAAGTCAGCGACAACGGCAAGGGCTTCGATGTGAACAACATACGGCCGACCACGCACGGACTGGCCGGCATGCGGCACCGGGTGCAGGCGGCCAACGGGAAACTCACGGTGGCCTCGACCGTCGGCGCAGGCACGCGACTGAGCGCGATGCTGCCGGCGCCGCGGCGCTGACGGGCACTTCGCCATGGTCGCCGCTCTCCTACGCGCCCCACCCGCGGCTGCTGACAGGTCGGGCCATGACCGCAACTTACGCTGGATGTTCGCCCGTTCAAACCTTGAACGTGTTCATCCCCACTTCGAGGGCAAAGCCCCCGGTCAGGAGTTCAGCATGTTGCACTACGCCGTCGTATTTCTGGTGATCGCCCTGGTCGCCGCCCTGTTCGGCTTTGGCGGGATTGCCGCCAGCGCCGTGGGTATCGCGAAGATACTGTTCGTCGTCTTCCTCGTGCTGGCGATTGCAAGCATGATCGCCGGCTTGATACGCAGGGGCTAGCACCGCTACGATTCAAAGTCTGCTTCTCGAAAAACTATCACTCTCCAGGAATAGGAACCCGCCATGAACGCAACTGCCAAGACCCCCTCGCAACTCGCCGAAGACGCCCGCCAGACCGCCAACGATGCCGTGGAAACGACTCGCGCCTATGCGCAGAACGCCGTCAACGCCGCTGGCGAGAAGGTGCGCGACCTGCGCGGCTCGGTGGAGCCGGCGGTCGAGCAACTCGCCAACCGCGTGCAGCAAGCCGTGCAGCGTGGGCTCGAATCGGCCTCCAAGACGAGCGCCCGCGCACAACGCCAACTGGACCAGGCCGCCAATGTGACGGGCCGCTACATCGCGGACCAGCCGGTGCGCTCGGTGCTGCTGGCCGCCGCTGCCGGCGCGGCCATCACGGCATTGATCGTGCTGGCCAGCCGCCGCCGCGACGATTGATTTCTTCTCATTGAGGTGACCCGAACCCAGCACCCGAAACGTCCAGCCCAATCCGCAGCACCATGCTCCATCCGATTTTCTCCACGGTGCTCGGGCACCCCGAACTTGTTGCGGATCACCTGGCGAACTACGCCGCGCTGGTGCGCGAGGAAGGCGCCGTTGCGGGGCGGGCGATCGTCGGGCGGCTCGTGGCCGGCGTTCTGGCGGCGGTCAGCGCCATGCTGGCACTCGGGCTGATCGGCACCGCCGTGATGCTCGGGGTTTTGCATGGCAGCTTCCATTGGGTGCTGGCCGTCGTGCCGGGGGTTGCGGTGGTGATTGCCGTGATCGCGGGGTTGTACGCCGGTCGCGCCTCGCCCTCCTCCAAGGCCTTCGAGGAAGTGCGCGCGCAACTCGACGCCGACGTGCGCGCCCTGCACCTGGCCGGAGACCGCCATGACCATTGACCGCAATGCGCTGACGGCGCAGCAGCGGCTTGCCGTTTCGCGCCGTGCGCTGGTCCGGGAGATGAACGGCGGTGCGCCGCAGGAGCTGCCATTACGGACCAGTGCGCGCGCAAGCGGTGGCACCGAGGGCGGTGCCGGCTTCCTCGAAAACTTTGCCTGGGCCAAGGTCGGGCGCAAGGTCGTCGAGCGCTGGTGGCGCCGCCATCCAGCCAATGCGGCGAGCCAGCTCGCGCGTCCGTTTCTCGACCGCTATGCGAAGGAGCAGCCTGTCAAGCTGGTGGCCATCGCGGCCACGACCGGCGCGTTGATCGTGCTGGCCAGGCCGTGGCGACTGCTGTCGGTCACCGCCGTGGTCACTGCCCTACTGAAGTCGTCCGATATTGCTGACATGGTGACCACGCTGATGCAGAAAGACTCGTCCTCTCCACGAAAGGACGAACAATGACTGCAACTGCCCTGGAAGCCCCCAACGAACATCTGGTGCTGGACGAGAAGGCCCTGAAGGCCGCATCGCGCAGCCTCGACGACGGTGCCGTGACGCCCAGCTACGGCCCCTGGCGCGACGACATCGTCAAGCTCCTGAACGACGCGCTGGCGACGGAACTCATCTGCGTGCTGCGCTACAAGCGCCACTACTTCACTGCGGACGGCGTGCAGTCGCCGGCGATTGCCGACGAGTTCCTGGTGCATGCGAATGAAGAATCGGCGCATGCTGACCGGATCGCGGAACGAATCGTGCAGCTTGGCGGCGAGCCCGACTTCAGCCCCAACTCGCTGCAAGGTCGCAGCCACGCGCAGTACGACGACTCGAAGGACCTGCAGGCGATGGTGCGGGCCAACCTGGTGGCCGAACGCATCGCGATTGAAGCCTATCGGCAGATGATCGTGCTGATCGGCGACAAGGATCCGACGACGCGGCGCATGCTGGAGGAAATCCTGACGCAGGAAGAAGAGCATGCCGACGAGCTGAAGGACTGGCTGGAATAGGCCCCCCCCCGAAGCGCCTGCGGCTCTACCCGGCTCTACCCCCTCGAGGTGGCGCACCCGGCGGCCCGGCGAAGCCGGACGCGGTGCCCACGAACAGGTTCGCTGCGCTTGCTGCGGTGCACGGGTTGGTTGTGCGAAGTGGCTGGCGCTCCGTTCGTCCTCCGATCTCCCATAAAGAAGCCCGGCATCGACCGGGCTTCTTCTGTCGCGCGAAGCGTCAACACTACATCTTCACTTCGAGTTTGTTGTCGACCGAACTGACGCCTTCCACACCCTTGGCGATGTCCGCGGCGCGGGCCTTGGCGGCAGCACTGGGTGCCGGGCCGTTGAGTGTGACCATGCCGGCCTTGGTGTCGACGTTGATCTTGATGGCGCTCAGGTCCGGGTCCTTGGCCAAGCCCGCGGAGACGGATGCGGTAATTGCAGCGTCGTCCACCTTGCCGGCCACCTTCGAGCCGGCGTTCTTGACGGTTTGAGAGGCGTCGGCAGCGCCCTCCTTCATGCTTGCGCCCGCCGACGAGGCACCGGCCTCGGTCTTGGCCTTGGCATCGGCGGCTGCATCCTTGGTGCTGGCGACGGCCGAGTCGACCTTCTCGCCCATCGTGGTCTTCGGCGCCTTGTTGTCGCACCCACCCAAGGCCAGCGCGCAACCGGCGACCAGGATGGCCAACACGGTGCGCGTTCGCGTCGCTTGCTGGTTCAAAGCGTTCATGGTGATATCTCCAAAAGTCAAATGCCGCCGACGGTCGCAGGCACGCTGCAGCACGACCGGCGGCGGTATGTCAAAGCTTGTCTGCGCCCGACTTGATGGCGTCCTTGGCCTTTTCCTTGGCATCACCATAGGTGCTCTGCACCTTGCCGGCGGCCTGATCGGCGACGCCTTCGGATTTCAGCTTCTCGCTGCCGACGACCTTGCCTGCCGCTTCCTTGATCTTGCCCTTCGCGTCCTCGACGCGTCCTGCAACCTGGTCCTTGTTCATGGCGTTTCCTTCCAAAGTTTCAATGGGTCCATGACCCGGCTTGGGCCACAAACTCAATCTAGGCTTCAGGAACGTTCACAGGAGGAGCGCATCGCCCGACCTGCTGTAGGACGGTTCAGGCGCTGACGATCCAGCCTTCCAGCGGGTCGACGCCGACCGGCAGGCCCCACCCGGGCTGCGACGAAGCCCATGCCGCCTGCAGCAGGCAAAGCACGGCATCGAGGCGGTCGCCCTGCGCGTCCTCCAGCAAACTGATGCGCTGGGACGCTTCCAGCGCCAGGCGAATGCCAAGGCGGTCACTGCCGGCGCCGCAGAGTGCATCGATCACATCGGCACGCGCGGACCGGCGCTCGGGCGTCTGCCTGGCCAAGTCGTCGGCCTTGTAGCTGCGCCGCCCGATGAGTTCACGCGCCAGCAGGCCCGGGTAGGCTTCGAGCGCGACCCGATTGGCGAACGCCTCCGCCGCCAGACCGTGGGCGGGCATGCACGCACCCGCCGCGAGCAAGCGAGGGACGCCCGCATGCAGCATGTAGGCCACGGGCGGGTTGACCCATTTCATCGACGGGCTGGAGCCCGCCGGAGCATCGGTCGCCCGATGCGCGAACTTGCCGCCATCCGGCCGAGCCGCACAGAAGGCAGCGAATGTGGCACGGATCTCGGCGCGGCTCATGCCCGCGTAGTGCGCCATCGATGACGCCCAATCCAGGGGCCAATCCAGGTGCACCAGCAGTTCACGCGGCAGGCCGAACGGAAAGTCGAAACCTCCCACCCACGTCGGCGCCTCTGCAAGCCATGCGCTCCAAGCGTCGAGCGTGGCGAAGTCGTGAAGCTGCACCAGGCGGACAGCGTTGCCGTCCAGCGCTCCCCGCGCAATCACGATGGGCTTGCGCTTCGTCGGGGCGCTCGAGAAGTCGCAGCCCAAAAGCAATTGCGTTTCCATTCAGCCCAAGGCCAGCGCGATCACGCCGGCCGCGATGAATCCCGCCCCGGCCAGCCGCAGCAGCCGATCGCCCTCGCGCAGCAGATGTCCGCCGATGAGCGCCGCGAACAGCATCGACACCTCGCGCGCCGGCGCCACATGGGAGATCGGCGCCTGTTGCACCGCGTACAGCACCAGCACATAGGACACCGGGCTGATCACCGCCACCAGCAGGGCGTACTTCCATTGCAGGCGCCAGAGCCGGGCCGCCTCGGCGCGATCGCGCAGCGCGGCCGGCAATAGCAGGACCACGCGCACGAAACCGCCCATGTAGTCCACCAGGATCGGCGACATGGCGAGCACCTTGACCGCGTAGCTGTCGGTCACCGTGTACGCCGCGATGAAGGCGCCGGTCAGCACGCCATAGCGCAATCCCTTGTGGACGCGCGCGCGGCGCGCCGGGTCCTGGGTCGCGCGCCAGAGCTGCGGCCCGCCGGCGACGAGGAACACGCCCAGCACCACGCCGACGATCCCCAACAGCCCGGTGAAGCTGATGCTTTCACCGAGGAACAGGATCGCGAACAGCGACGAGAGCAAGGGCCCCGAGCCGCGCGCCAGCGGATACACCACGGTGAGGTCGCTCTTGCGATAGCCGCGCAGCAGGGTGACGTAGTAGACGACGTGCAACACGCCGCTGGCGGTGACGAAACCCCATTCGGTCCAGCCCCACAGCGGCACCACGTGCCAGCCCATCACGATGCCGAGCGGCGCCCAGACGATCATCAGGAATACGCCGCTCTGCAAGGCAAAACGCGCATCGCCATTGGCCTTCTTGGCCGCGATGTTCCAGCTGGCGTGGATGACGCCGGCCAGCAGGATCAGGCCGAAGGCGGAGAGCGGCAACCCTCAGGGCCGGCCGACGATGGCGGCGGTCGCCATCAGCTCTTCGAGCAGCGCCATCGAGGCCTTGCCGGGGACGGAATACGGGTCCAGCTCCGGCTTCTCGAAGTAGCGCAGCAAGGTCGCCTGGTGCACCTTGCTGAGCTGCACCTGCCCCATGGTCCAGCCACCGAAACGGCGCTCGCCGATTTCCTCGAAAGCCAGCAGCATCACGTCCTTGTGACGCGGGTCGCGCTGGATGTGGCCATAGAGTTCGCTGACCTGCATCCGCCCGCCTTCGATCGCTTGCAGGAAGATGCCGGCGCCATAGCAAAGGATGCCGGTGATGCCGCAGGAGGTGTTGTGCGCGCGCGATTGCGTGAGGATGGCGTCGACCGCGGGCGCGCTGCTGTCGGCGGCGCGGCTGGCGTAAAGAAGGCGAACTAGCATGGTCAGCCTTTCCGGGGAAGGAGCGAAAGGAATTCGCGCCGCAAGGACGAGTCCTTGAGGAACACGCCGCGCATGACCGAATTGATCATCTTGCTGTCCATCTCCTTCACACCGCGCCACTGCATGCAGAAGTGCTCGGCTTCCATGACCAGGGCCAGGCCGTCGGGCTGGGTCTTTTCCTGGATGAGGTCGGCCAGTTGCACCACGGCCTCTTCCTGGATCTGCGGCCGGCCCATCGTCCATTCCGCGAGGCGCGCGTACTTGGACAGGCCGATCACGTTGGTGTGCTCGTTGGGCATCACGCCGATCCACAGCTTGCCGATGATCGGGCAGAAGTGATGGGAGCAGGCGCTGCGCACGGTGATCGGGCCGACGATCATCAGTTCGTTCAGGTGCTCGGCGTTGGGGAATTCGGTCAGCGAAGGCGGGTGCACATAGCGGCCCCTGAACACCTCGTTGAGGTACATCTTGGCCACGCGGCGCGCCGTGTTGTCGGTGTTGTGGTCGTTCTCGATGTCGATGACCAGGCTCTCGAGCACGGCCTTCATCTTGACCTCGACCTCGTCGAGCAGCGTCTCGAGCTCGCCGGGCTCGATGAACTCGGCGATGTTGTCGTTGGCATGGAAGCGCTTGCGGGCCGCGAGAAGCCGCTCGCGGATCTTGACGGAGACCGGTGTCCCCTCGTCCTCGTCTTCCCCGCCTTCGGGGCGCTCGGCAACGTTGATTTTCTTCAGCATCTGCGCATCCTAACCGCCCCACTCCGAGGGCTGCATATGCTATCAATTCGATAGCGAAAAGTCGGTGACCAACGGCAGGTGGTCCGACATGCGCGCCCAGATCGGCCCGCGCGGCACATGGCAGGCCACCGGCGACAGGTGGCGCCCATAGATGAAGTCGAGTTGCGTCACCGGCAGGCGCGACGGATAGGTCAGGATGCGCGGCCCGGGCAGGTCGTGCGAATCCCGCATGCCCATCGCGTTCATGGCCGAGCGCATGCGCGCACCCCAGTCGTTGAAATCACCGGCCACGATCACCGGCTCGCCGCGCGGCACCTCGCGCGCGATGAACTCGTTGAGCTGTGCCACTTGCCGCACCCGGCTCCCCTTGATCAGGCCCAGGTGCACCACGATGGCGTGCACCGGCGTGCTTTCCACGTCGATCACCACATGCAGCAGGCCGCGCTGTTCGAATCGATGGTCGGAAATGTCCTGGTGACCCTGGCGCAGCACCGGCCAGCGCGTGAGCAAGGCGTTGCCGTGCTCGCCATGCCGCGTGATCGCATTGGTTTCATAGACCGCCGTGTAGCCTTCGGGCGCGAGGAAATCGGCCTGCGGCATCGCGGGCCAGCGCGTGAAACGCGCAGCCGCCTGGCGGTTCATCTTGCGCACTTCCTGAAGGCAGATGATGTCGGCGTCGAGTTGCTCGACGGCATGGCCGAGATTGTGGATCTCCAGTCGCCGCGCCGGCCCGATGCCTTGCACCCCCTTGTGGATGTTGTAGGTCGCGACCCGCAAGTTCATGCTCATTCCGCAAATTGTGGCAGCAACAGAATGGCTTCTGCATTCGACGGCGAAAAGCAGGCGTCGGCGGCCTGGCGGTACGGCAGCCATTGCCAGGCGGTGTGCTCGTGCGGACTGAGCCGCGGCTCGATGCGCTGCGGGACACACAGGCCGAACAGGTGCTCGGTGTTGTGCGTCACCCCCGGGGCATAGCGGGCGCGCCAGCGGGGGTAGATTTCGTAGACATTGCGCAGCTGCCAGTCGACCAGTCGCGAGGCCAGCGCACTGCCTTCGCCACACTCGATGCCGGTTTCCTCGGCCACCTCGCGCGAGGCGGTGAGCGCCAGCGGCTCCTCCGCCCTGTCCTTGCTGCCGGTGACGGATTGCCAGAAGTTGTCGGCGTCGGCACGCTGGATGAGCAGCACGTCGAGCGCCGGCGTGTGGATCACGACCAGCACCGATTCGGGGATCTTGTAGGGACGCATCGTGGAGGTCAGGCGAAAAAAAGGCGCCCTGAGGCGCCCCTGATTCTGCCCGCCCGCTTACGCCGGCTGCTGCACGTTCCGCAGGCGGATGTGCAACTCGCGCAGTTGCTTCTCGTCGACCGGGCTCGGCGCCTGCGTCAGCAGGTCCTGCGCGCGCTGGGTCTTGGGGAAGGCGATCACGTCGCGGATCGATTCGGCGCCGGTCATCAGCATGACCAAGCGGTCCAGGCCGATGGCGATGCCGCCGTGCGGGGGCGCGCCGTACTGCAGCGCATCCAGCAAGAAACCGAATTTGAGCTGCGCGTCCTCGGCGCTGATCTTCAGCGCGCGGAACACCTTGCTCTGCACTTCCTCACGGTGGATACGCACCGAGCCGCCGCCCATCTCGATGCCGTTGAGCACCATGTCGTAGGCCTTGGCGATGCACTTCTCGGGCGCGGTGTCCATGAGGTCTTCATGGCCGTCCTTGGGTGCCGTGAACGGATGGTGCACGGCCGACCAACGCTGGCCTTCCTCGTCGAACTCGAACATCGGAAAGTCGACCACCCACAGCGGCGCCCAGCGGTCATCGAACAGCCCAGCTTTCTTGCCGAACGCGCTGTGGCCGATCTTCACGCGCAGCGCACCCATGGCGTCGTTGACGACCTTTTCCTTGTCTGCGCCGAAGAACAGGATGTCGCCATTGCGGGCGCCCGTGCGGGCGATGATCTCGGCCAGCGCGGCGTCGTCGAGGTTCTTGACGATCGGGCTTTGCAGGCCTTCGCGGCCGGCCGCCGCGTCATTGACCTTGATGTAGGCCAGGCCCTTGGCGCCGTAGATCTTGACGAACTCCTGGTAGGCGTCGATCTCGCCGCGCGACATGCCGCCCTCGGCGCCGCCGCCCGGCACGCGCAGCGCGACCACTCGGCCGCCCTTCATCGTGGCGGCGTTCGAGAACACCTTGAACTCGACGCGCTTCATGATCTCGGTGAGTTCGGTGAACTCGAGCTTGACGCGCAGGTCGGGCTTGTCGGAGCCGTACTTGAACATGGCATCGCCATAGCTCATGGTCGGAAACACGGGCAGGTCGATACCGGCCGCGTTGCGGAACACGGTGCGGATCATGCCTTCGAACATCTCGCGGATCTCTTCCTCGGCGAGGAAGGAGGTCTCGATGTCGATCTGCGTGAATTCAGGCTGGCGGTCGGCGCGCAGGTCTTCGTCGCGGAAGCACTTGACGATCTGGTAGTAGCGGTCGTAGCCGGCCACCATCAGCAGTTGCTTGAAGAGCTGGGGCGACTGCGGCAGCGCGAAGAAGCTGCCGTCGTGCACGCGGCTGGGCACCAGGTAGTCGCGCGCGCCTTCGGGCGTGGATTTGCCGAGCATGGGCGTCTCGATGTCGATGAAGCCGTTGGCATCGAGGAACTTGCGCGTTTCCATCGTGACCTTGTAGCGCAGCATCATGTTCTTCTGCATCACCGGGCGGCGCAGGTCCAGCACACGGTGCGTGAGGCGCGTGGTCTCGCTGAGGCTGTCGTCGTCGAGCAGGAACGGGGGCGTGACCGACGGGTTCAGCACCTTCAGTTCATGGCAGAGGACTTCGATCTTGCCGCTCTTGAGGCTCTCGTTGGTGGTGCCTTCGGGGCGTGCGCGCACGAGGCCCTTGACCTGCACGCAGAACTCGTTGCGCAGGCCTTCGGCCACGGCGAAGGTGCTGGCGCGATCCGGGTCGCACACCACCTGCACATAGCCTTCGCGGTCGCGCACGTCGATGAAGATCACGCCACCGTGGTCGCGGCGACGGTTGACCCAGCCGCAGAGGGTGACGGTTTCGCCCATGAGGGCTTCGGTCACGAGACCGCAATAGTGAGTACGCATGGCCATATGAATGTTCCGTTGCGCCTGGTGGCGCATGTTGTTATCGGGTCGCCGGGAGGGCGGTGGCACTGGGAGCGACCACGCCCATCGAGACGATGTATTTGAGCGCTTCGTCCACGCTCATCTTGAGTTCGATGCAGTCGCTGCGCTTGAGCATCACGAAGTAGCCGCCGGTCGGGTTCGGCGTGGTGGGCACGTAGACGCTGAGGTATTCCTCGCCGCCCAGGTGCCCCATGACCTCGCCGCCCGGCGCGCCGGTGACGAAGGCAATGGTCCAGACGTTTTCACGCGGCCATTGCACGAGAACCGCGGTGCGGAAGGCATTGCCGTTCTCGGAGAACAGGGTGTCCGACACCTGCTTGACGCTCGAATAGATCGAGCGCACCACCGGTATGCGGCGCACCACGGCATCGCCCCAGCCCAGCAGGCGCTTGCCAATGAAATTGCTGGCGACGGCGCCGACCACCAGCAGGATCGCCAGCGTGAGCAGCACGCCCAGGCCGCGCACGTTGTGTTCGGCCAGCCAGACCTGCCAACTCGCCGGCAGGACCCAGAGCGTCTGGTCCAGCGTGTCGATGATCCACTTGAGCACCGCCAGCGTGATGAACAGCGGCACGATGACCAGCAAGCCGGACAGCAGCCATTTGCGCAAGGCGTGCATCGCGGGCGGCCTCAATCGGTCTTGGTGGCGGCAGCGGGTGCCGGGCTTGCAGCAGCGGGGGCCGGTGCAGCGGCAGGCGCGTTGGCCGAGGCCGGTGCGGCAGTCGTTGGCGCGGCAGTGGTCGCCGTGTCACTCGCAGGCTTGGCTGCATCAGCGTTGGCCGCTGCGGGCGCGGCCTTGCCGCCATCGCGGAAATCAGTCACGTACCAGCCCGAGCCCTTGAGGTGGAAGCCGGCGGCGGTGAGCTGCTTTTCGAACGCGCTGGCCTCGCAACGGGGGCACACCGAGAGGGGCGCGTCAGACATTTTCTGCAGCACGTCCTTGGCAAAGCCGCAGGCGCTGCACTTGTAGGCGTAGATGGGCATGGAATTGGGGGTCGAATCGAGCGCCAGCATGGCGGCTCGCAAAGCCCTCGATTATAGAGCCCGCCCCCTGCGAACCGCCCTCAGGCAGAAGCGGTAGCCAATGGCCGGTGCGGCGTGCGCTGGTTCGCCACCCACTGCGGTGCCAGCGAACCTGCCACCATGCCGAACACTGACGCCAGCACGCCGGCCAGTTGTCCCGGGAACACCTCGCCCCAGGGCATGACCATGAACAGCAGCCACACGCCGATGCCGAGCACCACGGCCAGCACCGCACCCTGCGTGCTGGCCCGGTTCCAGTACAGGCCCGCCACCAGCGGCACGAAGGCGCCGACCAGCGGCACCTGGTAGGCGCCGGAGACCAGTTCGTAGATCGACGTGCCCTGCATGCGGATCGCATAGCCCAGCACGGCGGCGCTGAACAGCAGCACCGTGATGCGCATGGTCATCAGGTTCTCGCGGTCAGTGCCGGCGGGCCGGAACTGGCGCCAGATGTTCTCGGTGAAAGTCACGCTCGGGGCCAGCAGCGTCGCCGAGGCGGTCGACTTGATCGCCGACAGCAGCGCGCCGAAGAACAGCACCTGCATCACGAAGGGCATCTTCTCGAGCACCAGCGTCGGCAGCACCTTCTGCGGATCTTCCTTGAGCAGCGTCGCGGTCTGCTCCGGCATGATCAGCAGCGCACTGGCCACGAGGAACATGGGCACGAAGGCGAACAGGATGTACGCCACGCCGCCGATCACCGGGCCACGCGTGGCCGACTTGACGCTGTTGGCCGACATCACGCGCTGGAACACGTCCTGCTGCGGGATCGAGCCCAGCATCATCGTGATCGCGGCGGCCATGAAGAAGATGATGTCGTGGAAGCTCGGCTCGGGCCAGAACTTGAACAGGTCCTTGCTCACGGCCAATTCGATGACCTTGTCGGCGCCGCCGGCCATGTTGCCCGCGAACATCGCGATCACCGCCAGGCCAACCACGAGGATGATCATCTGGATGAAGTCGGTCACCGCCACCGACCACATGCCGCCGAACAGCGTGTAGGCCAGGATCGAGACCACGCCGATGGTCATGCCCATCGGGATGCTGATGACGCCCGCCGACAGCAGGTTGAACACCAGCCCCAGCGCCGTGACCTGGGCCGACACCCAGCCCAGGTAGCTCAGCATGATGATCAGCGAGCAGGCGACCTCCACAACGCGGCCATAGCGCTCGCGGTAGTAGTCGCTGATGGTCAGCAGCGTCATGCGGTAGAGCTTGCCGGCGAAGAACAGGCCGACCAGGATCAGGCAGGTTCCGGCGCCGAACGGGTCCTCGACCACCCCGTTGAGGCCGCCCCCGATGAACTTGGCCGGAATGCCCAGCACCGTCTCCGACCCGAACCAGGTCGCGAAGGTGGTGGTGACGATCATGTAGAGCGGCAGGTGCCGCCCGGCGATGGCGAAGTCGGTGGTGTTCTTGACGCGGCGGGCCGCGATCAGGCCGATCGCGATGGTGATCAGCAGGTAGACGATGACCAGGGTCAGCAACACGGCGGCTCTCCTGAAAGCGATGAAGGTTGCGAATGAAAACTAGAAAAGACGAATGCGCAGGATGAACTGGAAAGCAAGCAGACCCAATACAAAACCTATGCCACCGTAGATGATTGCCTGCAGCAGCTTGTTGGTTCGTTTCTGAGCGGCCAGCAATTCGAGCAGTTCCCGCCGGTGGTCGGCGGGGCGATTTTCCATGAAGTCGTGCAGCAGGCGCGGCAGCTGCGGCAGCAGCTTGGCGTAGCGCGGCGCCTCGGCCCGCAGTTGCGCGAACAGGCGCTTGGGGCCGATCTGGTCGACCATCCACTTCTCAAGGAAGGGCTTGGCCGTGGCCCAGAGGTCCAGTTCCGGGTCGAGCTGGCGGCCCAGGCCCTCGATGTTGAGCAGGGTCTTCTGCAGCAGCACCAGTTGCGGCTGGATCTCGACCTGGAAGCGGCGCGAGGTCTGGAACAGGCGCAGCAGCACCATGCCCAGCGAGATTTCCTTCAGCGGCCGGTCGAAGTACGGCTCGCAGACGGTGCGGATGGCGGCTTCCAGTTCGTCGACCCGCGTGGTCACGGGCACCCAGCCGCTTTCCACATGCAACTCTGCCACTCGCTTGTAGTCGCGCCGGAAGAAGGCCGCGAAGTTCTGCGCCAGGTATTCCTTGTCGACCTCGGTGAGCGTGCCGATGATGCCGAAGTCCAGCGAGATGTAGCGCCCGAAGGTCGCCTCTTCCAGGCTCACCTGGATGTTGCCGGGGTGCATGTCGGCATGGAAGAAGCCGTCGCGGAACACCTGGGTGAAGAAGATCGTGACGCCGTCGCGCGCGAGCTTCGGCACGTCGACGCCGCCCGCGCGCAGGCGCTCGATTTGCGCGATCGGCACGCCCCGCATGCGCTCCATCACCATCACGTCCGGATGGCAGAAGTCCCAGAAGATCTCGGGGATCAGCACCAGGTCCAGCTCGGCCATGTTTCGGCGCAACTGGGCCGCGTTCGCCGCCTCGCGCACCAGGTCCAGCTCGTCATGCAGGTACTTGTCGAACTCCGCGACCACCTCGCGCGGCTTCAGGCGCTTGCCGTCCGGCGACAGCTTCTCGACCCAGCCGGCCATCATGGCCATCAGCGCCAGGTCCTTCTCGATCACGCCACGCATGTTGGGCCGCAGCACCTTCACCGCCACATCGCGCAGCTCGCCGGCGCGCGTGCGCAAGGTGGCGAAATGCACCTGCGCGATGGACGCGCTGGCCACGGGCTCTTCCTCGAACTGCACGAAGATCTCGCTGACCGGCCGGCGGAAAGCGCGCTCTATGGTCGCGATGGCCACGCTGGAGGGAAACGGCGGCACCTGGTCCTGCAGGCGCGCGAGTTCGTCGGCGATGTCGGGCGGCAGCAGGTCGCGTCGGGTCGACAGCACCTGGCCGAACTTCACGAAGATGGGGCCCAGGCCCTCCAGCGCCTCGCGCAGGCGCTGGCCGCGCGGGGCCTCGAGGTTGCGGCCCACGGCCAGCAGGCGGGCGACGCGGACCAGCCAGGGCTTGTCGAAGCTGGTCAGCACCAGCTCGTCCAGACCGTAGCGAAGCGCGATCCAGACGATGTAGATGCCGCGGTAGAAACGCCTCATTCGCGGCCCGCCGACGAGGCGGCGCGACCGGCGCGGTCACCGACGAACTGGCGCAGCGCGCCCACCACGCGACGCGCACCATTGCCAATGGCATGGGCCGGCACGTCGCCGATCAGGCGGGCCAGGTCGTCCTCGACATCCCAACGCACGTGATCGACCAGCCAGTTGACCTCCGCGGCCAGCTGCACGTCACCGACGATCTGCACCTCCGGCTTGTCGCCGCGAAGGCCGCTGCGCACGATGTCGAACGGGGAATCCTGCATGACGGTGAGCGTGAGATCAGCGGTCGCGCCTTCGGGGGCCAGGTCGAGCAGGCCGGCGGGCGTCGCGACCAGTTGCATGGTGATGAAGCGCCACTGGAAGCGCACGACGTTGCCCTGCTGGCGGATCAGCCGCTGCTGGGCTTCCGGCTCCTGCTGGAGCACGTGATTGAGGAACAGCACTGCCCGATGCTGGATTTCGTGAACCACCCACGGCGGCGGCTGCAAGCGCTCGCCAACGCGGTTGAACAGGTCGCCGAGAAAGGCAAATGGGGACGATGGTGTGGCCATGTCCCCATTATCGGTGGAGCCAGCATTCAAGCCGGCGATTGATCGGTTCTACCGGCACCCCGGCCGGTCATTGATCCACGCCGCCGGCGGTCAGGCCGGCAGATGCGCCTATTGGAGCGCTTGCACGCCCGCCACCAGCCAGCCACCCTGGCCGCTCGTGGGCTTGCTCATGTTCCACACTTCGCGGAACGGGCTCGGGCCCGCTGACGCATCCTCGCGGATCATCCCGGAGAACTCGACGCTCGCGAGGTAGACGTCCGGCAGTTCCTCGATGCCGAGCAGCTTGGCGTCGAGCATGACCACCTCGGTCTTGTTCGGCTGGCCGCCGGTGTGCGATTCGCGCTCGGCCAACTGCATGCGGATCTCGCCCAGCATGGTGTCCGTCATCATCGAGCGCAGCATGCCGAGGTCATTGCGGTCCCAGGCGTCCTGCAGCGTCACGAAGTTGCGCTTGGCCGCGGTGAGGAAGCCGTCGGTGTCGAAGCCGGCCGGGATGCCCCAGCTTTGCGACCCTGCCAGCGCCGAACCGATCATGCTGCCGCCGGCCGCACCCGCCGCGCCGGCCATCGAGGAACCATGCGTGGGCGTGGTGTCGAAGGTGGCGCCTTGCGGCTGTTCCCATGGGCGCGCCGAGGCGTCGTTGCCGACGTTCGCGGGCTTGTATTGCACTGGCGCACCGGCATTGCCGGGACCACCTGCGCCTTCGAAGGCCAGACCGCCCGAACGGGCCGCCGCAGGGCGCGAGCGCGCCGCGAAGATGCGCCACACCACCACCGCAGCCAGGATCAGCAAGCCGATCAGCAGGAAGTTGCCGACGGCGGCGCTCAATCCCAGTGAACTCGCCAACCATGCAAGGCCGAGGCCGGCAGCCAAGCCACCCAGCATGCCCATCCACGGACGCTTCGGCGCCGCGGCGGCCGGTGGCGTTGCAGCCGGCGTTGCAGGCTTTGCCGCAGCAGCGTTGTTGGTCACGTTCTGCGCGGGCGCGGCCGGTGCCGCAGCCTCGCGTTGCGTGACGTTGTTCGACTGGCGGCCCATCGACTTGCCGCCACCCATGCGGGCCGCGTCGGCCTGCACGCTGACAAGCGCCATCGCGCACACCAGCAAGACCGATCCAATTCTTCTCATGACGTCTCCTCTGTAAATGCCGATCAACGGCAGCTTGTTCAACACTTGATTCCAACATGCAGGGCGGCCACGCCACCCGTCATGTTGTGATAGTCCACATGCCCGAAACCGCCCTCTTTCATGAGGGACTTCAACTGCTCCTGCCCCGGATGCATGCGGATCGATTCGGCCAGGTAGCGGTAGCTGGCGTCGTCGCCCGCCACGAGCTTGCCGAGTTTCGGCAGCACATTGAACGAATACCAGTCGTAGGCCTTGGCCAACGGCTTGGCGACTTTCGAGAATTCCAGCACCAGCAACTTGCCGCGGGGCTTGAGCACCCGGTTCATTTCCTTGAGCGCCACGTCCTTGTGCGTCATGTTGCGCAGGCCGAAGGCGACCGTGACCACGTCGAAGTGGTTGTCGGGGAAAGGAAGCTTCTCCGCATCGCAGACCATCGTCGGCAGCGCGACGCCGGCATCGAGCAGGCGGTCGCGGCCGGTGCGCAGCATGGCCTCGTTGATGTCCGTATGGACCACCTGGCCGCTGGCGCCGACCTTCTTCGCGAAGGCCAGGGCGAGGTCGCCCGTGCCGCCGGCAATGTCCAGGACCTTCGAGCCTTCGCCCACGTTGGCGACCATGACCGTGTAGGCCTTCCAGGCGCGATGCAGACCCGCCGACATGAGGTCGTTCATGACGTCATAGCGGGACGCGACCGAGTCGAACACGCCACGAACGCGCTTCGCCTTGTCCTTCTCTTCGACCGATTCAAAGCCGAAATGGGTTGTACTCATGCGCCCGATGTTAGGGCGTAAGTGGCCATATCAAGCCAACGACCCGCCCAGCCGGCGGGAATTAGCCTTGGCGATGGCCCGGAAGTCTCAATGCGAAGCGCATCCGTGGCCGCCCTTTTCGACCATTGGCGCATCGCGGTCGACGCCTGCCGCCTTCAGGCGCGATTCATATTCGGCCCACAGTTGCTCCTGCTTCGCGCCCAGTTCATAGAGCAGGTCCCACGAGAAGATGCCGGTGTCGTGGCCATCGCTGAAGACCGGCTTGACCGCGTAGTTGCCGACCGGCTCCAGTTCCAGCAGCGTCACGTTGCGCTTGCCGGTCTGCAGCACTTCCTGGCCGGGGCCGTGCCCTTTCACCTCGGCGGACGGCGAGTTGATGCGCATCAGTTCGAAGGGGATGCGGAAGGTCGCGCCGTCGGAGAAGCCGATTTCGAGCACGCGCGATGCGCCATGCACGGTGATCGATTGCGGGGTCGGTGCGCCGGATTGAAGGCCTGCCATGAGATGGATCGGTGGACGAAAGTGAAGGGCCCGAGCAGTATGCCGCGATTGTCGAATCCGGCCTCAGGAAGGCCCATGCGAGTTCGCGCCAAGACTTTCTACGATTGGCTGATGCTCATTCCCAATCGTTTCCCACATCGCGCACCGCTGGCTGTGCTTGCGCTCGCGGGCGCCTTGGCGCTGCCCGCGCCGGCCCATGCCTTTTGGGGCGCGCTGGCCAAGCTCGGCGGTGCGGGCAAGGCAGCAGGCACCGTCGGCAAGGGCGCGGCGGTCGGGGTCCTTGGAGCCGAAGGCGCCGCACAGGTCGCGGCGCGCGGCGCGGGAACCACGGCTACCTTGGCCGACGACGCTGCGCGCATGGGCAGCCGAAGCGCCGGGGAATACAGCGCCGTGAATGCGGCACTGCCGCCCGAGGTCGCGGCCTACCTGAACAAGCCCGCCAAGGACCTGACGCCGCGCGACACGGCGGCCATGATGAGCGAGTACCAACGGATGGTGGAACGCGCGGGTCGCACGGGTGATTTCTCCACCATCGAGCGGGCGCCGAACAGCATGGGCACCAGCCGGACGTTGAACGAGAAGCCGTCGATGGTCGCCCCAGCCGGTGCCAACGTCGCCACCGTCGCGCCAACTTCAGGCGGATTGCCGCCCGAGGCCGTTCGCCTGCTGGCGCATGCCGCCAGCAGTGGACATCGCGAAGCGCAGCGGGAGCTCGACGCGATCTGCACGCCGGGTGCGCCGGCCGGCAACCGCGTCTCCGCTCAGCTTCGATTCAGCCCGGAATTCATGAAGCTCTGCGAGACACGCTCACAAAAGGCTCAGCGCTGAGCCATCCTCACACCAGCACCCGCTCGATACCCCCGTGGTTGGCGGCCGCCACGTACTCGGGCAACCATTGCTCGCCCAGGATCTTGTTGGCCATCTCGACCACGATGTAATCGGCTTCAAGCAGGCCGTTGTTCAGGTCGTTGCCGTAGCGGCTCAGGCCCTGCAGGCAGCTCGGGCAGCTGGTGAGGATCTTGACGTTGTCCTTGGCGCCGACCTTGCCGGTTTCGCGCAAGGCGGCCTCGCCCTTCTTCAGTTCCTCCTCCTTGCGAAAGCGGATCTGCGTCGAGATGTCGGGCCGCGTCACGCCCAGCGTGCCGGACTCGCCGCAGCAGCGGTCGTTCTTGAGCACGTTGTCGCCGACCAGCGCCTTCACGGTCTTCATCGGATCCTGTTGCTTCATCGGGCTGTGGCAGGGGTCGTGGTAGAGGTAGCCCGCGCCTTGCGACGCATCCAGCGTGATGCCCTTCTCCAGCAGGTATTCGTGGATGTCGATGATCCGGCAGCCGGGGAAGATCTTGTCGAACTGGTAGCCCTGGAGCTGGTCGTAGCAGGTGCCGCAGCTCACCACCACGGTCTTGATGTCGAGGTAGTTCAGCGTGTTGGCGACGCGGTGGAAGAGCACCCGGTTGTCGGTGATCATCTTCTCGGCCTTGTCGAACTGGCCGCTGCCGCGCTGCGGATAGCCGCAGCAGAGGTAGCCCGGCGGCAGCACGGTCTGGACGCCGGCATGCCAGAGCATGGCTTGCGTGGCCAGGCCGACCTGCGAGAACAGGCGCTCGGAGCCGCAACCGGGGAAGTAGAAGACGGCCTCGGTCTCGGACGTGGTCGCCTTCGGGTTGCGGATGATCGGCACGTAGTCGGCATCCTCGATGTCCAGCAGCGCGCGCGCCGTCTTCTTCGGCAGGCCGCCGGGCATCTTCTTGTTGATGAAGTGGATGACCTGTTCCTTGATCGGTGCCGGGCCCAGCGTGGCGGGCGGGGCGGCGGTCTGCTTCTTGGCCATGCCGCGCAGCAGGTCGTTGGCCAGGCGCTGCGCCTTGAAGCCGATGTCGACCATGCCGGTGCGCATCGCCTTGATGGTCTGCGGATTGGTCGCGTTGAGGAACAGCATGGCCGCCGCGTTGCCGGGGCGGAAGGACTTTTGGCCCATCTTGCGCAGCAGGTTGCGCATGTTCATCGACACGTCGCCAAAGTCGATCTTGACCGGGCACGGCGTGAGGCACTTGTGGCAGACGGTGCAGTGGTCGGCCACGTCCTCGAACTCTTCCCAGTGCTTGATGCTGATGCCGCGGCGCGTCTGCTCCTCATAGAGGAAGGCCTCGACGAGCAGCGAGGTCGCGAGGATCTTGTTGCGCGGCGAATAGAGCAGGTTGGCGCGCGGCACGTGGGTGGCACACACCGGCTTGCACTTGCCGCAGCGCAGGCAGTCCTTGACGCTGTCGGCGATGGCGCCGATGTCGCTCTGCTGCATGATGAGCGACTCGTGGCCCATCAGGCCGAAGCTGGGGGTGTAGGCGTTGGTGAGGTCGGCGTGCAGACGCTCCTGGGCCGGCGCGCCCTCCTCCCGCAGCAGCTTGCCCTTGTTGAAACGTCCTTCCGGATCGACCTTCTTCTTGTAGTCCATGAACGGCCGCAACTCGTCGTCGCTCAGGAACTCCAGCTTCGTGATCCCGATGCCATGCTCGCCCGAGATCACCCCGTCCAGCGAGCGCGCCAGCGCCATGATCCGCACCACCGCCGCATGGGCCGTCTGCAGCATCTCGTAGTTGTCGCTGTTGACCGGAATGTTGGTGTGCACGTTGCCGTCGCCCGCATGCATGTGCAGCGCGACCCAGACGCGACCCTTGAGCACGCGCTGGTGGATGGCGTTGACTTCGTCCAGGATCGGCGCGAATTCAGCCCCAGCGAAGATCTGCTGCAGCGGCGCGCGGATCTGCGTCTTCCAGCTCGCACGCAGCGTGTGGTCCTGCAGTTGCGGGAACAGCGCGTCGACGTCGCGTAGCCATTCGGCCCACAGCGCCCGCACTTCCTGCACCAGCGCGATGGCCTGTGCCACGCGGTCTTCCAGCAGCTCGGCCGAGGGAATGTCGTTGGCATCGTCCGTCTTGCCCAGCGGCAGGTTGCCGCGCGCGAAGAAGGCTTCCAGTTCCTCGGCGAAGGCCAGCTTGTTCTGAAGACTCAGCTCGATGTTGATGCGCTCGATGCCGTCGGTGTACTCGGCCATGCGCGGCAGCGGAATCACCACGTCTTCGTTGATCTTGAAGGCGTTGGTGTGGCGGCTGATCGCGGCGGTGCGCTTGCGGTCGAGCCAGAATTTCTTGCGCGCTTCCGGGCTGATCGCGATGAAGCCTTCGCCGCTGCGCGAATTAGCGATGCGCACCACTTCCGAGGTCGCGCGCGCCACGTCGTCGGCATTGTCGCCAGCGATGTCGCCGAACAGCACCATCTTCGGCAGGCCGCCGCCGTGCTTCTTCGACTTGGTGGCATAGCCGACCGCCTTGAGGTAGCGGTCATCGAGGTGCTCCAGGCCGGCCAGCAGCACGCCCGAGCGCTTCTGCTCGGCGAACATGAAGTCCTTGATCTCGACGATGCTCGGCACTGCGTCCTTGGCATTGCCGAAGAACTCCAGGCAGACGGTGCGCGTGTGCGCCGGCATGCGGTGCACGACCCAGCGGCAGCTGGTGATCAGGCCGTCGCAGCCTTCCTTTTGGATGCCGGGCAGGCCGGAGAGGAACTTGTCTGTGACGTCCTTGCCGAGGCCTTCCTTGCGGAAGGTCTTGCCAGGGATCTCCAGGCGCTCGGTGCGCAGCTTCGTCTTGCCGTCGGCAGCGAAGTACTGCAGTTCGAACACGGCGCTTTCGGCGTCGTGGATCTTGCCGAGGTTGTGGCCGATGCGCGTGACTTCGAGCCATTCGGCCTGCGGCGTGACCATCCGCCAGGAGGCGAGATTGTCGAGGGCGGTGCCCCACAGCACGGCCTTCTTGCCGCCGGCGTTCATCGCAACGTTGCCGCCGACACAGGAGGCCTCGGCCGAGGTCGGATCGACTGCAAAGACGAAGCCGGCGCGCTCAGCCGCATCGGCCACGCGCTGGGTCACGACACCGGCCTCGGACCAGATGGTCGGCACCGGTTGTTCGAGACCCGGCAGCGAGACCATCTCGACCTCGGTCATGGCCTCCAGCTTCTCGGTGTTGATGACCGCGCTGTTCCAGGTCAACGGGATCGCCCCGCCGGTGTAGCCGGTGCCACCGCCGCGCGGGATGATGGTCAGGCCCAGCTCGATGCATCCCTTGACCAGCAAGGCCATCTCGGCTTCGGTATCGGGGCAGAGCACGACGAAGGGGTATTCCACGCGCCAGTCGGTGGCGTCGGTGACGTGAGACACGCGCGAGAGGCCGTCGAACTTGATGTTGTCCTTGGCCGTCAGCTTGCGGAAGGCGCGCGTGGCCTTGCGGCGCAGCGCGGCGACGTCGCGGAACATGGCGTCGAAGGTCGCGATGGCCTGCGAGACGAGGCCGGCCAGTTCGCCGACCAGTGCATCGCGCTGCGCATCGACATCCGGCGTGCGGCGCTTGCCGACCTCGGTGAGCCGGTGGTTCAGCGCATCGACCAGTTGGCCGCGCCGGCGCGGGTTGTCGAGCAGGTCGTCGACCAGGTAGGGGTTTCGCTGCACGACCCAGATGTCGCCCAGCACCTCATAGAGCATGCGGGCCGAGCGGCCGGTGCGGCGCTCGCTGCGGAGCACTTGCAGCAATTCCCAGCCGCGCGCGCCGAGCAGGCGGATCACGATTTCGCGGTCGGAGAAGCTGGTGTAGTTGTACGGGATCTCGCGAAGTCGCACGGGCTCTTCGGCCTGCGACAACAACGCGGTCAACGCGGTCGGAGCATTCATCGGGGATCGCCTCGGTCGGGCGCAGCGCGCCCACCAACCAGGGGGCCGATGATTTTAGGTCAGGGGGCTTGGGCTTATGGTTTGGTGGGGTTGAGAGCCGAAAAACCTCTGCTGAAAGCGCCCGATAGGCGGTACGGGCCAGCCGACCCTACTGCACCGGCCCCTTCGGGGCTGCCCTGCAGTGCTCGTCTTTTGCGGGGTCCATGTGAACTCGCTTCGCTCAGACAGCACATGGCCCTGATCCGCAAAAGACTGCGCGCTTCGGCGGCGCAGAAGGGATCGGCCGACCCGTACCGCCTACCGGGCTTGGGGGTGGACGGGTGCCCTCGCCCCCTTTTGGGGTGCTGCTGCCCTCACCCCGGCCCTCTCCCAGAGGGAGAGGGAGGAAGACCAACAGCCGCTCTGCTGCGGTGGATAGTTGGAGAACGACCAACAGCCCGTCTGCTGCGATGGATGGTTGGAAGACCAACAGCCCTGTGCATGGCGACGAATGGCGCTGGCAAGCCCCCATCGTGTCCACGGCGGCGGGCGGTATGCGGTGCGGGTTGGTCGATCCCTTGTGCGGCGCTGAGGAGCGCAGCGTTTGGCGGATCAGGGCCACATGCTGTTTGAGCCGCAGGCGAGTTCATGTGGACCCCGCCAAACGCGAGCACCGCAAGGGAGCCCCGAAGGGGCCGCCGCAGTAGGGTCGGCCGGCCCGTACCGCATGCCGACCGCCGACGCACCCCGGACCTGAGAACAATCAGAACAACACCCGACTCCGAATCGTCCCCGGCACCTTCGCCAGCTTCTCCAACGCCAGGTCCGACGACTCCGCATCGATGTCGATCACCACATACCCCACCTTCTCGTTCGTCTGCAAATATTGCGAGGCGATGTTGATCTGGTTATCCGCGAACACCTGGTTGATCGCCGACAGCACGCCTGGCACGTTCGCATGGATGTGCAGCAGGCGATGCTTGCCCGGGTGCGCCGGCAACGCGACTTCGGGGAAGTTCACGGAAGACGTCGAGGTGCCGTTGTCGCTGTACTTCACGAGCTTCTCGGCCACCTCCAGCCCGATGTTGGCCTGGGCCTCCATCGTCGAACCGCCCACATGCGGCGTCAGGATCACGTTGTCCAGTCCGCGCAACGGCGACTGGAACTCCTCGTTGTTGCTGCCCGGCTCGACCGGGAACACGTCGATCGCCGCGCCGCGCAGCTTCTTCGCCTTGATCGCCTCGGCCAGCGCCTCGATCACCACCACCGAACCGCGCGCCGCGTTGATCAGCACGCTGGCCGGCTTCATCGCCGCGATCTCGGCCGCGCCGATCATCCATTTCGTCGAGGGCAGCTCCGGCACATGCAGCGTCACCACGTCGCTCTGGCCCAGCAGTTCGTGCAGGTCGGCCACCTGGCGCGCATTGCCCAGCGGCAGCTTGCTCACCACGTCATAGAACGCCACCTGCATGCCCAGCGCCTCGGCCATCACCGACAACTGCGTGCCGATCGACCCATAGCCCACGATGCCCAGCGTCTTGCCGCGGATCTCGTTGGAATTGGCCGCCGACTTGAGCCAGCCGCCACGGTGCGAGATCGCGTTCTTCTCGGGGATGCCGCGCATCAGCAGGATCGCCTCGGCCAGCACCAATTCGGCCACCGAGCGGGTATTCGAATACGGCGCGTTGAACACCGCCACGCCGCGCTCCCGCGCCGCGTTCAGGTCGACCTGGTTGGTGCCGATGCAGAAGCACCCGACCGCCACCAGCTTCGACGCGCTCGCCAGCACATCGGCCGTGAGCTGGCTTTGCGAGCGGATGCCCAGGAAGTGCACGTCGGCGAGCTTGGCCTTGAGCTCCTCGCCCTGCAATGCCTTGGGCAGGGTCTCGATCTGCGAATAGCCCGCGCCGCGAATCACCTCGAGCGCCGACGGGTGCACGCCTTCGAGCAACAGGAACTTGATCTTGCTTTTGTCCAGGGAGGTCTTGGTCATGCACCAAAGGCTAGCATGGTGCGCTGCAACATTCACGTTGTGCGGCCTTGCGCAAGAGTGTGCCGAAGGGTTTCCCCGCTTGGACCCGGCGCGTTGCCCATGCGACAAACGCGCCTCGGCACTGTCATGCAGTTGCCCTAACATCCGCGCCTTTCCCCTACCCCGCTCAGGAGTTTTTCATGCGATTCAAGACGCTCGCCGTCGCCTCGTTGCTGGCCGCCACCGTGGCAGGCACCGCGCAGGCCCAGACCGAGATCCAGTGGTGGCACTCGATGACCGCCGTCAACAACGAGTGGGTGAACGACCTGGCCAAGCAGTTCAACGAGAGCCAGAAGGAATACAAGATCATCCCGACCTTCAAGGGCACCTACGACGAGTCCATGACCGCGGCGGTCGCCGCCTTCCGCGCCGGCAGCGCGCCGCACATCCTGCAAGTGTTCGAAGTGGGCACCGCCACCATGATGGCCAGCAAGGGCGCGGTCGTTCCGGTCGGCCAGGTCATGAAGGATGCGGGCGAGAAGTTCGACCCCAGCGCCTACATCTCCGCCGTGGCCGGGTACTACACGGCGCCCAACGGCCAGATGCTGAGCTTCCCGTTCAACAGCTCGACAACCATCTTCTATTTCAACAAGGACGCCTTCAAGGCCGCCGGCCTGCCGACCGACAAGGCGCCGACGACCTGGCCCGAGGTGGTCAACGCCGCCGCCAAGCTCAAGGCTGCTGGCCACAAGTGCCCGTTCACGACAGCGTGGCAGGGCTGGACGCAGTTGGAGAGCTTCTCGGCCTGGCACAACGTGGAGTACGCCACCAAGAGCAACGGCCTGGCCGGCCTGGATGCGCGCCTGAAGGTCGACTCGCCGCTGCACCTGCGCCACATCGAGAACCTGGCCAACATGGCCAAGCAGGGCCTGTTCATCTACAAGGGTCGCGGCAACGTGCCGGAGGCGTCCTTCGTGTCGGGCGAGTGCGCCATGATCAACACGTCGTCCGGCTTCTACGGCAACGTCGCCAAGAACGCCAAGTTCGCCTATGGCCTGGCGCCCCTGCCCTACTACCAGGACGTGCCTGGCGCGCCTCAGAACACCGTGATCGGTGGCGCCAGCCTCTGGGTGATGTCGGGCAAGAAGCCGGCCGAGTACAAGGGCGTGGCCAAGTTCTTCAGCTTCATCTCGACGCCTGAAGTCCAGTCCGCCAGCCACAAGCGCACCGGCTACCTGCCGATCACCACCGCCGCCTACCAGTTGACCGAGAAGTCCGGCTTCTACAAGGAGAACCCGGGCACCGACGTGGCCGTGACGCAGATGATCCGCAAGGTCACGGACAAGAGCCGCGGCATCCGCCTGGGCAACTACGTGCAGATTCGCGCCATCGAGGACGAGGAACTCGAACAGGTCTGGAACGGCAAGAAGAGCGCCAAGGAAGCGCTGGCCGAAATCGTGAAGCGCGGCAACGAGCAACTGGAGCGCTTCCAGAAGGCCAACAAAGGCTGACGCCCGGTAGACTCGCCCGGCCCGCCGACAAGCGCCGGCGGGCTTTTTCATTTCGAGGCCCCATGGAAAAACGCGTCACATTCCGATCCGGCTGGCTGCCCTGGGCACTGCTCGTGCCGCAGATGGCGGTCATCGTGGTGTTCTTCTTCTGGCCCGCCGGACAGGCGATCCTGCAATCGATGCAGCAACAGGATGCCTTCGGCACATCGGTCGACTTCGTCGGGCTGGACAACTTCAAGCAGTTGATGGAGGACCCGGCCTACATCGCGTCGTTCAAGACCACGGCCATCTTCTCCGCGCTGGTAGCCGGCATAGGGATCAGCTTTTCGCTGTTTCTCGCGGTGTTCGCCGACCGCATCCTGCATGGCGGCATGTTCTACAAGACGATGCTGATCCTGCCCTATGCGGTGGCGCCTGCCGTGGCGGCCGTGCTGTGGGTGTTCATGTTCTCGCCTTCGCTGGGCGTGGTGGCCTATGCGCTCGGCAAGCTGGGCTTCGAATGGAACCACCTGCTCAATTCGAACCACGCGATGACGCTGATCGTGATGGCCGCCATCTGGAAGCAGATTTCCTACAACTTCCTGTTCTTTCTCGCCGGCCTGCAATCGATTCCCAAGTCGCTGATCGAGGCCGCCGCCATCGATGGCGCGCGCCCCTGGCGGCGCTTCTGGACGGTGCAGTTCCCGCTCCTCTCGCCCACCACCTTCTTCCTGCTGGTGATGAACGTGGTCTACGCCTTCTTCGACACCTTCGCCATCGTGCACGCGGCCACCAACGGCGGGCCGGGCCAGGACACCTCGATCCTCGTCTACAAGGTCTACCACGACGGCTTCCAGGCGATGGACCTGGGTGGCTCGGCGGCGCAGTCGGTGGTGCTGATGGCGATCGTCATCGTCTTGACCATCGTCCAGTTCCGCTATGTCGAGAAAAAGGTTCAGTACTGAAATGAAGCATCGACCGGAGACTCTTCATGGTTGAAAAACGCGGCTCCAAGGGCATCCTGGCCCACGTCGTGATGGTGCTCGGCGTCTTCATCGTCGCCTTCCCGATCTACCTGGCCTTCGTGGCCTCGACCCACACGGCGCAGGACATCGTGCAGGCGCCGATGCCGCTCTTGCCCGGCCACAACATGCTGGAGAGCTACAAGTCGGCGCTGTTCGGGCGTGCGACCAGTGCGGGCTCGAATGCGCCGGTGGCCCACATGCTGTGGGTGAGCCTGGTGACGGCGCTGGTCATCTCGATCGGCAAGATCACGATCTCGCTGCTGTCGGCCTTTGCCATCGTCTACTTCAAGTTCCCGTTCCGGAAGACCTGCTTCTGGATGATCTTCGTGACGCTGATGCTGCCGGTGGAAGTGCGCATCCTGCCGACCTACAAGGTGCTGTCGGACCTGCACATGCTCAACACCTACGCGGGCCTCACGATCCCGCTGATTGCCTCGGCCACGGCGACCTTCCTGTTCCGCCAGTTCTTCATGACCGTGCCGGACGAGCTGACCGAGGCCTCGCGCATGGACGGCGCCAGCCCGATGCGCTTCTTCTTCGACGTGCTGCTGCCGCTGTCGAAGACCTCCATCGCGGCGCTGTTCGTGATCCAGTTCATCTACGGCTGGAACCAGTACCTCTGGCCGCTGCTGGCGACCACCGGCGAGGACATGTACCCGATCGTGGTCGGCATCAAGCGGCTGATCGCGGGTGGCGATTCGCAGAACGAATGGAACGTGGTCATGGCCACCGCCATCCTCGCGATGCTGCCGCCGGCGCTGGTCGTCGTGCTGATGCAAAAGTGGTTCGTCAAGGGCCTTGTAGATACCGAGAAATAAACGTCATGGCAGCCCTCTCCCTTCGCAACGTCATCAAGCGCTACGGCCACGGGCCGAAAGCCAACCAGGTCATCCACGGCGTCAGCGCCGAGATCGCCGACCACGAGTTCATCGTCATCGTCGGGCCTTCGGGCTGCGGAAAGTCCACGCTGCTGCGCATGGTGGCGGGGCTGGAGGACATCTCCAGCGGCGAGATCCGCATCGGCGATCGCGTGGTGAACAACCTTGAACCGTCCGAACGCGACATCGCGATGGTGTTCCAGAACTACGCGCTCTATCCGCACATGAGCGTGTTCGACAACATGGCCTACGGCTTGAAGATCGCCAAGGTGCCGGTGTCGGAGATCAAGACGCGCGTCGACAAGGCCGCGAAGATCCTGGAGCTGGGCCACCTGCTCAAGCGCAAGCCACGCGAATTGTCCGGTGGGCAGCGCCAGCGCGTGGCCATGGGACGCGCCATCGTGCGGCAGCCGCAGGTGTTCCTCTTCGACGAGCCGCTGTCCAACCTGGACGCCAAGCTGCGCGCGCAGACCCGCATCGAGATCCAGAAGCTGCACCATGACCTGGGCATCACCTCGCTGTTCGTCACACACGACCAGGTGGAGGCGATGACGCTGGCGCAACGCATCATCGTGATGAACGGCGGCGTGATGGACCAGTTCGCCACGCCCGAGGAGGTCTACAACCGCCCGGCCACCACCTTCGTCGCCAGCTTCATCGGCTCGCCGCCGATGAACCTGCTGCAGCACGCGCCCGGCGTGCGTCCGGGCCAGATCCTGGGCATCCGGCCGGAGCACCTGTCGCTCGACGAAAGCGGCTGGACGGTGCAGGTGGAATCGGTGGAACTGCTGGGCGCCGAGCGCCTGGTCTACGGCCGCATCGGCGAGGAGCAGATCATCATGCGCACCGACGAGGCCGACCATCCGCCCGTCGCCGGCGACACGGTGAAGATCGCGGCGCGCAAGGACAAGCTGCACTGGTTCGATGCCGGGTCCGGCAAGCGCGCCTCCTGACCGTGGTGAATTGGCCCTACCCCCGCTGGGTCGCGCACCGCGGCGCCGGCAAGCTGGCCCCCGAGAACACGCTCGCAGCGTTCCGCCTCGGAGCCGCGCACGGCTACCGCATGTTCGAATGCGACGTGAAGCTCAGCGCCGACGACGTGCCCTTCCTGATGCATGACGCGACCCTGGACCGCACCACCAACGGCCACGGCACCGGCGGCGACAAGCCGTGGTCCGAGCTGTCGCTGCTCGACGCGGGCGGCTGGCATTCGCGCGCCTTTGCCGGCGAGCCGCTGGCCTCGTTCGAAAGCATCGCGCGCTACTGCCTGCGCAACGGCCACCTGCTCAACATCGAGATCAAGCCGACGCCCGGAACAGCCGGGCGCACCGGCAAGGTGGTCGCGCAGCGCGCGGCCGAACTCTGGGCGAACGCGCACACGCCGCCGCTGCTGACCTCCTTCGAGCCCGACGCCCTGGCCGCCGCGCGGGAGGCCGCGCCGGACCTGCCACGCGGCCTGCTGCTCGACGCCATGCATCCGAACTGGCTCGACATCGCGCAGCAACTCGGCTGCGTCGCCATCGTCTGCAACCATGCCCTGTGGGACGCCCCCACCGTCGCCCGCGTGCAAGCCGCCGGCCTGCGCACCCTGAGCTACACCGTCAACGACGAGTGGGCGGCCGAGCGGCTGACCGCACTCGGCACCGACGGCATCATCACCGACCGCGTCGACCTGTTCAGCCCGACGGCGTAGCGCTCCTACGCCCGCGCCGGGACTCGCCTCCTATGATGTGGCGATGAGCCTGATTTCACGCTGCTGCGCCGCGTTGCTGCTCGCCATGCTGCTGATGGGGCCGGCGCTCGCGCAGGCGCCCGCCGCCAGCGCGTCGGCCGCAAGCGACGCGTCGTCGCAGGAGATGCCCGGTCCCACCGTCGCCGAGCTGCGCGCCCGCTTCGCCAAGCTCCCCGCCACCGCCGACAACAACGAGGACCTGCGCACGCTGCTCGCCCAGATCAACGCGATCGCGGCGCAGGTCGACGCCTTCATCGATGCGCGCAGCGCACCCCTGGCCGACCTCAACGCACGGCTCGGCGAACTCGGCGCGCCGCCGACCACGCCCGGCAATACGGAAGACGCCAACATCACCCGGCAACGCGCGGCCCTCACCAAGCAGCGCAATGCGCTCGATTCCGACGTGCGCCTGGCCAAGCTGCTCGCCATCGACGCGCGGCAGCGTGGCACCGACCTGGTGAACCAGCGGCGCAAGCTGTTCGAAGCGCAACTCACCGAGCGCGCACCGTCGCCGCTGGCCGGCGCCTTCTGGCTCGACATCCGCGACGCCTGGCCCGACGACATCGCGCGGCTGCGGGCCTTGTGGGACGAGATGCGTCGCGGCGCGATCGTCGCCAGCGAGCCGGGCCATCGCGTCCCGGTGCTGCTCACCCTGGTGGCGGCGCTGCTGATCGCGGTGGCCGGCAACCTGCTGGCCGAAAGCGCGATGCTGCGACTGGCCAAGCGATGGCTGCCGCCGGGGCGGCTGCGCCGCTCGCTGCTGGTGCTTGCCGTCGTCGGCGTCAACGTGGTGCTGGTCGGCGCCTCGGCGCAATGGCTGCATTCAGTGCTGGATGCCAACGGCGCCCTCGGCGAGCAGACGCGCAAGGTGGCGCAGGCGGTGGTGGCGTCGAGCATCTTCATCGCCTTCGTGGTCGGGCTCGGACGCGCGCTGCTGTCGGTCAGGCGTCCCTCCTGGCGACTGCCGCCGATGTCGAACGACATGGCACGGCGGCTCGCGCCCTATCCGTGGCTCATCGGGCTGATCGGCGTGCTGGTGTGGGCGCCGGCCCAGGTCAACGCCGTGATCGATGCCAGCTTTGCCGCCGTTCTGGCGACGCATGTGCTCACCGCGCTGGCGCTCACGGGGCTGATCGCGGCGATCGTGCTGCGGCTGGGGCCGGAGCATGCGCCACCACCGATTCCGCATGACGAAACCACGGCCGACGCGCCGGTGGTGCCTGTCGAACGGCCGGTCTGGGTCGGCGTACTCCTCAGCGCGGTGATGGTGGTGATCGTCGTGATCTGGGTGCTGGTGGCCATCGGCTATGTCGCGATGGCCAGCTTCCTGGCCGGACAACTCACCTGGGGCGGCATCGTCGCAGCGGCGTCCTACGTGATGTTCAAGTTCGCGGACGACCTGTGCACCGCTGTCGTCTCGTCCAAGAGCCCATTCGGCGCGCGTTTGCAGAAAAGCTTCGGCTTTGCGCCGCAGACGCTGGACCAGGCCGCCGTGCTGCTCTCCGGCGTGAGCCGCGTCGCCGTCTTCTTCTACATGCTGATCGCCCTGATGGCGCCCCTGGGCAGCGGGCCGGGCGAGGTGGTTCAGCGCAGCGGGCAGTTCGGCTCGGGCTTCAAGATCGGCGAATTCGAACTGGTGCCGGGCGCCATCTTCAGCGCGGTCGGCGTCGCGGTGGCCGGCTTCATCGCATTGCGCGTGCTCAAGCGCTGGCTCGCGCAACGCTACCTGCCGAGCACCACGCTCGAGCCCGGCATGCAAAGCTCGATCACCACGCTGCTCGGCTACGTGGGCGGCGTGCTGGTGGTGGCCTTTTCGCTCTCGGCGCTGGGCATCGGCATCAATCGCATCGCCTGGGTGGCGAGCGCGCTGTCGGTGGGCATCGGCTTCGGCTTGCAGGCGATCGTGCAGAACTTCATCTCGGGCCTGATCCTGCTGGCCGAGCGGCCGGTCAAGGTCGGCGACTGGGTGGTCCTGGGCACCTCGGAGGGCGACGTGCGGCGCATCAACGTGCGCGCCACCGAGATCCAGTTGGGCGACCGGTCGACGCTGATCGTGCCCAACTCGGAATTCATCACCAAGATCGTGCGCAACATGACCCTGGCCAATGCCGAGGGCCGCGTGCTGATCCGCCTGCCGATGCCTCTGTCGACCGATGCGAAGAAGGTACGCGCCCTCATGCTGGCCGCCTGCAACACCCACACCGAAGTGCTGCCGACGCCATCGCCCTCGGTCACGCTGGAAGGGGTGGAAGGCGGCGCGCTGATCTTCCAGGCCATTGCCTTCGTGGGCAGCCCGCGCTTGGCCGGCGGCGTGCGCAGCGACCTGATGTTCGAGATCCTCGACGCCTTGCGCACGGCCGAACTGCCGCTATCGGTGCCGACGATGATGGTCACGTCCGGCGCGGCAACGCCGATGGCCACACCCGCCGAAAGCCCGCCACCGCCGGCGCAGACTTGAAAACTCAGCCGCGCCAGCCCTGCGCCAGCAACCACTGACCGGTGCCGCAGACGACCACCAGCGCGGCATAGGTCACCATCATCCCGTCGTGCCCGAACCAGGCGAGGCCGCCCGCCAGCACGGCGATGCCTGCTACCAGATTGATAGCAAACTGCACCCATCGGGCGGGCGCTTCGGCGCGCTTCGGCATCAGGAAGCCGGCCAGGAGCGCCAGCACAGCCGCAACGAAGAATGCCGGCGCGACGAAGTTCAGAAGATGGTTCAGCAGGTCGAGCGCGGACATCGGAAAGGCTGGAAAAAGGGTTTCCAAGCCGCTCGATGAAGGGCTTGGCGGGGACTGCGCGCCGGGGTTCGCGCCAAAATTTTATAATCGAGCGATGTCTGTCTGGGCCCTTGGGTTGAACCACACGACCGCGCCACTCGACCTGCGCGGTCGTTTTGCGTTCGCCCTCGACCAGATCGCCCCCACCCTGCACAGCCTGCGCAACTCCTTCGGCAGCCACCGGCACCCGCAGGTCGAGGCGGCCATCATCTCCACCTGCAACCGCACCGAGATCTATTGCGCCTCCGAGCACATGGCGCTGGACCACACCGTGGGCTGGCTGGCCGAAAGCGGTGGCGTCGCGCCCGCGCTACTGCGCTCGCATGCCTACACGCTGCACGATGACGCGGCCGCGCGCCATGCCTTTCGCGTGGCCAGCGGGCTCGATTCGATGGTCCTCGGCGAGGCGCAGATCCTGGGCCAGATGAAGGACGCCGTGCGCGCCGCCGAAACCGCGGGCGCCCTGGGCAGCACCCTCAACCAGTTGTTCCAGCGCTCCTTCGCCGTCGCCAAGGAAGTCCGCACTGCCACCGAGATCGGCGCCCATTCCATCAGCATGGCCGCCGCTTCGGTTCGGCTCGCGTCCCAGTTGTTCGAGGATCTGGCCAAGACCCGCGTGCTGTTCGTCGGTGCCGGCGAGATGATCGACCTGGCCGCCACGCACTTCGCGGCGCGCCGCCCCAAATCCATCGTCGTCGCCAACCGCACGTTGGAACGGGGCGAGAAGCTGGCGACCCGCTTCGGCGGCGAGGCGATGCGCCTGGCCGAACTGCCGGGCCGCCTGGCCGAATTCGACATCGTCGTCAGCTGCACCGCGAGCACCCTGCCCCTGATCGGCCTGGGTGCCGTGGAGCGTGCGCTCAAGCAGCGCAAGCACCGCCCGATGTTCATGGTCGACCTGGCCGTGCCGCGCGACATCGAGCCGGAAGTCCAGAAGCTGGAAGACGTCTACCTCTACACCGTGGACGACCTCGCGCAGGTCGTGCAGCAGGGCCAGGCCAGCCGCCAAGCCGCGGTAGCCCAGGCCGAAGTCATCATCGACGCGGGCGTTCAGAGCTTCATGCACTGGCTGGCCCAGCGCGGCACGGTGCCGCTGATCCAGCAGCTCAATGCGCAGGCCGACGAATGGCGGTCGCTGGAACTGGCGCGCGCACGCAAGCTGCTGGCCAAGGGCGAGGACATCGAAACGGTGCTCGAAGCCCTGTCGCGCGGCCTTACGCATAAGATGCTGCACGGCGCCATGGCCGAACTGCATGCCGGCGACAACGCCGCACGCGAGCAGACGGCGCAGACCCTGTCGCGCCTGTTCCTGCGCAAAGAGCGTTAGCGACGCTCATCGCCCCGCTCGCCCGCCGCCCCGAATGCGGACAGCCGAACGCAGAAGTCGCAAGGATTTCGCAAAGGTCGCAAGAAGGACCTCCAAAAATTTCTTTGCATCCTTTTGCGACTTCCGCGAAACCTTTGCGCCCTCTGCATTCGGTTCTCGCTCCCGAATTCCCGATCTCCGATGAAAACCTTCCTCCGCCAGCAACTCGACCGCTACGCCCAGCGCCTCGAAGAACTCGACTTCCTGCTCTCGCGTGAAGACATCATGGCCGACATGGCTCAGTACCGCGTGCTGTCGAAGGAGCATGCCCAGGTCACGCAGATCGCTGGCCGCTACTTGCGCTTCAAGCAGCGCGAGGCCGACCTGGCCGGCGCGCGCGAGATGCTGGACGACCCCGACATGGCCGAGATGGCGAAGGAGGAGATCGCCTCCGCCGAGGACGAGTTGCAAAAGCTCGAAGATGAACTGCAACGCCTGCTGCTGCCCAAGGACCCGGACGACGCCCGCAACGCCTTCGTAGAAATCCGGGCCGGCACCGGCGGCGACGAATCGGCCCTGTTCGCCGGCGACCTGCTGCGCATGTATACGCGCTACTGCGAACGCGCCGGCTGGCGCTGCGAAATCGTGAGCGACTCGCCCAGCGAACTCGGAGGCTTCAAGGAAGTGGTGATCCGTGTGGTCGGTGATGACGTGTTCGGCAGGCTGCGCTTTGAATCGGGCGGCCACCGCGTGCAACGCGTGCCGGCCACCGAGACCCAGGGCCGCATCCACACCAGCGCCTGCACTGTCGCCGTCTTGGCTGAACCGGACGAGGCGCAAGCCGTGCAGATCAACCCGGCCGACCTGCGCATCGACACCTACCGCGCCAGCGGCGCCGGTGGCCAGCACATCAACAAGACCGATTCGGCGGTGCGCATCACGCACATCCCGACCGGCATCGTGGCCGAATGCCAGGACGACCGCTCGCAGCACCGCAACAAGGCCAAGGCGCTGCAGGTGCTGTCCGCCCGCATCCAGGAAAAGGATCGCAGCGAGCGTGCCGCCAAGGATGCGGCCGAACGCAAGGGCCTGATCGGCACCGGCGATCGCTCCGACCGCATCCGCACCTACAACTTCCCGCAAGGCCGGCTCACCGACCACCGCATCAACCTCACGCTCTACAAGCTGCTGATGATCATGGAAGGCGACCTCGGCGAAGTGCTGGACGCCCTCAAGGCGGCGCGCGAGGCCGAGCAGTTGGCCGAGCTGGAATCGTCCGCGCTGCCTGCCTGATGCCGATGACGATCCAGAAGGCGCTGCGCGCCGCCGCAAAGCGCGGCGTCGACCGGCTCGATGCGCAACTGTTGCTCCTGCATGCACTGGGCCGGCCGGTGCATGAGCGTGCGTGGCTACTGTCCCACGACACCGACAAACTGCCGCCCGCCGCACGGCAATCCTTCGAGTCACTCTGCGCGCGCCGCGCCAACGGCGAGCCTGCCGCCTACCTGCTCGGCGAGAAAGAGTTCCACGGCCTCGCGCTGCGAGTCGATGCGCGCGTCCTCGTTCCCCGACCGGACACGGAGACCTTGGTCGAATGGGCGCTCACGCGCATGCCGCCCGCGATGGCATCGCGCGTGCTCGACCTCGGCACCGGCAGCGGCGCCATCGCGCTGGCACTCCAACACGCGCGCCCCGATGCGAAAGTCGATGCCGTCGATGACAGCGCCGATGCGCTGGAGGTCGCACGCGCCAATGCCGCCCGCCTCGGCCTGCCGGTCCATTTCACCCAGGCCGACTGGCTGGCCGGCGCGGCCATGGGCTACGACCTCATCGTTTCCAATCCGCCCTATATCGCCGCCGATGACGCCCACCTCGTCGCCCTTCAGCACGAACCCCTGAGCGCACTCGCCTCCGGCCCCGACGGCCTCGACGACATCCGCCGCATCGTGCAGGACGCCCCTGCCCACCTCGCCGACGGCGGCTGGCTCCTCCTCGAACACGGCTTCGACCAGGCCCCCGCCGTCCGCGCCCTGCTCACCGAACGCGGCTTCGCCGACGTGCAAAGCCGCGACGACCTCGCCGGCATCGCGCGCTGTTCCGGCGGAATCTGGCGCACGGTGAAATAATCCGCCCCAACCCACTCATCCAAGGAGCCTGCCCATGAGCGACGCCCAGCAACGCATCGACGACCTCGTCAAATCCAACGACATCCTGCTCTTCATGAAGGGCAATGCCAGCTTCCCCATGTGCGGCTTCTCCGGCCGCGCGATCCAGATCCTCAAGGCCGTCGGCGTCGACACCAAGTCGCTCAAGACCGTCAACGTGCTGGAAGACGACGGCATCCGCCAGGGCATCAAGGAATACAGCCAATGGCCGACCATTCCGCAGCTCTACGTCAAGGGCGAGTTCATCGGTGGCTCGGACATCATGATGGAGATGTACGAATCCGGCGAGCTGCAGCAGGTCATCAACGCCACAGCTTGACCGGCTCAGCGGCATGAGCCACGACCACGCCGATCATTCCCACGGCGACGGCGGCGAACCCGCCTGGAAGCACGACGGCGTGCGCGTCATCCCCGGCAACCAGCTCGACGGCAACACCGCCCAGACGCCGGGCATGGACCGCAAGGCCGCCATCAACTTCGCCCGCGTCGGCGCGCAGAAGTTGTGGGCCGGCACCGTGACCATCCATGCCAATGCCAAGACCGGCGCCCATCACCACGGCCACCTGGAATCGGTGATCTACGTGGTCAGCGGCAAGGCCCGCATGCGCTGGGGCGAGCATCTCGAATTCACGGCCGAAGCCGGCCCCGGCGATTTCATCTACGTGCCGCCCTACGTGCCGCACCAGGAAATCAACGCCAGCGAGACCGAGGCCCTGCACTGCGTCCTGTGCCGCAGCGACGGCCAGGCCGTGGCCATCAACCTCGACATCGAGCCTGTCGAGAAGCCAGACACCGTGCTGTGGGTCGATCCCACGCATCCGCACGGCGGCGTGTAGGAGAAACGCGCGTCCTCCATCCGACTGTGGACGGTCTGTAGCAAAAAGCCAAAAACGAGAAAACTTGGACAGACACCGGCTTCGGGCACGGCTTATGCTGCTGTATCGAAGTGTTCGAAACCGGAGGTGTCTCATGGATTCCCGCAGTCTCGTCCCCGCTTCCCCCGCCTTCCAGCTGCCGGTGGCCAACCTGCGCAGCGTGTTCCAGACGCACGACGTCGAGCGCAAGCTCGCCAAGCTGCCCGACCGGGACCACGAAAACCTCCGCACCACCTACGAGCGCATGCTCGAACGCGGCCCGGAGCGCTTCCAGGTCAAGCCCAGCGGCGTGCCCGAGATGGCCGCCCTCTACGCGCAGCTTCCCAACTTCACCGACGTCCTCGACGACGTGCGCCGCCACGTGGCGCTCGCGCAGGACAGCCGCGACGGCCTGGAGGTCACGCCGATGCTCCTGCTCGGCCCGCCCGGCATCGGCAAGACCCATTTCGCGAAGAAGCTGGCCGAACTGCTCGGCACCGGAATGTCGCTGGTGCCGATGAACTCGATGACCGCCGGGTGGCTGCTCTCGGGCTCCTCCTCGCAATGGAAGGGCGCCAAGCCGGGCAAGGTCTTCGAGACCCTGGTCGACGGCCAATATGCCAACCCGGTCATGGTCGTCGACGAGATCGACAAGGCCGGCGCCGACGCCCAATACGACCCGCTCGGCGCGCTCTACAACCTGCTCGAGCACGACACGGCCCACAGCTTCATCGACGAGTTCGCCGAGATCCCCATCGACGCCAGCCAGGTCATCTGGATCACCACGGCCAACGACGAACGCAACATCCCCGAGCCGATCCTCAACCGCATGAACGTGTTCGAGATCGATGTCCCCACGCCGGAAGCGTCGCGCCAGATCGCGCGCAGCCTCTACGCGTCGATCCGCGCCGAACACGATTGGGGCCGCCTGCTCAACCCCGAGCCGGCCGACGACGTCATCGACCACCTCGCCACGCTGGCGCCACGCGAGATGCGCCGCGCACTGATGACGGGCTTCGGCAACGCACGTCTCGCGCACCGGGATGAAGTGCGCGTCGACGACCTGCCCCGCGCCTCCGCAAACAAGAGCCGCATGGGCTTCGTGCAATAGCTGGGAATGCCCTGGGCAAGTCCCGCGAGATGCGCTCCGCGCGGGACTCGTCCAGGGCCTCGCGCATGTCATGGCACCATCATGGTCTGAAAAGACCGTGCCATGTCCCTGACCCAAAGCCTCATCCTCATCGCCCTCCTCATCGCGGCGAGTGCTTTCTTCTCACTTGCCGAGATTTCCCTCGCCGCATCGCGCCGCCTGCGCCTGCGGCAGATGGCCGATGAAGGCGATGCGCGCGCAGACCGCGTGCTGCGCGTGCAGGAACAGCCCGGCCACTACTTCACCGTCGTGCAGATCGGCCTCAACGCGGTCGCGATCCTCGGCGGCGTCGTCGGCGAAGGCGCCTTCTCTCCCTCGTTCGTGCAGATCTTCGAGCAATGGACCAGCCCGGAAGCAGCTGCGCGCTGGGCCTTCGCCTGCTCCTTCGTCGTGGTGATCTCGCTGTTTCTGGTGTTCGCCGACCTGTTCCCCAAGCGCCTGGGCATGGCCGATCCTGAGCGCCTGGCCGTGCGCATGGTCGGACCGATGAACGTCCTCATCACCACCTTCAAGCCGCTGGTCTGGCTCTTCACGCACAGCACCGACATGCTCTTCAAGCTGCTCGGCATGCCGCTGCAGCGCGACGAGAAGATCACCTCCGCCGACATCCTCGCCATGACCGAGGCCGGCGCCCGCGCCGGCGTGCTGGCCGTGCGCGAGCAGCAGGTGATCGCCAACGTGTTCGAACTCGACACGCGCCTCGTCAGCAGCGTCATGACCTCGCGCGACCGCATCACCTGGTTCCAGAAGGACGACCCCGAGTCCGTGCTGCGCGCCCGCATCGTGGCCGAGCCCTTCTCCGCCTATCCGGTCTGCGATGGCGACATCGACCACGTGCTGGGCTACGTCGATGCCAAGGACATGTTCCAGCGCGTGCTGAGCGGCCAGCCGCTCGCGCTCGACCAGGGCGTGCCGCTGCACAAGGCGCTCGTCGTGCCCGACCGCCTGTCGCTGACCGAAGTTCTGGAACAGTTCCAGCAGGCGCACGAGGACTTCGCGGTCATCGTCAACGAGTACAGCCTCGTGGTCGGGGTCATCACGCTCAACGACGTGATGAGCACCGTGATGGGCGACCTGGTCAGCGGCCTGGACGAAGAACCACAGATCATCCGCCGCGACGATAACTCCTGGCTCATCGATGGCGTCACGCCGATCCAGGACGTGCTGCGCGCACTCGACATCGAGGCACTCCCCCATGCCGATGAATACGAGACGATGGCCGGCTTCCTGATGGTCATGCTGCGCCGCGTGCCACGTCGCACCGACCGAGTCGTGGCGGGCGGCTACACCTTCGAGGTGATGGACGTGGACAGCTATCGGATCGACCAGGTGATGGTCAGCAGGATACGCGAGGAGTAACGCGCGGTTCCGATGCGCCATATCGCAACCGAAGTCGCTGCGCAGCACGCGGACGCTGTTTGGCTCAAGCCCGCGGCGCTCGCCGCTCTGGTGCACTTGGCTCGGATCAGGTCGAGCGCTTTCTCACGTTGATCACTGAGATGTGAGCGCGCCACGCGCTCGGTGAGCCATCTCGCACGCCACGGCCAACACAACGAGACGCATCCGGGCTCCAGCGCAGGAGCGCACATCGGGAATTTGGGCTGAACCAAAACCTCGCAGAGCCGTTTCGAACGGTGCCTATGCCCTCTCAGAGCCCTGGCCATTGCGCTACTTGACGGCTGAGTTTCGCCTCCCACGGTAAGGCCCGTTCTCAAAAATTCGGCGCAATGTCGAGGTCGCCGGTTCGCCTGAACGCTCAAGTGATTGATTTCATTGGATTTTCTGAAACATTTCCTTACTACTTATTGCGTATCTCCCGATACACCGAACGACCTGACCGCTAGCTGACCAACAAAGCTGAGCCAAGCCCAAAAAAGCCCGTTGCACGGAGGAAATTGTTAACTAATGTTTTCTTTGTGGGTAGGATTGTTTCGTAGCCCGGCACGCAACGCTACAAGACCAATCCGTCGAACCTTCAACACGTCTTATCACCATGCAAAGAAAAGAAGAGTTTCTGGTGTTCGGTTCACCGCAGATCGAGCAGGACGACATCGACGCGGTCGAGTCCGTGCTGCGGTCGGGGTGGCTCGGAACCGGCCCAAAGGTGGCGCAATTCGAGCGGGAGTTCGCGCTCTATCGGGGTGCGCGCCATTCGATGGCGCTGAATTCGTGCACTGCGGCATTGCATCTTTCGCTTCTCGCCTCCGGAGTCGGGCCGGGCGACGAAGTCATCACGACACCGATGACTTTCTGCGCAACCGTCAACGCCATCATTCACGCAGGCGCCAAGCCGGTCCTGGCCGACATCGATCCCAAGACGCTGAACATCGACCCAGCGCAGGTGCTGCAGAAGATCACGCCCCGCACGCGCGCCATTGTGCCGGTGCATTTCGCCGGCCGCCCTTGCGACATGGACGCATTGATGGCGATCGCCGGCCACCATGGCATCAAGGTCATCGAGGACTGCGCGCACGCAATCGAGACCGAGTATCACGGCCACAGCGCCGGCACCATCGGCGACTTCGGCTGCTTCTCCTTCTACGTCACCAAGAACATCGTCACCGGCGAAGGCGGCATGGTGTTTGCGCGCCGGGAAGAAGACGCGGCGCGCATCAAGATCCTCGGCCTGCACGGCATGAGCAAGGACGCCTGGAAGCGCTTCAGCGACGAAGGCTACAAGCACTACTACGTCGTGGCCGCCGGCTTCAAATACAACATGATGGACCTGCAGGCTGCCATCGGCCTGAAGCAACTCGAGCGTGTCGAGCGCTACTGGCGGCGGCGCGAGGCGATCTGGACGCGCTACATGGACGAACTGGCGGACCTGCCCCTCGAATTGCCTGCGCGCGTCGCGCCCCACACACGCCATGGCCATCACCTGTTCACCATACATGTCGACGCGAAGCGCTGCGGTATTTCGCGCGATGCCTTCCTGGACGCCATGACCGCGCAGGGCATCGGCGTCGGCGTGCACTACCTCTCGCTCAACGAACACCCGTACTACCAGGAGACCTATGGCTGGCGGCCCGAGGATGCGCCGCACGCACACCGGGTCGGCCGCCAGACCGTGTCGCTGCCGATCTCCGCGAAGTTGAGCGATGCGGACGTCACGCGCGTGATCGGCGCGGTGCGCTCGACCCTGCATGCGCAAGACATGCGCGCTGCGGCCACGGCATGCTGATCTCGGTACTGATTCCGGCCTATGCCAGGCCAGAGCAGTTGGGAGAAGCGCTCGCAAGCATTGCGCAACAGGATCGCGCACTGATCGGCGAGATCATCATCGGCGACGACAGCCCGCGCGAATATTGGGAACGCAACCGGGCAGTGATTGCAGCGAGCGGCTTGGCCGACCTGATCGACTACGTGCCAAGCGACCCGCCAAAGGGCACGTACCCCAACCAGTGTTTTCTGGGCATGCGAGCCAGGTTTGGCCACCTCCTCTATCTCCACAACGACGACACGCTCTGCCCAGACGCGCTGCGCGTATTGGCCGATGCCTCCATGAGCGAGACAGACGACTCGGTCAAGCTCTGGTTCGGCCGCAACCTGATCATGGACGAGGACGGTCGCGTCGACCTGGTCCGCAGCGCCGAGAACGATCGCGTGTACGGCAAGACCGGCAGCGCACGCGCACAGCCGATGTGGCAATGGTGCCTGACCCAATCCGTCCCGCCCGATGCCTTCCTGATTGAAAGAGACACCTACCTGCAATACATGCAGGGCCCGCGTGACGGCAACGTGGGCGACTGGGCCATGCACGTGCGCCTTGCCAACGGCGGCGTGTCGGCCCGCTACATCGATCGGGAGGTTTCGGCGTATCGCGTCCAGGCAGACTCGGTCACAAATGCGGGCCGCGGCATGGATGTCCACCTGTACTACGAATTCACCAAGCAGCTCCGAGTACCGCCCGAGGGAATCGCGCTACGGCAGAAAAGAGCCTCGCGCATCGCCCCGGTGGCAACGATGCGCTATGCGCGGGACGGCGAGCGCCTCCGTGCATGGAAATGCTTTGTCTCGCCAGACTGGAACTGGCGCCAACGCCTCTCCGGGAGAGGAATGATGGCCCTGGTTGCGTTGTCGATGCCTCGGCCACTCTGGACCTGGGCGCTGCGCAACCGGGATTAGGCAAGCCTCACGTCGCACGCGGCACCGGTTCAATCAACTGACGGGCGGTCCGTGAACTTCCAGTTGCGCTGGTTGGCGAACACGGCGTTCGGATACGGCGCCTTGCCCCGGCTGCCGTTGTAGCGACCGAGCGCCAGGAACAGGTCGCCGTTCTCCAGCCCCAGGTAGTGGCGAAGGATGACGCAGCCAAAGCGCAGGTTGGTCTGCATGCGGAACAACTGTCCCGCGTCGCCGTCGCCGATCACGCGGGTCCAGAACGGCATCACCTGCATCAGCCCGCGCGCCCCCGCGCTGGACACCGCGAACTTCCGGAAGTTGCTCTCCACCTGGATCAGCCCCAGCACCAGGCTCACATCCAGCGCCGAGCGCCGGGTTTCGTACCAGACCGTTTGCAGGAACTCGATGCGCGGCTGGGGCTCCGGCACCTTCTTCTTCAGCCGTTCGCTCATCTCGCCGAGCCACCGCAGGTAGGCCAAGCGCGACGCGGTGTCATTGAACTCCGGGATCGGCGGCGCGGCGCTGTGTATCGATGCCGACAAGGCATTGCGCACTGCGTCGATCATCGGCTCCTCGAGTTGTGCACCGGCCAGTGCTGCGCGAGGCAGCGCCATCGACAACGCACCGCCCGCGGCGGCGCCCAGGCAAGCGCGCCGCGAGAGTGTCACCGGTTGGCCTCCGGCGCTACGTTCATGCCGCGAGCCGGGCCCGGATATGGGCCGCGGCCTTCGCCGCCGGCACCTTGGTCGCCGCCGTGTCGCGGCGATGCTGGTACTCGTACTGGCCTTCCTTGATGCCGCGGTCGGACACCACGATCCGATGCGGCACGCCGATCAGTTCCCAATCGGCGAACATCGCGCCGGGGCGCTCGCCGCGATCGTCCAGCAGCACGTCGACGCCCGCGCCGCGCAGTTCTTCGTAGAGCGCCTCCGCCGCAGCCTTGACGTCCACGCTGCGGTCCATGCCGATCGGGCAGACCACGACGGTGAAAGGCGCGATCGCATCCGGCCAGATGATCCCGCGCTCGTCATGGTTCTGCTCGATGGCCGCGGCCGGCAGCCGCGTGATGCCGATGCCATAGCAGCCCATTTCCAGGAACTGCGGCTTCCCGCCCTCGTCGAGGAAGGTGGCGTTCATGTCCCGGCTGTACTTGGTGCCCAGCACGAACACATGGCCGACCTCGATGCCGCGTTCGATCGCGAGCAGGCCCTTGCCGTCCGGCGACGGGTCGCCGGCGACCACATTGCGCAGGTCGGCGACGAGATCGGGCTCGGGCAGGTCGCGCCCCCAGTTCACGCCGGTCATGTGGAAGTCGACCTCGTTGGCGCCCGTGATCCAGTCGGCCATCACTGCCACTTCGCGGTCGGCGACGAGCTTGACGGGCTTCTTCATGTTCAGCGGTCCGAGGTAGCCGGGCTTGCAGCCGAAATGCTCATCGATTTCGCCGATGGACGCAAAGCGGAAGCCCGCGTCCAGGCCAGGGACCTTGCTGACCTTGATCTCGTTCATGTCGTGGTCGCCGCGCAGCAGCAGCAGCCAGACCTGCGCGCCGACGATGTTGCCCTTGGCGTCAAGCGTGTCGGTTGCGAGCACCAGCGACTTGACCGTCGTGGCCAGCGGCACGCCGAGCAGCACGGCCACGTCTTCGCAGGTGGCCTTGCCGGGCGTCGGCGTCTTGGCCAGCGCGTTGGAAGCCGCAGGCCGCGGGCCAGCCGGCGCCATGGCCTCGGCCTTTTCCATGTTGGCCGCGTAGTCGCTGTCCGGGCAGTAGACGATCGCGTCTTCGCCGGTCGCGGCGATCACCTGGAACTCCTCGCTCATGTCGCCGCCGATGGCGCCGCTGTCGGCCGCCACCGCACGGTAGGTCAGCCCAAAGCGGTCGAAGATCCGGCGATAGGCCTGCGCCATGTTCTGGTAGCTCGCCTTGGCCGCCGTCAGGTCGCGGTCGAAGCTGTACGCGTCCTTCATCGTGAACTCGCGCCCACGCATCAGGCCGAAGCGCGGGCGACGCTCGTCGCGGAACTTGGTCTGGATCTGGTAGAAGTTGCGCGGCAGTTGCTTGTAGCTGCGAATCTCCTGGCGGGCGATGTCGGTCACGACCTCTTCGCTGGTCGGCTGCACCACGTAGTCGCGCTCATGGCGGTCCTTGATGCGCAGCAGTTCGGGGCCCATCTTGTCGAAGCGGCCGCTCTCCTGCCACAGCTCGGCCGGCTGCACCACCGGCATGGTCAGCTCGACCGCGCCGGCCCGGTCCATCTCCTCGCGCACGATCGCCTCGACCTTGCGGATCACGCGCAAGCCCATCGGCATGTAGGTGTAGACCCCCGCGCCGAGCTTCTTGATCATGCCCGCGCGCATCATGAGGCGATGGCTCGCCACCTCGGCGTCGGTCGGTGCTTCCTTGAGGGTGGAGACAAAAAAACGGGATGCTTTCATCTTGCGCGGCTGGGTCAGTGAGGAGGTGTGCAGGCCCGGGGGCCTTCGAACCGGTCCGCTTGCCGTGCGTAACACGGCGTGCATAATCGACTCAGTTCATAGAAATTTGGGGTTTGATTATGCTCGACCGGGACGGCTTCAGGCCCAACGTCGGCATCATCCTGCTCAACCAGAGAAACCAGGTTTTTTGGGGCAAGCGCATACGCACCCACTCCTGGCAGTTCCCGCAAGGCGGCATTGATCGCGGCGAAAGCCCCGAGCAAGCCATGTTCCGCGAGCTGCATGAGGAAGTGGGCCTTCATCCGGAGCATGTGCGCATCGTGGCCCGTACCCGCGACTGGTTGCGCTACGAGGTGCCGGATCGGTTCATCCGCCGTGACGCACGCGGTCACTACAAAGGCCAGAAGCAGATCTGGTACTTGCTGCAATTGACGGGGCACGACTGGGATCTGAACCTTCGGGCGACGGATCATCCGGAGTTCGACGCCTGGCGCTGGCACGACTACTGGGTGCCGCTCGATGTCGTCGTCGAGTTCAAGCGGGGCGTCTATGAAATGGCCCTGACAGAGCTGGCGCGCTACCTGCCGCGCCAGGATTTCCGCAACCGCTTCCTGCGCAGCAACGTGCGAGGGCGGGACTTCGATCGCCATCCGTTCGATGCCGGCGCACCCGTCGGCATGGATCTGCCGCCGGGCGGCACATTCGATCCGAACCCCAATCTATCTTCCGCGAGCGATGAGTCTTCTTCTCCCCACAACGCGCCTTTCGTGCCGACGCAGCGCTGAGCTTGCGCTGGCGCTGGCCGCCTGCTGTTTCCTTGGCGCATGCGCCTCCTCCGCCGGTCGCAGCCGGGACAACCCGGACTGGGCCCAGGCCGGATCGCCGCCGCCACCGACGGTGACCGCCAGCGACGTCGAATGGAAGGAAACCGACGTGCCGCCGCCGCCCGCCTTCGCAGAGGGCCGGGCGATTCCCATCGAGATGCCCACTCGCTCGGCGCTCAACTTCAGCGTCGATCCGGAGACCATCGTGATCACGAATGACGGCGTCGTCCGGTATGTGGTGTTGTCCCGCAGCCAGCAAGGCGGCGCATTCAACGCCTACTACGAGGGCGTGCGCTGTTCCACCGACGAGGTCAAGACCTACGCCCGTTTCAACGACGGCAAGTGGGTTGAAGCCAAGGATCCCGAGTGGAAGCCCTACCGGCAGATCAAGTCGGGCTATGTGTCGCGGCTGACCTACCAAGGCCTTTGCCGAGGCCACGGGCCCCAGGTGTCGGTGAGAGAGACGGTGCAGTTGCTGCGCAAGCCGGTGCGCGAGGTCGAGTAGGCGAGCTTGCTGCGCCGCCAGGGCTCAGAGGCTTAGGGAATAAGGGGCGCAGAAGGCGTGAAGATTCCGTAGCGCGGGCGCCGAGGTCGGGTTGAGGAGCGGAACCGCACTCCCGTGCGGTGACAACGAAGTTGCGGCAGAGGCTAACAACTGCGCGACAGCGCTTGTTATGCCGGAGCCAACACCGCAGACCCGAGATCGGCGTCCGCAGTAGGAATATTCATGCCTTCGGCATGAGGACCATGTTGTCGCGGTGCACCATCTCCGGCTCCGCCACGTATCCCAGCAGTTGCTCGATCTGGCCAGACGGCTTGCGGCACAGCAACCGCGCCTCGGCGCTGGAATAGTTGGCCAGCCCGCGCGCCAACTCGGCGCCCGCCGGGTCGCGTACCGCGATCACGTCCCCGCGCGAGAAATCACCCTCCACCGCGGTCATGCCGATCGGCAACAGGCTCTTGCCTTCGGCCCGGACCTTGGCCGCCGCACCGTTGTCCACCGTGACGGCGCCGCGCATCTGAAGGTGATCGGCCATCCAGCGCTTGCGCGCCTGGTGCTTGGCCGTCTGCGCCACCAGCAAAGTGCCGATGGCCTCGCCGCCCGCCAAGCGCAGCAGGGCATCCTGCTCACGGCCCCAGGCGATTACTGTCGAGGCGCCGGAAGCGGCGGCGCGCTTGGCGGCCAGAATCTTGGTGATCATGCCGCCGCGCCCCAGGCTGGAACCGGCACCGCCGGCCATGACTTCGAGTGCCGGGTCTCCGGCCACGGCTTCATGCACGAAGGTGGCCGACGCATCCTTGCGCGGATCCGCCGTGAACAAGCCTTTCTGGTCAGTCAGGATGACGAGCGCATCGGCTTCCACCAGGTTGGCAACCAACGCGCCCAGCGTGTCGTTGTCGCCGAACTTGATCTCGTCGTTGACCACCGTGTCGTTCTCGTTGATGACCGGCACCACGCCGTGCGCGAGCAGGGTCACCAGGGTCGAGCGCGCATTGAGGTAGCGCTCGCGGTCGGCCAGGTCGGCATGGGTCAGCAGGACCTGCGCGCTTCCAAGATTGTTCTCGCGCAGCTTGGTCTCGTACATCTGCGCGAGCCCCATCTGCCCGACGGCAGCGGCCGCTTGCAGTTCATGCACCTCGTGGGGCCGCGTGCGCCAGCCAAGGCGCTTCATGCCCTCGGCAATGGCGCCACTCGACACCATCACCACCTCGCGACCGTCGCGCACCAGTCCCGCGAGCTGACGGCACCATTCACCGATCGCGGCCTCATCGAGGCCACGGCCTTCGTTGGTGACCAGGCTCGAGCCAACCTTGACCACGATGCGACGTGCATCACGCAGGGCGGTGGAATGGGGGCGTTGGGTCATGTCGGACTGGAGCGGTCAATTGGGGCGAGGGTTGCCATCATTTTCGATGGCAGCACGGTGCGAAGGAACTCAGGCGGATTCGGTCGGAGCGGCGCCCGGACCTGAAGGCTCGGGCGCAAAGCGTGGATCGATCTCCGCCGGTGCCTGCTCGGCGACTTGCTCGGCCTTCACATGCTGGTAGATCGCCTTGACCAGCGGCTCGCAACCTTCCCGCGTCAGCGCGGAAATCTCGAACACCGGCCCCTTGAAGCGCAGCCGCTTGACGAAGTCCTTCACCAGCGCGCCACGTTCGTCCTCGGGCACCATGTCGAGCTTGTTGAGCACCAGCCAGCGCGGCTTCTGATACAGCGCCGCGTCGTACTTCTTCAGCTCGCCAACGATGGCCTTGGCCTGCGCCACGGGGTCGACGCTATCGTCGAAGGGCGCCATGTCGATCACGTGCAGCAGCAGGCGGGTGCGCTGCAGATGCCGAAGGAACAGATGGCCGAGGCCCGCGCCTTCGGACGCGCCCTCGATCAGGCCAGGCAGGTCCGCGACCACGAAGCTTTGCTCCGGACCGACGCGAACCACACCCAGGTTCGGATGCAAGGTCGTGAACGGGTAGTCGGCGATACGCGGCCGCGCATTCGAGATGGCGCTGATCAGGGTCGACTTGCCAGCGTTGGGCATGCCGAGCAAGCCGACGTCTGCCAGCACCTTGAGTTCGAGCTTGAGGCTTTTCTTCTCGCCGGGCCAGCCGGGCGTCTTCTGCCGCGGCGCGCGGTTGATCGCGCTCTTGAAGCGCATGTTGCCGAAGCCGCCGTCGCCACCCTTGGCGATGGTGATCACCTCGCCCGGCACCAGGAGTTCGTAGAGCACCTCGCCGGTCTCGGCGTCGGTGATGATGGTGCCCACCGGCATCTTCAGCGTGATGTCGTCGCCGGCCGCGCCGAACATGTCGGAGCCCATGCCGTGCTGGCCGCGCTTGGCATCGTGCCGGCGCGAATAGCGGAAGTCGACCAAGGTATTGAGATTGGGATCGGCCACCGCGAAAACGTGGCCGCCACGGCCGCCGTCGCCGCCGTTCGGGCCGCCGAACTCCTTGTACTTCTCATGGCGGAACGACACGCAGCCGTTGCCGCCATCGCCGGCGGCGATGTCGATGAAGGCTTCGTCAACGAACTTCATGGGATATCAGTCTATAGAGAGGCGCCCTGCCCGGGCGGAAAACGAAAAAGCCCCGACGAGCGGGGCTTCGAAGCGGGTCGAAGTGACCTGGGCTTAAGCCGCAGGGGTCACGTTGACCGTGTGCTTGTTCAGCGCACCCTTGTGACCGAACGACACGTGGCCGTCGACCAGGGCGAACAAGGTGTGATCCTTGCCCACGCCGACGTTGACGCCGGGGTGGAACTGCGTGCCACGTTGGCGAACGATGATCGAGCCTGCGCTGATCAGTTCACCGCCGAAGGCCTTCACGCCGAGCATCTTGGGCTTGGAGTCGCGCCCGTTTCGCGTTGAGCCGCCGCCTTTTTTCTGTGCCATTTCAGCTCCTTAACCGGCGATCGCGCCGATTTGCAGTTCGGTGAACTGCTGGCGATGGCCTTGACGTTTCTGATAGTGCTTGCGACGGCGCATCTTGAAGATGTGCACCTTGTCGTGCTTGCCGTGCGACAGCACCGTGGCTGTCACCGTTGCGCCGGACACCAGGGGCGCGCCGATCTTGATGTCCGAGCCGTTGCCGACTGCGAGAACCTGATCGATCACGATTTCCTGGCCTACGTCCGCAGCAATCTGTTCTACTTTAATTTTTTCGCCGGAAGCAACGCGATACTGCTTGCCGCCGGTTTTTATGACCGCGTACATGTAATGACCTCTTTGTCCCTGTGAAGGGGTGATGGCTCCACGGACGAATTTCCGCAGAGCCCAAGATTATAGCCCGGAATTGTCAGCTAACGCTAACCGGCTTTTCCGCGCAGGGGAGGCGGGTGGGTCGCTCCCTATAATCCCGGCCAACCCGGCCATGCAGGCCGCCCTCAGAAATCACCCCTCCCCGGCGCCTTGCGCTTCCGCTTTGTCAGTCTCCTCTGCTGCTTCTTCCACAAACGCCGTACTTGACCTGATCGCCGAAGACATGGCCGAGGTCGACCGCGTGATTGCCACGCGACTCGACACCGGCGTGCCGCTGGTCAGCGAGGTTTCGCGCTACATCATTTCGGCGGGCGGCAAGCGCCTGCGCCCCGCGCTGCTGCTCCTGATGAGCGGCGCGCTTGGGTATCGCGGGGCGCAGCGTTTCAATTTGGCGGCGGTGGTCGAGTTCATCCACACCGCGACGCTGTTGCACGACGACGTGGTCGACGAGTCCACGCTGCGCCGCGGCCGCGCCACAGCCAATGAGTCCTTCGGCAATCCGGCCAGCGTGCTGGTTGGCGACTTTCTCTATTCGCGCGCGTTCCAGATGATGCTGGACGCCGACAACATGCGCGTGATGCAGATCCTGGCCGAAGCGACCAACGTGATCGCCGAAGGCGAAGTCCTGCAGTTGATGAACATGCACGACGCCACGCTCGACGAGGCGGCCTACCTGCGCGTCATCCGCTCGAAGACGGCCAAGTTGTTCGAAGCCAGCACCCGGCTGGCGGCCGTGCTCGCCGGGTCCACACCCGCCGTCGAGGAAGCATGCGCCACTTTCGGGCAGGCGCTGGGCACGGCATTCCAGGTGATCGACGACGTGCTCGACTATGCCGGCGACGCCAGCGAAACCGGCAAGAACCTCGGGGACGACCTGCGCGAAGGCAAGGCCACGCTGCCGCTCATCCTGGCCATGCAGCGCGCGACACCGGAAGACAGCGCTCTCATTCGCAATGCCATCGAGGCTGGCGACACTGAAAAGCTGCCCGCCATCGTGGCCATCGTGCGCGCCACGGGCGCGCTGGATGCCACCCGCGCCGCTGCGGCAGCGGAGGCCCAACGCGCAATCGACGCGTTGAAAGCCATGCCTTCGAATTCGCACTCGCAAGGTTTGCTACAATTGGCGGCTCAGTTGCTTGAGCGTCGCACCTAAGTTACCTAAAAGTCTTACGCGGGTCGTTTCTCTGTTTTTTCGCAACAATCGGGGTGTAGCTTAGCCTGGTAGAGCGCTACGTTCGGGACGTAGAGGCCGGAGGTTCGAATCCTCTCACCCCGACCAGCCACTTGTGGCTGTGAATTGCCAAATGCTTCGCAGACTGTTGCCACTGTTGCACGGCTGCGATTTACAGCATAGGGTCGATCAGCGATGATCGTGAATCACTTTTTCACGTTTTTTACAATCGTTGAATGGCCGCAGCCGATCCCCTTGCCAAAGAACACTCGCCCATCGCGCTGCCGGGACTGGCTCGCGCGCTGATTTCGGCTGGCAAGCTGGCGGCAAAGACGGCTGAAGAGATCTACCAGAAGTCGCAATCGAGCCGCACGAGCTTCATTGCCGAGTTGACGGGCACCGGCGCGGTGTCCGCCGCCGATCTGGCCCACACCCTCTCCAACGCATTCGGCGCGCCCCTGCTGGACCTCGACGCGATCGACCAGCAGCGCCTGCCCAAGGACCTGCTCGACCCCAAGCTGTGCCAGGCCTACCGCATCGTGGTGCTGAGCAAGCGCAGCAACCGTCTCATCGTCGCCACGGCCGACCCGTCGGACCAACAGGCAGCGGAAAAGATCAAGTTCGCCTCGCAGATGGGCGTCGACTGGGTCATCGCCGAGTACGACAAGCTCTCGCGCATGGTCGAGGCCGCCGCCGTCAGTGCCGCGGAGACGATCGACAACATCGTCGGCGCCGAGTTCGAATTCGATGACGCGGCCACCGAGACCGAGACCAACGAACAGGCCGTCGCCGAAGTCGAAGACGCACCGGTCGTGCGCTTCCTGCACAAGATGCTGCTCGACGCCTTCAGCATGCGCGCCTCGGACATCCACTTCGAGCCCTACGAGACCCAGTACCGCGTGCGCTTCCGGGTCGACGGCGAACTGCGAGAGATTGCCACGCCGCCCATCGTCATCAAGGACAAGCTGGCCTCGCGCATCAAGGTGATCTCGCGGCTGGACATCTCGGAAAAACGCATCCCGCAAGACGGCCGGATGAAGCTGAAGATCGGCCCGGACCGCGTGATCGACTTCCGGGTCAGCACCTTGCCTACGTTGTTCGGCGAGAAGATCGTGATCCGTATCCTGGACCCGAGCAGCGCCCGCCTCGGCATCGATGCGCTCGGCTATGACGCCGACGAGAAGGAACGCCTGCTTTCAGCCATTGCCCGCCCCTACGGCATGGTGCTGGTGACCGGCCCGACCGGCTCCGGCAAGACGGTGTCGCTCTACACCTGCCTGAACCTGCTGAACAAGCCGGGCGTGAACATCGCGACCGCCGAAGACCCGTCGGAAATCAACCTCCCGGGCGTCAACCAGGTCAACGTGAACGAGAAGGCTGGGCTGACCTTCGCCACGGCCCTGCGCGCCTTCCTGCGCCAGGATCCGGACATCATCATGGTCGGCGAAATCCGCGACCTGGAAACCGCCGATATCTCGATCAAGGCCGCGCAAACGGGTCACCTGGTGCTGTCCACGCTGCACACCAACGACGCGCCCACCACCCTGACGCGGATGCGCAACATGGGCATCGCGCCCTTCAACATCGCGTCCAGCGTGATCCTGATCACCGCGCAGCGCCTGGCCCGGCGCCTCTGCACCGTGTGCCGCGAGGCGCATGAGGTGCCGCGCAAGGCATTGATCGACGCCGGCTTCAAGGAGCGCGATGTCGACGGCACCTGGAAGCCTTACCGTCCCGTCGGCTGCTCCGCCTGCAACGGCGGCTACAAGGGCCGCGTCGGCATCTACCAGGTGATGCCGATCAGCGAAAAGATCCAGGAGATCATCCTGCGCGACGGCAGTGCCCTGGACATCGCCAGGCAGGCCGAGGCCGAAGGTGTGCGCTCATTGCGCCAGTCGGGTCTGAAGAAGGTCATGCAGGGACTCACATCACTCGAAGAAGTGGTGGCGGTCACCAACGAGTAAACACGGCGCACGAGGATTGAATGGCAACTGCAACATCCGTCAGGAACATCAAGGAAACGGTCTTCGAATGGGAAGGCCGGGACCGCAATGGCAAGCAGGTGCGCGGCGAGATGCGCGCATCGGGCGAGAACCAGGTGCAGGCCTCGCTGCGACGCCAGGGCGTGCTGGCCACGAAGATCAAGAAGCGCAAGATGCGCGCCGGCAAGACCATCAAGCCGAAGGACATCGCGATCTTCACGCGCCAGCTCGCGACCATGATGAAGGCCGGTGTGCCGCTGCTGCAGGCCTTCGACATCGTCGGCCGGGGCAATGCGAATCCGAGCGTGGCCAAGCTGCTCAACGACATCCGCGGCGACGTGGAAACCGGCACCTCGCTGTCGGCGGCATTCCGCAAGTTTCCAAAGTACTTCGACAACCTGTACTGCAATCTCGTCGAGGCGGGTGAAGCGGCCGGTATCCTGGAAGAGTTGCTGGACCGCCTGGCCACCTACATGGAAAAGACCGAGGCGATCAAGTCCAAGATCAAGTCGGCGCTGATGTATCCGACCTCGGTGATCGTGGTGGCCTTCGTGGTGGTCGCGGTGATCATGATCTTCGTGATCCCGGCCTTCAAGCAGGTGTTCAGTTCCTTCGGCGCCGACCTGCCCGCGCCGACGCTGATCGTGATGGCGATCAGCGAGTTCTTCGTGGCCTACTGGTGGCTGATCTTCGGCGTGATCGGCGGCGGCCTCTACTTCTTCATGCAGGCCTGGAAGCGCAACGAGCGGGTGCAGAAGTTCATGGACCGTCTGTTGCTCAAGCTGCCGATATTCGGCACGCTGATCGACAAGTCCTGCATCGCGCGCTGGACGCGCACGTTGGCCACCATGTTCGCCGCCGGCGTGCCGCTGGTGGAGGCGCTGGACTCGGTGGGCGGCGCCTCGGGCAACTCGGTGTATGCCGATGCCACGGTCAAGATCCAGCAGGAAGTGTCGACCGGCACCAGCCTGACCGCTGCGATGACCAATGCCAACATCTTCCCGTCGATGGTGCTGCAGATGACGGCGATCGGCGAGGAATCCGGCTCGATCGATCACATGCTCGGCAAGGCCGCCGACTTCTACGAATCGGAAGTGGATGACATGGTCGCCGGACTTTCGAGCCTGATGGAGCCGATCATCATCGTGATCCTCGGCGTGATCATCGGCGGCATCGTGGTGTCGATGTACCTGCCCATCTTCAAGCTCGGCCAGGTCGTCTGATGTGGATGTCGGCAGGGGCTGAGGCCGCGGTGGCGGCCGGCCTGCTCGGGCTGTTGATCGGCAGCTTTCTCAATGTGGTTGTCTACCGCAAGCCGGCGATGATGTATCGCGACTGGCTGACGGATTCGGTGGCGGCCCTCACACCGTCGCCGGAGCAGCCGAGCCTGTGGACGCTGGTGTTCGGCGGCAAGTCGACAACGCCACCCGCACTTGAAGCTGCCGCCACGCCGGCGCTGGCGCAGATTGAGAACCTGGCGCCGCTGAGCTTGTCGGCGCCGCGTTCCCGTTGCGGCGCTTGTGGCCATCCAATTCGCTGGTACGAGAACATTCCGGTGCTCAGCTACCTCGCACTGCGGGGCAAATGCTCGGCTTGCAAGGCCGGCATCAGCATCCGCTACCCGCTGGTCGAATTGACCGTCGGGGCGCTGTTTGCGCTGGTGGGATGGCGTTTCGGCCTCACGCCGGTGGGCGGGCTGTGGGCCGCCTTCATTGCGCTGCTGGTGGTCCAGTTCCTGATCGACCTCGACACGCAACTGTTGCCAGACGAATACACCTACGCCCTGCTGTGGCTGGGGCTGATCGGCGCGGCGCTGGGCTGGACCGGGGTCACGCTCACCTCGGCCGTCTGGGCCGCTTTCTGCGGCTACATGTTCTTCTGGGTGATCGCCTGGTTGTTCCAGAAGCTTCGCGGCAAGGAAGGCATGGGGCACGGCGACTTCAAGCTGCTGGCGGCACTCGGCGCCTGGCTCGGTGCCGACTACCTGCTGGCGATCGTGCTGGTGTCGTCAGTCGTTGGCGTGATCCTCTGGGTCGTGCTGCGGATCGTCGGCAAGGTGGCGCACAAGGACATTCCGATTTCCTTCGGCCCGTGCCTGGCCGGTACCGGCATCGTCTGCTTCGTGCTCGGGCCGGACGCGGTGCGCATGCTCGCGCCCTTCGCGTTTCCCCTTCCGCCGATCTGAGGTCCGGCAGCATGCAGCGCATCGGCCTGACGGGCGGGATCGGCAGCGGCAAGAGCACGGTCGCATCCATGCTCGTGCAACGCGGCGCCGCGCTGATCGACACGGATGCGATTGCCCGCTCGCTCACCCTGCCGGGCGGGCAGGCGATGGGGCCTATCGCAGCGCAGTTCGGCCAGGATCTGGTACAGGCCGATGGCGCCCTGGACCGGGACCGCATGCGCCAGATCGTGTTCCAGGATGCGAGTGCCAAGCGACGACTCGAGGCCATCCTGCATCCACTCATCGGCATGGCCTGCGACCACCAGGCTGCACAGGCACAGGACCGCGACATCGTCGTTTTCGATGTGCCATTGCTGGTCGAGTCGGGCCGATGGCGCGCGCGAGTCGACCGTGTGCTGGTGGTCGATGCCACCGAAGCCACGCAGATGAGCCGCGTGATGGCGCGCAACGGTTGGTCGGCCGAAGCGGTGCAGGCCGTGATCGCCCAGCAGGCCAGCCGCGAGGCACGACGCGCCGCGGCCGACGCCGTGATCTTCAACGAAGGCCTGGACCTCGCGCAACTCCAAGCCGAAGTCGACGGGCTTTTGCAGCAGTGGATGGCCGCCGACCGGCGATAATCGCGGTCGCGCCGGCGTCGCTCCGGCGAGCTGCCGCACTCACGCGACGCGCCCGCCGGCTCTTCGGGCAACGCCCTACGATTCGATGCTTTTCAACTCCTACGCGTTCATCTTTGCCTACTTCCCGATCGTCCTGATCGGGTTCTTCCTCATCGGCAGGCACAACATCCGGGCCGCGGCCGGCTTCCTGGCCCTGGCTTCGCTGTTCTTCTACGGTTGGTGGAGCGTCAAGGCCATGCCCTTGCTGCTGCTGTCGATCTGCTTCAACTATTGGTCGGGCCTGCGGCTCACGCCGCAACCGGGCCGTTCCGACAAGCAGCGCAAGCGCATGCTCGTGCTGGCGCTGACGGTCAACCTGGTGGTGCTGGGCATCTTCAAGTACGCGAACTTCTTCATTGCGAACGTGGACGCCGCGTTGGTGGCGGCCGGCGCGTCACCGATCGAGATGGTGCACATCGCATTGCCGATCGGCATCTCGTTCTACACCTTCACGCAGATCGCCTTCCTGGTCGACTGCTGGCAGGGCAAGGTGCATGAACGCAGCTTCGTGCACTACGCACTGTTCGTGACCTACTTCCCGCACCTGATCGCGGGGCCGGTGCTGCACCACGCGCAGATGATGCCGCAGTTCGCCAATCCCAAGACCTACCGCGTCGACCTGGACAAGGTCGCGCTCGGCCTGGCGATCTTCACCTTCGGCCTGGCCAAGAAGCTGCTCATCGGCGACAAGATGGGCGAGTACGCGGACATGGTGTTCAACGGCGTGCACAGCGGCGTCATGCCCTCGCTCTACACGGCGTGGTTCGGCGTGCTCGCGTACACGATGCAGATCTACTTCGACTTCTCGGGCTATTCCGACATGGCCGTGGGCCTGTCGCTGTGCCTTGGCGTGCGGCTGCCGCTCAATTTCAACTCGCCCTACAAGTCGACCAACATCATCGAGTTCTGGCGCCGCTGGCACATCTCGCTGTCGACCTTCCTGCGCGACTACCTCTACGTGCCGCTGGGTGGCAATCGCAAGGGGCCCGCGCGGCGCTACATCAACCTGTTCCTCACCATGCTGCTGGGCGGGCTGTGGCACGGCGCCGCCTGGACCTTCGTGATCTGGGGCGCCCTGCACGGCGGCTACCTCATGGTCAACCACCTGTGGAACGCCAAGGTGCGGCGCAACGTGCCGCCGGGCCGCGTTGCCAAGGTGCTGGGCTGGTTCCTCACCTTCATCTGCGTGATGATTGCCTGGGTGGTGTTCCGCGCGGAAAGCATGTCGGCGGCCATCGAGATCTACAAGGGCATGCTCGGCATGCATGGCGTCCCGAGCGTCGCCTTCGGCGAATTCATCGTGCCGTACCGCAAGCCGGAGTTCTTCCAGACGCTGCTGGTGGCGCTGGTGGTCTGCCTGGCGCTGCCGCCGACCATCACGCTGGAGCGCTGGGTGCCGCAGCCGGTCTTCCTGGCCACGCGTCCGCGCGCAGGTTCGGTCGCCACCGTCACGATCGCGCTGGTGACCGTGACGATGCTGGCCTTCTGCGTGTCGCAACTCGGCTCGTACAGCCCGTTCCTCTATTTCCAGTTCTAGGAAGATGACCGCCAACTGGATCGCGCCGCAGGCGCGTACCGCATTCGGGCCGTGCAGATGAGTTCGGCGAAGCTTTGGCTGCGGGTGTTCTTCGCCGGCTTCGCCGTCATCGTGGCGATGCTGCTCCTCACGCTCTTCACCACCGTGCCCTACGGCGATCTGTCACGCTTGTCCCGCCTGTCCGATGCCGAATTCGGCTGGCAGCAGCGGCCGCCTGCGCTGCCGGAAAAGCAATTCATGATCGCCGTGCCACTGGCCGAGGCCGACATCGTGGTCATCGGCGACAGCTTCTCCATGACACACGTCTGGCAGGCCGAACTGGTGCGCGCCGGCTTCAAGGTCACTACGATCTACTGGGGCTCCTACCACGAGACGATGTGCGCCGACACGCAGCAGTGGCTGGTCGACGCCGGCTTCCGCGGCAAGCTGGTGATCTTCGAATCCGTGGAGCGCCTGCTGAAGGAACGGATGCGGCTCAGCACCCAGTGCGCGCACATGACCGCACCCTTCGTGCCGCGCCTCATCCCGCCCGTGACAGCGCTGGCCGAGAAGCCCGGCTTCGCGCTCAATTCGACCGCGAAGCTGGCCACTGGCATCATCACCTGGGACCGCACGCGGCGCGCGCGCGAAGCACCCGGCGACATCAGCTTCGACGAAACCGCGGTCCGCGTGGTGCCAAATGGCTGCGAACTGTTCAGCAATCCGCTGTGCCCCAAGGTGCTCTTCTTCAAGCAGGACCAAAAGGCCGGCGAACTGGACCCCGGCGACTTCGAGCGCATGAAGGAATTCAACGCGAAGCAGAAGCTGTTCCCCTTCGTGTGGATGGTGATCCCCGACAAGACCACCACCTACTTCGTCCAGGACCATTCGAAGGCCTTCCGCGACGTCTACTTGCCGGCCAATCTCGGGCCCGACTTCTTCACGATGGCTGCCGAGAACCGCACCAGGATCAAGGATTTCTATTTCCCGAACGACACGCACATGTCGACCTACGGACAGGAAATCATGGGAAAGATGATGCTTCAGGCCGTGCGCGAAACGCTGGCCAGGTCCACCGCGGCGCCGCAACACCGTGACTAGCGCGAGCTCCGACATGAGCGCAGCCCCGCCCCGCCCCTCCCCGACGAACCCCGCCAAGCTCTGGCTGCGTGTCTTCTTCGCCGGCTTCGTCGTCATCTCGGCGCTGCTGGTCGTCACGCTGCTGACACCGGCGCCCTATGGCGACCTGTCGCGCATCGGGCGCGTGTCCGACCATGAATTCGGCTGGAAGATCCAACCGCCGCCGGTAATCGACGCGGACCTGATCGAATCGCCCGTCAACCAGGCCGACATCCTGATCGTGGGCGACAGCTTCTCGATGACGCACCAGTGGCAAGCCGCGCTGGTGCATGCCGGCTACCGCGTGACCACCACCTACTGGGCCACCTACAGCGAGGCGCTCTGCGGCGACGTGGACGCCTGGCTTGCCCAGGCCGGCTTCCACGGCAAGCTGATCATCTTCCAGAGCGTCGAGCGCCTGCTGGACGAGCGCATGCAGAAGTCGGAGGCTTGCGTGAACGGCCAGATGAGCCGCAAGTTCACCGCCAGGCCGGACCCCTTCATCCAGCCGTTCCGCGCCGTGCCCGGCTTCGCACTCAACTGGTCGGCCAGGCTGACCAGCGGGGTCATCACCTACCGGAACACCCGGCGCGCCAAGAAGGCGACCTCGGACACCCTCATCAGCCGGGCAACCACAGTGCGCCTCGTGCCCGACGGCTGCGAGCGCTTCAGCCATCGTCTCTGCGACCGCGCCCTCTTCTACGCCGACGATGTCGACAACGGCCCGCTGACGCTGAAGACGCTGGAGCGCTTCAAGGCCTTCACGGCCGCACGCAAGAGCACACCCCATCTGTGGATGGTGATTCCCAACAAGACCACGACCTACCTGAAGCCCGACTACTCGAGAGAATTCGTCGACGGCTTCAACAAGCTCGGCGTGGGACCGGACCTGTTCGCCCTGATGCGCGAGGAGCGCCTCAAGATGCGCGACCTCTACTTCCCGAACGACACGCATCTGTCGACGCACGGCCAGGTGTTCCTGGGGCAATTCATGCTGCAGGAAGTGCGCAAGATCCTCCCTGCGCCCACGGGCACTCCGCCTTGACCGGCTGTTGAAGCTATGATCCCCGCACCAGCCGCCACCCGACACGCGTGATCCTCTACGAGTACCCCTTCAACGAGCGCATCCGGACCTACCTGCGCCTCGAGCACCTCTTTCGCCGACTCGGCGAACTGGTACCGGCCGACTCGGCGCTGCTGCACCACTACGCGCTCGTCACGATCTTCGAGATCATGGACGTGGCAGCGCGCGCCGACCTCAAGGCCGACGTGATGCGCGACCTCGAGAAGCACAAGCACGTCTTCAACAGTTATCGCGGCAACCCGGCGATTTCCGAGACCGTGCTCGACCAGGTGATCGCCCAGCTGGAGCGCCACTTCAACACGCTCAACACGGTGCCCGGCAAGGCCGGCCAGTCGCTGACCGAGAACGAATGGCTCATGAGCATCCGCAGCCGCGCCGGCATCCCGGGCGGCACCTGCGAGTTCGACCTGCCGGCCTACTACGCCTGGCAGCATCACAAGGCCTCGGCCCGCCGCGCCGACCTGGAGCGCTGGGCCGCCACACTGTCGCCACTGGCGGAATCGATCTACCTGCTGCTCAAGCTCCTGCGCGATGCCGACGTGCCCTACAAGGTGATCGCGGCCAACGGGCAGTTCCAGCAGACGCTGCCGCAGGGCCGCACCTTCCAGCTGCTGCGCATGCGCATTGATCAGACGATGGGCCTCGTGCCAGAAATCAGCGGTAATCGCCTGATGGTGTCGGTGCGGCTCATGAAGCTGGGCGAGGACGACCGGCTGCACCAGAGCACTGAAAACGCCCCTTTTGAGCTGACACTCTGCGCATGACGGACCCGGCGAATTTCAGCGAACGCATCGTTCGCTGCCCCGGCTGTGGCGAGGACACCTACTACTCGCCGCGCAATCCTTTTCGCCCGTTCTGCAGCGCGCGCTGCAAAGGGTTGGACCTGGGTGCCTGGGCCAGCGAATCGTTTCGCGTGGCGGCCGACGCGCCGCCGGACGACGAGCCCTTTGGCGACCCGAAGCTTCAGTAGGCCGTCAGGCCGTCGGCAGGCCGCGCTCTTCCGCGAGCCAAGCCAGAACGGGCATCGCGCCGGGCAGCACCGGCGTCACCTCCAGCGGCAACTGTTGCCAGCACATGCGCTGGCCTTCGCGCATCTCGAATTCGCCGCTCCATTCGTGCACCTTGCACCAGTGCAGGCGCACCAGGGCGTGGGGATAGTCGTGCTCGGTGACCTTCCAGACCTGGGCGCCGCCGATCGTGATGCCCAGTTCCTCGTGCAGTTCGCGCCGCAGCGCCTGCTCGACCGTCTCGCCGGCCTCGATCTTGCCGCCCGGGAACTCCCAGTAGCCGGCGTAGGCCTTGCCTTCCGGCCGCGTGGACAGCAGCAGCGCCCCGTCGCCGCGGATCAGGACGCCGACGGCGACTTCGGTGTGCTTGCGCGCTTCGGTCATGCCGCGGCACGCCCCGCGTAGTCGCGTGCAAATTGCCAGGCCACGCGCCCGCTGCGCGAGCCCCGCTCCAGCGCCCAGACCAGCGCATCCGCGCGCGCCGCCTCGATCGCAGCGGGTGCCACGCCAAAGGACGACAACCACTGCGCGACGATCGCCAGATATTCGTTCTGGCTGAACGGGTAGAAGCTGACCCACAGGCCGAAGCGCTCCGACAGCGAAATCTTCTCCTCGATCACCTCGCCCGGATGCACCTCACCGTCCTCGGTGTGGGTGTAGCTGAGGTTGTCCTTCATGTACTCCGGCAACAGGTGGCGCCGGTTGCTCGTGGCGTAGATCAGGACGTTGGCGGTCGACGCGGCGATGGAGCCGTCAAGGATCGACTTCAGCGCCTTGTAGCCCGGCTCGCCCTCGTCGAAGCTCAGGTCGTCGCTGAAGACGATGAACTTCTCGGGGCGGTTCGCCACCACCTCGACGATGTCGGGCAGGTCGGTCAGCTCGGCCTTGTCGACCTCGATCAGGCGCAGGCCCTGCGGCGCGTAGGCGTGCAGGCAGGCCCGGATCAGCGAGGATTTGCCGGTGCCGCGCGCGCCGGTGAGCAGCACGTTGTTGGCCGGCTTGCCTTCAACGAACTGGCGCGTGTTGCGCTCGATCTTTTCCTTCTGGACGTCGATTTCCTTGAGGTTGTCGAGTGCCATCGCGGCCACGTGGCGCACCGGCTCCAGCACGCCATGGCCCGTGCTGCGGCGGCGGTAACGCCAGGCGATGGAAGCGTTCCAATCCGTGGGCGCCGCCAAAGGCTGCGGCAGCACCGATTCGATGCGGGTGATGAGCTGTTCGGCGCGCTCGATCAGGCGCTGGAAGGCTTCATTCATGTCGAGATCGCGCCCTCAGGAGCGGTAGTCGGCGTTGATGGACACGTAGTCGTGGCTCAGGTCGCAGGTCCAGACCGTGTCGCTCGCGTCGCCACGGCCGAGGCCGATGCGCACGGTGATCTCGCTCTGCTTCATCACACGCTGGCCGTCTTCCTCGCGGTAGGACGGGTTGCGGCCGCCCTTGACGGCGACGTGCACGTCGTCGAGGTGCAGGTCGATGCCGGTCTGGTCGAGGTCCTGGATACCCGCGTAGCCGACGGCCGCCAGGATGCGCCCGAGGTTCGGGTCGCTGGCGAAGAATGCCGTCTTGACCAGCGGCGAATGCGCGACCGCGTAGGCCACCTGGCGGCACTCCGCCGAATCGCGCCCGCCTTCGACACGGATGGTGATGAACTTGGTCGCGCCCTCGCCGTCGCGCACGATGGCCTGCGCCAGCAGGCGCGCCACATTGCGCATCGCCTCGACCAATGCGCGCCCCTCCGCCGACTCCAGCGAGGTGATGGTGGCGTGCGCGGCCTTCTGCGTGGCAATGACCACGAAGGAATCGTTGGTCGATGTATCGCCGTCGATGGTGACGCGATTGAAGGACGAATCGGCCAGCAGCTTTGCCAACGGCTGGATCAGGGAGGGATCGATCTTCGCGTCGGTGGCCATGAAGCCCAGCATGGTCGCCATGTTGGGCCGGATCATCCCCGCGCCCTTGCTGATGCCGGTGATCGTGACCGTCGCACCGCCGATCTGTGCGCGCTGGCTGAAGGCCTTGGGGACCGTGTCGGTGGTCATGATGCCTTCGGCGGCGCGCGCCCAATGATCGGGCGCGGCATCGTCGAGCGCGGCAGGCAGGCCCGCCTCGATCCGATCGATGGGCAAGGGCTCCATGATCACGCCGGTCGAGAACGGCAGGATCTCCTCGGGGGCGATGTCCAGGTGGCGTGCGAGCGCAATGCAGGTGGCGCGGGTGCGGGCCAGGCCGTCCTCGCCGGTGCCGGCATTGGCATTGCCTGTGTTGATCAGCATCGCGCGGATGCCGAAGTTCTGCGCCAGGTGCTCGCGGCACACCTGTACCGGCGCCGCGCAGAAGCGGTTTTGCGTGAAGACGCCGCTGACGGCCGCGCCCTCGTCGATGAGCACGACGGTCAGGTCCTTGCGATTGGCCTTGCGCACGCCGGCTTCGGCCACGCCGATGCGGATGCCGGGCACCGCGAACAAGGCGGCAGGATCAGGGGCGGTCAGGTTCACGGGCATGAAAAGTTTCTCCAGAAACGCGTGTTCTCAATTCCAGAAACACCGTGGAGCCGGCAACGCCCGGCCGCTGGTGTTGCCCCTTGAAAGGAGCTTGGCCACGCGCACGAATGCGCACGCAGCCTGGGGTGTCCTCAGAAGGTCAAGTCAGTTTTCCGTGGCACTGCTTGTACTTCTTGCCGCTGCCGCAAGGGCAAGGGTCGTTGCGACCGACGCGCGCAAAAGCCGCAGCTCCCGCACTGAGCCCACCGCCCACCGCCGCACGCCGAATGCTTTCCTCGTCGACGCGCACTTCCGCTTCGCCGGTTTCGGTAGGCGCCGTGTAAGTGATGTTCGAGATCGCCTCCGCACGGCTTTCCATGGCTTCGGCGGCCTCGTCGAGTTGCTCGCTCGACTGCACGCGCACCGTCATCAATTGGCGCGTGACTTCGTTCTTGACCGAGTCGAGCAATTGGCCGAACAACTCGAAGGCTTCGCGCTTGTATTCCTGCTTGGGCTGTTTCTGCGCATAGCCGCGCAGGTGGATACCTTGGCGCAGGTAGTCGAGCGACGCCAGGTGTTCACGCCAATGCGTGTCGATGCTCTGCAACAGCACCATGCGTTCGAACTGGGTGAAGTTGTGCGCGCCGATCAGCTCCACCTTCGCGGCAAACGCGGCGTTGGCGGCGGCCACCACCTTCTCGACGACATCCTCGTCAGAGATCGCGGTCGCAGCCTCGACGTCCTTCACCAGCGGCAACTCCAGGCCCCATTCGGTAGACAACGCCTTCTCCAGGCCGCGCAGGTCCCATTGCTCTTCAACGGATTCGACCGGCACATACTGGCGCGCCAGATCGGTGAAGCAGCCTTCGCGCAGCGCCGCGATCTGGGCCGTGAGGTCGCCCGCGTCGAGGATGTCGTTGCGCTGCTGGTAAATCACCTTGCGCTGGTCGTTGCTCACGTCGTCGTACTCGAGCAACTGCTTGCGGATGTCGAAGTTGCGTGCCTCGACCTTGCGCTGCGCGCTCTCGATGCTGCGCGTGACGATGCCCGCCTCGATCGCCTCGCCGTCCGGCATCTTGAGCCGGTCCATGATGGCCTTGACGCGATCACCCGCGAAGATGCGCATCAGCGGATCGTCCAGGCTCAGGTAGAAGCGCGAGGAACCGTTGTCACCCTGCCGGCCGGCGCGACCGCGCAACTGGTTGTCGATGCGGCGCGATTCATGGCGTTCGGTCGCGATGATGCGCAGGCCGCCTTGCGCGGTCACGAACTCGTGCTCCTTGCTCCATTCGCTGCGCAGCTTCTCGGCCTCGGCCTCGCGCGTCGCTTCGTCGAGTTCCGGGTTCGCCTCGAGCGTCTCGATCATCTTCTCGACGTTGCCGCCGAGCACGATGTCCGTGCCGCGACCGGCCATGTTGGTCGCGATCGTGATCATCTTCGGGCGACCCGCCTGCGCAATGATGTCGGCCTCGCGCGCGTGCTGCTTGGCGTTCAGCACCTGGTGCGGCAGGTCCGCTTCGTTCAGCAAGCCGTCGATGATTTCGGAGTTCTCGATCGACGAGGTGCCCACCAGCACCGGCTGGCCGCGCTCGTAGCACTCGCGGATGTCCTCGATGGCTGCCTGGTACTTCTCGCGCGTGGTCTTGTAGACGCGATCGAGCTGGTCATCGCGCTTGCTGACGCGGTTCGGCGGAATGAGGACCGTCTCCAGGCCGTAGATCTCCTGGAACTCGTAGGCCTCGGTGTCGGCCGTGCCGGTCATGCCGGCCAGCTTGGTGTAGAGGCGGAAGTAGTTCTGGAAGGTGATCGAGGCGAGCGTCTGGTTCTCGGCCTGGATCTCCACGCCTTCCTTGGCCTCGACGGCCTGGTGCAGGCCATCGCTCCAGCGGCGGCCCGTCATCAGGCGGCCGGTGAACTCGTCGACGATGATCACCTCACCCTGCTGCACCACATAGTGCTGGTCGCGATGATAGAGATGCCGCGCACGCAGGGCTGCATTCAGGTGATGCATCAAGGTGATGTTGGCCGGGTCGTACAGCGACGCGCCTTCCGGCAGCAGCTTGAATTCCGACAGGACCTGCTCGGCCTTCTCATGGCCATCCTCGGTCAGGAACACCTGGTGCGTCTTCTCGTCGACCGTGAAGTCGCCCGGCGTGATGATGCCCTCGCCGGTGCGCGGGTCGGCTTCGCCCTCCTGCTTCTTCAGCAGCGGCACGACCTTGTTGATCGCGAGGTACAGGTCGGTGTGGTCCTCGGCCTGGCCGCTGATGATCAGCGGCGTGCGGGCCTCGTCGATCAGGATCGAGTCGACCTCGTCCACGATGGCGTAGTTCAGGCCGCGCGCGACCCGGTCTCCCACCTCGTAGACCATGTTGTCGCGCAGGTAGTCGAAGCCGTATTCGTTGTTGGTACCGTAGGTGATGTCGCAGCGATAGGCCTCCTGCTTGGCTTCGCGCGGCATGTTCGGCAGGTTGATGCCGGTGGTCAGGCCCAGGTAGCCGTAGAGCCGGCCCATCCATTGCGCGTCGCGGCTGGCGAGGTAGTCGTTCACCGTGACGACATGCACGCCCTTGCCGGACAGTGCATTCAGGTACACCGGCAAGGTCGCGGTCAGCGTCTTGCCCTCGCCCGTGCGCATTTCCGAGATCTTGCCGTTGTGCAAGGCCATGCCGCCGAGCAACTGAACGTCGAAATGGCGCATCTTCATGATGCGCTTGGAGGCCTCGCGCGCCGTGGCAAAGGCCTCGGGCAACAGGTTGTCGAGCGTTTCGCCCTTCGCGATCCGGTCCTTGAATTCTTGCGTCTTGGCCTTCAGCGCGTCTTCGCTGAGCTTTTCGAATGTCGGCTCCAGCGCGTTGATGCGATCGACCGTCTTGCGATACTGCTTGAGTAGACGGTCATTGCGACTGCCGAAAAGTTGGGTCAGGAAGTTGGTGGCCATGAGTGGAGGATGGACGGGTGCCCGACAGCGCCAGGCACTGCGGCCGAAATCCCTAAGATATGGTGAATGCAAGTGGGCGCGCTTTGCGCAATTGCAAGAATGCAGGCTCGCCCGGCCAGCGCGAACGCCAGCCAACCGCGGATTTTAGCCCGCTTGCCGCATCCCCATCACCACACGCCATGAGCACTCGATACAACGCCGTCACCCTGCAGCAAGCAACCGAAGCCTCGCCCACCCTTGCGAGCCTGGCGGCCCGCGTGCGCGACACGAACGAGCGCCTGCGCGCGGTGCTCGACTTGATCCCGCAGGAGATGCGCTCCGCGATCCAGGCGGGGCCGGTGGAGGACGGCGTGTGGTGCGTGCTGGTGCAGGGCAGCGCCGCAGCTGCCAAGCTGCGCCAACTGGTGCCGATGCTGCAGAGCCGGCTGCGAAGCAAGGGATGGGACGACGCCACGATCCGCATCAAAGTGCGGACGAAGCGTTGAAGTTAGCCTGCGCGGCGGATTCGCTGTGGCACTCAGACCCGGGTGAGTTCAACTGACGCAACAGCGACGCTGCGTTGACCCAACGAAAAAGCCCGGAAACGCTTGACGTTTCCGGGCCTGGATGTGGTGCCGCTTGTCGGAATCGAACTGACGACCTTCCGCTTACAAGGCGGGTGCTCTACCAACTGAGCTAAAGCGGCGCAACTGCGAATTTTAGCGGCCTGCGCGCTGGCGCCCGGCCGCGATGCCTTACTTGATGCGCTTGAGGGACGGACGCGCACCGCCGCTGCCCGGTGGACGCGGAGGCTCGTCAAGATCCGCTGGACCGGTGACCGTGCCAACACCTTCGTCAGACACGAGATGCACGACCTTGCTCGCATCGCCCTCGCCGCCGCGTGCCGTATCCCTCAGCGGCGTGCGCGAAGCGGGATTCGGAACGGGCAATGCCGGCATGCCGGTCATCGCGGGGGCCGGTTCCGCGGGAGCCGGCGCCGGAAACGCCATGCCTTGCCCGTTTTCCCGTGCATAGATCGCGATCACCCGGCCGACCGGGACACTGATTTCACGTGCCGTACCGGCGAAGCGCGCCTTGAACTCAATGAAATCGTTCCCGAGCTTGAGCGAACTGGTCGCGTCGAAGCTGATGTTCAGGACGATCTCGCCGTTCTTCACATACTCGCGCGGCACCTGCACCGAATCGTCGACCTGCACCGCCACATAGGGCGTGTACCCATTGTCCGTGCACCACTCATAGAGGGCCCGGATCAGATAGGGACGGGTGGAAGTCGATTCGAGGGCGTTGATCATTTAAAGCGTAGTTTGCCTAAATTTGCAAACTCTACTTGCGCATCACCTTTTCGGACGGCGTCAATGCTTCGATATAGGCCGGGCGTGAAAAAATCCGCTCGGCGTACTTGAGCAGCGGCGCGGCGTTCTTGCTGAGATCGATGCCGTAGTAGTCGAGGCGCCACAGCAGCGGTGCGATCGCGACGTCGAGCATCGAGAAATTGTCGCCCAGCATGTACTTGTTCTTCAGGAACACCGGCGCGAGCTGCGTCAGGCGGTCGCGGATGTGCGAGCGGGCCTTTTCCAGCGCCTTCTCATTGCCCTTGGCGGTGCGGTTCTCGAGCGTCGAGACGTGCACGAACAGTTCCTTCTCGAAGTTGAGCAGGAACAGGCGCACGCGGGCGCGGTCGACCGGGTCGCCGGGCATCAATTGCGGATGCGGGAAGCGCTCGTCGATGTACTCGTTGATGATGTTCGACTCGTACAGGATCAGGTCGCGCTCGACCAAGATCGGCACCTGGCCGTACGGGTTCATCACACTGATGTCTTCGGGCTTGTTGTAGAGATCGACGTCACGGATTTCGAAGTCCATGCCTTTTTCGAACAACACGAAGCGGCAACGATGGGAAAAAGGGCAGGTCGTGCCTGAATACAAAACCATCATGGCGAAAGGCCTCCTAAAAATCAAAAAGAGTGGGTCGCGTTGGCAACCCACTCTGCGGGACCGGGTGCGGTGCACCCGATCGGCGTTGGACTACTTGACGTCTTTCCAGTACGACGCATTGAGGCGCCAGGTGAAGACCACGGACATCAGCAGGAACAGCAGCACCCAGACGCCCACGCGCACGCGCGTGTTCTGCGCGGGCTCGGCCATCCATTGCAGGTAGTTCACCAGATCGCCGACGGCCTCGTCGAACTGCAGCGGAGTCATCTTGCCGGGCGTCACTTGCTCCCAGCCCTTGAACACTTCCGTCTCGTGGCCGTGCGCGCTCATCTTCTCGTAGACAGGGCGACGGTCACCTTGCAATTCCCACATCACGTGCGGCATCGCGACGCTCGGGAATGCGAGGTTGTTCCAGCCGGTGGCCTTGGTGTCGTCGCGGTAGAAGGTGCGCAGGTAGGTGTAGAGGTAGTCCGCGCCCGTGCCGCCATGGCCGGCGCGCGAACGCGCCACCAGCGTCAGGTCGGGCGGATTCGCGCCGAACCATTCCTTGGCCTGGCGCGGATCGATGTTGGCCTTCATCGTCTCGCCGACCTTCTCGGTCGTGAACAGCAGGTTGTCCTTGATCTGCTGTTCGGTGATGCCGATGTCCTGCAGGCGGTTGTAGCGCATGAACGCCGCGGAGTGGCAATTGAGGCAATAGTTGACGAACAGCTTGGCGCCGTTCTGCAGCGACGCAACGTCGTTGGTCTTGTTCGGCGCCTTGTCCCAGGCAATGCCTTCTTCATTCGCATGTGCGCCACCCATCAGGGCGAACGCAGCCACCAGCGTGAGGATCAGTTTCTTCATTCTTTTGCTCTCCTGCCTCAGTGCGCGTGAAAGACCACGCGGTCAGGGACAGGCTTGAATTCACCCAGGCGGCTCCACACCGGCATCAGCAGGAAGAAGCCGAAGTACAGCAGCGTGCCGATCTGCGAGACCGTCTGCGCGATGTCGAGCGAGAACAGCCACGGCGGCAAGGTACCCCAGACACCCGGCGCCTTGATCCCCAGGTAGCCCAGGATCAGGAAGAAGAACACGAAGGTGCCATACACATACTTGTGCCAGCTCGGGCGATAGCGGATCGACTTGACCGCACTCTTGTCCAGCCAGGGCAGGAAGAACAGGATGATGACCGAACCGCCCATCACGACCACGCCCCAGAACTTGGCGTCGAAGACGTTGAGCAGGTAGATGACAACAACCGCGACGACGGCGGCAGCGATCTTGAGGCCCATGCCCATCTTGCCCTTGACGAAGGCGTAGACCGCGGCCAACGCCACGATCAACGAGAACACCTTGATCATGTCGTCGGTGGTGGCACGCAGCATCGAATAGAAGGGCGTGAAGTACCAGACCGGAGCGATGTGGTTCGGCGTCTTCAGCGAGTCGGCCGGGATGAAGTTGTTGTACTCCAGGAAGTAGCCGCCGGCCTCGGGCGCGAAGAAGATCACCGCCGAGAAGACCGTCAGGAACACCACCACGCCGAAGATGTCGTGCACCGTGTAGTACGGATGGAACGGGATGCCATCGAGCGGATGGCCGTCGGGGCCGCGCTTCGCCTTGATCTCGACGCCGTCCGGGTTGTTGGAACCCACTTCGTGCAGGGCGATCAAGTGTGCGACCACCAGGCCCAGCAGCACCAGAGGCACGGCGATGACGTGGAAACTGAAGAAGCGGTTCAGCGTGGCATCGCTCACCACGTAGTCACCGCGGATCAGCAGGGCCAGGTCAGGACCGACGAAGGGCACGGCAGCGAACAGGTTCACGATCACCTGCGCGCCCCAGTAGCTCATCTGGCCCCAGGGCAGCAGGTAGCCCATGAAGGCTTCGGCCATCAGGCACAGGAAGATCGCGCAGCCGAACACCCAGATCAGCTCGCGTGGCTTGCGGTAGCTGCCGTAGATGAGCCCGCGGAACATGTGCAGGTACACGACGATGAAGAAGGCCGATGCGCCCGTCGAATGGATGTAGCGGATCAGCCAGCCCCAGGGCACGTCGCGCATGATGTACTCGACCGAGGCGAACGCGAGGTTGGCATCGGGCTTGTAGTGCATCACCAGGAAGATGCCGGTGACGATCTGGATCACGAGCACCAGCATCGCGAGCGAGCCGAAGATGTACCAGAAGTTGAAGTTCTTGGGCGCGAAGTACTCGCCCATGTGCTCGTTGTAGAGCTTCGACAGCGGGAAACGGTTGTCGACCCAGTTCAGGAGCTTGGCGCTGCCAGGCGCGTTGGGGGAGATTTCCTTGAATTCAGCCATGTTCTTCTTGTGCCTCAGGCTTTCTTGTCTTCGCCGATCAGCAGGCGCGTGTCCGAGAGATACATGTGCGGCGGCACCGGCAGGTTGTCGGGCGCTGGCTTGTTCTTGAACACACGGCCGGCCAGGTCGAAGGTCGAGCCATGGCAGGGGCACAGGAAGCCGCCTTCCCAGTCATTGGGCAGCGAGGGTTGCGGGCCGGCCTGGAGGCGGTCGACCGGCGAGCAGCCGAGGTGGGTGCAGATACCGACCACGACCAGCACTTCCGGCTTGATCGAGCGGTGTTCGTTCTGCGCGTACTTGGGCGTGAATTCGTCGGGATGACGCTTGGATTGAGGGTCGGCCAATTGCCCATCGAGCTTGGGCAGTTCAGCGACTTGCGCGGGCGTGCGCTTGAGGATCCAGACCGGCTTGCCGCGCCATTCGACCGTCATCTTCTCGCCGGCCTTCAAGGCACTGATATCGACTTCGACCGGAGCACCAGCCGCCTTGGCTTTTTCCGAGGGTTCGAAGGTGCTGACGAACGGAATTGCAGTGGCCACGCCGCCCACGGCGCCTGCGCAGCCGGATGCGATCAACCATGTCCGCTTGCTGGTGTCGACCCTGGGGCTGCCGACGGGGATGTCACTCATGGGGGTCCTCAAATCTTCGCGGGATGCTTCGGTCAACCCGGGATTGTAGCGGAGCGTTAGAGGCCGATTCAACGATACAAAAGCGTTGAGTGGGTGGTGCGCGCGCCGCATTGCGCCTAGTATTCGGCCAGTTTCAATAACCAGTAGAGAGGACAGTCCACATGAGCGTTTTGAAGGAATTCCGCGAGTTTGCGGTGAAGGGAAATGTCATTGATCTCGCCGTCGGCGTGATCATTGGCGGGGCCTTCGGAAAGATCGTCGACTCGCTTGTGGCCGACATCATCATGCCCTTGGTGGGCCTGGTGTTCGGCAAGCTGGACTTCTCGAATCTCTTTATCGTGCTCGGTACGCCGCCCGCGGGCGTGGCCAACACGCTGGCCGACTTGAAGAAGGCCGGCGTGCCGGTACTGGCCTACGGGAACTTCATCACCATCGCGGTGAACTTTGTCATCCTGGCCTTCATCATCTTCATGATGGTCAAGCAGATCAACCGGCTGCGCAACACAGAACCACCGGCACCCGAAGCGCCTCCAGCGACACCCGAAGACGTCATCCTGCTGCGCGAGATCCGCGACAGCCTCAACCGCCGCTGACCTGGGCGGACGCCAGCGCTCGGGCCATGCGAATGGCCGCGAGCAGGCTGGCCGGATCGGCGATGCCCTTGCCGGCAATGTCGAAGGCGGTACCGTGATCCGGGCTGGTACGCACCAGCGGCAGTCCCAGCGTCACGTTCACGCCCTGCTCCACGCCGAGGTACTTCACCGGGATCAGGCCCTGGTCGTGGTACATCGCGACCACGACATCGAACTCGCCGGTGCGCGCTCGCATGAACACGGTGTCTGGCGCATAGGGGCCATGGGCATCGATTCCCTCCGCGCACGACGCCGCAATGGCGGGCGCGATGATCTCCCGCTCCTCGGAGCCGAACAGTCCGCCCTCCCCCGCGTGCGGGTTGAGGCCGGCCACGGCGATCCTGGGGGCCTTTCCCAGGGCAGCGCCAAGTGCTGCATGCGTGATGCGCAAGGTCTGGAGCACGCCGTCGAAGCGCACCGCCTCGATCGCGTGGCGCAGCGACATGTGGATGCTGACCAGCACCGTGCGCAGTTCCTCATTGGCCAGCATCATGCGTACCGGGACATCCGACACAGGACGGCCCAGGTGCGCGGCGGATTCGGCCTGCAACAACTCGGTGTGACCGGGGAAGGTGAAGCCGGCGGCATGCAACGACTCCTTGTGGAGTGGCGCCGTCACGATCGCGGCAACGTCGCCGCGCAGTGCCGCACGCGCGGCCCACACAACCGCATCACCAGCCGCACGGCCCGCAGCGGCGCCGACCTGGCCTGGAACGACGCCAAGCGGCGGCGCGATGGCTTGCAGCACCGGGATGCACCTCGGCGGCACGCTGCCAGCCTCTTCGATGGATTCGATGAGCGCCACCGGCACGGCGGGACGACCGAATGCCGCGAGCGATTGGCTGGCCTGCCGCATCATGGCGAGGTCGCCGACGACGAAGCAGGCACGCGTGAGATCGGCCTCGTCGCGAAATGCCTTGGCAATGATCTCCGGTCCGATGCCGGCCGGGTCGCCCTGCGTGATGGCGATCGGCTTCACGCGGGGTTGTCGATGTCGATGAACTCGTGCTTCAGGCCCAGCGTGGCGGCCACGTGCGCGCCAACCGCCGGTGCGCCGAAGCGTTCGGTCGCATGGTGTCCGCAAGCCAGGAAGGCGACACCCATTTCGCGAGCGTAGTGCGCCTGCGGCTCCGAGATCTCGCCGGTGATGAAGGCGTCCGCGCCGGCGGCGATGGCTGCTTCGAAGTAGCTCTGGGCGCCGCCGGTGCACCAGGCGATGTTCTTGATGGGGCGATGGGTCGGGTCGATCAGCGCCACCGGCCGCTTGAGCACTTTCTCGATGTGCAGCGACAAGGCCGTGGCGCTCGAGAAGCCTTCGCCATTGGTGCGCCCGCCGAGGAAGCCAAGGTCCTGCTCGCCGAAGCGCCCCGCCGACCCGGCGTGCGCGATCAATCCGAGCTGCATGCCGAGCTGCGCGTTGTTGCCCAGTTCCGGATGCGCGTCGAGCGGCAGGTGGTAGGCGAACAGGTTGACGTCGTCCCCCAGCAGCAGGCCGAGCCGCTGACGCATCCAGCCCGTCACGCGGCCGTCCTGGCCGCGCCAGAACAGGCCGTGGTGCACGAAGATCGCATCGGCATCCGCGTGGATCGCCGCCTCGATCAGCGCACGACTCGCGGTGACGCCGGAGACGATCTTGCGCACCGTGGTGCGTCCTTCGACCTGCAGGCCGTTCGGCGCGTAGTCCTTGAATCGACTCGGCGCCAGCAAGATGTCCAGCGCGTGCAGCAGTTCGTGGCGAGTGGTGCTCATGACGCGATTGTGGCGCCGTCTTGCCCCCGTGTGCAGCAATGCCGGCAGCTCTTCGCGGGCAAGCTGTTGGGGGACAATGACGAATCCGTGTGCCGGCGCTGCCGGCGACCTCCGCGCAATCCTGTCCGCCCCGCTTTTTCAATGAAACGAACCTGGCTTCTCTTTGCCCAAACCGTGACCGTCCTGCTGGCGGCCTACTTTGTCGTCGCCACGCTCAAGCCCGAGTGGCTGAACCGGCGCGCCTCGCTGGGCGGGCAGGTTTCCGTGATCGAGGCGCCGGTCGGGCTCCCGCAGGCCATCGCGCCCGGCAGCCTCAGCGCCGCCGCAAAGAAGGCGTCGCCGGCCGTGGTGAGCATCAACACCAGCAAGGCAGCCCAGCGCCATCCGCGCAGCAACGACCCGTGGTATCGCTTTTTCTTCGGCGACCAGAGCGACGAGCAGCCACAAGTGGGGCTCGGCAGCGGCGTGATCGTCAGCGGCGACGGCTACATCCTCACCAACAACCACGTCGTCGAGGGAGCCGACGAAATCGAGGTCACGCTCAATGACAGCCGGCACGTTCCCGCCAAGGTGGTCGGTACCGATCCGGACACCGATCTCGCTGTGCTGAAGGTCGACCTCGACAAGCTCCCCGTGATCGTCCTCGGCAATTCCGACGCGCTCCAGGTCGGCGACCAGGTGCTGGCCATCGGCAATCCCTTCGGCGTCGGCCAGACCGTGACCAGCGGCATCGTGTCGGCGCTCGGGCGCAATCAACTGGGCATCAACACCTTCGAGAACTTCATCCAGACGGATGCCGCCATCAACCCCGGCAATTCGGGCGGCGCGCTGGTGGATGTCGCGGGCAACCTGGAAGGCATCAACACCGCGATCTATTCGCGCTCGGGCGGCAGCATGGGCATCGGATTTGCCATTCCGGTCTCCACCGCCAAGCTGGTGCTGGAAGACATCGTGCGCGACGGCAAGGTCACGCGCGGCTGGATCGGCGTGGAGCCGAACGAACTGTCGCCCGAACTGGCGGAAACCTTCGGCGTGAAGGCCTCCAAGGGCGTGATCATCACCGGGGTGCTGCAGGCCGGCCCGGCGGCCAGGGCCGGCATCCGGCCGGGTGACGTGATCACCGGCGTGGGCGAGAAGAAGATCGACAACGTGCAGGAACTGCTGACCGCCGTGGCCGGGCTCAAGCCCGGCACTGTGGCGCGCTTTGCGCTGCAGCGCGGCAGCGACAAGCTGGACGTCGATGTGACCTCGGGCCAGCGGCCCAAGACCTCGCCGCGCCGCGTTCCGCAACGGGAACAGGAATAAGCCAGACGCGGATCAGGGCGTCGGTGCGTCGGCGCGCTCGTCAGGCGCCTTGGAATGCTTCACAAAGTACTTGGCGCTGATGATGCCGACTTCGTAGAGCAGGCACATCGGTATGGCCAGCGCCAGTTGCGACACCACGTCGGGCGGCGTCAGCACGGCCGCCACGACGAACGCGATGACGATGAAATAGCCGCGGAATGACCTCAACTTCTCGATCGTGACCATTTCGAAGCGCACCAGCAGCATGACCACGATGGGCACCTGGAACGCCACGCCAAAGGCGATGTAGAGCGACAGGATCGCTTCGACGTACGAGGCGATGTCCGGCGTGGCCTGCACCGCCGCCGGCGCGAAGCGCTGGATGAAGATGAACATCTTGTCCAGCACAAAGAACTGCACGAATGCGATGCCGGCATAGGCCAGCAGGCTGCCGAAGAAGATCAGCGGCAGGGCAAAGCGCTTCTCGTGGCTGTAGAGACCAGGCGCCACGAACATCCAGATCTGGTACATGAGCCACGGCAGCGCCAGCAGCACCGCGGTCATGCCCAGCACCTTGAGCGGCACGAAGAATGGCGAGAACACGCCAATGGCGATGAGCTTCGCGCCCTCGGGCATGTGAGCGCGGATCGGGATCGCGATGAAATCGATCAGCCCGCTCGGGCCGGGCCAGATGGCCAGCAATGCCGCCGCGACCGCGAGGCCATAGCAGCAATAAAGGAGGCGATCGCGAAGCTCGATCAGGTGCTGCACGAACGGCTGTTCGGTGCCTGCGAGTTCGTCTTCTTTGTTGTTCGTGGGTTCGGCCATTGGGAAATTTGCATTGACCGGTGCGTCGTCCGGCGCGCGGGCGCGGGATGGAATCAGCTGATCTTGTGCGGACGGAAACGCGCCACGCGCGCCGCGCCAGAGAGTGCCTTGGTGCGCACGCCGTTGCGCGACTTGTACCACTGCGGCGTGGCGCCCTGCTTCAGGCGCCAGTTCTTGCGGGGGTGCTTGTACTCGGGGAAGACCTGGGCGACTTCGGACGCAGCCGATTCAGCCTCGATCTCCTTGAAGCTCTTCTCGATCGCGTTCGCCTCGCTGTGGATGCTGTGCTCCACGTCGCGTGCGGCGTCCTCGACGGTGCTCTTCATCTTGCGGAGTTCATCCAGCTCCATCGAGCGATTGACCTCCTGCTTGACGTCATTGACGTAGCGTTGCGCCTTGCCGAGCAAGGTGCCGACAGTGCGTGCCACGCGCGGCAGCTTTTCGGGCCCGATGACGATCAGCGCCACCACGCCGATCAGCGCCATCTTTTCGATGCCGAGGTCGAGCACGCGGGATCAGGACTTTTGACGGGCTTCGACGTCGATCGTCGGCTTGTCGGCAGCGGCGGCGTTGGTCGTCACTTGCGCGGCGGGCGTTGCGGCCGGGTCAGCGGCAGCGGAACCGTCCTTCATGCCGTCCTTGAAACCCTTGACCGCGCCACCAAGGTCGCTGCCCATGTTGCGAAGCTTCTTGGTGCCGAACACCATCACGACGATCAGCAGCACGATCAGCCAGTGCCAGATTGAAAATGAACCCATTGAATGACTCCTGAAATTTGTGACTAATTTTAAGCGGGCTGGCGGTTCAGCCCCTGAGCCATGGGCGTGGACCGCCCATGACGTGAACATGGAGATGATGAACCTCCTGCCCCCCCTCCGCGCCGGTATTGACCACCACGCGGAAACCGCCCTTCGGATACGGATTGCACCCTGCCTCGACCGCCAGCTTGGGCGCGAGCGTCATGATCTTGCCCATCAGCGCCGAATCTTCCGGCGTGAGTTGCGCCATCGAGGGGATGTGGCGCTTGGGCACCAGCATGAAATGGACCGGCGCCCACGGCGCGATGTCATGGAAGCCGAACAGGTCGTCGTCCTCGTACATCTTGCGCGACGGGATCTTGCCTTCGATGATTTTGCAGAAGATGCAATTGGGATCAGACGACACTCGTTGTCTCCATGGGTTGACCGGCGTTCATGCGCACCATCCCCTTGATGATGCGGTACAGGAACCACAGCGAAATCAGTGCCCAGGCGATCCAGCCGGGCACCAGCAGCAACAGCCAGAGCGGCGATGTCACCAGGTAGGCCAGCCCGGCCCACAGCACCGAGCGGATGCGCCAGGCGAAGTGCGATTCCTGCCAGGTGCCGACCGCCTCGTCGCGCTTGACCAGGTCAATGATCAGCGCGAGCAGCAGCAAGCCGATCGATGCCTGCGCCCCTGGAAAGACCGCCCCGACCGCCACGATCAGGTGCATGAAATAGCTGATCCAGCCGATCGTCTTGAGCGAATCGTTGGCGGGTACCTGCACGACTTCATTGGCCATGGCGAGTCCTTTCATCAATCGTTGGTCGCCTCTCGATCCTGCGCCTTGCGCAGGGCCTTTTCCTCGATGCCGCTGGTGCCTTCCCGGCGCATCAGCTCGGCAACGACATCGCGCGGCGACAGGCCGTAGTGCGCCAGCGCCACCATGCTGTGGAACCACAAGTCGGCCACTTCGTTCACTATTTTCGAGCGGTCCCCGCCATGGTCGGCATCTTTGGCCGCCATGACAACCTCGGTGGCTTCTTCGCCAATCTTCTTCAGGAAACTGTCGGGGCCTCGGTGCAAGAGGCGGGCCACGTAGCTTTTGTCCGGATCGCCGCCGCGCGCGGGCAGGCGGCTCTCGATGACGGCGGCGAGGCGGTCCAGGCTGTCGGTGTTCATGCTGTCCATTACTTGTAGATCGATTCCGGGTCTTTCAAGACCGGCTCCACCGCCGACCATTGGCCGTCTTCGAGCTTGCTGAAGAAGCAGCTGTGGCGGCCGGTGTGGCAGGCGATGCCGGGTTCATGGCCGAGTTGGGTGACTTTCAGCAGCACCACGTCGTTGTCGCAATCGAGCCGGATCTCGTGCACGGTCTGCACGTGGCCGGATTCCTCGCCCTTGAACCACAGCTTGTTGCGGGAGCGGCTGAAGTACACGGCGCGGCCCAGCTCGGCCGTCTTGCCGAGCGCCTCGCGATTCATCCAGGCGAACATCAGCACGTCGTTGCTGCCCTGCTCCTGCGCGATCACCGGCACCAGGCCGCTCGCATCCCATTTCACTTGATCAAGCCAATTCATCAGCGGATTGTCGGTGATTGGAAAAGGCTGGAATTTCAGACGGGATGTGGAGGCGCGGCGTGGGGCGAGCGAGCCGGCGGCCGGTCAGAGCCGAACGGGAATACCGCGCGCCGCCATGCGCTGCTTGGCCTCGCCGACCGTGTGCTCGCCATAGTGGAAGATGCTGGCCGCCAGCACGGCATCGGCGCCGCCCTGCTGCACGCCGTCGGCCAGGTGATCGAGATTGCCGACACCGCCGGATGCGATCACCGGCACGCTGACGGCGTCAGCCACGGCGCGCGTCAAGGCCAGGTCGAAGCCGCTCTTGGTGCCGTCGCGGTCCATGCTGGTCAGGAGGATCTCGCCAGCCCCGCGGCGTGCCATTTCAGATGCCCACTGGACGGCGTCCAGGCCGGTGTTCTTGCGGCCGCCGTGGCTGTAGACATCCCAGCCCGGTCCGGCCGCCTTGCCGCCGACGCCGATGCGGGTTTCCTCCTCGGCAGTGCGGCGCTTGGCGTCGATGGCGACCACGATGCACTGGGCGCCATATTTGTGCGAGGCGGCGTCGATCACGCTCGGGTCGGCGATGGCGGCCGAGTTGAAGCTGGTCTTGTCGGCACCGGCGTTGAGCAGGCGCCGCACGTCGGCCACGGTGCGCACGCCGCCGCCCACCGTCAGCGGGATGAACACCTGCGAGGCCACGGCTTCGATGATCGGCAGGATCAGGTCGCGGCCGTCGCTGGTGGCGGTGATGTCGAGGAAGGTCAATTCGTCGGCGCCCTGCGCGTTGTAGCGCGCGGCGATCTCGACCGGGTCTCCGGCATCGCGCAGTTCGAGGAAGTTGACGCCCTTCACGACGCGGCCGCCGGTCACGTCGAGGCAGGGAATGATGCGTTTGGCAAGCATGGGTCGGGGATTCAGAGGACGGTGAGTTCCTGCCACGCCTGCCATTGGGCGCCGGGCGGGAGGGTGATGTTTTCGTCGATGCGGGCCGCCTCCACGCACAGCATGTGGCGATAGCCGTCGTCGGGCATGTCGGCGAGCTTTTCGCTGAGGATGGGGCCGGGATTCCAGACCACGGTTTCGGTGCAGGTGGCGCTCTGGGCGATCTGCAAGGTGCCCGTGGGCTGGACGAGTTTCAGCGGTGCAGACGGAGCGCCGTAGACGCTGTCGAACTCGGCGGTGAAGCGCAAGGCCTGGGCTGGCTCGGCAAATCGCTCGTCACGCAAGGAATCCCAGCACGGGGCGCCCTGCAGTCCCTCGAGACTGGCTTGCGCGATGTCGTCGACCTTCAGGTAGCTGTGCAGCGCCAGCGCAAAGCTGATGGGCGCCGCATCGGTGTTTCTCACGTCCAGCGTGACGCGCAGTTGCCGCGGCGCGAGGGCCACGGTGAGTCGGAGGCTGAAGGCATGCGGCCAGAGGGCGCGCGTCGCCTCGTCGTCGTTCAGCGCCATCACCAGTTGCCCGTCGGCCGACGGCATCGCCTGCCAGGGCAGGTTGCGCGCAAAGCCGTGCTTGGGCAGCGGCCCGCGCACGTTGAACTGGGGCCAGCAGACCGGGATGCCCCCACGGATGGCGCTCTTGCCGTCGAACAGCGCATCAGGGCTCAGGTAGATGCGCTCCACGCCGTCAGCGGTGGTCCAGGAGAGCAGGTGCGCACCGTGTATCGCCACGACAACACGGTCGCCGGCGGGCAGGTCGAGCGCCAATGCCGGCTGGCCGCGGAACTGGAGGGATTGGATGGGCATGCTGCCGATTCTAGGGAGGCTGCCGTGTTGCGATCCGGGGCATGCGGGTATGGCATGCGGGTATGTTCAGCGCTCGCAATAGTTGGCACTCACCGGCCGTTCGGTGCAGACTGCACGCTTCAGGGCGGAATTGAATGCCAGGCAGTCGGCGCCGGCACGGCTTCCCCCTGGAACCGCCGGCGGACGACCCATCCCGAATTTTCATCTCGATGAAGGGGTTCGCAGCATGAAAAAGAAGTTCCCTCCGGCCATCACGATCCTGATCGCCATGGTGGTCGGCATCCTGGTCGGCTACATGATCTTCAAGAGCTTCCCGGACAAGAAGACGGCCACGGAGATCGCGGGCTACATCTCGATCATGTCGGATGTGTTCCTGCGGCTGATCAAGATGTTGATCGGACCGCTGGTGTTCTCGACGCTGGTGGTGGGCATCGCGCACATGGGGGATGCGGCCTCGGTCGGGCGGGTGTTCGGCAAGGCGTTGGGGTGGTTTATCACCGCCTCGCTGATCTCGCTGGTGATCGGGCTGGTGATGGCCAACCTGCTCCAGCCGGGCGTCAACCTGGGGCTGCCGTTGCCGGACATCGGCGCCTCGGCCAACCTGGCCACCTCCAAGTTCACGCTGAAGGACTTCGTGAGCCACCTGGTGCCGAAGTCCTTTGCCGAGGCCATGGCCAACAACGAGATCCTGCAGATCGTGGTGTTCTCGATGTTCTTCGGCGTGGCGCTGGCGTCGTTGGGGGACAAGGCGAAGACGCTGGTGAACGCGATCGACGAGCTTTCGCACGCCATGCTCAAGATCACCGGCTACGTGATGAAGCTGGCCCCGGTGGCGGTGTTTGCGGCCATGGCGGCGACGGTGGCGGTGAATGGGCTGGAAATCCTGCTGAAGTTCGCAGTGTTCATGGGGGATTTCTACCTGGGCCTGTTCGTGCTGTGGGGCGTGCTGATCGCTGCCGGGTTCCTGTTCCTCGGCCCGCGCTTGTTCAAGCTGCTGGTGTTGATCAAGGAGGCCTTCCTGCTGTCCTTTGCCACCGCGAGTTCCGAAGCCGCCTATCCGAAGATCCTCGATGCGCTCGACCGTTTTGGCGTCAAGCGCAAGATCTCCAGCTTCGTGATGCCGATGGGCTATTCATTCAACCTGGACGGTTCGATGATGTATTGCACCTTCGCGGTGCTGTTCATCGCCCAGGCCTACAATATCCATCTGTCGCTCGGCACGCAGTTCACGATGCTGCTGATCCTGATGCTGACGTCGAAGGGCATGGCGGGTGTGCCGCGTGCCTCGCTGGTGGTGATTGCCGCGACGCTGAACCAGTTCAACATCCCCGAGGCGGGCCTGTTGCTGATCCTGGGCGTGGACACCTTCCTCGACATGGGGCGCTCGGCCACCAACGCGGTCGGCAATTCGATCGCCACCGCCGTGGTCGCCAAGTGGGAAGGCGAGTTGCTCCCCGAAGCCGAGGCCGAGGCCAACGCGCGCAAGCTGGACATCGAGAGCGCGGCGACGCTGGCGCATCCGGTTCACGCCTGATGCAAATGAGACACGCCATGAACACCGCATGCATGCGGCTGGCGGCCGCGATAGGAGTGGCCTGGGTGCTTGGGATGGCAAGCGCCCAAGCGCAAACGGAGGTGGAGCTGACCGGCACGCTGGCCAAGGTGCGCAACGCGGGCGCCGTGACCATCGGCTACCGCGAATCGTCAATCCCCTTCTCGTACCTCAATGCCCGCAAGGAACCCATCGGCTACTCGGTGGAACTGTGCAAGCAACTGGTCGACATGGTCAGCGAAGCCGTGCACAAGACGCTCGCGATCAAGTGGGTGCCGGTGACAGCGGCCTCGCGTATCGATGCCGTGGCCAATGGACAGGTGGACCTCGAATGCGGCTCGACGACCAGCAACCTCGAGCGCCAGAAGCGTGTGGCCTTCTCGCCGACGATCTTCGTCTCGGGCACCAAGCTGCTGGTGAAGAAGGGGTCGCCGGTAAAGGAGTACCGCGACCTCGCCGGCAAGACGGTGGCGGTGACCGCGGGCACCACCAACGAGAAGACGATGAAGGACCTGGCGGTACGCTTCAAGCTCGACATGAACATCGTGTCGTCCGCCGACCATGCCGAGTCTTTCGGGCTGGTGAAGGCGGGCAAGGCCGATGCGTTTGCCACCGACGACGTGCTGCTGTTTGGCTTCATCGCGGAAGACAAGGCCGCCACCAAGGGCCAGAGCGACTACCAGGTGGTGGGCGACTTCCTCTCGTACGACCCCTATGGCGTGATGTACCGAAAGGACGATCCGCAGATGGCGCGGCTGGTCAACGAGTCCTTCCAGGTGCTGGCGCAGGATGGCGAGATCGAGCGCCAGTACAAGCGCTGGTTCCTGCGCAAGCTGCCCTCGGGCATCAGCCTGGACCTCGCGATGAGCCCGCAGTTGGAGACCATCCTCCAGACGATGGCAGTGAAGTCGGAATAGCCGCGAGCTTCGCGCTGGCGCCGCGACTTTGGCCGAGGCCGGTTTGCATTACTTGCAAGATCGTGTCCACGTTGCAAGGCAGCATGAACGCTCGTCGTCGTTTACCCGAATCCTGTAGCGCCAAGGGCCGCATTTCGTTGCGGGCTGCATAACCACAGGCATGATTTGCATGGCTGCCTGTTGGCGAGGGCAGTGTTTTGGCATGAAATCGCTGCCGGACTGTCACGTCCGGGTTTAGTACAAGCAAACAGAGGGAGGACGAATGAAGAAAAAGATTCCTGCGGCCATATGGATCCTGATCGCCATGGTGATCGGGATCGTGCTGGGCTACATGGTTTTCAAGAGCTTTCCGGACAAGAAGGCCGCCGCTGAAATCGCGGGCTACATCTCGATCATGTCGGATGTGTTCCTGCGGCTGATCAAGATGCTGATCGGCCCGCTGGTGTTCTCGACACTGGTGGTGGGCATCGCGCACATGGGCGACGCATCCTCGGTCGGACGGGTGTTCGGCAAGGCGCTGGGCTGGTTCGTGACCGCATCGCTGATCTCGCTGGTGCTGGGCCTAGTCATGGCCAACCTGCTGAAGCCGGGCATCAACCTGGGACTGCCGCTGCCGGACATCGGCGCCTCGGCCAACCTGGCCACCTCCAAGTTCACGCTGAAGGATTTCGTCAGCCATCTGGTGCCGAAGTCCTTCGCCGAGGCCATGGCCCACAACGAGATCCTGCAGATCGTCGTCTTCTCGATGTTCTTCGGCGTGGCGCTGGCCTCTCTCGGCGAAAAGGCCAGGACGCTGATCAACGCGATCGACGAACTCTCGCACGCCATGCTCAAGATCACCGGCTACGTGATGAAGCTGGCCCCGCTGGCGGTGATGGCCGCGATGGCAGCTACCGTGTCGGTCAACGGCCTGGAGATCCTGCTGAAGTTCGCCGTGTTCATGCGGGACTTCTACCTGGGCCTGTTTGTGCTGTGGGCGGTGTTGATCGGCGCCGGTCTCCTGTTCCTCGGCCCGCGCGTGTTCAAGCTGCTGGTGCTCATCAAGGAGGCCTTCCTGCTGTCCTTCGCCACGGCGAGTTCCGAGGCGGCCTATCCGAAGATCCTGGACGCACTCGACCGCTTTGGCGTCAAGCGCAAGATCTCCAGTTTCGTGATGCCGATGGGCTACTCGTTCAACCTGGACGGCTCGATGATGTATTGCACCTTCGCCGTGCTGTTCATCGCGCAGGCCTACAACATCGAGTTGTCGTTGGGCACGCAAGTCACGATGCTGATGATCCTGATGCTCACGTCCAAGGGCATGGCGGGCGTGCCGCGCGCCTCGCTGGTGGTGATTGCCGCGACGCTGAACCAGTTCAACATCCCCGAGGCCGGGCTGCTGCTGATCCTGGGCGTGGACACCTTCCTCGACATGGGTCGCTCGGCCACCAACGCAGTCGGCAATTCGCTTGCCACGGCCGTGGTCGCCAAATGGGAAGGCGAACTGCTGCCGGAAGCCGAAGCCGCGGAGAACGCCAAGCAACTGGACGCCGAAGCAGCCGCCACGTTGGCACATCCAGTGCACGCGTGAGCATGATGATGAACTTCGCATGCAAGGCATGGAGGCTGGCGAGGGGGTCGGCAGCCACGGGACTGCTGGCAGCCTCCGCGGTGAGTATCGGCATTGCCAGCGCGCATGCGCAGACAGAGCCCGCGCTGCTCACCGGCACGCTGGCCAAGGTGCGCAACTCAGGCGCCGTGACCATCGGCTACCGCGAATCGTCGATCCCGTTCTCCTACCTCAACGCCCGCAAGGAACCCATCGGCTATTCGATCGAACTGTGCAAGCAACTGGTCGATTCGATCGGCGATGCGGTCAACAAGACGCTGGCGATCAAGTGGGTGCCGGTGACGGCCGCCTCGCGCATCGACGCAGTGGCCAACGGTCAGGTCGACCTCGAATGCGGCTCGACCACGAGCAACGTCGAGCGCCAGAAGCGCGTGGCGTTCTCGCCGACGATCTTCGTCTCCGGCACCAAGTTGCTGGTAAAGAAAGGCTCACCGGTGCAGGGCTATCGCGACCTGGTCGGCAAGTCGGTGGCGGTGACCGCGGGCACGACCAACGAAAAGACGATGCGGGAGCTGTCGGAGCGCTTCAAGCTCAACCTCAACATCGTGGTGTCTGCGGATCATGCCGAATCGTTCGCGCTGGTGAAAGCTGGCAAGGCCGATGCGTTCGCCACCGATGACGTGCTGCTCTACGGCCTGATCGCGGAGGACAAGGCGGCCGCCAAGGGCCAGAGCGACTACCAGGTGGTGGGCGACTTCCTATCGTACGACCCGTACGGCGTGATGTACCGCAAGAACGACCCGCAGATGGCGCGGGTGGTCAACGAGTCCTTCGAAGCGCTGGCGCAGGACGGCGAGATCGATCGCCAGTACAAGCGCTGGTTCCTGCGCAAGCTCCCCTCGGGCATCAGCCTCGACCTGGCCATGAGCCCGCAGTTGGAGACGATTCTCCAGACCATGGCGGTCAAACCGGAATAAAAGTAGAAGCTACCTGAACGCTGTCACACGCGGCCCGCGCCGGAAACGGTTGCGGGCCTTTTTTTGACGCCTGGACGGCGCCGCGTTCAGGCCGCGTCGGCCAGCTCGTCGGCGCGCGCCTGGGCCGCCGAGAAATCCAGGTCGCCCGAATAGATCGCACGGCCGCAGATCACGCCTTCGACGCCGTCCGGTTCGACGGCGCAGAGCTTTTCGATGTCTTCCATGTTCGACAGCCCGCCCGAGGCAATCACCGGGATGGTCAGCGCCTGCGCCAGCCGCACCGTGGCCTCGATGTTGATGCCCGAGAGCATGCCGTCGCGGCCGATGTCGGTGTAGATGATCGACTCGACGCCGTAGTCCTCGAACTTCTTGCCGAGGTCGGAGACTTCGTGGCCGGTGAGCTTGCTCCAGCCATCGGTCGCGACCTTGCCGTCCTTGGCATCGAGCCCGACGATGATGTGCCCGCCGAAGGCGCTGCAGGCGTCCTTCAAAAAGCCGGGGTTCTTGACCGCGGCGGTGCCGATGATCACGTAGCGCAGGCCGTCGTCGATGTAGCGCTCGATGGTGTCGAGGTCGCGGATGCCGCCGCCGAGTTGCACCGGGATTTCGTCACCGACGGCGCGGAGGATGGCGCGGATGGCGCCGTGGTTCTGCGGCTTGCCCGCGAAGGCGCCGTTCAGGTCGACCAGGTGCAGGCGGCGCGCGCCGGCTTCGAGCCACTTGCGCGCCATCGCGGCCGGGTCTTCACTGAAGATGGTGGACTGGTCCATGTCGCCCTGCTTGAGGCGAACACAGTGACCGTCCTTGAGATCGATGGCGGGAATCAGCAGCATGGCAAGGCAACCCGGAGGGGAGGCTTCAAGGGTTCCAGTGGAGGAAGTTGCGGTAGAGCTGCAACCCGTGGTCGGCACTCTTTTCAGGGTGGAACTGGGTCGCAAAAATATTATCGCGTGCAATGGCCGCCGTAAAGCGCGAACCATAGTCCGCCTCGCCGACGCTGTGCTTCGCGTCGGCGGGGCGTGCGTAGAAGCTGTGCACGAAATAGAAGTAGCTGTTGTCGGGCACGCCCGCCCAGACCGGGTGCGGCTGCGCCTGCACGACCTGGTTCCAGCCCATCTGGGGCACCTTGAAGCGGCTGCCATCGGGCTGGGTGCGGCCGGCGAGATCGAACTTGACGACGCGGCCCGGGATCAGCCCGAGGCCGTCGGTCGGCCCTTCGTCGCTGGACGACAGCAGCATCTGCATGCCGACGCAGACGCCGAACAAAGGCTTGCTGGCCGCGGCCTCGAGCACAGACTCTTGCAAGCCGGAATCGCGCAGTTCGCGCATGCAATCGGGCATGGCGCCCTGCCCCGGCAGCACCACGCGGGTGGCCTTGCGCACCACTTCGGGATCTGAGGTGACGAAGACCTGCACGCCGACCTGGTCGGCCGCATGCTGCACGGCCTGCGAAACGGAACGCAGGTTGCCCATGCCGTAGTCCACGACCGCGACGGTGTTAGCTATCGAATTCATAGCGTGATGCGCGGACAGGATGGCAGCCGCAATCCGAACAAGCTGGCTTTCAGAGGGAGCCCTTGGTCGAGGGAATGACGCCGGCGGAACGCGGATCGAGTTCGAGCGCAGCGCGCAGGGCGCGTGCAAAGGCCTTGAAGACGGTTTCGCACTGGTGGTGCGCGTTCACGCCCTTGAGGTTGTCGATGTGCAGCGTGACCAGGGCATGGTTGGCAAAGCCCTGGAAGAACTCGTAGGTGAGTTGGCTGTCGAAGGTGCCGATCATGCCGCTGGTGAAGGGCACGTGCATTTCCAGGCCCGGGCGGCCGGAGAAATCGATGACCACGCGGCTGAGCGCCTCGTCGAGCGGCACGTAGGCATGGCCGTAGCGGCGGATGCCCTTCTTGTCGCCAACCGCCTTGAAGACGGCTTGGCCCAGCGTGATGCCGACGTCCTCGACCGTGTGATGGCCGTCGATGTGCAGGTCGCCCTCACAGTCGATGTCGAGGTCGATCAGGCCGTGACGGGCGATCTGGTCGAGCATGTGGTCGAAGAAGCCGATGCCCGTGGAGAGCCTGGCCTTGCCGGTGCCGTCCAGATTGACGCTGACGGTGATTTTGGTTTCGGCGGTGTTGCGGTTGACGGTCGCAGTGCGCGCGCCGGCCGCGACGACTGCTTCGGGTGCCGTGGGGGTATTCATAGGGATGCTTCAAGTGCTGCCAGCATGCGCGCATTTTCGTCGGAAGTCCCGACCGTCAGGCGCAGGCAGTTGGCCAGCAAGGGGTGCATTCTAGAAACGTTCTTGACAAGCACGCCGCGTGCCTTCATTCCGTCAAAGGTCTTTGCTGCGTCGGGCACACGGATCAGCACCATGTTGGCGTCGCTGGGCCAGTGCTTGACGCCTGTCCGGTCCAGTGTTTGCAAGATGCGCGCACGCTCCGCGCGGATCTGCGCGGCCTGCGCATCGAACACATCGGCATGCTCCAGCGCGAACAGCGCGCACTCGCAGTTGAGCACGCTGATGTTGTAGGGCGGGCGCACCTTGTCGATCTCGGCGATGAGCGCGGCCGGCCCCATGAGGTAGCCCAGCCGCACGCCTGCCAGGCCGAACTTGCTCAGCGTGCGCATCAGCAACACATGGCTGTGCTGCGCGGCCTTGTCGATGTAGCTCTTGCCGGCGAAGGGCTGGTAGGCCTCGTCGATGACGACCAGGCCGCCCTGCTCGCCTTGCGCCGCGATGACGCGGTCGATCGCGGCTTCGTCCCAGAGGTTGGCGGTCGGGTTGTTCGGGTACGCGAGGTAGACGATGGCCGGCTTTTCCTGCGCGATGGCGGCGAGCATGGCGGACTCGTCGAGTTCGAAATCGGCCGTGAGCGGCACGCCGACAAAATTCAGGCCCTGCAACTGTGCGCTCATCGCGTACATCACGAAACCCGGCACCGGTGCCAGGACGGTGGCGCCCGGCAGGTCGCAGGCGATGGCCAGCAGGGAGATCAACTCGTCCGAGCCATTGCCCAGCATCAGGTCGAAGCCTTCGGGCATGCCTGCGTGGGCGGCGAGCGCACGACGCAGGTCGTTGCCGCGGTCGCCGGGATAGCGGTTGAGCGCGAGGGCGCCGAGGCGCTGGCCCAGTTCGGCCTGCAGCGCGGGCGGCAGGCCGAAGGGGTTTTCCATCGCGTCGAGCTTGAGCATTCCGCGGGCGTCCTGCACGGCATAGGCGTGCATCGATTGGACGTCGGCACGGATGCGGCCGAGCGCGCCGGCATGGGTCTGGGGAGCGTTCATGGGGTTGTTCAGTGGGTGCAGCGGTAGCTGCTTTGCAGTGCATTCGACATGACCAGTTGCACCGGCATGTCGGCCTCGTAGCTGTCGGCGTTGCGGGTGAGTTCGCCCTGATAGAGGGAGCGGGCCATGGCCGGCTCCAGGCGGCGGCCTTCGACGCAGAACAGGGGCTTCCGGCCGCTGCGCTGTTCGGTGTCGCTGGCTTCGCGCAGGCCTTCGAGGACGCCGACGAGGTAGTAGCCGGCGTAGGCCTTGCCGTCCTTCTCCGTCGCTTCGAGCGTGCGCATTTCGCGGATCGACATGGCGTGCGTCAGGGCCCCGCCCGCCAGCAGCGCGCACAGGACGGCTGCGCGAAGTGCCGGACGGCTGCGAGCGAATAAGGCGCGGGCAAGGGTGCTCATGAACGTTCGATCGGATTCTGGATGGGCCGGATCAGTTTCGCTGGCGAGGCGGCAATGCCTTGCGCCTATTCCGTTGCGGACGGCGGCACCGACTCCAGCCGCATTTCCGCCGCGCGCGCGTGTGCCTGAAGCCCCTCGCCGTAAGCCAGTTCCGCCGCGATCGGACCCAGCACCTTCGCGCCCTGCGCGCTGACCTCGATCAGGCTGGAGCGCTTCTGGAAGTCGTAGACACCCAGCGGCGACGAGAAGCGCGCCGTGCCGGAGGTCGGCAGCACGTGGTTCGGGCCCGCGCAGTAGTCGCCTAGGCTTTCGCTGGTGAAGGCGCCGAGGAAAATCGCGCCGGCGTGCTTGAGCAGCGGTTCCCAGCGGTGTGGCTCCTGGCTGCTGACTTCCAGGTGCTCCGGCGCGATGCGGTTGCTGATGGCGCAGGCCTCTTCCATGTCGCGCGTCTGGATCAGCGCGCCGCGGCCGTTGAGCGAGGCGACGATGATGTCGGCGCGCGGCATCTGCGGCAGCAGCTTGTCGATGGAAGCATGCACCGCGTCGATGTAGGCTGCGTCGGGGCACAGCAGGATGCTCTGCGCCAGTTCATCGTGCTCGGCCTGGCTGAACAGGTCCATGGCCACCCAGTCGGGCGGCGTGCTGCCGTCGGCCAAGACCAGGATTTCGCTCGGGCCGGCGATCATGTCGATGCCCACGGTGCCGAACACGCGGCGCTTGGCCGCAGCCACGTAGGCGTTTCCGGGGCCGGTGATCTTGTCGACGGCCGGAATGGTTTCGGTGCCGTAGGCCAGCGCGGCAACCGCCTGCGCGCCACCGATGGTGAAGGCCCGCGTCACGCCCGCCACGTAGGCCGCGGCCAACACCAAGACGTTGCGCTCGCCCTTGGAAGATGCACCAGCGCCGGAACCGCCGGTCGCCACACTGCCCTTGGCGGGCGTCGGCACCACCATGATGATCTCGCCGACGCCGGCCACGTGCGCCGGGATCGCGTTCATCAGCAGGCTAGATGGATAGGCTGCCTTGCCGCCCGGCACGTAGATGCCGACGCGGTCGAGCGGCGTCACCTTCTGGCCCAGCAGCGTGCCGTCGGCGTCGCGGTAGGTCCAGCTCTCGCCGCTCGCCTTCTTCTGGGCCTCGTGGTAGCTGCGCACGCGCGCCGCCGCCGCCTGCAAGGCATCGCGCTGCGCCTGCGGCAGCGAATCGAAGGCTTCCTTGAAATCGGCCTGCGTGAGTTCCAGGTCGCGCACCGTCGCCGCCTCGAGACCATCGAAGCGGCGCGTGTACTCGAGCACCGCCGCGTCGCCACGCTTCTGCACGTCGGCCAGCACGTCGGCGACCACCTTCTCGATGGCCGCGTCGGCATCCGCGGACCAATGCAGCCGTGCATTGAATTCGGCCTCGAAGCTGGCCGAAGTCGTGGAAAGACGGAGAGGTGCGGCGGTCAGGGTCATGGCGTCAGGAGGGCTGGATGGCGGACGCGAAGGCGTCGATGATGCGGCGGATCGGCTCGCGCTTGAGCTTGAGCGCGGCCTGGTTGACCACCAGGCGGGCGCTGATGTCCATGATGCGCTCGACCTCGACCAGGTGGTTGGCCCGCAGCGTGTTGCCGGTCGAGACGATGTCGACGATGGCGTCGGCCAAGCCGGTGAGCGGCGCGAGTTCCATGCTGCCGTAGAGCTTGATCAGGTCGACGTGCACGCCCTTGGTGGCGAAGTGGTCGCGCGCGATGGCGACGAACTTGGTCGCGATCTTCAGGCGCGCGCCCTGGCGCACGGCGTGGGCATAGTCGAAGTCCTCGCGCGCGGCCACGCTCATGCGGCAGGCGGCGATCTTGAGGTCCAGCGGCAGGTAGAGGCCGGCGGTGCCGTGCTCGATCATGGTGTCGAGGCCGGTCACGCCAAGGTCGGCGCCGCCCCACTGCACGTAGGTCGGCACGTCGGAGGCGCGCACCAGCAGGACCCGCACGTCGGGCTGCGAGGTCGGCAGGATCAGCTTGCGCGACTTCTCGGGGTCCTCGGTGACCTCGATGCCGGCGGCTGACAGCAGCGGCAGCGTCTCGTCGAAGATGCGGCCCTTGGACAGGGCGATCGTGATGGTCATGCGGTGACTCTTTCGCTGATGCGCTCGATGTCCGCGCCGATGCCGCGCAGCTTGGCTTCCATGCGGTCGTAGCCACGGTCGAGGTGGTAGATGCGGTCCACCAGCGTCTCGCCGTCGGCCACCAGGCCGGCGATGACCAGGCTGGCGGAGGCACGCAGGTCGGTGGCCATCACGGTCGCGCCGGACAACTGCTCCACGCCTTCGACCACGGCCACCTTGCCGTCGTGCTGGATGCGAGCGCCGAGGCGCAGCATTTCGTCGACGTGCATGAAGCGGTTTTCGAAGATGGTTTCCGTCACCGTCGAGGTACCGGTCGAGATGGCGTTGAGCGCCATGAACTGCGCCTGCATGTCGGTGGGGAAGCCGGGGTATTCGGTGGTGCGGAAGCTCTGCGCCCTGAGGCGACCGGAAGCTTTCACGCGCACGCCGCCTTCCACTGCCGTCACCGTCGCACCGGCTTCGATCAGCTTCTCGACCACCGCGTCCATGTGGTCGGCCCGCGCATGGCGCAGCAGCACGTCGCCGCCGGCCGCGGCCACCGCGCAGAGGAAGGTGCCGGCCTCGATCCGGTCGGCCACCACGCGGTGCGTGCAGCCGTGCAGGCGCTCGACGCCCTGGATGTGGATGCGGCTGCTGCCGTGGCCTTCGATCTGCGCGCCCATCGAGATGAGCATCTCGGCCAGGTCGGGGATCTCCGGCTCCTGTGCGGCGTTCTCGAGCACCGTCTCGCCCTCGGCCAGCACGGCGGCCATGAGGAAGTTCTCGGTGCCGGTGACCGTGACCATGTCGGTCGTGATGCGCGCGCCGTGCAGGCGCCTGCCGCCGCCTCGCACGCCGGCCACCATGTAGCCGTGCTCGACCGAGATGTCGGCGCCCATGGCCTGCAGGCCCTTGATGTGCTGGTCCACCGGGCGCGAGCCGATCGCGCAGCCACCCGGCAAGGAGACCCGGGCCTTGCCGAAGCGCGCCAGCAGCGGGCCGAGGGCGAGCACGGAGGCGCGCATGGTCTTGACCAGTTCGTAGGGCGCCTCGGGGTTGTGCAGTGGGCCGGCATCGATGCGGACCGTGCCGTTGTCATCGCGCTCGGCCGCCACGCCCATGTTGCGCAGCAGCTTCAGCATCGTGGTCACGTCCTGCAGGCGCGGCACGTTGTGCAGCGTGACCGGCTCGTCGGTCAGCAGCGCGGCGCACAGTTCGGGCAGCGCGGCATTCTTGGCGCCTGAAATCAGCACCTCGCCGCTGAGCTTGCGCCCGCCGCGAATCAACAATTTGTCCATCAGGAATCCAGGGAGTGGCCGAAGGGGCCCGGTTCTGTCTATTTCTGCGCCGACCATTCGGCCGGCGTGTAGGTTTTCATCGAGAGCGCATGCACTTCGTCGGTGTGCATTTTCGCACCGAGGGTGGCGTACACCTTCTGGTGTCGCTTGATCGCGCGCTGCCCCTCGAACTCCGCCGACACGATGGTCGCGAACCAATGCCGGCCATCGCCCTCCAGCGTCAGGTGTTCGCACGGCAGTCCGGCGGCAATGATGGCTTTGAGTTCTTCAGCGGTCATGGTGATACGTGGTCATTTGGGAAGCACCGCGGGACCGACTCTTCCGGGCCGCGTGTGCGCCCTCAGAGAGGGGTGGGAGTCACGCACAAAGTGCGCAGCGACCGGGGAGACAGACATGTTCAGCCACGGATTTTGTAGCCGATCCGCAGCAGATGAACGGCCACCGCGCTGACGAACAGCCAGGCCGTGCCCACGATGCCGAAGCTCAGCCACGGCGACGCGTCGCTCACGCCGAAGAACCCGTAGCGGAAGCCGTCGATCATGTAGAAGAACGGATTCAGGTGGCTGACCTTCTGCCAGAACGGCGGCAGCGAGCCGATCGAATAGAACACGCCGGACAGGAAGGTCATCGGCATGATCAGGAAATTCTGGAACACGGCCATCTGGTCGAACTTCTCGGCCCAGAGCCCGGCGATGAGGCCCAGCGTGCCGAGCATCGCGGCGCCCAGGAAGGCAAAGACGACGATCCACAGCGGCGCAACGAAATCCGGCATCGCGAAGAACATGGTCACCGCGAACACGCCGACACCGACCGCCAGCCCGCGGATGATCGACGAACCGACATAGGCCAGGAACCAGCCCCAGTGCGACAGCGGCGTGAGCAGCACGAACACGAGATTGCCCATGATCTTGCTCTGGATGATGGAGGACGAACTGTTGGCGAAGGCGTTCTGCAACACGCTCATCATCACCAGGCCCGGCACCAGGAAGGCCGTGTAGCCGACCGTGCCGTAGACCGTCACGCGGCCTTCCAGTACATGGCCGAACACCATGAGGTACAGCAAGGCCGTCAGCACCGGCGCGCCTACGGTCTGGAAGCCGACCTTCCAGAAGCGCAGCGTTTCCTTGTAGAGCAGCGCGCGCCACCCCGTGACAGCGATCATTGAAGTACCCCCACGCTCGGCACCGGCGTGTCCTCGCTGCCCCCCGAGGGGACGTTCGCGGCTTGGGACGGCCCGGCGCCGCTCATCGCGCCACCTCCAACGGCGTCTGCTCGCCCGCCATCAGGTCGATGAACACATCTTCCAGATCCGCCTTGCGCATTTCGACGTCTTCCACGGCCACCCCAGCCTCTCGGATCGAGGCCAGCAATTGCTCGACCTCCAAAGCATTGCGCGCCGGAAGTTGCACGATGCGGCCGGTGATGCGCGCATGTTGCGCGATGGCCCAGGGCAGGTCGGCATCGGTCTTGAAGCGCAGCACGTTGCTGTGGGCGCCGCTCAGCAAGGCACTGGTGCTGTCGAGCGCAATCACGCGGCCCAGCTTCAGCATGGCGATGCGGTTGCACAGCGCCTCGGCTTCTTCGAGGTAATGCGTGGTCAGCAGCACCGTGCTGCCCTGCTTGTTGAGCTTGGCGACGAACTGCCACAGCGTCTGGCGCAGCTCGACGTCGACGCCGGCGGTGGGCTCGTCCAGCACGATCACCGGCGGCTTGTGCACCAGCGCTTGCGCCACCAACACGCGCCGCTTCATGCCGCCGGAAAGCTGGCGCATGTTGGCCGAAGCCTTGTCGGTCAGGCCGAGGCTCTGCAGCAACTCGTCGATCCAGGCTTCGTTGTTGCGGATGCCGAAGTAGCCGGACTGGATGCGCAGCGACTCGCGCACGTTGAAAAACGGGTCGAACACCAGCTCCTGCGGCACGATGCCGAGTTGCCGCCGCGCCTGCGCATAGTCGCGCTGCACGTCGAAGCCGTGCACGCTGATGCTGCCCGCCGTGGGCCGGGACAGGCCGGCGAGCATGCTGATGAGGGTGGTCTTGCCGGCGCCATTGGGGCCGAGCAGGCCGAAGAATTCGCCCTCTTCGATCTGGAAGGAAACCTCATCGACCGCGCGCAGACCCGTCTTGCCTTGGGCCCGTTGCTGACGTGAGGGGGGATAGGTCTTGGAGACCGATTGGAACGAGATCGCGGGCATGGGAGCCCACGATTTTATGCCGGGCCGGGTTTTCTCAGGGTGCGGCCGGCAAAAGGCCCGCAACACCGTACAGCGCGGCGAGCTCGCGCAGCCTCGGCGGCAGGCCCTTGACCGCGAAGCCACGCCCCGCGGCACTGGCCTCGCGGCGGCATTCGAGCAGCACCGCGATGGCCGACGAATCGAATTGCTTCAGCGCGCTGGCATCCACCACCGTCACCGACTCATGGGTGGCCGCCTGCCCCTGCTGCAGCATGCGCAGGCAGGCGGGGGCATCGTCGTGCAGGAGGCGGGTCGGCAGCACCAGCATGGTCGTCAGCTCTTGGCGCTGTTGCCCTTGTTGCGGGCGGCCAGCACGGCGATCAGGCCGTCGATGCCCTTGGCGTTGATCTCCTGCGCAAACTGGGTGCGGTAGGTATCGACCAGCCAGATGCCCATCACGTTCAGGTTGTAGATCTTCCAGCCGCTGCCGTCGCCGGGGGTCTTTTCGAGCCGGTAATCGAGCTGGATCGGCTCGCCGCCGCTGGCGCCACGAACCTCGGTGCGCACCAGCGCGTCCTTGTCGTCCGGTGAACCGCGGTAGGGCTTCACGGTCACGGCCTGGTCGGTCACCTGGTCGAGCGCGCCGGCATAGGTGCGCACGAGCAGCAGCTTGAATTCCTCTTGCAGCCGCTTTTGCTGCTCGGGGGTGGCCGTGCGCCATGCCGGGCCGACGGTCGAGGCCGTCATGCGCTGGAAGTTCAGGTTCGGCATGACCTTGGCATCGACCAGCGCCATGATCTTGTTGATGTCGCCGGCCTTGATCGACTTGTCGTTGCGGATGGTGTCGAGCGTCTCGGTGGTCAGGCGCTTGACCAGCGCGTCGGGCGCTTCGTCCGCAGCGCGGGCGGGGGTCATGTAGACGGCCGCGCCGCTGAACAGCAGCGCACTCGCCATGGCAATACGACCGAATGCGCGGCGTTTCAGAATCTGGTTCATCGAGTTAGTCCTTCCTATCAAAACGGGCCACAAGGGCCCTAACGCGTCAGAGCGACGCGCGGCGCACACGGTTCCCGAAGGCTTTACACGCCCGAAACCAAATGCAAGCGAAGTGTGATCAACGGCCGCCGCCGTCATCGTCCTTCTGCGGCTTGCCGTCATCCACGTCGGCCTGGCGGCGCTGGAGGTAGATATCGCGCATGAACGAATACTTGTCGAGCGCGGCCTCGCCCAGGAACTGGCTGGCGCGCAGGAACTGCGCGCGCGCGTCCACCACGCGCAGGATGTAGCTGATGTCGCGCGCCGCCACCGGCTTGATGGCCGCAACGCCGTCGCCATTGAGGTCCACGATCAGCGCCGCGGTATCGCGCACCGTCGATGGCCCGAGCACGGGCAGCATGACGAAGGGACCGGACGGCACGCCCCAGCGGCCCAGCGTCTGGCCGAAGTCTTCCTTGTGCCGCTCGATGCCGAGTTCGGTGGCCACGTCGAGGATGCCGCCCAGCCCGAACACGGTGTTGACGTTCAGCCGCATGAAGGTCTGGGCGCTGTTCTGCGCGCGCAACTGCATCACGCTGTTGGCGAAGTTCCAGACGTCGCCAATGTTGTTGAAGAAATTGCCGACGCCGGTCCGGACGGGCTGTGGCACCGCGGCGCGATAGGCCTTGGCCGTGGGGATGAGCACGTTTTCGTCGAGCGTGTCGTTGAAGCGGAAGACCGCACGGTTGACGGGCTCGAACGGATCGACCGGGTTGGAGGCCTGTGCGCCGGCGTGGCCGGCGATCAATGCGAAGCCGACGGCGGCGCCGGCCATGCGAATGCTTCGGGCCATTTTCCTGATGGCGCCGCGTGGGGAGGGACTGCGTTTCATTTCTTGCTGTTGTTGTTCTGCTGCGAACTGCCTTCGGCGGCCTTGCTGTAGAGGAACTGGCTGATCAGGTTCTCCAGCACGACGGCCGACTGCGTGGCCGTGATCGTGTCACCCGGCTGCAGGTTCTTTTCATCGGCGCCCGCCTCGATCCCGATGTATTGCTCGCCGAGCAAGCCACTGGTCAGGATCTTGAGCGAGCTGTCCTTCGGGAAACTGTAGCGGGATTGCAAGGCGAGCGTGACGCTGGCCTGGTAAGTCTTGTCATCGAAGGAAATGGACTCGACCCGGCCCACGACCACGCCTGCGCTCTTGATTGCGGTCTGCGGCTTGAGGCCGCCGATGTTGTCGAAGCGAGCCTTGATGGCATACGTCTTCTGGAAATTGAGGCTCAGAAGGTTGGCCGATTGCAAGGCGAGGAACAGCAATGCGGCCGCGCCGATCAGCACGAACAGGCCGACCCAGATGTCTTTGTTGGAGCGTTGCATGGTCGTCCCTCTACTCAAATGTTGAACATCATCGCGGTGAGCAGGAAATCCAGCCCCAGTACGGTGAGCGACGCCATCACCACGGTCCGTGTGGTGGCACGCGAGACGCCCTCGGGCGTCGGCTGGGCCTCGTAGCCCTGCAGCAATGCGATGAAAGTGACGGTGAAGCCGAACACGATGCTCTTGATGACGCCATTGCCGACGTCACGCCACACGTCCACGCCGCCCTGCATCTGGCCCCAGAAGGAGCCGGCATCGACGCCCAACATGACCACGCCGACGATGTAGCCGCCAATCACGCCGACCGCGCTGAACACCGCCGCCAGCAGCGGCATGGTGATGACACCGGCCCAGAAGCGCGGCGCGAGGATGCGCACCACGGGATCGACGGCCATCATCTCCATGGCGCTGAGTTGTTCGCCGGCCTTCATGAGGCCGATCTCGGCCGTGAGCGAGGTGCCTGCGCGGCCCGCGAACAGCAGCGCGGCCACGACCGGACCGAGTTCACGCACCAGGCCCAGTGCGACCAGCAGGCCAAGGGCTTCGGCCGATCCGTAGCGCTGCAAGGTGTAGTAGCCCTGCAGTCCCAGCACAAAGCCGACGAACAGGCCGGACACGGCAATGATCGCGAGCGAATAGTTGCCGAGGAAATGGATCTGGTCCCGCACCAAGCCGAATCGGCCAAAGGTCCGGGCGCCAGGGCCGAGCAGCCGCACGAACAGCCCGGCCGCATGGCCGATGTCGGCAAGCTTGCTTCGTACGGCGAAGCCGATGTCGGAGGGTCGCCACCAACTCATGCACGACCACCTTGCGAGTTGCCGAAGTCGTCCGCCACGCTCACGCCCGGGTAGTGAAAGCGAACCGGCCCGTCCGGCAACGCATTCACGAACTGGTGCACCAGCGGATCAGTGCTCTTGCGTACGTCCTCGGGCCGTCCCTGTGCGGCGATGCCGCCGTTGGCCAGCACGATCACGTGGTCGGCGATGCGGAATGTCTCTTCGAGGTCGTGCGACACGATGATGCTGGTCAGCCCCAGTGTGTCGTTCAATTGGCGGATCAGTCGTGCGGCAGTGCCGAGGGAGATCGGGTCGAGGCCGGCGAACGGCTCGTCGTACATGACGAGGTCCGGGTCGAGCGCGATCGCGCGGGCCAGCGCCACGCGCCGCGCCATGCCGCCCGACACCTCGCTCGGCATCAGGTCGCGCGCGCCGCGGAGCCCCACCGCGTCGAGCTTCATGAGCACGATGTCGCGCACCAGCGCCTCTGGCAGCTTCGTATGCTCGCGCAACGGAAAGGCCACGTTGTCCAGCACGCTCATGTCGGTGAACAAGGCGCCGAACTGGAACAGCATGCCCATGCGACGCCGCGCCGTGTACAGCGCGGCGGGCGCCATCTTGCCGACGTCCTGGCCATCGAACAGCACCTGGCCATGCTGCGCTCGCTGTTGTCCACCGACAAGGCGCAGCACGGTCGTCTTGCCGCCACCGGAGGCGCCCATGAGCGCGGTTACCTTGCCGCGTGGCACGCTGAAGGACACCCGGCTCAGGATGTCGCGCGCGCCATAGCCGAACGTGACGTCCTTGAATTCGACCAGTGGAGGGGATGTGGTGCTCATGAAACAGAAAAGCCGGGAACCCTTTCAGGCATCCCGGCTCAGCGGTCCCCCTATGATAAATGAACCAGGGGGTGGCCTTCCAACCGTGTCAACGTGGCAGGTCGCTGTACCCCATGAGGAACTCGTCCACCGCCCGCGCGCCTTGGCGCCCTTCGCGGATGGCCCAGACTACCAGCGACTGGCCGCGGCGGATATCGCCGGCTGCGAACACCTTGGGCACGTTGGTCGCATAGCCACCGGTGAATTCCACCGTGGCCTTGGCATTGCCGCGCGCATCCTTCTCGACGCCGAAGGCTTCCAGCACGCTCGCGACCGGGCTCACGAAGCCCATCGCCAGCAGCACCATGTCGGCCTTGAGCGTCTGCTCGCTGCCGGCGACCTCGACCATCTTGCCGTCCTTCCATTCGACGCGAACGGTCTTCAGGCCGGTGACCTTGCCCTTCTCGCCGATGAATTCCTTGGTCGAGATGGCGAACTCACGCTCGCAGCCCTCTTCGTGGCTGGAGCTGGTGCGCAACTTGATCGGCCAGTAGGGCCAGGTCAGCGGGCGGTTCTCTTCTTCCGGCGGCTGCGGCATCACCTCGAACTGCGTGACGCTGACGGCGCCGTGGCGGTTGCTGGTGCCCACGCAGTCGGAGCCGGTGTCGCCGCCGCCGATCACGATGACGTGCTTGCCGTCGGCGCGCAGTTGGCCCTTGACCTTGTCACCGGCGTTGATCTTGTTCTGCTGCGGCAGGAATTCCATCGCGAAATGGATGCCGTCGAGGTCACGGCCCGGCACCGGCAGGTCGCGCGACTGCTCGGCGCCGCCGGTCAGCAGCACCGCGTCGAATTCCTTGTCGAGCTGCTCGGGCGTGACGATTTCCTTGGCCCAGTTCGTGACCTTGGAGCCCTTGCCGAGCGGGTCCTTCGCAGCACCGACCATCACGCCGAGGCGGAAGGTCACACCCTCGGCCTTCATCTGCTCGACACGGCGATCGATGTGCGACTTCTCCATCTTGAAGTCGGGGATGCCGTAGCGCAGCAGGCCGCCGACGCGGTCGTTCTTCTCGAACAGCGTCACGTCATGGCCGACGCGCGCGAGTTGCTGCGCTGCCGCCATGCCGGCCGGGCCGGAGCCGACCACCGCGACCTTCTTGCCGGTCTTGTGCTTCGCCGGACGCGCCGCGACCCAGCCCTCGTCCCAGGCGCGGTCGATGATCGCGTGCTCGATCGACTTGATGCCGATGGCGTCGTCGTTCACGTTCAGCACGCAGGCTGCCTCGCAAGGCGCGGGGCAGATGCGGCCGGTGAACTCGGGGAAGTTATTGGTGGAGTCCAGCACCGCGAAGGCGCTTTGCCAGTCGTCGCGGTAGACCAGGTCGTTGAAGTCCGGAATGATGTTGTTGACCGGGCAGCCGCTGTTGCAGAACGGCGTGCCGCAGTCCATGCAGCGCGCGCCCTGGATCTTGGCTTGCGCCGGCGTCAGGCCGACGACGAATTCCTTGTAGTGCTTGACGCGCTCGTCGACAGGCTTGTAGCCCTCCTCGATGCGCTCATGCTCCATGAAGCCGGTGATTTTTCCCATCGTGAGTCCTTTTACACCCCCGTTGCTTGCTCACTTCGTGTAGCCGCCCCCCCCTCAAGGGGGCAACACCAACGGCCCGGCAAAGCCGGTTCCGTGGTGTTTCCCTAAGGGGTCGAAGCAGTTGCATCGGATGCAAGTCGCGGGGTTGTTTGTTTAGTTGATCTTCAAAAGCAGAAGCTGGAACAGTCAGACCTTGGCCGGCTTGCGCGTGGCATGCGGCTCCAGCCCGGCATGCGCATCGTTGCCGCTGCTGGCGAGTTCGACCTGGCGGTCGTGGATCTCGGCGAGGGCGCGCTTGTATTCGTTCGGGAACACCTTCACGAACTTGGTGCGCGCGGTCGGCCAGTCGTCCAGCAGTTCGCGGGCGCGCTTGCTGCCGGTCCAGCGGTGGTGGTCTTCCAGCAGCTTGCGCAGTTGCGCCTCGTCGGTCTGGCCGGTGTGCCAGATCTTCTTGTGCATGCTCGCGGTCTGCTCGGCGCTGGTCAGCACCTTGTCGAGCGAGACCATCGACAGGTTGCAGCGCGAGGCGAACTGGCCGTCCTCGTCATAGACGAAGGCCACGCCGCCGCTCATGCCGGCCGCGAAGTTGCGACCGGTCTTGCCCAGCACCGCGACCGTGCCGCCGGTCATGTATTCGCAACCGTGGTCGCCCGTGCCTTCGACCACCGCCGTCGCGCCCGACAGGCGCACAGCAAAGCGCTCGCCCGCCACGCCGCAGAAGTACGCTTCACCGGTGGTCGCGCCGTACATGACGGTGTTGCCCACGATGGTGTTGCGTGCCGCTTCGCCGCGGAAATCCAGGCTCGGGCGCACCACGATGCGGCCGCCCGACAGGCCCTTGCCGGTGTAGTCGTTGGCATCGCCGATCAGGTACAGCGTGATGCCGCGCGCCAGGAAGGCGCCGAAGGACTGGCCGCCCGTGCCTTCGAGCTGGATGCGGATGGAATCGTCCGGCAGGCCTTCCGGATGCACGCGGGTCAGCGCGCCCGACAGCTTGGCGCCGACGGTGCGGTTGACGTTGCGCGCCACCTCGATGAACTGCACCTTCTCGCCCTTGTCGATGGCCGCACGCGACTTCTCGATGAGCTTGGTGTCGAGGTTGTGCTCCAGGCCGTGGTCCTGGTTCTCGACATGGAAGCGCGGCACGTCGGCTGGCACTTCCGGCAGCGCGAACAGGCGGCTGAAGTCCAGCCCGCTGGCCTTCCAGTGCTGGATGCCCTTCTTCATGTCGAGCAGGTCGGCGCGGCCGATCATGTCGTCGAACTTGCGGATGCCCAGTTGCGCCATGATCTGGCGCACCTCCTCGGCGATGAAGAAGAAGTAGTTGACGACGTGTTCGGGCTTGCCGGAGAACTTCTTGCGCAGGATCGGGTCCTGCGTGGCCACGCCCACCGGGCAGGTGTTGAGGTGGCACTTGCGCATCATGATGCAGCCTTCGACGATCAGCGGCGCCGTGGCGAAGCCGAACTCGTCCGCGCCCAGCAGCGCGCCGATGGCGACGTCGCGGCCGGTCTTCATCTGGCCGTCGGCCTGCACGCGCACGCGGCCGCGCAAGCGGTTCAGCACCAGCGTCTGCTGGGTCTCGGCCAGGCCGATTTCCCACGGACCGCCCGCGTGCTTGATCGACGACCAGGGCGATGCGCCCGTTCCGCCGTCATGGCCCGCGATCACGATGTGGTCGCTCTTGCACTTGGTCACGCCCGCGGCCACTGTGCCCACGCCCACTTCGCTGACCAGCTTGGTGCTGATGCTGGCATGCGGCGCGACGTTCTTCAGGTCGTGGATGAGCTGTGCCAAATCCTCGATCGAGTAGATGTCGTGGTGCGGCGGCGGGCTGATGAGGCCCACGCCCGGCACCGAGTAACGCAGCGCGCCGATGTAGTTCGACACCTTGCCGCCGGGCAGCTGGCCGCCCTCGCCGGGCTTCGCGCCCTGTGCCATCTTGATCTGGATCTGGTCGGCCGAAGTCAGGTACTCGGCCGTGACGCCGAAGCGGCCGGACGCCACCTGCTTGATCTTCGAGCGCAGCGAATCGCCGGCCTTCAGCGGCAGGTCGACTTCCACGTTGGCTTCGCCCACGACGCTCTTGAGCGAATCACCGAGCTTGATCGGGATGCCCTTGAGTTCGTTGCGATAACGCGAAGGATCTTCACCGCCCTCACCCGTGTTGCTCTTGCCACCAATGCGGTTCATCGCCACGGCCAGCGTCGCATGCGCCTCGGTCGAGATCGAGCCGAGCGACATCGCGCCGGTGGCGAAGCGCTTGACGATCTCGGCCGCGGCTTCGACCTCCTCCACGGGAATCGCCTTGGCCGGATCGAGCTTGAACTCGAACAGGCCTCGCAGGGTCATGTGGCGACGGCTTTGGTCGTTGATGATCTGCGCGTATTCCTTGTAGGTGCTCCAGTTGTTGGCGCGCGTGCTGTGCTGCAGCTTGGCGATCGCGTCGGGCGTCCACATGTGGTCTTCTCCGCGGGTGCGCCAGGCGTATTCGCCGCCGGCGTCGAGCATGTGGGCCAGCACCGGGTCGTCGCTGAAGGCGGCGGCGTGGGTGCGCAGGGTTTCCTCGGCGATCTCGAACACGCCAATGCCCTCGACGCGGCTGGCCGTGCCGGTGAAGTACTTGTTGACGGTGTCGCTGTTCAGGCCGATGGCTTCGAACAGTTGGGCGCCGCAGTAGCTCATGTAGGTGCTCACGCCCATCTTGGACATGATCTTCGACAGGCCCTTGCCGATCGCCTTCACGTAGTTGTAGATCGCCTTGTCGGCCGACAGGTCGCCCGGCAGGTCGGCATGCATCGAGGCCAGCGTTTCCATCGCCAGGTAGGGGTGCACGGCTTCCGCGCCGTAGCCGGCCAGCACGCCGAAGTGATGCACTTCGCGGGCGCTGCCGGTCTCGACGACCAGGCCGGCCGTGGTGCGCAGACCTTCACGCACGAGATGCTGGTGGATCGCGCTCGACGCGAGCAAGGCCGGGATCGCCACGCGGGTCGCGCTCATGCCGCGGTCGCTGACGATCAGGATGTTGCTGCCGCCCTTGATCGCGTCAACGGCTTCAGCGCACAGCGAGGCCAGCTTGGCTTCGATGCCTTCGCGGCCCCAGTCGGCGGGGTAGCAGATGTCGAGCGTGCTGCTCTTGAACTTGCCCTGCGTGTGCTTCTCGATGTCGCGCAGCTTCGCCATGTCGGTGAAGTCGAGGATCGGCTGCGTGACTTCCAGCCGCATCGGCGGGTTGACCTGGTTGATGTCCAGCAGGTTCGGCTTGGGGCCGATGAAGCTGTTGAGCGACATCACGATCGCTTCGCGGATGGGGTCGATCGGCGGGTTCGTCACCTGCGCGAACATCTGGCGGAAGTAGTTGTAGAGCGTCTTGTTCTTGCTCGACAACACGGCCAGCGGGCTGTCGTTGCCCATCGAGCCGATGCCCTCTTCGCCAGCCTGCGCCATCGGGCTCATGAGGAACTTGATGTCTTCCTGCGTGTAGCCGAAAGCCTGCTGGCGGTCGAGCAGCGAGACGTCGCTGTCGAGCGCTTCTGCCTTCGGTGCCTTCACATCGTCGAGCTTGATGCGCAGGTTCTCGATCCACTGCTTGTAGGGCTTGGTGTTGACGACGTTGGCCTTGAGCTCCTCGTCGTCGATCATGCGGCCCTGTTCCAGGTCGATGAGGAACATCTTGCCGGGTTGCAGGCGCCACTTGCGCACGATCTTGTGCTCGGGCACGGGCAGCACGCCGGATTCCGAAGCCATGATGACCAGGTCGTCATCGGTCACGCAGTAGCGCGAGGGGCGCAGGCCGTTGCGGTCCAGCGTGGCGCCGATCTGGCGGCCGTCGGTGAACACGATCGAGGCCGGGCCGTCCCACGGTTCCATCATCGCGGCGTGGTATTCGTAGAAGGCGCGGCGGCGCTCGTCCATGTTGCCGTGCTGCTCCCACGGCTCGGGGATCATCATCATCACGGCCTGGCTGATCGGGTAGCCGGCCATGGTCATGAGTTCGAGGCAGTTGTCGAAGGTGGCGGTGTCGGACTGGCCGGCGAAGCTGATCGGATACAGCTTCTTGAGGTCGGCCGCGAGCACGGGCGAGGACATCACGCCTTCGCGGGCCAGCATCCAGTTGTAGTTGCCGCGCACCGTGTTGATTTCGCCGTTGTGGGCGACGTAGCGGTACGGGTGGGCCAGTGGCCACTTGGGGAACGTGTTGGTCGAGAAGCGTTGGTGCACCAGGCCCAGCGCCGAGACGCAACGCTCGTCCGACAGGTCCTTGTAGTACACGCCGACCTGGTCGGCCAGCAGCAGGCCCTTGTAGACCACCGTGCGGCTGGACATGCTCGGAACGTAGTATTCCTTGCTGTGCTTGAGCGCGAGGTTCTGGATGTTGGCGCTGGCGGTCTTGCGGATGACGTAGAGCTTGCGTTCCAGCGCGTCCTGCACGATCACGTCATTGCCGCGGCCGATGAAGACCTGGCGCAGGATGGGCTCCATCTTCTTGACGACGGGCGACATAGGCATGTCGCTGTCGACGGGGACGTCGCGCCAGCCGAGCAGCACCTGGCCTTCGGCCTTGATGGCGCGTTCCATTTCCTGCTCGCAGGCCATGCGCGAGGCATGTTCCTTGGGCAGGAAGATCATGCCGACGCCATACTCGCCATAAGGCGGGAGGTCCACGCCTTGCTTGGCCATTTCCTCGCGGTACAGCGCATCGGGAATCTGGATCAGGATGCCGGCGCCGTCGCCCATCAGCTTGTCGGCGCCCACGGCGCCGCGATGGTCGATGTTCTCGAGGATCTTGAGTGCTTGCGTGACGATGTCGTGGCGCTTTTCACCCTTGATGTGGGCAACGAAGCCGAGGCCGCATGCGTCATGTTCGTTGGCGGACGAATACAGTCCGTGTTCTTCCAGGTGCTTGATTTCTGCATCCGTGGTCATGGGCGCACTCCTTCTTCAATTTTTCGCGGGGGAAACGGAGAATATTGCATTGCACAAACAGTGCCAAGAACTTTAATGGGGGTCAGAGTCTTATTAATTGTCGAATTAGATAGTCAACTATTAATTGGGGACACATCAAATTCGATAGCACGGACCTGAGCGATCATGCGGCCATCACCCGAATTCAGCCGATTGATTTCAGCGTTTGTGGCCGTCTTCCGGCGCGTGCCTTTGTCACACGGCGCGGTGTGGCCGCTTGCAGTTTCTCGACGAACGCTGCGTCGCCCGCTGCCCAGCCTTGCAAAGTCGAATCGGTGAGCAGCATCAGGTCTCGCGCCGAGACCCCCGCGTGCACCAAATCAGCATAGGCCGCTTCGCGCGCGAACGGGGTGTTTCCCAGCGTCCAGTAAAGCGGGTGCGGCGTCAGCAGGCGATCGGTGCGCAAGCCTGCGTAGTGGTTGTGACTCGACCATGGATAGTCGCGCGCCTCCCGCGTCAGGCCATCGCGGACCGGATTCAGGTCGATATAGGCCATGCAGGGCAGCAAGTACCGGTCCGCCTGGATCAGCGTGGAGCGGTAGCGCCCTTCCCACAGGGTGCCGCTGCGCCCATGCCGATCGTTGAACCAGCGCACATAGCTGCGACCGACACCCTGCATGAACTTCGGCAACCCTTCCACGGTCGCGGGCGTGGCCAGCAGGTGGAAGTGGTTGTCCATGAGCACATAGGCATGCAGCGCCACGCCGAAGCGCGGCGCGTTCTCCGCGAAAAGGGCCAGCATGCGCTCGTGGTCCTCGGTGTCGAGGAAGATCGGCTGCCGGTTGTTGCCGCGCTGGATCACATGGTGCGGCTGGTCCGCGAGCGTCAGGCGGGGCAGGCGGGCCATGGCAGCGACTCAGGCGGGTGTGGCGACCGGCTCCGGCGATTGCGGGGCCTCGGGCAGCGGAAAACGCGTCGGCTGCAATGCATCGAGTCCAAATTGCGCCAGCAGCTCGCGCAGGCGCTGCGCCGCACTGGCCTTCCGATGGCCGGTGCGCTTCGCAATGATCAGCTCGTTCTTCATGCTGTGCTCCCAGCCCACCAATTCGGTCACCGTGACCTGGTAGCCGTGCGCCTCCAGCAGCAGGCAACGCAGTACGTTGGTGAGCTGGCTACCGATCTCGCGCGTATGCAACGGATGCCGCCACAGTTCAGCCAACGGGGTACGCGAAAGCGCAAGGGCCTTGCTCTCGCGCAGGCTGGCCGCCAGTTCGGCCTGGCAGCAGGGCACCAGCACCATGTAGCGCGCATTCTTCGCGAGGCCGAAGGCGATCGCATCGTCGGTGGCCGTGTCGCAGGCATGCAGCGCGGTGACCACATCGATCCGTTCGGGAAGTTCCGTCGAATGCGCCGACTCGGCCACGCTGAGGTTCAGGAAGGACATGCGATCGAAGCCGAGCTGCTTCGCCAACGCCTTCGACCTCGCGACCAGCTCGGCGCGGGTCTCGATCCCGTAGACATGTCCGCCGCCCAGCGCCTTGAAGAACAGGTCGTAGATGATGAAGCCCAGGTACGACTTGCCCGCGCCATGGTCGGCCAGCGTCGCGCCCGCGCCCTCGCCCGGCAGTTCGCGCAACAGCTTCTCGATGAACTGGAACAGGTGGTAGACCTGCTTGAGCTTGCGGCGCGAATCCTGGTTCAGCCGGCCCTCGCGCGTGAGGATGTGCAGTTCCTTCAGCAGTTCGATCGACTGGCCGGGACGGACGGCGTCGGCCAGTTCGGCCTCGGCCTTGAGCGCTTTCGCGGTGGCTTTCATGGTGTGGCCGCCCCGGGACCGACATCGAGCGCGGCCCAACCTTCGGTGCCGAGCTTCTCCAACGTTCCGATGTTGCGTTCGAAGATCTCCTCCGCTTCAGGGAAGGCATCGACCGCGCGGGTCACGCTGTCTTCGCGCAGCAGGTGCAAGGTCGGGTACGGCGCGCGATTCGTCGCGTTGCCGATGTCGTCGGGCTCCGTGCCGCCGAACTGGAATCGGGGATGGAAGGTTGCGAGTTGCAGCACGCCTTCGTAGCCGGCACGCGCCAGCCGGCGCTCGGCACGCGCCGTGAAGTCGTTGAAGTCGAGGAAGTCAGGCAAGGTGTTGGGCGCGATCAAAAGCGTAGTGTCGCGCACCGCGGCCACGTGCGCGACCAGCGCCGCCGCTTCGGACAAGAGCGCGTCGATCAATCCGCCCTCGCTCTCAGGCAGGTAGACCGCCCAGTGGATCTGCTCCTTGACGTGCACCGCCTTGGCAAACGGACAGAGATTGAGCCCGATCACCGCGCGCTCCAGCCAGCGGCGGGTGTCGGAGACGGCTTGTGCTTCATCGATCATCGCAGTCCTCCTGTCGACTTCATGCAGCCGCGCGCCGGGCCACGGCAGGCAGGCGCGAGGCCAGGGCGATACCCGCCATCGAGCAGGCCGCGGTCACCACCCACGTCCACTGCCAGCCACCCACGCGATGCGCGATCCAGGCGACCAGCGGCGGCGCGATGAATTGGCCCAGCGCCGAGGCCTGCTGCATCATGCCCACCGTCGTGGACACAGTGGAAGGCCCGGGCGCGAGGCGCACGGCGAGCATGAACAGCGTCGCCGGCACCGCGCCGCCGAACAGCGAAAAGACGCAGACCGCGGCATAGCGCAAGGCCGGCGGCAGAGCCGCCGCGTCGGCGCCCTGGCCCCATTGCGCAAAGGCAGCGATGCTACCCAGCGCCATGACGCCAAAGCCGATGCGCAACAGCCGCGCGGGCGCAAGACCCCGCTGCGACCATCGCCCGCCGACGACATTGCCGACGATGTTCATCGCCGCCGCGGTTGCGGTGAGCACGGCGCTCCATCCTGCGGGCACGCCGGCCTCCGCATAGATCGAGGGCAGGAATCCGATCACCGCCATCCACTGCGAGGAGTAAACGGCAAAGGCCAGCGCCACGAACCATGGCCCGGGCGCCGTGAGCGTGGTCGTCAGGCGATTGCGCCAGTCCGCCGCGACCGGACCGCGTCGGGCATCCGCCGGAACCACGCGGGCCACCCACAAGGCGGCGCCACCCGACAGCAGCGCGAGCACCCACCACCAGCCGGGCCAGCCCGCCCACGCGATAAGCCCGGGGCCGCACAGCAGTGCCAGGGCCACGCCCAGCGGCATGTAGGCACCCCACATGCCCATGACTGCCTTCTCGGCGCCGGGCGGGGTCATGGCACGGATGAGCCCCGGCGCCGGCATCACCGCGAGCAGGAATCCCAGGCCTTCGAGCGCACGCAACACCAGCAGCCAGACGACGACCCCAGGGGATACGAACTGGCCGGCGACACCACCCAGCAGGCTCGCCGCGGTCGTGATCGCGAGACCGATCAGCATGCTGCGCCGCAAGCCAATCACATCGGCCGCCAGCCCGACCACGAGACCCAGCGTCATGCCCGCCAGCTGGACCAGCGACAGCATGAAGCCCGCCTCCACCAGCGAGAGTCCCAGCGTGGCTTGCAAGGCGGGGATCGCTGGCGGCAGTTTGCCGAGGTGCAAGGCCACGCTCACGCCGGCGGCCACCACGGCGAGTGCGGCAATCGGCACGCGCACGGTCATCCAGCCCACCGCTTCCCTGTCAGCCGCTCATGCTCGCGCATCGCGAACCGGTCCGTCATGCCGGCGATGTAGTCGGCCACGGCGCGTTCCTTGTCGGTGCGTTCGGCGAAGGAATCGGGCATCTCCGCGGGCTTGTCGAGGTAGGCCGCGAACAGCCCGGCCACGACGCCCTTGGCCTGATCAGTCGTCTGCATGACCTGCGGGTGCCGATAGAGGTTGCGCAGCAGAAAGCGCTTGAGCGCGGCCGACTCGACCCGCATCGCATCGCTGAACAGCACCAGCGGCCCGCCGCGCCGCGCCACCTGGGCATCCGCAGGCGCGGCGGCGGCCAGGGCCGCGCGCGTGGTGTCGATCACGTCGTAAACCTGCGCGCTCAGCATGCGACGGATCGCCTCGTAGAGCACGCGGCGCCCCTGGAGATGCGGGTATTCGGCCAGCGCCTGCGCCCGATAGCGCTCGAACAGGCCGACCCCTGCCAGATCCTCGATGCGGATCAGCCCGGAGCGCACCCCATCATCGATGTCGTGCGCGTTGTAGGCGATTTCGTCGGCCAGGTTGCAGAGTTGCGCTTCCAGCGAGGGTTGCACGCGGTCGATAAACCGGCGGGCGACGCCATTGGGCTCCTGCCTTTCGAGCCGCTCCGCATTCACGCGCGAGCAGTGCTTGAGGATGCCCTCCCGCGTCTCGAAGCTCAGGTTGATGCCGTCGTACTGCGGATAGCGGTGCTCCAGTTCATCGACAACGCGCAGGCTCTGCAGGTTGTGCTCGAAGCCGCCGTGGTCCGCCATGCAGGCATCGAGCGCATCCTGGCCCGCGTGGCCGAAGGGCGTGTGGCCGAGGTCATGCGCCAGGGCAATGGCTTCGACCAGGTCTTCATTGAGCCCCAGCGCACGTGCAATGGAGCGCCCGAGTTGCGCCACCTCCAGAGAATGCGTGAGCCGCGTGCGGAACAGGTCACCTTCATGATTCAGGAAGACCTGCGTCTTGTAGACCAGGCGGCGGAAGGCGGTCGAATGGACGATGCGGTCACGGTCACGCTGGAAGGCGTTGCGCGTGGGCGCCGCTGGTTCCGGATAGCGCCGGCCACGCGAATGCGCGGGATCGCAGGCATAGCGGGCAAGCGACGGCGTCATTCCGCTTCAGGGGCGAGGCAAGCAACGCCTGGGATGGGGAACAGCTTCAGCCTTGGCAGCACTGTGCCAGCACTTCCCGCACCAAGGCTTCGGGTGCGGCGCGCATGACGGCGGAGCCGGGCCGGTCCAGCAGCACGAAGCGGATCTCGCCGCCCTCGGACTTCTTGTCCACGCGCATTAGTTCCAGGTAGCGCTCCGCTCCCAGGGCTGGCCCGACGGTGGGCAGGCCGGCGCGTTCGATGAGCCGCATTAGCCTCGCCACGTAGGCCGCATCCACGCCACCCAGGCGCTGCGACAGGTGCGCCGCCATCACCATGCCGCAACCCACGGCCTCGCCGTGCAGCCACTCCCCGTACCCGAGGCCCGATTCGATCGCATGGCCGAAGGTATGGCCGAAGTTGAGGATGGCGCGCAGCCCCGATTCACGTTCGTCCTGGCCCACCACCTCGGCCTTGATCTCGCAACTGCGCTTCACCGCATGGGCCAGCGCTGCACCGTCACGGGCCACCAGCGCATCGATGTGGGCTTCGATCCAATCGAAGAACGCCATGTCGTAGATCGGCCCGTACTTGATGACCTCGGCCAGGCCTGCGCTCAGTTCGCGCGGCGGCAGCGTCTTCAGCGTGCCCAGGTCGCACAGCACCAGTTGCGGCTGGTAGAAGGCGCCGATCATGTTCTTGCCGAGCGGATGGTTGATGGCCGTCTTGCCACCGACCGAGGAGTCGACTTGCGCCAGCAGCGTCGTCGGCACCTGGACGAAAGGCACGCCGCGCATGTAGCTGGCCGCGGCGAACCCGGTCATGTCGCCCACCACGCCGCCGCCCAGCGCGAACAACACGGTCTTGCGGTCGCAACCATGGCCGAGCAGCGCGTCGAAGATCAGGTTGAGCGTGGGCCAGTCCTTGTAGACCTCGCCGTCGGGCAATTCCAGCAGGTGCACCGCGCGGAATCGCGGCGCCAGAACGGCGCGCAGGCGCTGTGCATACAGGGGCGCCACCGTCGTATTGCTGACGATCAGCGCGCTGGCCGACGCCGGCAGGCCGGCATGGTGCGACGCATCGTCGAGCAGGTCGTCGCCAATCAGGATTTGGTAGCTGCGGTCGCCGAGGTCAATCTCGACGCGTTCCAGGGTCGCGGTCAAAGGCATCCCGCGAGTTTAGGCGCTGGTGACTGCCGGATCAGGCGTGAGGGTCAACCGATGGAAGTTCAGGTGGTGCCGGTGGAACCACGATGCCCGCCAGTTCCAGCTGCATCACGATGATGTTGACCAGCATCGCCACCGAGGGCCGTCCGGTTTCCACGATGTCGTGCGCGGTCTCCCGGTACAGCGGATCCCGGGTGCCGTGCAGTTCGCGCAGGCGCCCCAGCGGATCGGCCACCTGCAGCAACGGACGCTTCACGTCGTGGCGCAGCCGCCGAAACAGGTCTTCCGGCGAGGAGCGCAGGTAGATCACATGGAATTGGGTGCGCAGCATGGCCCGGTTGGCCTCGCGCAGCACCGAGCCGCCGCCCGTGGCCACCACGCCGGTGGCGGTCTGGGCCAGGTCGGCGATGACCTGCTGCTCGATGTCGCGAAAGCTGGCCTCGCCTTCACGCTCGAAGTAATCGCGGATCGAGCAGCCGATGCGCTGCTCGATCACGTTGTCACTGTCGATGAAAGGCAATTGCAGGCGCTGCCCCAAGCGCCTGCCCACTGCGGATTTTCCGGCGCCGGGCAAGCCGACGAGTGCGACCGCCATGCGGTTCAGCAACGGCCGCGCATCAGCGCGCGGCGTTGCGGTCAGTGATCATTTTCGGGGTAATGAAGATCAGCATTTCAGTCTTGTTGGCAACGCGATTTTTGGAACGGAACAGGGCGCCGACGTATGGCACCTCGCCCAGCACCGGGACGCGCGTATCGTCTGTGGTTTCGGTGAGTTCGAAGATACCACCGATGACCACCGTACCGCCGTTCTCCACCAGCACCTCGGTCTGCACGTGCTTGGTGTTGATCGCGAAGCCAGCCGTCGTGGCCTGGCCGACCGTGTCCTTGTTGACGTCGAGCGTCAGGATGATGTTGCCTTCCGGCGTGATCTGCGGCGTCACTTCCAGCTTCAGGTTGGCCTTGCGGAAGGCGATGGACGTCGCACCGCTGGAGGTCGCTACCTGGTAGGGCAGTTCGGTACCTTGCTCGATCAGCGCCTTGGTCTGGTCGGCCGTCACCACACGCGGACTGGACACCACCTTGCCCTTGCCGTCTTCTTCCAGCGCCGAGATCTCGAGGTTCAGGATGCGCGACAGGCTCGAGCTGAACAGGGACAGCGCGAAAGCACCGGGCTGCGAACCGCTGGCCAAGGCTGCCGGCAGGTTGATGAAGTTGCTGTTGGCAAAGCTGGCCGTCGATGTATTGGGGGTGTACAGGACGGGCGTGGTGGCCGTGGACCCGGTCCGCACCCCGGAAGTGATCACCGGTTGCGTGCCGAAGCTGCTGTTGCTGTACACGGCGCCACCACCCAACTTCACACCCAGCGACTTGCCGAAGGTGTCCGACGCCTCGACGATGCGCGCCTCGATCAGCACCTGGCGAACCGGCACGTCGAGCTTCTGGATCATCTCGGTCACTTGCGCGAGGCGCGAGGGAATGTCCGACACGAAGATCTGGTTGGTACGCGTTTCGGCGATCACCGAACCCCGAGCGCTCAACAGGCGAGTTGTCGTCGTGCCGCCACCGCCGCCGGCCCCACCGCCCAATTGCTGCTGCACGATCGCAGCCTTCGTGTAGTTGAGCTGGTACGACTGCGTGCGCAGCGGCTCCAGCGTCTCGATCGCGGCAGCCGCCTCGAACTCGACCTTTTCCTTGGCGTTGATCTCATCCTTCGGCGCGATCCACAGCACGCTGCCGTTCTTGCGCATGCCGAGGTTCTTGGCCTGCATGATGATGTCGAGCGCCTGGTCCCAGGGCACGTCCTTCAGGCGCAGCGTCAGCGAACCGGTCACCGAGTCGGAGGTCACGATGTTGAAGTTCGTGAAATCGGCGATGACTTGCAGCAGCGAGCGGATCTCGATGTTCTGGAAGTTCAGCGACAGCTTTTCACCGGAGTAGCCAGGGCCGCGCGTCAGCTTGGTCGGGTCGATCTTGCGGGCACGGACCTCGACCACGAACTGGTTCTCGCTCTGGTAGGCGCTGTGCTCCCACTCGCCGGTCGGCTCGATGACCATGCGCACGCGGTCGCCCGATTGCTGCGTGGTGATCAGTTGCACCGGCGTGCCGAAATCGGCCACGTCGAGGCGGCGGCGCAGGCCTTCAGGCAGCGTCGACTTGGTGAACTCCACCACCAGGTTCTTGCCCTGCTGGCGGATGTCCACACCCACCTGGTTGTTCTGCAGGTCGACGATCACGCGGCCGGTGCGGTCCGGGCCGAGGCGGAAGTCCACGTCCTTGATCGGCAGCATGTCGCGGTTGCGGTTCTCCGCGAACGCGCTTTGTTGCGATGCGACCAGCGCCGGGCCGACGACCGGTTCCAGCGACACCAGCAGCGACTTGCCCTGGATCTCGGTCTTGTAGGCGGTGGCCTGCTTGAGGTTCAACACCAGGCGGGTGCGTTCACCGGCCTGGACGACATTGACCGAGCGCAGGTTGCCCTGGTTCACTTCGATGGCCGAGCGGCCGATGCCGTTTGTCACGCCGGGGAAATCGAGCGCGATGCGCGCCGGCGTCTGGATCGCGAAGCCGGTCGGCGGCGCCGTGAGGGGCTGCGTCAGGTCGATGCGGATGACTTCCGCACCCGACTGCATCGAGCTGGTCACGGACTCGATGGCATTCTGCGCATGGACGACCGCGGCGGCGCCGAGCGCCACCAGCGTCATGCCGGCCGCTCGGAGCCACTTGGCGGCGGTGTTTTGTACTTGCTTCATTTGGTCGGCCTCTCTTGCAGTTGCAGCGTCGCCACGCGTTCAATCCATTCACCGGCGGCGTCCTGCACGATTTCACGCAAGCCGAGTTCGGTTTCTGTGATGCGGGTGATGAGCCCGTAGTTGAGTCCCAGGTGCTCGCCGACGCGCACCTGGTAGAGCAGCTTGTCGACACTGATCAGCGCCACGGGCTTGCCGTTGCGGTTCAGGCTGCCGACCATCGCCATCGAGTCCAGCGGGAAGGCTTCCAGCGCCTCCTTGCGCCGTGCCAGTTCAGGCCCGATGAGTCCCGAGGTGCTGGGCTGGGCCGAATCGCGCCGCAGCGCCTGGGTCAGTTTCTGGATGTCGAAGGGTTCCGTCGCGCCGACTTCCGTGTAGGCCTGCGGGGTGAACTTCTTCGGCTCGGAGATGGGCGTGACGGTGGGCTTCACCTGGGCCCGCTGCTCGACCATCCACTGTTGCAATTCTTCGCGACCGGAGTTGCCGCATCCGGCCAGGCTCGCGACCGCCACCGCCATCAGCATTGCGTGCAGCCACTTCATTTCTTCGCCCCCGCTGCCGCCGCGGCCGCCTTCTTCTGCATGTTCTGCTCTTCCGCATCGAGGTAGCGGAAGGTGCGTGCGGTGGCATCCATGGTCAGGTTGCCGTCTTTCGCCGGCGCCAACGCGATGTTGTTCAGGGTCACGATGCGCGAGAGGTTCGCGATGTCCGCCGCGAACGATCCCATGTCGTGATAGCGGCCGGTGACGCGGACGGCGATGGGCAGTTCCGCGTAGTAGTCCTTGACCACCACGGTGCCCGGGCGGAACAGCTCGAACTGTAGGCTGCGTCCTAGGCCGGCCTGGTTGATGTCCGACAGCAATGCGTCCATTTCGGCCTTGCTGGGCAATTGCTTTTCCAGCAACGTGACGTACTGTTGGACCTGCTCGCGCTGCTTTTTAAGCATGTCAAGATTCGCGGCCAAGACGACCTTCTTCTGGTAGTCGGCGCGCAGCGTCACTTCCTTCGCGCGCTCGGCCTCGAGCGTGTCGTTGGAGTTGGTGAGCCAGACGAACCAGAGCGCCACCAGCACCAGCACAGTCACCAGCACGCACAGCGCGTAGCGCGGCACCGCCGGCCAGACGGAAGGATCGTTGGGATTCAGGCCGCGGAACTGGTCACCGAAGCGGCGCAGCGAGGCGGAGACGTCGATATTCGGGGCGGAGCGTCGTGTTGCCATGGCGCCTATCCTTTCACCGGTGTCGCAGGCGCCGCGGGCGGGATCGCACCGTCCGCCGGCTTCTGCGCATCGGTCGGCCGCTTGAGACCGATCTTCATGGTGAAGTTGGAAACGCGACGCGTATCGCGCGGGCTCAGCGCCACGGTTCCGGCGGTGATCTCAACCAGTTCCGGCTTGACCAGCCACGGGCTGTTGTTGCCCAGGTTGCGCAGCAGTTCCGACACGCGCTCGTTCGACTGGGCCACGCCCTGCAAGGTCACGGCCTGGTTGTCCTGCTTCATGTTGATGAGGTAGACGCCGTCGGGCAGTTGTCGCACCAACTCGTTCATCAAGTGCACGGGCAGGTTGCGGTCGCCCTGCAGGTCTTCCACGGCCTGCTGCCGGGCGCGCAGTGCGGCGATCTCGGCCTGCAGCGTGGAGATTTCCTTGATCTCGGCCTCGAGCTTGGTGATCTCGGACTGCAGGTAGGCGTTCTTGTCCTGCTGCGCGGAGATCTGCGCCTCGAACCAGACATAGGCACCGCCCGCGATCAAGCCGCCCGCCAGCGCGGCGGCGCCGAGCGACGCATAGAAGGTCTCGCGACGACGCTTTCGCGCCGCCTCCCGGTGAGGGAGCAAATTGATGAGGATCACTGCACGAACCTCCGCATGGCCAAGCCACAGGACGTCAGGTAGGACGGCGCTTCGCGACGCACCTTCTTTTCGCGGATGCCAGGGCCCATCTCCATGCCGTCGAAGGGATTCAGGAGCGAACAGGCGAACGAAGTCTGCCGCGTGACGGCGCTGGTCAACCCCGGCAAGGCAGCGGAACCGCCCGCCAGCAGCACGTAGTCGACACGGTTGTGCGGCGTGCTGGTGAAGAAGAACTGCAAGGCCCGCGCGATTTCCTGCGCGATGCTGGCCACGAAGGGCTTGAGCACGCCGGCGCTGTAGTCGTCCGGCAGGTCGCCGCTGCGCTTCTTGGTCTCGGCCTCTTCCGCGGAAAAGCCGTACTGGCGAACGATCAGTTGCGTCAGTTGCGCGCCGCCGAAGGCTTGGTCGCGGTCATACAACACTTCCTGGTTGCGCAACACCTGCATGCTGGTGGTGTAGGCACCCACCTCGAACAGCGCGACCACGGCATCACGACCCTGCGCCGGCAATTGCTCGATGAGCCGCGCCGTCGCCAGGCGAGAGGCATAGGACTCCACATCCAGGATCAGGGCCTTGAGCCCGGCCGCTTCGGCCAGCCCTTGCCGGTCCTGGACCTTCTCCTTGCGCGAGGCGGCAATCAGGACCTCGACATCACCCGCCGAACTCGCGTTCTGGCCGATCACGCAGAAGTCCAGGCTAACTTCGTCGAGCGAGAAGGGGATGTATTGGTTGGCTTCGGACTCGACCTGGATCTCGAGTTCCTGTTCGCTCATGCCACCCGGCAGAACGATCTTCTTGGTGATCACGGCCGAAGGCGGCAATGCCAGCGCCGCGTTCTTGGTGCGCGTGCCGCTCTTGCGGACCACGCGGCGCACCGCTTCGGCCACTTCGTCGAATTTCTCGACGTTGCCGTCGGTGATCCATCCACGTTCCAGCGGCTCGATGGCGCAGCGTTCCAGCACCAACTTTCCGGCAGCGTCGCGGCCTAGCTCGACCAACTTGACGCTGGACGAACTGACGTCCAACCCAAGCAGGGGAGCGGGCTGACGACGAAACAACGATCCCAGTGCAGTCAAGTTGAATCCCATCCGCTTGTAACGATTGGAAATATTTGCGAGTGGTTGCATGCTAGCAGTAAGCAGCGCAGCCATCAAAGCGCCCAACCCTGAATCAGAAACAGTTCGTTGTCAAAAGTAGACGGTAATCTTCGCTTCTGCAACTTAGATCACGGATTGAATCCGTCTGTATTAAGCGTGCAATTCGCCCGGCCGAAGAGAGGGCGCCTTTTTATAATGTCCGGCTGACTCCGCCACCTTCCATGCCCGAAAAAACAAAAGCCTCCGGGCCTGCCAAGACCGCTCCTGCTCGACCAAAGCGACCCACGTGGATCACCTGGCTGTTGAGATTCTTCTTGTGGACGGCCGGCCTCGCCATGGCGGGCGTGCTGTCGATCCTGTTCGTGGTCGCGGTGGCGCTGGCGGTGGCGTATCCCAATCTCCCCGACATATCCGAACTGGCTGACTACCGGCCGAAGCTTCCGCTGCGCGTATTTTCATCGGAAGGCATCCAGATTGGCGAGTTCGGCGAAGAGCGTCGCAATCTGACACCGATCGACACCATTCCCAAGGTCATGAAGGACGCGGTGCTGGCCGCCGAGGACGCCCGCTTCTACAGCCATGGCGGCGTCGACTACAAGGGCATGCTGCGCGCCGGCCTGGCCAACCTCAACAAGGTCAAGAGCCAGGGCGCCTCGACCATCACGATGCAGGTGGCGCGCAACGTCTACCTGAGTTCCGAGAAGACGCTGACGCGCAAGATCTACGAGATCCTGCTGACCTTCAAGCTGGAGCACCTGCTCACCAAGGACCAGATCCTCGAGATCTACCTGAACCAGATCTACCTCGGCAACCGCGCCTACGGCTTTGCCGCGGCGTCGGAAGCCTACTTCGGCAAGCCGTTGAAGGACATCACCATCGCCCAGGCCGCGATGCTCGCCGGCCTGCCCAAGGCGCCCGGTGCCAACAACCCGGTCAACAACCCCACGCGCGCCCGCGGCCGCCAGCTCTACGTGATCGACCGCATGCAGGACGCCGGCTTCATCACCGCGGAACAGGCGGACGAGGCCCGCAAGGAAGAACCCGTGCTGCGCGATGCCCAGGACCCGAACCGCCTGCATGCGGAATACGTGGCCGAGACCGTGCGACAGCTCATGTACGCCCAGTACGGCGACACCACCTACACGCGCGGCCTCAAGGTCTACACCACGCTGGTGGCGGCCGACCAGGCCGCCGCCTACAAGGCGCTGCGCAAGGGCATCATGGACTACGAGCGGCGCCAGATCTACCGTGGCCCCGAGAAGTTCGTCGACCTGCCCCAGAACCCCAAGGAACTGGACGACGCGGTCGACGACGCGCTTTCCGACCATCCGGACAACGGCGACGTGATGTCGGCCGTGGTCCTCAAGGCCTCGCCCAAGGAAGTGACGGCCGTGCGCGGCAACGGCGAAACGCTGACCATCAGCGGCGACGGCCTGCGCCCGGCCCAGTCCGGCCTGGCCGACAAGGCGGCGCCCAACATCCGCATCCGCCGCGGCGCGGTGATCCGGGTCGCCAAGACGCCGAAGAACACCTGGGAGATCACCCAGTTGCCGGAAGTCGAGGGTGCCTTTGTCGCCATGGACCCGCGCGACGGCGCCATCAAGGCGCTGATCGGCGGCTTCGACTTCGACAAGAACAAGTTCAACCATGTGACGCAGGCCTGGCGCCAGCCGGGTTCGAGCTTCAAGCCATTCATCTACTCGGCGGCACTTGAAAAGGGCTTCTCGCCCGCCACGGTCATCAACGATGCGCCGCTGTTCTTCGACGCGGGCACCACCGGCGGCCAACCCTGGGAGCCCAAGAACTACGACGGCGGCTTCGAAGGCCCCATGTCGATGCGGCGCGCGCTGATGAAGTCGAAGAACATGGTATCGATCCGGATCCTGCAATCGATCGGCACGCACTACGCGCAAGACTGGGTCACCAATTTCGGCTTCGACCGCGACAAGCACCCCGCCTACCTGCCGATGGCGCTGGGCGCCGGCTCGGTCACGCCGATGCAGATGGCCAGCGCCTATTCGGTCTTCGCCAACGGCGGCTACCGGGTCGCACCGGTCCTCGTGACGCGCGTGACCGATCACAAGGACAAGGTCCTGGTCGACCGGCAGCCACCCGTGCTGAACGAAAGCATGCGTGCCATCCCGGCCCGCAACGCCTGGATCATGGACAGCCTGCTGCAATCGGTCGCCAGCGGCGGCACCGCCGCCAAGGCACAGGCCACGCTGAAGCGCACCGATCTCTACGGCAAGACCGGCACCACCAACGACTCGCTCGACGCCTGGTTTGCCGGCTTCCAGCCCACCATGACGGCCATCGCCTGGATGGGCTACGACACGCCGCGCAAGCTGGGCGACAAGGAGACCGGCGGCGGCCTGAGCCTGCCGATCTGGATCTCATTCATGGAAACCGCGCTCAAGGGCGTGCCGGTGGCTGAACTGCCGGCGCCGTCGGGCGTGGTCCAAGTGGGCGGCGAGTGGTACTTCGACGACTATGCGCCGGGCCGCGGCGTCGCCAGCCTGGGCGTGGACACCAGTGGCTCTGGCTCCGCGCCTGCGGCCGAGTCGTTGACTGGCGCGCCCGTCGCGCCGCCGGCACAGCCCGAGGAGCGCAATCGCATCCTCGACCTGTTCAGGAACTGAGCGCGCTGAACTGCAAGGGCTGACCCGATTGCGCCGTTGCCTCGCGCGAGAGGTTGGCGAACAGTTCCTCGCCGGTCTTGGTATCGCGCCAGGCACCATCGACCTGCCGGTAGTGATAGCCACCTGAGCGCGCCGCCAGCCAGATCTCCTGCAGGGGCGGCTGCAGGTTCACGATCAGCTGGCTCTTGTTGGGGAAGGTGATGGTGATCATCCCGCCCACGCGCTGGTTGTCGATGTCCGCGTCGGTCGCGTCGTTGATGCGGTCGCAGCCCTGTTCGATGGCGGCGAGCGCTGCTTCCGCGCGGTCGAGGTACTCAGGGTCGGTCATTACAATTTCACGATGTTGAAAGTCTCTCAAATTCTAGTGATCGCGCTTGGCCTTTCATCGCTAGTGGTTGGCATCAGCGGCTGCGGCCAGCGTGGCAGCCTTTACCTGCCGACCGAGCCGGCCGCTGCGAACCGCGCCACCCTGCCCGAACTGGTGATCCCAGGTTCGCGAAAGGCCCCCGCCGCGTCGCCAACGCCCGCCCCCGCAGCTACCGTCCCCGCCGCAACCGACGCGGCAACAGAATCCACCGAAAAGTCCACGGAACCTGCCAAGTGATCATCTCTCCCCTGCCCGGCCATCCCCACGTCGCCCAGCGCGATGGCCAACTGCACGTCGAAGGCGTGTCGCTCGAAGCCTTGGCGCGCGAACATGGCACGCCCCTGTTCGTCTATTCGAAGCAGTGGATGCTCGATGCGCTGGCCGCCTACCAGCGCGGCTTTGCCGGCCGCAATGCACTCGTCTGCTACGCCATGAAGGCGAATTCGTCGCTGGGCGTGCTGCGCGTGTTTGCCGAAGCCGGCTGCGGCTTCGACCTGGTGTCCGGCGGAGAACTGTCACGCGCGCTGGCCGTTGGCGCCGATCCCGCGAAGATCATCTTTTCCGGCGTCGGCAAGACGCGTGCGGAAATGCGCCAGGGCCTGGAAGCCAACATCGGCTGCTTCAACGTCGAAAGCGAAGCCGAACTCGACGTGCTGAACGATGTGGCCCTGTCGATGGGCAAGCGCGCCCCGATCAGCCTGCGCATCAACCCGAACGTCGACCCGAAGACGCACCCCTACATCTCCACCGGCCTGAAGGGCAACAAGTTCGGCATTGCGCACGACCACGCAGCCGCCGCCTACCGGCATGCCGCCTCGCTGCCTGGCCTGGAGGTGGTGGGCGTCGACTGCCACATTGGCTCGCAAATCACCGACGCCTCGCCGTACCTCGACGCCATGGACCGGATCCTGGACCTCGTGGAAACCGTGGAGCGGGACGGCATCCGGTTGCACCACATCGACTTCGGCGGCGGCTTGGGCATCAATTACCAGGGTGATACGCCGCCCGCGGCCGACGCCCTCTGGAAACAGTTGCTGGCCCGCGTCGACGCACGCGGTTTTGGCGACCGCAAGTTCATCATCGAGCCCGGCCGTTCGCTGGTCGGCAACGCCGGCGTCTGCGTGACCGAGGTGATCTACACCAAGCCCGGCGAAGACAAGAACTTCTGCATCATCGATGCGGCCATGAACGACCTGCCGCGCCCTGCGATGTACCAGGCCTTTCATGCCATCGTTCCGGTGCACGAGCGTTCGACCGACGCGACGATCTACGACGTGGTCGGCCCAGTGTGCGAGAGCGGCGACTGGCTCGGCCGTGATCGCGCGCTGGCAGTCGAGGCGGGCGACCTGCTGGCCGTGCTGTCTGCGGGGGCCTATTGCATGAGCATGGCCAGCAACTACAACACGCGAGGCCGCGCGGCAGAGGTGCTGGTCAGTGGCGACAGCGCGAAGCTGATCCGGCGTCGCGAGTCGGTCGAAGACCAGCTGATCAGCGAGAAAATCTAGCGCGCGTCCCGGCTGCGCGCCAACGCGAGCTGCCACTATCGCTTCGACAACTGCGGCCGCCCCGCCGGCGGCGCCGCGCCGATCTTCTTGCTTGCGTAGTTCCATACGCGCCACGCGAGCAGCACACCGATGATCGCGGCATAGATGAACACTTCATTGAAGTTGTTCTTGCCCGCGCGCATCCAGAAGAAGTGCAGCAGGCCGAGCCCGGAGATCACATAGACCAGCTTGTGCAACAGTTGCCAGCGCTTCGCACCCATCGCCTTGATCGCGCGATTGAACGATGTTGCGGCCAGCGGCGTCAGCAGCAGGAAGCCGGTGAAACCCACCAGGATGAATGGCCGCTTGGCAATGTCCTTCGCGATGTCGCCGAGCTCGAAGCCCATGTCGAACCAGCTGTAGCTCAGCAGGTGCAGCACCACGTAGAAGTACGCGAACAAGCCCAGCATCCGGCGAAACCGCGCGAGCCCGTTCCATTTGGTCATCACGCGCAGCGGCGTCACCGCCAGCACGATGCAGATGAAGCGCAGGGTCCAGTCACCGTTCTTGCGGATGAGGTATTCCGCCGGATTCGCGCCCAGCCCATTGGTGAAGGCCCCGTAGACCATCCATGCGAAGGGCAGCAGGCACAGCACGAAGATCAGCGGCTTCGCCGCCGGATGCAGCAGCAGCTTGTTCATGGCCGCGCTCAGTAGTTCTTCTTCAGGTCCAGGCCCGCATAGAGCTGGCCGACCTGGGCTTCGTAGCCGTTGAACATCTCCGTCTTGCGGCGCTTGGCGAACAGCCCGCCGCCGTCGCCGATGCGACGCTCGGTCGCCTGGCTCCAGCGCGGATGATCGACGTTCGGATTCACGTTCGAATAGAAGCCGTACTCGTTGGCCGCGGCCTTGTTCCACGCCGTGCCCGGCTCCTTCTCGACGAAGCGGATCTTGACGATCGACTTGGCACTCTTGAAGCCGTACTTCCATGGCACCACGATGCGCACCGGCGCACCGTTCTGGTTCGGCAGCACTTCGCCATACATGCCGAAGGTCAGCAGTGTCAGCGGGTGCATCGCCTCGTCCATGCGCAGGCCTTCGACGTAGGGCCAGTCGAGCACGCGTGAGCCGACGAAAGGCATCGTCTTCGGATCGGCCAGCGTCACGAACTCGACGAATTTGGCATTGCCCTGCGGCTCGACCTTCTTGATGAGCTCGGCCAGCGAGTAGCCGACCCACGGAATCACCATCGACCAGCCTTCGACGCAGCGCAGGCGGTAGATGCGCTCTTCCTGGGCGCTCAGCTTGATCAGGTCCTCGATGCCGTACTTGCCCGGCTTCTTGACCAGTCCTTCGACTTCGACGGTCCAGGGGCGCGTCTTCAGCGTGCCGGCGTTCTTCGCTGGGTCGGCCTTGTCGGTGCCGAACTCGTAGTAGTTGTTATAGGTGGTGGCGTCCTTGTAGTCGCTCACCTTTTCGGTGGTCATCGCGCCGGCCACCGACGACTTGGCGCCCACCAGCGCGGCCAGCTTGCCGGGAGCGGCTGTCTGCGCCATGGCATCGCGCGCGGCCCACGAGGAGAGCACCGCACCCGCCGCGCCGCCGGCCAGCAGCTTGAGCATGTCGCGGCGGCCCTCGTAGACATCGCGCGGGGTGATATCGCTCGGAACCGGGTGGTTGAATCCGTCTTGACGGTTCTTGATCAGCATGAGTGCCTTTCGCTTGTGTCGTTGTACTCACCGGGTAGTTCGTACCGAACGACCATCAGGTTACGCGTCGGCGCCCCGATCGGTTTCAACCGTCAAAAAATGCCGCCAGCGGCACTGGGAGATTGCAGGTGCGAGCGGGCGGCCGGAAGGTGTGAAGATTTCGTAGCGAGGGCGCCGAGGTCGGGTTGATGAGCGGAACCGCACTCTCGTGCGGTGACAACGAAGTTGCGGCAGAGGCTAACAATTGCGCGAAGCGCTTGTTGTGCCGGAGCCAACACCGCAGGCCCGAGATCGGCGGCCACAGTAGAAAGATTCACGCCTTCCGTCAAAGCGTGCCGTAGCTGTGCAGGCCACTCAGGAACATGTTCACGCCCAGGAAGGCGAACGTGGTCACCGCCAGGCCGCCCAGTGCCCACCAGGCGGCCACGGTGCCGCGCAACCCCTTGACCAGCCGCATGTGCAGCCAGGCCGCGTAATTGAGCCAGACGATCAGCGCCCAGGTTTCCTTCGGGTCCCAGCTCCAGTAACCGCCCCAGGCATCCGCCGCCCAGAGCGCGCCCAGCACGGTGGCGATGGTGAAGAAAGCGAAGCCGACGGTGATCGACTTGTACATCACGTCGTCCAGCACTTCAGGCGCCGGCAGCCGCGAGGCAATGCGCCTGCGCCCCATCAGGATGCCGGCCGCGATCACGGCCGAGATGGCCGCGTAGGCCAGCCAGTAGCTGCCGCCTGCCTCCTGCACGCGCTGGCGGAAGGCCACCGGCACGAAGCACAGCGCGATGCCGAAGAGCCAGATCGGCGTGAGCTTGTACCAGCGGGTTTCGTCGGCCTGCTGCTTGATGAGGTAGGCAAACGCGACCATCGCCGCCAGCGCGAAGGTGCCGTAGCCGATGAAGTTGGCCGGCACATGCAGCTTCATCCACCAGCTTTGCAGCGCGGGCACCAGCGGTTGGATCTCATGCGCCTGCCGCACCAGCGTGTACCAGAGCAGGAAGCCCACGGCCGCGCTGACCACCAGCATGACGAAGGCGCCGAGCGAGCGCGTCTTGTAGCGCGATTCGAAGAACAGGTAGAACGCCGTCGTGATCCAGCAGAAGAGCACGAACACTTCGTAGAGATTGCTGACCGGGATGTGGCCGATGTCCGGTCCGAGCTGATGGCTTTCGTACCAGCGGACCATGGTGCCGATCAGCGCCATCGTCACCGCCGCCCAGGCGATGCGCGAGCCGATGAGCTCCATCGTGTCGCCCTGCTTGCCGCCGAACAGGCCCAGCCAATAGAACAGCGTGCTCATGAAGAACAGCACGCTCATCCAGAGGATGGCCGATTGGCTCGACAGGAAATACTTGAGCTGGAACACCGTGTCGGCGCGCGCCAGGTCGCCCTGGTAGGACGAGATCGCCAGCAGCGAGGCGGCCGCGACCACCAGCGCCAGCACGCGCAGCGGGCGCCAGAACCAGCCGAGCGAAATGCCGGCCGCCATCGCGGCGACCAGGATCGGCTTCTCGTACGAATCCATCGAGGCCGAATAGCGCGAGAACACGAACGCGCCGCCGGCCAGCACCAGCACGGCGAAGACCCAGTCGAAGGCGTTGCGGCGTGACAGCCAGCTGTCGTTGAGTGTGAGGGTGGTGGTCGTCATGACACCGTCTCCTTTTTGTCTTCAATGGCGAGCAGCCTTGCTTTGAGGTGCTCGAATTCGCGGTCGCTGTCCATGGTCTTGCGATTGACCGAGAACGCCATGGTGGCCGCCGTGTCGCCGGCGCGCACGCCGTCAGGCGTGAGCCAGACCCAGAGCCTGCGCTCACGAACGTACAGCATGGCAAAAATGCCGATGATGAGCAACAGGCAGCCCAGGTAGACGATGTTCTTGCCAGGGGCACGCGCGACCTGGAACACGCTGGCCTGGACCTGCTTGAAGTCGGTGAGCATCAGCGCCATCGGCGCCGGATAAAAGGCGGCGTCGCTGATGGCCAGCACCGATTGCGTGAGGAAGGCCTGCGACTTCTGGTCCGGCGGCAGGTCGGCCAGGCCGGCCTTTTCGCGGCTGAGGTTGAGCACCTCGAACAGCACGTCGTTCAGGATACGGACCAGCACCGTGCCGGCGCGCTCGCGCTCGCCTTGCGGCACGTTGACTTCCATGAAGTCGGCGATGGCCTGCCAGCCGCCGGTCTTCGGGCTGTCCGGCTTGACGCGCTCGACGCCGGCAAACAGGCCGAGCGCACGCGCGGCGGACACGCGCAGTTGCTCCGCCAGTTCAGGTCGCTTCGCATCGCTCACCCGGGCGATGTATCGGTCGATCGCCTTCTCGCGCAGTGTGGCGTCCGCCAGGGCAGTGCGCATCTGAAGGAATCCGTCCATCGTGCCCTTGTCGTCGGCCGGGACGCGCAGGTAGCGGAAGGGCTCCTCGGGTTTTTCGCGCACGCCCAGCAGGAACACCGGCATGCCGTCGCCGGCATCGACCGGCGCCATGTAGTTCTGGAATTCACGCGCCTGGCCGGAGGCGTCGCGCAGCTTGTAGCTGATGCTCGGCCCGATGTTGCGCAGCGTCTTCGGCTTGTCGACCTTGTTGGCCGCGCCGAGCCGGGACTGCATGTCATGCACCAGGTCGACCTTGCGCACGTCGGCGCCGCTGCCGCTGGTCCCATCCGCGAAGTTCTCGACGTTGATGAGACGCAGCGCGGTGTATTCAAGGGTGAGCTTGTCGCTGCCGTTGGTGAGCTGCGCGCTGCTGCCGATGGTGCCCTCGATCTCGAAGGGCTTGGCCGCCGCGGCCATGGGCACCGACTTGAGCGTCACAGTCGAGCCGCCGTCGTCGAAGCTGGACTGGTAGATCTCGATGCCCTTCCAGCTCGCCGGATGGTTCACCTCGATGCGCGCGTCCTTCGCCTCGCCGGTCTTGCGGTCGTGCAGCACCACTTCGCTGGCGAACAGCTTGGGCATGCCGGTCGAGTAGTAGTCGACGATGAACTTCTTCAGTTCGATCGAGAAGGGCAGTTCCTGCAGCAGCACGCCGGTCGACTGGTTCAGGATGGCCACGCCGGCCTGGCCGCCCTCGGGCACCAGGATGTTGCCGCGGAAGGTCGGGTTGTCGGGCGAGAGCCGATGCTGTGCCGGCACGTCGGCGATCATGCCGCCGCCCGTGTAGACGCTCTTGCCGGCGAACCAGGTCTGCGCCTTCACGATCAGGTCGCCGTCGAGCAGGCCGCCGATGCACACCAGCACGATGGCGCTGTGCGCCGCGATGTAGCCGAGCTTGTGCGCGCCGCCGGCGCGGGCGGCCACCATCCAGCCGCCTTCCTTGCCTGCGAGGTCACGCCGCTGCAGCTTGACCTTCCAGCCGCCGCCCGACAGCAACTGGCCGATGCGGTTGGCCGCCATGTCGGGCGACTCGGTGAGCACCGTCTCGGCGCGCTGGCCGAAGGCCTTCAGGCTCTGGGCCCGGATGTCTTCCTTGTAGACCTTGAAGTCAGCCAGGATGCGCGGCGTGTTGCGCGCCACGCAAAGCGAGGTGCTGATCACCAGGAACAACAGGATCAGCAGGAACCACCAGGCGCTGTAGACCGAGTCGAGCAGCGCCGCCCGAAACACCTGCGCCCAGAACGGCCCGAACTGGTTGACGTAGTTGCCGACCGGTTCGTGCTGCTTGAGCACGGTGCCGATGATCGAGGCGATGCAGATCACCGTGAGCAGCGCGATTGCGAAGCGCATCGACGACAGCAACTCCACCGTGGCGCGCCAGGCATGCGAGCCGCGTTTCAGGCGAAGGCCGTGGGTGGAGACGGAGACGGACATGGAAATTGGAATGCGCTGGTGCCAAAGACAAAGGCGGGCCATCCGATTGGACGGTCCCGCCTTGGTTGGGTTTGTGTCTCGGCGTTTGGTTCAGCCGGAATGCGTGATTTCAGCGCAAACCGGCAATGTAATCGGAGACCGCCTTGATTTCGCGGTCGTTCAGCTTGGCTGCCACGCCGGTCATCATCGGCGCGTTGGTGCGGCCACCGTCGCGGAAGGCGACGAGTTGCGTGACCAGGTAGTCGGCATGCTGGCCGCCCAGGCGCGGGTACTGGGCCGGGATGCCGGCGCCGTTCGGGCTGTGGCAGCCGGCGCAGGCCGGAACCTGGCGGTCGGCAATGCCGCCGCGGTAGATGCGTTCACCCAGTTCGACCGTGTTCTTGTCCTTGGCGAAGCCGGGCTTCTGGGTCTTCGAGCCGAGGAACCAGGAGATGTCGCGCATTTCCTGTTCGTTCAGGGTCGCCGCCAACGGCGACATGATGGGACTCTTGCGCTTGCCGGACTTGAATTCTTCCAGCTGCTTGAGGATGTATTCCGGATGTTGCTGCGCCAGCTTGGGATTGGCCGGGACCGCCGAGTTGCCATCCGCGTTGTGGCACGCGACGCACGCCTTCGCGTTGTAGGCCGCGTCGCCCTTTGCCAGGTCCGGCTTGGCGGGTTTGGCCGGTGCCGCGGCAGCGGGGGCTGCGGCGTGCTCGTCAGCCGCGAAGCTGGAAGTGCCGGTGGCGCCCAGCAGGGCAGCGAGCAGGAAAGGGACGAACAACTTCATATCGGGGGGTTTGATTCGATTCGTTGGCGCAAAACCCGGTAATTCTACAATGCACCCCCGCTCCGAAAGCCCGCTGATGACCTCCCCGCCGCGCAAGCAGGCCCCCGTTTCCTCGCGTCCACCTGCCGTGGTCGACCCCGCCAAGGCCGAACGCGGCCGTGTCGCCATGGGTTGGCTGCACACCGCGCACTTCCTCACGAGCGCGCCGCAGCTCGAACACCTGCCCACGCTCGACCTGCCGGAGATCGCCTTCGTCGGCCGCTCCAACGCCGGCAAGTCCACCGCGATCAACACGCTCACGCAGCAGACGCGGCTGGCCTTCGCCTCCAAGACGCCGGGGCGCACGCAGCACATCAACCTGTTCGGCGTCGGCAAGCAGAAGGTCGACGACGCCGTGCTGGCCGACCTGCCCGGCTACGGCTACGCGGCCGTGCCGAAGGAGGCCAAGCTGCGCTGGCAACGCGTCATGGGCAACTACCTCATGACGCGCGAGACGCTGCGCGGCGTGGTGCTGATGTGCGATCCGCGCCACGGCATGACCGAGCTCGACGAGATCCTGCTCGACGTGATCCGTCCGCGCGTGGCCGAGGGGCTCAAGTTCCTCGTGCTGCTGACCAAGGCCGACAAGCTCACCCGCTCCGAAGGCGCCAAGGTGCTGTCGATCACGCGACTGCAGGCCGGCGGCGGCGAGGTGAAACTGTTCTCGGCCCTGAAGAAGCAGGGCGTGGACGAAGCCGCCGAACTACTCTGGGACTGGGTGCATCCAGCGACCGAGGCGCAGCCCGCGTCCGAGTGATTCCCGGCCGCAGGCGCCCGGCCTTCAAATCGGCGCGTTCGATGACGACAAGCAACAGGAGACACATCGCATGGTCCAGACCTTCCAGCGCACGCTGCCCAACGGCATCACCCTGAGTTGCCGCGCCACCGGCGAGCCCGGCCGGCCGTTGATGGTGTTCCTGCACGGCTTTCCCGAGGCGGCGTTCATCTGGGACCCGTTGCTCGAATACTTCGCGCAGCCTGAGCACGGCGGCTACCGCTGCATCGCGCCGAACCTGCGCGGCTTCGAGAAGTCCAGCGCGCCGACCGAGGTGGAAGCCTACAAGGCGCCCCTGATGATCCAGGACATCGCGCAACTGGCCGCCACCGAAAGCGCCAGCGGCAAGATCGACACCCTCGTCGCGCACGACTGGGGCGGCGCCTTCGCCTGGGGCTTCGCCAATGCCTTGCCAGGGCAGCTCGGCAAGCTGGTGATCATCAATTCGCCGCACCCCGGCACCTTCGCGCGCGAGCTGACGAACAGCGCCGAGCAGCAAAAGGCCAGCGCGTACATGAACTTCCTGGCCCACCCGAAGGCCGAGGCCATGCTCGCGGAAGACGACTACAAGCGCATGTGGCCCTTCTTCCTGCTGATGAAGGCCGGCGCCGATGGCTTCGGCTGGCTCACCGACGCGGTGAAGGACCAGTACCGCGAAGTGTGGAATGCCGGCCTCACCGGCGCCTGCAACCTCTACCGCGTGACGCCGATGAAGCCCGCCGTGCCCGGCCAGCCCGCGGCGCAGATCCCGATGCTGCCGCGCGAACGGCTCGTCATCAACGTCCCGACCTTCGTGTTCTGGGCGCTCGACGATGCGGCCCTGCTGCCCGGCCTGCTCGAAGGGCTGGAGGACTACGTGCCGAAGCTGGAGATCAAGAAGGTGCCGAATGCCACGCACTGGATCGTGCATGAGCAGCCTGAAAACGTGGCGCGCGAGATCGAAGCGTTCATCGGGCGCAACTGAGCGTCGAGCTCAATACACCGGCGGCTCGCCCTCGGGCCGCGTCTTGAAGCGGCGGTGCACCCAGTAGTACTGGGACGGCATCGCCTCGATCAGGCGTTCCAGCCGCTGGTTCATGAGCGCGGTGTCGGCCACCGCGTCGTCGCTTGGGAAATCCTTCCACTCGGGCAGGATCTCGATCTCGTAGCCCTGTTTCACGACCCGCGTGATGACCGGAATCACTTTGGCACGACCCAGCCGCGCAAAGCGCGACAGCGAGGGCATCGTCGCCGCCTGCACGCCGAAGAAGGGAACGAAGATCGACTGGTCGCGACCGAAGTCCATGTCGGGCAACAGGTAGAGCAACCCGCCCTTGCGCAGCGCCGCCACGATCGGCTTGATGCCGTCGACGCGGTTCAGCGTCTTCACGTTGCCGAAGCGCTCGCGGCCCTTGCACACCCATTCGTCCAGCATCGGATCGCGCTGCGTGGTGTAGATCGTGGTCGACTCGCGCGGCGAGCGCATGGTCAGGCCGGTGGCCGCGGCATCGAGGCCATAGAAATGCGGCGCGAACAGGATCAGCGGCGTGGTGCCGGCCAGCACCTCGTCGATGTCGACCTGCGCCCCCATCACCGTGGTGCGGCGCTCCACCACCTCGCGCGGCGCGTGCCAGAGCCAGGCGCGGTCGAGCCAGGATTGGGCGACGTAGATGAAGGTGTCCCGCGAAATGCGCTTGCGCTCGGCGAGCGACTTGCCAGGGAAGCACAGTTCGAGGTTCCGGTCGACCACGCGTCGGCGCGGCACCGCGGCCGTGTGCAGGATGCGGCCCAGCACATAGCCCAAGCCGCGGATCGCCGGCAGCGGCACATGCGACAGCGCCTTCATGAAGCCGATGCCGAGGCGGGCGGAAACGCTCATCCTGGCCTCCTCGCACCGGCATGCGCGAGGCGCATCGGCCTCGCACGGTTCCCAACCGACTTCATTGCGCGGTTTCCTGCTCGGCACGCGGCTGCTTGTAGCGCGCGTAGTCCCACACATACTGGCCGGGCAGGCTGCGGATCAACCCCTCGATGCCCACGTTGAGCGCCGCCGCCGCGGCCTCGGGCGTGGCCTTGCGGTCGCTGAAGGCCGTGCCGTCGAAGGCCTCGAAGCGGATCGCATAACCCCTGCCATGCGGCAAGCGCTCGCAGACGCCAAGGAACACATGGGCGCCGGTCTGCTGTGCCAGCCTTCCCGGCAAGGTGATCGTGTACGCGGGCTTGCCGAAGAACGGCGCCCAGGCCCCCTGCCCTTCCGGCGGCACCTGGTCAGGCAGGATGCCGGTGTACCCGCCGCCGCGCAGCGCGCGCATGAGGCCGCGCACGCCAGCGACCGTGGTCGGCAAGGTCTGCAATCCGGGTCGGTCGCGCGAGCCGTCCATCAGTCCGGCCATGAAGGCCTTGCGAGGCGGCCGGTAGAGCGCGGTGATCGGCCCGTGAGAGTTCATGAAGCGCTCGCCGACGGCTTGGCCGAAGAGTTCCCAGCTGCCGATGTGCGGGGTCAGGAGGATCACGCCCTTGCGCTCGTCGAGCGCGGCCTCGAAGGCCTCGATGCCGTCCCAGCGCTTGACCTTCGGCAGCACGCTCTCGCCCTTGGGGCGACACCAGAGCCAGGGCAGTTCGGCCGCCATGGCGCCGGCCGCGCCGATGGCCGGGCGGTATTGCGCAGGCGTGAAGCCGGCGTTCTTGGCGTTCTCCTTGAAGCGGCGCCGGTAGTCCGGCGCACACCACCAGACCAGCCAGCCGAGCGCGATGCCGAGCGCATGCATCAAAGGCAGCGGGACACGGGCAAGCAATCGGAACAATGCGGTCATTACGACTTTGGGAGTAATACCTGACGCGCGCGCAAGTTTTCACGCGGCTCGAATAGAATCCAAATTGTCGCTGAGTTACAGAACTACTTGCAGGGCGACGTTAAACACTACTGCTAAAGCGTTCGCCAGAACTCCCCCCGGGTTGGCAACGCGCCAATTGAACCAACTGGAGTTAATCAAATATGGCGAACGACTTCCTCTTCACTTCCGAATCCGTCTCCGAAGGCCACCCCGACAAGGTCGCCGACCAGATCTCGGACGCAATTCTCGACGCGATCTTCGCGCAGGACCCCCGCAGCCGCGTGGCCGCCGAGACGCTGACCAACACCGGCCTCGTGGTGCTGGCGGGTGAAATCACCACCAACGCGCACGTCGACTACATCCAGGTCGCGCGCGACACCATCAAGCGCATCGGCTACGACAACACCGAGTACGGCATCGACTACAAGGGTTGCGCCGTGATGGTCTGCTACGACAAGCAGTCCAACGACATCGCCCAAGGCGTGGACCACGCGTCCGACGACCACCTCAACACCGGCGCCGGCGACCAGGGCCTGATGTTCGGCTATGCCTGCGACGAGACGCCCGAGCTCATGCCCGCGCCGATCTACTACGCGCACCGCCTCGTGGAACGCCAGGCGCAGCTGCGCAAGGACGGCCGCCTGCCCTTCCTGCGTCCGGACGCCAAGAGCCAGGTCACGATGCGCTATGTCGACGGCAAGCCGCACAGCATCGACACCGTGGTGCTCTCGACCCAGCACCACCCCGACCAGAGCGAGACACCGACCAAGATGAAGGCCTCGTTCAACGAAGCCATCATCGAGGAGATCATCAAGCCCGTGCTGCCGAAGGAATGGCTGAAGGACACGCGCTACCTGATCAACCCGACCGGCCGCTTCGTCATCGGCGGGCCGCAAGGCGACTGCGGCCTGACCGGGCGCAAGATCATCGTCGACACCTATGGCGGCGCCTGCCCGCACGGTGGCGGCGCGTTCTCGGGCAAGGACCCGTCGAAGGTCGACCGCTCGGCCGCCTATGCCGCGCGCTACGTGGCCAAGAACATCGTCGCCGCCGGCCTGGCGCGCCAGTGCCAGATCCAGGTCGCCTACGCGATCGGCGTAGCCCAGCCGATGAACATCACGGTCTACACCGAAGGCACCGGCGTGATCCCCGACGAGGCGATCGCCGCGCTGGTGCGCGAGCATTTCGACCTGCGTCCGAAGGGCATCATCCAGATGCTCGACCTGCTGCGCCCGATCTACCAGAAGACCGCGGCCTACGGCCACTTCGGCCGCGAGGAGCCGGAGTTCACCTGGGAATCGACCAAGGCCGCGGCGACGCTGCGGGCTGCGGCGGGGCTGAAGGGCCCGGCCGGCGCTGCGAAGCAACTGGCCGACGCTTCGGCCTAGTCAAAAGGCCAGCCCGCGGCAACGCTGCGGGCTGCGTGAACCTGCGGACCCCGCTGGCGTCGTCCGAGGTGACGCTCCGAGGTTTTTGGCCGGATTGCAGGATCGGCCAGCAACCGAGACGCCGCAGTTCCTGGTCAGAACCGGTAGCTCGCGCCCGCCCCCACCAGCCAGCTGCGGCCTGGCGCGGGCTCGTAGTACCGTGCATTGCCCTCGTTGACGATCACCGAGCCGATGTAGCGTTTGTCGAACAGGTTGTCGATGCGCGCGAAGGCGTTCAACTCCCAGTTGGCGAGGCGCTTCACATAGCTTGCGTACAGCGACGCAATGGCGTAGCCCGGCGCCTTCGCCGTGTTGGCGTCGTTGGCCTGGATGTTCCCCAGCGCGCGCGCCTCCACCCCGGCGCGCCAGCCCTGTTCCGGCACGTAGCCGAAGGACGCATAGAACGACTGTTGCGCAATGCCCGGGATCCGATTGCCTGCGCGCACGATGGCCGGCAGCGTGCAAGGTGACGAGGCGCAGAAGGCATCGCTGTAGCGCGCGTTGAGCCAGGTGTAGGCGACCTGCGTGCGCCAATGGCTCTGGGTCTCGTGAAACCAGCTCAACTCGAAGCCGTCACGCTTGGTGTCGCCGGCATTCTGGTAGGTGGCGCGACCACCGACGTTGGTGGCGGTCACGATCTCGTCGGAAGTGCGGGTCTGGAACAAGGCTGCCGTCAGCAGGCCGCCGCCGAGCCGTGCCTTGGCGCCGACCTCGACGCTCTGGTTGACCGCCGGCTGCAGCGCGAAGTTGAGGCCACCGCGACCATCGGGGCGATAGGCCAGTTCATTCAGTGTCGGCGTCTCGAAGCCACGACCCGCGGTGACGTAGAGGCTCAGGTCCTTCGTGGCGGCATAGCGCAGCGCCATCACCGGCAAGGTCTTGCTGTAGTCGGCGGCGCCGCTGTCGTCGCCGTTGCCGCGAGTGATGTAGTGGTCGGACGAGTTGAAGCGCACGCTGCTGTGGCGCACGCCGGCTTCCAGGGTCCAGCGATCGGACAGGTGCAGGGTGCCTTGCACATACGGGTCGACGTTGTAGACCTCGTTGGTTTCATTGCGGCGCAATCGCCCCTGCACACCGAGGATGGGCGCGCTGACGCTGCCAAGGTAGTTCTCGTAGCCGCGGCGCTGTTCGCGCAGGGTGTCATAGGCCAGGCCGGTGACGATCTCGAGCGGCATTGCGGCAAGTTGCGTGCGCGTGGTCCAGCGCGCGTCGAGGCCGCTGTAGTTGCGCGACAGGTCGATCACGCCACCGGACTGCTGCGGATTGACTTGCGCGGAAGGCGGGATGGCCTGGAACTGGGTGGTCTCGCGCTGGCCGCCGTAGACCAGCAGACGCAGGTCGTTGTCCGCATTGATGCGCCGTTCGTAGACCAGGCCGGCCTGCGTCTGTTCCACCGTCTTGCGGGTGTCGTACTGGTCCGCGAGCGCTGCGCCGCGCGGGTTGATGCGGACCTGTTCCGCGGTGAGGCCCAGCGGATCCTGCGCATGCATCTGCACGCTGTTGACCACCACGGTCAGGCGGCTGTCGTTGTCGAGCTGGATGCCGAGCTTCGCGTTCTCGATGCTGCGGCGCGCCTCGCTGTGGTCGCGATAGCCGTCGGTGTGGAAGTAGCTGCCGCTGAGCAGGTAGTCGACCGCGCCGCTGGAGCCTGAGGCCTTGACGCTCTGGCGCAGGGTGCCGTAGCTGCCGCCCGCCAGCGAATAGTCGACCTTCGGTGCGCCCTCGCCGCGCTGGGTGAACACCTGGAGCACCCCGCCCGAGGAATTGCCGTAGAGCGCCGAGAACGGCCCGCGCAGCACCTCGACGCGGTCGGCCGAGCCGATGTCGATGTTCGACGTCTGGCCCTGCCCGTCCGGCAGCGTGGCCGGGATGCCGTCGACGTACAGACGCACGCCACGCACGCCGAAGGTCGAGCGCGCGCCGAAGCCGCGGATCGAGATCTGCAGGTCCTGCGCATAGTTCTGGCGGTTCTGCACCTGCAGGCCCGGCACCGGGCCGAGGCTTTCCGAGAGGTTGACCTGCAGCCGCGCATCGCGCATGTCCTCGCCCTCGACACGGTCGACCGACCCGGCGGCGTCGAAGGGCCGGACCTGTCCGCTCGGGGTCGTGACGGTGATTTCCTTGAGGGTGGCGGGCGCGGCCTCCTGCGCCCGTGCCACCCAGGGCGCGAGAAGGATCAGGGGGACAGCAAAGGTGTGCAGGCGTTTCATTTGATTCGATTCTCGGGGGATGCGGGCACACGGTAACTCTGGCGAACCCGATGGTCGGTCGCGGTCTGGCGCCTTGCGAATTCGGGCGTCGGCCATAAATCCTTGGGAAAAGCGGAAGCAGTTGGCAATGGACTACGCGTACATAGGACTTACAGCCAATGGCTTCCGTAGGGGGTGCGGGATACGCTGACGCCAAGACATCGAAGACATTGAGACAGAGACATGCTGACGGTTGCCCAGAAAGCCAACATCCTTCGCAAGGCGGGGATTCCTGTCCCGCCCGGACCTGACGAGCACCCGCTCGAAAACGGCGCTTCGTCCACGGCCGAACCCGCCCTCACCGCAGAGGCATGGGCAGCGACAGTGAACGTGGTGTTCGTGACCTACGCCGCCGCGCGCGCCGCCAAGAGCTTGCGCGATGCCGAGGAAGCGCGCCAGTTGCAGGCCTTGCGGCAGCTTTCCGCGGGCTTCTCGCACGCCCGGCGGCCATCGCATCGCGCGTGAAGCTTTGCGCGTGAAGCGCATCAACAAGAACGGGGCTTTCGCCCCGTTTTCTATTTGCTCTTCGAAATCCTGACCAGGCTGCTGCGCTGCTTCTGCAGGGCCTCGAGTTGCGCCATCTGCGCCTTGCAATCGGCCGAGGCGGCGACCAGCACGAAGGGGCTGCGCCGCAGCGATGTGATCGTCTTCTCGACGGCGGCGGTGTCGCGATTGGTGGACACAAGGCCGGCGGCGACCGCGGCCTTGGACTGGTGGAAGAAGCGGCGCTCAAAGCCAGGCGTGCCGCAGCGCGCGGCAATGACGCGGTAGTCCGCTTCCTGCTGTTCCGGACTGATCGACGGCGTCTCCGTCGCCCCAGCCATCGACGGGCTCCCAGTTCCCATGCCGAGCACGGCCATGGAAAGGATCGACCCGATTACATTTCGCGTTCTCAATTTGCCTCCGTTGACTGCGCCTCCGTGCGCGCTCTGGATAGTAAGCCTGTCTTACAAGGGCACCGCCATCCCCCGTGTGATGTATTGCCCGTAGGAGGGACACTTGTGAACCAATCTGAATCGGCTGTGCCGGAAGCCCGCGCGGGAAGGTCTCGCCGGTGCTTCCCAATGTGTTGAAAAATCACCCTCCATGAATCAAAGCAAAGACCCGCAGCTGCGCGCGGCGCTTCCCCTCTTCCTCGCCCTGCTGGCTCTCGTCTGGTTCGGGTCGCTGGCCACCCGGTCGCTGATCAGCCCCGACGAGGGGCGCTATGCCACGCTGTCCTGGGAGATGCTGCGCACCGGCGACTGGGTCACGCCGCGGCTCAACGGCATCCTCTACTTCGAAAAGCCGCCGCTGCAGTACTGGCTGGGCGCGATCTTCATGAAGCTGTTCGGCATCAACGCGTTTGCCGCGCGGCTGTGGCCTGCGTTGGCGGGCTTCCTCACGGTGCTGATGGTCGGCGTCACGGCGCATCGCCTGTGGGGAAGGGAAGCGGGGCTGCGCAGCCTGGCCATTGCGGCCTCGATGACATGGGTCTTCGGCAACGCGCATTTCCTGACGCTGGATGCGGGGCTGACGCTGTTCCTGACGATCTCCTTGTGCGCGGTGCTGATCGCGCGCTATGCCGCGGCCACGCCGGAGGCCCGGCGCGGCTGGATCTGGCTGGCCTGGGCGGCCATGGCCGGCGCGGTCCTCAGCAAGGGACTGATCGGCATCGTGATACCGGGGGCGACGCTGGTCATCACGGCGATCTGGCGCCGGGACCTGTCGCTGTGGCGCGGCATGCACTGGGTCTCGGGCCTGTTGATCTTCTTCGCGCTGGCCGCGCCGTGGTTCGTGCTGGTGTCCCTGCGCAACCCTGGCTTCGCCGAGTTCTTCTTCATCCATGAGCACTTTGCGCGCTACCTGACCAAGGTGCATCAGCGCGAAGGCGCATGGTGGTACTACCTTCCCTTCCTGCTCGGTGGCCTGCTGCCCTGGGTTGGCGGGCTGCCATGGCTCCTGAAGCGCAATGTATCGCCGCCGCAGAAGCGGGCGATCTCGGCCACGGACGTGCTCATCACCTATTCGGCATTCGTGCTGCTGTTCTTCAGCGCCAGCGGGTCGAAGCTGCCGTCGTACATCCTGCCGATGTTCCCGGCCATTGCGCTGCTGTTCGGGCTGCGTCTCGTGGCGGTTCCGGCGAAGACGCTGCGGCTGCACCTCCTGGTGCCGGTGCTGCTCTGGACGATCGCGCTGATTGCGTCGACGCAGAGCGCGCGCGTGGTATCCAACTCGGCGCCGCCCGAGGTGTTCGCGCAGATGGGCGCGGACTTGCGAACCGGCGCGCTGCTGTTCCTCGGCGGCGCGGCGCTGGCATGGTGGTGGCTGCGCAGGAATCGCAACACGCTGGCGATCATGACGCTGGCGCTCGCGCATGTCGTGGGATTCGCGGTCGCGCTGGCGGCGCACGAACCCTTCGGGCGACTCAAGAGCGCCACGCCGTACGTGGGCCTGTTGCAGCCGCTCATACAATCCGGGGCGCCCGTGTTCTCGGTAGGAGGCTATGACCAGACGCTGCCCTTCTACCTTCGCCAGGACGTCATCCTCGTGGATTACACCGACGAATTCGCGATGGGCCAGTTGAAGGAACCCGGGCGCTCGATCCAGTCGCTCGACGAGTTCGCGCAACGTTGGCAATCGCTTCCCCAGGCCGCGGCCTACATGGATATCGTGACCTACGTTGACATGCACCGGCGCGGACTTCCCATGCGGGTCCTCTACCAGGACCAACGACGAATAGTGGTATCCAGGCAATGAAAGTTCTAGATTTTTTGTGGGTGCTGAGCGGCGTGCTGCTCAACGCGGCGGCGCAGTTGCTGCTCAAGGCAGGCGCCAGCGCCGCGGGCGAGATCTCGATGTCGGCCGGCGCCGCCGCGCTCTGGCGCACGGCCACCGGGCTCGCGCTGCATCCCGGCATCCTCGGCGGCCTGGCCTGTTACGCGATCAGCGTGGTGGTGTGGATCGTCGCGCTGTCGCGCGTGGACGTGAGCATCGCGTACCCGATGCTGTCGATCGGCTATGTGGTCAATGCGGCGCTGGCCTGGTGGCTCTTTGGCGAACAGGTCAATGCGCAGCGCTGGCTGGGCATCGGCGTGATCATCATCGGGGTGATCCTGGTGGCACGCAGCGGGAGCAATTCGTGAGCGCTGCGCCGTTCCTGCCGTTCACGCGGCCCTCCGTCGACGAGCGCACGATCGCCGAAGTCGGCGATGTATTGCGCTCCGGCTGGCTCACCACCGGCCCGAAGTGCCAGGCCCTGGAAGCCGCGCTGTCCGAACGATTCGGTGGCCGCCCCGTGCGCCTGGCGAATTCCGGCACGGCGACGCTGGAGCTGGGCTTGCGCCTCTGCGGCATCGGCCCGGGCGACGAAGTCATCACCACGCCGATGAGCTGGGTGGCGACCGCGAACGTGGTGTTGGCGGTGGGTGCCAAGCCGGTGTTCGTCGATGCCGAGCCGGTGACACGCAACATCGACCTGGATCGCATCGAACAGGCCATCACGCCGCGCACGCGCGCATTGATCCCGGTGGACCTGGCGGGCCTACCGGTCGACCGCGATCGCCTCGATGCGCTGGCCACGAAGCATCGCCTGCGCGTGGTGGAAGACGCTGCGCAATCCTTTGGCGCGCAATGGAACGGACGCGCCATCGGCAGCTTCGGCGACCTGGTGTCGTTCAGCTTCCATCCCAACAAGAACCTCACCACGGGCGAAGGCGGTTGCCTTGTCCTGAACAATGCCGAGGAAGCGCGCCGCTTCGAACTGCTGCGCCTGCAGGGCGTGGCGCGCCTGGCCGGCGGTGAGCTGGAAGTCGAGGCATGGGGCGCCAAGGCCAACATGACCGACATCGCCGCGGCGATCGGCCTGGGCCAGTTGCGGACCATCGACGAAGCGACGGCGCGGCGGGGCGAACTGGCTCGGCGCTATTTCGAACTGTGGGATGACGCGCTCGGCTTCGACCTGCCACCGCAAGACCTGGAAAACAACGGCAACTGGCACATGTTCCAGCCGCTGCTGCCGCGCGATCTGGCCGGACGGCGCGCCGACTTCATGGAAGGCATGAAGGCGCGAGGCATCGGCGTGGGCGTGCACTATCCGGCCATGCATCTGTTCTCGATGTTCCGCGCGATGGGACATGCACCCGGCGACTTCCCCGTGGCCGAGGACATCGGACGGCGCACTGTCACGCTGCCGCTGTTTCCGGCGATGGACGATGTGGACGTCGATCGCGTGTGTGGCGCGGTGGCGGAGGTGGTGGCCGAGTTGCGGGGAGCGAAATGAGCGCCGCGCCGGGCCGCCCCAAGCAAGCTCGCACCCCCTTGGGGGGCAGCGAGGACACGAAGTGCCGAGCGTGGGGGCAACATTCATGAGCGCAAGCTACAAGGTTCCCAACAGCGGCTTCCAGTCGATCGAGCGCGGCGAGCAGCGCGCGCTGAGCGTCGTCATTCCCGTCTACAACGAGGAGCAAGGCCTCGCCGCCTTGTTCGCGCGCATCTATCCGGCGCTCGATGCCCTGGGCGTCGACTACGAGATCATCTTCATCAACGACGGCAGCCGCGACCGCTCGGCCGCCCTGCTGGCCGAGCAGTTCGAGCGCCGGCCCGATGTGACCCGCGTGATCCTGTTCAACGGCAACTTCGGCCAGCATCGCGCGATCCTCGCGGGCTTCGAGCATTGCCGGGGCGACCGCGTCGTGACGCTGGACGCGGACCTGCAGAACCCGCCCGAGGACATTCACCTGCTGCTCGAGGCGATGGACAAGGGCCACGACTGCGTCGGCTCGATCCGCCGCGACCGGCAGGACTCGGCATGGCGGCGCTGGGCGTCCCGCGCGATGAACCGCCTGCGCCTGCGCCTGACCGGCATCGAGATGACCGACCACGGCTCGATGCTGCGGGCCTACAGCCGCAACGTGATCCAGCTGATCAACCAGTGCAACGAGATGAACACTTTCATCCCGGCGCTGGCGCTGCAGTTCGCGCGCAACCCGACCGAAGTGGTCACTGGGCATGAGGAACGGCACGCGGGCGAGTCCAAGTACTCGTTCTACAGCCTGGTGCGGCTCAACTTCGACCTGGTGACGGGCTTCTCGCTGATTCCGCTGCAGGCGTTCTCGATGCTGGGGATCGTGGTGTCGTTGCTGTCGGGGTTGCTGTTCGTGATCCTGGCGGGCCGACGGCTCATCTTCGGCCCCGAAGAGGGCGGCGTCTTCACGCTGTTCGCGCTGCTGTTCCTGCTGATGGGGCTGGCGTTGTTCGGCATCGGCCTGCTGGGCGAATACATCGGCCGCATCTACCAGGAAGTGCGCGCCCGGCCACGCTACGTGATCACCGCCGTGCTGGAGCGCGAGCGCGAATGACGATGGCGAATCCACCCGCAAGCGCCATCGTGTTCGCGTACCACGACGTGGGCGTGCGCTGCCTGCGCGTGCTGCTCGATGCGGGCGTGGAAGTGCCGCTGGTCATCACCCATGAAGACTCGCCCGGCGAGAACATCTGGTTCGCAAGCGTGGCGCAGGTGGCGGCCGAGCACGGCCTGCGTTGCGTCGCACCATCTGATGCGCACACGCCCGAGTTGCTGGCCGAGGCGGCTGCGTCGAAGCCCGACTTCCTGTTCTCGTTCTATTACCGGCACATGCTCAAGGCCGCCTGGCTCAACGTGCCGAGCCGCGGCGCCTTCAACATGCACGGCTCGATGCTCCCGCAGTACCGCGGCCGGGTGCCGGTGAACTGGGCCATCATCGAAGGCGCACGCGAGACCGGCGCCACCTTGCATCGCATGAACGAGAAGCCCGACAACGGCGCCATCGTCGACCAGTGCGCAGTGCCGATCCTGGGCGACGACACGGCCTCGGAAGTGTTCGGCAAAGTCGTGACAGCCGCGGAGATCGTTCTGGCGCGCAGCCTGCCGCGCATGATCGATGGCACGGCCACGGAGCGTGTGCAGGACCTCTCGCAAGGCCGCTACTACGGCGGGCGCAAGCCTGAAGACGGACGGATTCCTTCCGGGGCAGGCGCACCGCAGATCCACAACCTGGTGCGTGCCCTGGCGGCGCCCTATCCCGGCGCGTTCTGCGGTTTCGGCGGGCGCGAGATCATCTTCGACCGCACCCGGCTTTTCGGCGCATCGGAAGCCAACACCGATGGCGCGCTGCGCCTGCTGTGCCGCGACGACGCCCTGTGGCTGCATGCCGCGGACGGCGGCATGCTCCAAGTCCTGGCCGCGCACGATGGCGACGGTCCCATCGACTCCGCCGGATTCGCGCGCCGCTTTGGCGGCCGCAGCAGCGTTTCCGTCGACACCTGACCTCCTCCCACAAAGATACATCCCATGCTCAAAGTCCTCATCCTCGGCGTCAACGGCTTCATCGGCCACCACCTGACGCGCCACATCATCGACAACACCGACTGGGTCGTCTACGGCATGGACATGCAGTCCGACCGCGTCGCGCCCTGGATGGACCATCCGCGCTTCCACTTCTTCGAGGGTGACATCACCATCAACAAGGAGTGGATCGAGTACCACGTGAAGAAATGCGACGTGGTGCTGCCGCTGGTCGCCATCGCCACGCCGTCGACCTACGTGCGCGAGCCGCTGCGCGTGTTCGAACTCGATTTCGAGGCCAACCTGCCCATCGTGCGGCAGTGCCTCAAGTACAACAAGCGCGTGGTGTTCCCCTCGACCAGCGAGGTCTACGGCATGTGCACCGATGAAGGCTTCGACCCCGAGACCTCCAACCTGGTCTACGGCCCGATCAACAAGCCGCGCTGGATCTACGCCTGCTCCAAGCAGTTGATGGACCGCGTGATCGCCGCCTACGGCCAGCAGGAAGGCCTGCGCTACACGCTGTTCCGCCCCTTCAACTGGATCGGCCCCGGCCTCGACAGCCTGCATGCGCCGAAGGAAGGTTCGAGCCGCGTGATCACGCAGTTCCTCGGCCACATCGTGCGCGGCGAGCCGATCAAGCTGGTCGACGGCGGCAGCCAGCAGCGCGCCTTCACCTACGTGGAGGACGGCATCGCGGCGCTGGTGAAGATCATCGCCAACAAGGACGGGGTGGCCGACAGCAAGATCTACAACATCGGCAACCCGGCCAACAACCATTCGATCCGCGCACTGGCCGAGATGATGCTGGAACTGGCCGCGACGCTGCCCGACTACAAGGACGCCGCCGCGCGCGTAAAGCTGGTGGAAGTCGCCTCGGCCGAGTACTACGGCGGCGGCTACCAGGACGTGACGCGCCGCGTGCCCGACATCCGGGCCACCATGAAGGACCTCGACTGGGCGCCGACCGTCGACATGCGCGACGCGCTGGCGAAGCTGTTCGACTACTACCAGGACCACGCCGCCGCGGCTGCCGACCTGGAACTCTGAGCGCGATCATGGCCCGCATTGCACTCAAGGTCGACGTCGACACCTGGCGCGGCACCCGCGAAGGCGTGCCGGCGCTGGTGCGCGCCATGAAGCAGGCCGGCGCTGGCGGCACGTACCTGTTCAGCCTGGGGCCGGACCACACGGGGCGTGCGATCTTCCGTGCGCTGCGGCCCGGCTTCCTGAAGAAGGTCTCGCGCACCTCGGTGGTCGAGCACTACGGCGTGAAGACGCTGATGTACGGCGTCGCCCTGCCCGGCCCGGACATCGGCAAGCGCGAGGCGGGCACCTTGCGCGCGGTGCGCGACGCCGGCTTCGAAGTGGGCGTGCATTGCTGGGACCATGTGCGCTGGCAGGACAAGCTGCTCAAGCACGATGCCGCCTGGGCGGAGCGCGAAATGCAGCGCGCGACACAACGCTTTGCCGAGGTGTTCGGCACGCCGCCACGACACCACGGTGCGGCGGGATGGCAGTTCAACGACGATGCAGCAAGGGCCGAGATGAAGTTGGGCATCACCCACGCATCGGACACCCGTGGCGGCCGGCCCTTCCTGCCAGTCGATGCTGCCGGAGCCGTGATCGGCCCGCCGCAATACCCGACCACGCTGCCCACGCTCGACGAACTCATCGGCGTGGACGCCATCACGGTCGACAACGTGGCGGAACACATCCTGCGGATGACCGCCGGGACGGATCTCGACCAGGTCTACACGCTGCACGCGGAACTGGAAGGCCAGAAGCTGATGCCCGTGTTCGAGCGCTTGCTGGCCGGCTGGAAGGCGCAGGGCCACAGGCTGGTGTCGATGGGCGATCTTCATGCGGCGACGGACATCCGCACGCTGCCGCGGCGCCGCATCGCGCAAGGGACCGTGGAAGGCCGCTCGGGCTTGCTGGCGGTGCAGGAACCGGTCTAGCAGTTCGCCGCAAGACTGAACTTTCGGATTGATTTCTCACCGTACTTGAGGTTTCGGATGTGTCGCTGCACACATGCGGATTTCAAGCTTGCCTCACCAGGAGTTTCGACGGATGACGAGAACGAACGACGAACCGGGTACTGCGGAAGCCTTCCTGCGCACGCTCTTGCGGCCAGGCACGGCGCCCTTGTCCAACAGGCGAGAGTTTTGCGGTATCGCGTTCGGTGCAGGGCTTGTCGCGATCGCCCCGGCATCGACGGCCATCGCAGCCCCTGCCGCTCCCCGCGCAAGCTACTTTCCGTCCGGATCGGTGCAGGTCGACTCCGGAGCTGACCTCCAGGCAATGCTCGACAAGCACAAGTCCGTGCGCCTGGGTGCCGGCTACTACGGCAGCGTCATCATCCGCACCGGCCAGACGCTGGTGGGCCTGCCCGGCGGGCATACTAAGCTCGAGCGCATCACCGTGCAAAAGGGTGCGAGGGACTTCGAAATTCGCGGCATCGAGGTCGAGGAGGCCTTGCGAATCGAGGCAGGCATGCCGGTCGGTCCAGGCTTGCTGCGCGACATGCGCGGCGGCGTTCTTGCCAACGGCGCGGAACTGAAGGACATCGACCTGGTGTCGATGTACCAATCGCAGCAGGATTTCCGCAACACCAAGACCCGCAACATACGCTGGGTGCGCCCGCAGACCCACAACGGCGGCTGGAACAACACCTTGCCGGCCTTGATCGTGACCGGCCAGGGCGAAGGGAACGCCGTCGTGGCCTTCAATGCCCTCGACCCCCGCAACGGCGGGCTGTGGATCGAAGGGCAGAAGAACTTCAGCGTCTACGGCCTGGACGAGGAGAGCTACCTGAAGCGAAAGGTGAAGGCACCCGTCATCAAGATCCGCAAGAGCGGCGAAGTGCTGCTCGCCGGAGTCGGCGGCTTTGCGCACGAGGCACAGGGGGTCGACAGCGACGCGGCCAAGACGTACTACTGGCGCTCGGAGCTGGAAACCGGCCAGGAAAACATCCTCGACAACGGGCGTCCGTTCGTGCGGGAACGCCCCCCGGCCTGGCCCCGGTGGCAGCGCCGCCAGCCCGTGGTGCGATTGCCGCGCGTGGATGCCAGCCGGGCGACGGAAGACGATGGCACGCTGCAACGCAGGCTGGACGACGGGCCGATGGTGATCGAGCTCGATCGCGACGTGAGCATCCGCAAGCCCCTGCGCGTGCGGCGGAAGGTGATCATCGTCGGTAACGGGCATGCCATCGTGCAGCGCGATCCGTCGCAACCGGTCCTCGAGGTCCAATTCGTGGGGGCGATGATCACTGAACGGGTGACGGCCCCTTTCGACATGGTCGACCTGGCGCTCGTGGGCGGCCGGGTTGGCGTCCTGCACAATCAGGTCAACCTTCAACTCACCGGCTTTACCTGGGCGAACATCCTCTTCCAGGACCAGCGCGAGGCGGGAATCCTTCTCGACAAGGATGCGTATGCCTTCGACCAGGGGTTGCTCGATCACTGTACCTTCGACGGCCCGGCGGGCTGGATCCATCGCGCGATCCGGCGAGGAGATGGCGATCATGAGTCGATCTCCTACGCGGACAAGGTGATGGCGTACCGCTGCGTCTTCGACAACACGCAGGCGAGCGTGGACCTCCAACCCTTCCGGGCAGACAACCTGCTCGCGTTCGTCGAATGCGATTTCAAGGCGCCCGCCAGGATGTCGTCCCATCTCAACTATCCGGTGATCGTCGGCTGTACCGGTCCGGTCGATAGCAAGAGCAGCACCACGGTGCATTTCGATTGAGTGGCGACCGAATTGCGGAAATTTGGCACGCGCCGCCTCCCCTGTTCCGGTGTCGGAAAAGCTTCTGGTCAGTTGCCCCGAGGATGCTCCAGGTAGACATCCACTGCGCTGATTCCTGAATTCCCGATGCCGACGCCTCCCCTGCCTCTTCGTGTGAACGCCCCGTCCCGGGCGCCGCTGTTCGTCGCCGCGATGGCCGCATTCGCCTTGGTCATGGTCGCGATCGCGGTCCGGACCGGGAGCGGTCTCGTCCAGTGGGACACCGCGATCGGCATGTGGTTTGCCACGAACAGTTCCTCGCTCGGAACGCGCGCCATGACGATCGTGAGCCTGCTCAACAACGAGATCGCCATCGGGGTGTACGGCATGGCGCTGGCCTGGTGGCTGTTCGCGACGCGCAGGTACTTCTGGAGCCTGGTGGCGTTCTGCGCGATCCCGTCGGGAATGCTGCTGAACTTTGCGATCAAGCATGTGTTCACGCGGCCGCGGCCCTCGTTCGGCCTCGTGCAACAGACCTTCAGCGGCTACAGCTTCCCGAGCGGCCACACCTCGGGCGCCATGCTGGTCTACGGCGTGCTGATCTGCGCGCTGCTGTCCGGAACGCCGACGCCAACGCGGCGGCTTGCCGCGGCGGCCTGCGCCGCGATGATCCTGCTGGTCGGCTTCAGCCGGGTCTACCTCGGCGCGCACTACTTCAGCGACGTCATTGCCGCTGGCCTGGAAGGCATCTGCTGGCTGGCCCTGGTGATCGCATGGCGCGGCTCGCGCACGCGCGCCCACCAGGCGGCGCGACCGCGGTTAGGCGCGACATTGATGAACTGGCGCTGACCCGGTCGACCCTGGAACGGAGCCACGGCTTCACGCACAAGCCGCCGGACGCGTTATCTTCGAGCGCATGACCAAGACCATGCGCCATCTCTCCCTCGTTGCCACGCTCGTCGCCACCCTCGGCGCGACCCACGTGCCCGCCGCAGAACTCTCGCCCGCCTCGGCGACGCAGTACGCCCAGGCCACCTTCCGCGAGTACTTCGAACTCCTCGCGCTGCCCAACGACGCCATCGTGCCGGCCGACATCCGCAAGAACGTCGATTGGCTCGAAGCCGCCTTCCGCAAGCGTGGCTTCACGACGCAGCAACTGCCCAACGACGGCAAGCCGATGCTCTTCGCCGAATGGCCCGGCGCCGACCCGAGCCGCAAGACGGTGCTCTTCTACATGCACCTCGACGGCCAGCCGGTCATCGCCGAGCAGTGGCAGCAGAAGAGCCCGTGGGTCCCCGTGCTCAAGCGCAAGAACGCGAAGGGCGACTGGGAAGAAATCGACTCGGCGCCGCTCTTCAGCGGCCCGGTCGATCCGGAGTGGCGTGTGTTCGGCCGCTCGTCGGCGGATGACAAGGCGCCGATCATGATGTTCCTGGCCGCCATCGACGCGCTGAAGGCCAGCGGCGACAAGCCCGGCGTCAACGTCAAGGTGGTGCTCGACAGCGAGGAGGAAAAGGGCTCGCCCTCGATCGGCAAGGTCATGCTCGCGCACCGCGACCTGCTGCGCAACGACGCCATCGTCATCCACGACGGCCCGATGCATGCCACCAACCGGCCCACGCTGATCTTCGGCAATCGCGGCGCGGCGATGGCCCGGCTCACCGTTTACGGCGCCAGGGTGTCGCTGCACAGCGGCCACTACGGCAACTACTCGCCCAACCCGGCGCAACGCCTGGCCACCCTGCTGGCCTCGATGAAGGACGAGCAGGGGCGCGTCACCGTGGCCGGCTACTACGACCACGTGAAGCTCGGCGATGCGGAGCGCAAGATCATGGCCGCGGTGCCCGACGACGAAGGCGCGCTGAAGAAGCGCCTCGGCATCGCGAAGACGGATGCGGTCGGTGCCAACTACCAGGAGGCGATGCAGTACCCCTCGCTCAACGTGCGCGGCATGCAGTCGGCGGCAGTGGGCGACAAGGCGGCCAACATCGTGCCCGACACCGCAGTGGCCGAGATCGATGTGCGGACCACGCCCGATTCCACCGCCGCCTACCTTGGCAAGCTGGTCGAGGCCCACATCCAGAAGCAGGGCTATCACATCGTCAAGGGCAAGCCCACCGACGAGGACCGCGCCCGCTACGACAAGCTGGCCAGCTTCGACATGCAGACCGAAGGCGGCGACGCGGCCGGCACGCCGATGGATTCCGCCGTCGGCCAGTGGGCCTACACGGCGATGGTCGATGCCTTCGGCGCCAAGCCGGAGCCCGTGCGCATCCGCATGATGGGCGGCACTGTACCCACGGCCGAGATCGTCGAGGCGCTGAAGGTGCCCTTCGCGATCGTGCCGCTGGTCAATGCGGACAACAACCAGCACGCGAGCAACGAGAACATGCGCATGGGCAACTACATCGACGGGACGCGGACGATCTACAGCCTGATCACGCATCCGTTCGGAGGACGATAGCGCGCTGCGCTGCCGCTATGGGATCACCTCGTCCGCGCGAATCAGGAGAGAGGCGGGAATTACGAGGCCGAGGCTCCTGGCGGTCGACATGTTGATCGTCAGGTGGTAGCGCTTGGGCTGCGCCACGGGCAGGTCGGCGGGCTTGGCGCCCTTGATGATGCGGTACACGTAGTCCGCCGCGAGCGCCATGTTCTCGGCCGCGTCCGCGCCATATGACAGCAGGCCGCCCGCGCGGACTTCGGCGGCGTATTCGTAGACGGCGGGGATGCGCTGCATGGCCGCGTAGTCAATGACGCGCTGGCGGTTCAGGATCGTGAGGGCGTCGGTGATCATCATCACGGCGTCGGGCCTTGTCTTGTTCATGGCGGCCAACGCCACTGCGAAGTCGTCCGGCTCACGCACCGGCAGGGGGTCGATCGTCACGCCCAGCACCGGCGCGGCTTTCTCGATCGCGTGGAAGCGCAGCGTCATCGCGCTGTCGCTGGCGTTCCAGAGAACGGCAACCTGCTGGGCGCGGGGAACAAGCTCCTTCACGAACTCGAGCCGCTTGGCGCTCAGCACGGCCGCCGGATCGTCGATGCCGGTGATGTTGCCGCCTGGATGCGCCAGGCTGGCGACCAGGCCTGTCTCAACAACGTCGCCAGCGTTGATGACGACCAGGGGCACCACCTTCGTGGTCTGCTTGACCACGCCTGCGGGAGGTCCGCCGACTGTCACGATGGCGTCGACCTTGAGCGCGATCAACTCGGCGGCCAGGCCCGGCAACTGCTCGGGATGGCCCTGGGACCAGCGGCCTTCGTAGACGATCCGCCGCCCGTCGGCGCCGCTCGCGGAGTCCAGTGCGTTTCGCAAGGGTGCCGGAACAGCGCCATCGGCGGGCCGAGGGCCACCGGACAGGAAGCCGACGCGCCGGACTTGCTCTTCGGATTGCGATGCGCTGACCAGCGGCACGCCCAGGGCGATCACCCAAAATGCCGCCTTGGCACATTCGCGTCTGTCGAGCATGAGCACCGCCTTTCCGGGGTAGGGGGAGCGCTCGGCCATCATGCCACGGAGGGTGCGAGAGGCGCCATGTCATGCGCAGTCATTTGCGCGGTGGTCGCCTGGCTCCTGGATTTCACCTCGTTACTGCGGCAGCGCGAGATCGGTGACATCCTCGCCCGATGGACACACCCTCCCCCTTCGTCCAACTCTTCACGGCCTATGCGGGCCAGGGCGACAGCATCGGCGCGCACCTCTCGCGGCAGGTGGCGGCCGAGGCCGCCGCCGCGCCGCTCGTCCTCGTCACGGGCACCACCATCGCCCTGTTCCGCGGCAACGGGCAGCCGCCGGAACTGCTGGACACCCGGTTTGGCGCCCGGGGCTTCACGGAGCTCGCAGGGATCTCGCACATCGGGCCGGCGCTGGGCTCGATCGTCGCCATGGCGGAGGCCGGCAATGCCACCTGGCAAGGCGACGCGCAGCGGCTCGCCGCGCAGATTGCGGCCGTGCAGGAGGCCAACACGGTCGCTTTCTGGGCGGGCGTTGGCGTGCCGTCGTGGGCGCCGCACCTCGAAGGCCTCCAGCGCATGGTCGCCTATGCGTGCGATCTCACGCTCTCCTGGCTCGCGTCCCTGGAAGGCGATCCCTCGCGGTGCACGTTCGACGCGCTCGTCGGCGACGTCCTCGAGGTCCGCAGCGAGCGCTTCCCGGTGCCCTTCAATCACGTGATGCTCGCCACCTTCTGCCTCACGGCCCTGAACGGCACGCAGAGCACACTCTCGTTCCTGCGCGGGCTGCGGATCGACTGGGCCCAGGCGCTGGTGGTGCTGACCGCCGGCAACGGCGGGGCGACCGCGGCGCTGACCCGTTGCACCAACCATCTGGTGGACGCGCTCATCGTCGCATCGCGCGGGGCCGTGCGGCAAGACCGCATGTTCATCATCCCGACGGCGCCAACCTCCACCCAGCCAGCCGATTGGGCCGCGAGCGAGGCCAGGCTGCGCGGGCTGTGGGCGACCACTTATGCGCGTACGCAACTCGCCGGGCGCATGTTCCCGGGCTATCCGCGCTTCGCGCCGGGCGAGTGCCCCGAATGCACCGCCACCCCAGCGACGCGCACGGTGAGCGCACCGCCACGCGTCGCGAGCGCCGGGGACCTGTGGAGCTTCGTCGCGCGGCTGCGCTTCGTCATGGAAGACCCGACGCAGCTCCTCTCCAGCGTCGTCGCGTCCTATGTGATCGGCCAGCTCGCTGGCGGGACGAAGCCGGAGGATGTGCCGATCCCAGGACTGACGGGTGTAACCTACCCGCCGCGCGCGGGTACCGGATCCGCGTAGAGAAAGCGGCGCTCCGCGCGCCCGTCGGGCCCCGAAACCCCTTCCCGGCCCTTGAATCCTCCAGATTTGCCCTTATCATTAGCACTCGCTCAAGCCGAGTGCTAACAGCACCGCCTTGGGTCGATAGGCAGCCGGCAACCTCGCTGGCGCCCGGATTCAACCCCGACTCTCATATCTTCAGGAGATGCAATTGAAACTTCGTCCTTTGGCCGATCGCGTGATCGTCAAGCGCATTGAAAGCGAAACCAAGACCGCTTCCGGCATCGTCATCCCCGACGCAGCCGCAGAAAAGCCCGATCAGGGCGAAATCCTGGCCGTCGGCCCGGGCAAGCGCAACGACAAGGGCGAACTCTCGGCCCTGACCGTCAAGGTCGGCGACCGCGTCCTGTTCGGCAAGTACAGCGGCCAGACCGTCAAGGTCGATGGCGACGAACTGCTGGTCATGAAGGAAGACGACCTGTTCGCAGTCGTCGAAAAGTAAATCAACTCATCCTCAACGGAGTAAATCAACATGGCAGCAAAAGACGTAGTCTTCGGCGGCGAAGCCCGCGCACGCATGGTCGAGGGTGTCAACATCCTGGCCAACGCAGTCAAGGTGACCCTGGGCCCCAAGGGCCGCAATGTGGTGCTCGAACGTTCGTTCGGCGCCCCCACGGTGACCAAGGACGGAGTGTCCGTCGCCAAGGAAATCGAACTCAAGGACAAGCTCCAGAACATGGGCGCCCAGCTCGTGAAGGAAGTGGCCTCCAAGACCAGCGACAACGCTGGTGACGGCACCACGACCGCCACGGTCCTGGCACAAGCCATCGTTCGCGAAGGCTTCAAGCTGGTCGCAGCGGGCATGAACCCGATGGACCTGAAGCGCGGCATCGACAAGGCCGTCACGGCCCTGGTCGCCGAGCTGAAGAAGGCTTCGAAGGCCACCACCACCTCCAAGGAAATCGCGCAAGTCGGCTCCATCTCGGCCAACAGCGACGACACCATCGGCCAACTCATCGCTGACGCGATGGACAAGGTCGGCAAGGAAGGCGTGATCACCGTGGAAGACGGCAAGTCGCTGGAAAGCGAACTGGACGTCGTCGAAGGCATGCAATTCGACCGCGGCTACCTGTCGCCCTACTTCATCAACAACCCGGAAAAGCAATCGGCGATCCTGGAAAACCCGTTTGTCCTGCTCTTCGACAAGAAGATCAGCAACATCCGTGACCTGCTCCCGACGCTGGAACAAGTCGCCAAGGCTGGCCGTCCGCTGCTGATCATTGCCGAAGAAGTCGAAGGCGAAGCCCTCGCTACCTTGGTCGTGAACACGATCCGCGGCATCCTGAAGGTCGTGGCTGTCAAGGCGCCTGGCTTCGGCGACCGCCGCAAGGCCATGCTGGAAGACATCGCCATCCTGACGGGCGGCAAGGTCATCGCTGAAGAAGTCGGCCTGACGCTCGAGAAGGTCACGCTGGCCGACCTCGGCCAAGCCGCTCGCATCGAAGTGGGCAAGGAAAACACGATCATCATCGACGGCGCTGGCGCTGCTGGTGACATCGAAGCCCGCGTCAAGCAAGTGCGCGTCCAGATCGAAGAAGCGACCAGCGACTACGACCGTGAAAAGCTGCAAGAGCGCGTGGCCAAGCTGGCCGGCGGTGTTGCCGTGATCAAGGTTGGCGCGGCCACCGAAGTCGAAATGAAGGAAAAGAAGGCTCGCGTCGAAGACGCCCTGCACGCCACCCGCGCTGCAGTGGAAGAAGGCGTTGTGGCTGGCGGCGGCGTGGCCCTGCTGCGTGCCAAGCAAGCCGTTGGCGCCTCCATCAAGGGTGACAACGCTGACCAGGACGCTGGCGTGAAGCTGGTGCTCAAGGCCATCGAAGCGCCCCTGCGCGAGATCGTGAACAACGCCGGCGGCGAAGCCTCGGTGGTGGTGAACGCCGTGTTGGCCGGCAAGGGCAACTTCGGCTTCAACGCAGCCAACGATTCGTACGGCGACATGCTCGAGCTGGGCATCCTGGACCCGACGAAGGTCACCCGCACCGCGCTGCAAAACGCTGCATCGGTTGCCTCGCTGCTGCTGACGACCGAAGCCATGGTCGCCGACGCACCGAAGGAAGAAGCCGGCGCTGGCGGCGGCATGCCCGACATGGGTGGCATGGGCGGCATGGGCGGCATGGGCATGTAATTGCTCGCTGCTGACACCAGCGGTCCGGCCAAGCCGGTTCCCTGGGGTCTCGCGAAAAATGGAAAGAGGTCGCTTCGGCGGCCTCTTTTTTTGCTTGTTCGGGTCTCTTCGGCGGCGGCTCGTCAGGCGGCCGGATGACCCTGCCATGGGCAATGGCGGCGCGTTGAAGGACACTGGCGAGGTCATCTTCTCCAGCCCCACTGCCCCCATGAACACCCAAAGTTCTTCACTCGCCACACGCCGATCGATGCTCGCCACGTCCGCAGCGATCGTGTCAGGCGCACTCTGGCTTCGGCCGGCCGCCCACGCGGCGGAAGCAGCCGTCGTCGTGCCCGCGCCGTCGACCGATCCGGCGACCGGCGACACCAGTGCCACCGCCGTGCTCGCAGGCGGTTGCTTCTGGGGCGTGCAGGGCGTGTTCCAGCACGTCAAGGGCGTGACCAACGCGGTGTCCGGCTATGCCGGCGGCGAAGAAAGCACGGCGAACTATGAAACGATTGGCTCCGGCCGTACCGGCCACGCCGAATCGGTGCGCATCAGCTACGACCCACGCCAGATCAGCTATGCACGCATCCTGCAGATCTACTTCTCGGTGGCGCACGACCCGACGCAGTTGAACCGGCAAGGACCGGACACCGGCACGCAATACCGCTCGACCATCTTTGCGCAGAACGTCGAGCAGGCGCGCATCGCGCAGGCCTACATCGCGCAGCTGACCCAGGCGAAGACCTTCGGCAGCAAGCCGATCGTGACCACCATCGAATTGCAGAAGCGCTTCTACCCGGCAGAGGCGTACCACCAGGACTACCTGACGCTGCATCCGGCCGACGAATACATCGTCTACAACGACCTGCCGAAGATCGACAACTTGAGGAAGCTGTTCCCGGACCGCTATTCGACGCGGCCCGTACTGGTCAAGAACGGGGCCTGATTGCGATCCTGTTGCGGAAAAATGAATCAAGTCGCATTTGCGACCTGATTTGTTTCTGTTTCCTCGCGAATGTGAGACCGCGGGCAATAGAACTTGCCTATCCCTTGCAATGGGCGAAGTGGGCAATTGCCAAGACTGATCTCAGCGGAGCCCGATGCTGTTCAGGATGGTTCCCGTGGAATTTCTGACTTCCATTTGCCCCCGGACATCGGCGCCGCTCGGGGACAGGACAAACTTGCAAGTGTTTGCACCATTGGCTTGCACAGCTGCTGTAAGCGCACAAGTTCTTCCGCTCGCCAGCGAATTGGTGCAACTGCCCGCGGCTGGATACGCATTGCCCGTCACCTCATTGACGATGGCCTTGGAAGTGATGTCGACAGGACCACTTCCGGCGTTGAATACATAGCAAACCACCGCTGCCTGATTGGCCGCCCAGCCAATTCCTGCCAGGATGTCCGCAGACGCGGCCCCTCCGACGAGCACCAGCGATGCAGCAACGAATTTTGGAAAAGTAGATTTCATTTTTTATTCCCTTGAATAACATGTGGAAACGCAACCAGTTCTCTCGAAAGCGAGAAAAATAAGACCCTTCGATATTTCCTCCTTTTCACTGGTCAATCTTGATCAGTTTGCCATGTTCCGGCACACCTCTGGGAAGCATCAATTTGAATTCCTCCCCTCAATTTGGGATACCGTTGGAAATTTGCAATCTTTTGACATTTGGTGAATCAAATATGCAAAAGCACATCTCACAATAGATTTCCACTGAAAATCAGTCACCTCCGCATCGCGACCACCCTGCGGGCAGCTGAACGCTCAATAGGTACTGAAACAGGGATCGGGAGGGCCCGAGCACCGGGCCGAAGCGCGCAGCAGGTTGAGCACGCGTTAGCGCAATTGACCGAAGCTCAGCCCTTCGGCAATAAGCCACCTTCGAGGGCCGCTCCGGCGATCAGCCAGTGCAAGCGGACCGAGGCTCCGATTCAGGCCACGAACTGCGACCTGAGCGCTTGGTAGAGGACTTGGAAACGCCCATGCCGCGTGCGATTCGCGTCGCCCTGCGACATGTCGGGCACGAAGCGCTGCTTCAGCGCCGGCCGCCGGCAAACCGTTGCGACACCCCCGCCATCGGCCAGCCAGCCCAAGCGCGCGGCACCGAGTGCCCCGCCCGCCTCGCCGCCCTCCCCAAAGGCCAGCGGCACTTCGAGAATGTCGGACAGCAGTTGTGCCCACCATGCGCTGCGTGCGCCGCCGCCGACCAGTGACAGGTCGCCCGAGGGGCGATCCAGCGTGTGGAGTCCGTCGCGCAATCCGAAGCTCACGCCTTCGACGACGGCATAGGCGATGTCAGCGGGCGCATGGGCCTGGGTCAGGCCGAACATGACACCTTGGGCCTGCGCGTTGTTGTGCGGGGACCGTTCACCGGACAGGTAGGGCAGGAAGATCGGCGCACGTTGGCGCGCATCCGGCGCCAGCGTGGCCGCAGCGGCCAACAGGCTTGCCTCATCGCCGAAGCCGAAGGTGCGCGACGCCCAGCTCACGGCGCTGGCTGCCGACAGCATCACCGACATCTGGTGCCAGCGCCCCGGCAGCGCGTGGCAGAAGGCATGCACGGCCTGCGCAGGGTTCGGCGCGAACGCGGCGCCCGACACGAAGATCACGCCGGACGTGCCCAGCGAAACGAAGCCTTCGCCCGGCGCGACCAGGCCCATGCCGACAGCGCTGGCGGCGTTGTCTCCGGCGCCACCGGCGATGCGCACCGCTCGCGGCATGCCCCAGCGCACAGCGAGTTCCGGCTTGAACGTCGCCGAGGCTTCGCTGCCTTCGACCAGGCGCGGCATGTGCGCCCGCGTGAGTCCGGTGGCGGCCAGCAGTTCGTCGGACCAGTCGCGCTTGCCGACATCGAGCCACAGCGTGCCGGAGGCATCGGACATGTCGCTCACCGCCTCGCCGCTGAGCATCAGGCGCAACCAGTCCTTGGGCAGCAGCACGCGACGTGTCCGCGTGAACACATCGGGCTCGTGTTCGCGCACCCAGAGCAGCTTGGGTGCGGTGAAACCGGGCATGGCCAGGTTGCCGGCGATCTCCCCGAGCCGCGGGACAGCCGCAGCGAGTTGCTCGCATTGCGCGGCGCTGCGCCCGTCGTTCCACAGGATGGCGGGTCGCAGGACTTGGTCCTTGTCGTCGAGCAGCACCGCGCCGTGCATCTGTCCCGAGAGTCCGATGGCGCGCACCGCCGACAGCGCATCTGCATGCGCAGCACGCAGTTGCGTCATGACCGATTCGAGCGCCTCCCACCATTGCGATGGCGCCTGCTCCGACCACAGCGGTTGCGGCCGGCTCACGGTCAGCGCAGAGCGCGCGACACCGACGATGCGATGGTCGTCGGCGAGCAGCAGCGCCTTCAGTTCGGAGGTGCCGAGGTCAAGTCCGAGGTACATGATGGGTCAGTCGGGAATGAATACGGGAGCGGACAGCCGAACGCAGAAGGAAGACAAAAGAGCGCAGAAGTCGCAGAAGAAAACCAAAGAATCTTTTGAATTCCTTTTGCGACTTCTGCGACACCTTTGCGACTTCTGCGTTCGGCTGTCCGTATTCGGCTGCCTGCGCCGAGTCGTCAGTGCGCCCCGCCAAAGCGGCTGTCCGCCTGGCGGCGGAATTCGCTGGGGGTCATGCCCTTGATTTCGAGGAAGCGGCGGTTGAAGTTGGCGACGTTGTTGAAGCCGACCTGATAGCAGATGTCGGTCACGTAGTGGTCGGTCTGCATCAGCAGGTGGCAGGCGTTGTTGATGCGGACCTGGTTCACGAAGTCGGTGAAGCTGTTGCCGGTGGACTTGCGGAAGAAGCGGCTGAAGCGGCTTTCGCTCATTCCGAGTTCTGCCGCCACTTCAGCCATGGCGATGGGCTCGGCCACGTTGTCGGTGATGCGGTTGACAATGGCGTTGATCTGGTCGCCTTCGGCATCGCCCTCGGCGCCCTTGATCTGCACGCTGGACAGGAGGCGGTAGTCGGTGCATTCGGCGAGGTCGGCCAGGTAGTCGCAGAAGGCGCCGAGCCGGCGCAGGCCGTGTGCGGCCTTGACAGCGCGCCAATGGCGCTCGGCACGCTCCGACAGGCCGAAGAACTCGATGCCGCGTCGGGCGCGCTCCAGCAGTTGCATGACCTCGGCGATCTCCGGGATCTCCGAGGCGGCCTGCGCGAAGGGCTCATGGCGGAACTGGATCACCAGGTCGCGCGTGCTCACGCCATCGGCGGGCGCATCGAGCGAGATCCAGTTGTGCGGCAGGCGCGGGCCGCACAGCACCAGGTGCCCTGGCTGGAAGGGGCCGATCCAGTCGCCGACGAAAGCCTTGCCGGAGGTGGCGGTGATCAGGTGCAGCTCGTACTCGTCGTGGCAGTGCCAGCGCGCCAATTGGCTCGGATAGCCGTGGGCGAGGCAGCGGACCCAGCCGGCTTCTTCGGGCTTTTCATAGCCGAGCGCGGGGGAGCGGGCGAAATCGTGCTCCAGCTCCGGTTGGCGCTGGCGTGGGGTTTGGCGGGATCGAGTCGTCGGCATGGTCAGGCCCTCAGGGGACGGACAGCGCGGATCGCAGCTCCGCGCGGGTTGGCGGGTCGCAGCCCTCTCGGGTGCAGTTGAGTGCGGCGGCGGTGGCGGCGAAGCGCAGGACTTCGCGCCAAGCCTCGTCGGACAGTGTGTCGAGTTGGGCGGCATGCTCGACGCCTTGCTCCAGCAGCGCAACTGAGATGCCGGCGGCGAAGGTGTCGCCCGCGCCGATGGTGTCGGCCACCGTGATCTTCGGCGGCTTCACTTCCAGCACTGCGCGGCCTGCGCGGTATACGCCAGCGCTGTCGCCGCCCCGGGTGACGACCACGGCGCGCGGCCCCTGCCCTCCCGCTGCATGCGGCGCCAGGAACATCGCAGCGGCTTCGGCCAAGCTCTTGCCCGGCGCGAGGTAGGCCGCGTCTTCATCGCTGAACTTGAGCACGTCGCTCGCAGCCAGCCAGCGCGGCTGCTTGGCGCGGTAGGCGTCCATGTCGGGAATCAGGCTGGGGCGCACGTTCGGGTCGAACAGCACGATGCGCTTGCCGCGCTGCGCCTCGACCAGCTCGGTGATGCGCGTGGCGGCCGGCTCGGTGAGGATGGAGATGCCGCCGAAGTGCAGGAAGCGGCAACTGTCGGGCAGCGCGGGCAGTTCCGCGGGCGCCCACAGCGTGTCGGCGGTGCCCTTGGTATAGAAGGCGTAGTGGTTGGTGGTGGGCGTGCGCGCGACGAAGGCCAGCGTGGACGGGGCCGCGCTGCGCAGCACGAACTGCGTGTCGACGCCGTTGCCTTGCAGGTGCTGCAGCAGGCGCTCGCCGAACATGTCGGTCGAGAGCTGGGTGATGAACCCGGTCGGCTGTCCCAGCCGCGCGGCGGCGATGGCGCTGTTGGTCAGCGCCCCGCCCTCGTGGCCCTCGAAGCTCAGGCCCGAGCTGCAAGTGAAGTCGATCAGGGCCTCGCCCGCCAGTGCGATTCGCATAGTGATCAGGACGGTGTCGCCGCCACAAAAGCCTGGACTCGGACGCCGGCGCTGCGCACGGCATCCACCAGCCGAGTATCACCGGCCAGCGGTCCCCACAGCGATGTGTCGGAACAGAAAGCCAGCACCGGGTCCGCGGCCTCGCAGATTGCATGGCCCACCGCCGGATCCATGACCTGGTCCTGGTAGGTGTACGGAATCTCACCGCGATGCCAGCGCTGCAGGAAGGCGAGGAACAACGCCGGCAGCATGGCCACGCTGTCGATGCTTTCATTGCGTCCCAGGCGCTCGCGCACAGTCGGCGCGATGAAGCCGGGGATCTTCGAGAAACCATCCATCGCCACGCGCTGATTGGTGTCGCGGATGGACGGATTGCCGAAGCGGTCCAGCACCACGTCGCGGTAGGCCGGCAGGTCGACCGGGCTCGGCGTGCCGGGCCGGCTCAGGCAGGGGATCACGTCGTCGGTGACGTAGTCGAAGGCCATCTTGCGGATCGCCGGCGTGTGCGTGCCCTCGTGGATGAATTGCAGGCCGATCAGCGTACCGGCCCAGGCGATGCAACTGTGGGTGGCGTTGAGCAGGCGAATCTTCGCTTCCTCGTAGGGCTGCACCGACTCCACCATCTCCACGCCCACGCGTTCCCACGCAGGCCGTCGTCCCTGGATGAAGTTGTCTTCGATGACCCACTGGATGAAGCTCTCGCCGGTGATGGGCGCGGCGTCGGCGTGGCCGGTGGCCTTGAGCACGCGCTCACGCAGCTCCGGCGGCGGACGCGGCGTGATGCGGTCGACCATCGCGTTGGGGCAAGTCGTGTTGATCTGCACCCAGGCCTGGAGCGACACGTCGCCGCTGCGCTCGATGAATTCCAGCAGGCCTTTGCGGAAGCGGTCGCCGTTGTGGCGCAGGTTGTCGCAATTGAGCAGCGTGACCGGCCCGCCGCCACCGGTCTTGCGGGCGCGCAGGATCGCGCAGACCGCGCCGTAGATCGTGCTGCCCGGCTCGCCGTTGCGCGCGCGCTCGATGTCGGAGGCCAGGTCGGCGAAGGACAGGTCCAGCTTGTCCTTGGCATCGAGGTAGTAGCCGGCCTCGGTCACGGTGAAGGAGATGATGCGCGTGGCCGGATCGGCGCCACGCTCGATCACGCTCGCAAGGTCGGCCTCGTAGGGCAGCACCTCGCGGATCGACTGGATCTCCTGGTAGCGGTACTCGCCGGCGGGCGACACGGTTTCCAGCATGTAGGCGCCACCTTGCGCACGCAACGCGGCCAGTACCTCTGGCGAATCCGGCCGCAGGTTGGCGGCAGAGATCGCATAGGCCTTGTCGCCGGTGTCGCGCAGCGCCTGGACGTAGACGGCCTGGTGCGCGCGATGGAAGGAGCCGAGGCCCAGGTGGAGGATGACGGACGTGCAGTCCGGAACGGGTGCGAGGGCCATCACGCAGCGACCGCCTGGCCTTCGCGATTGAACAGGTGCAGCACCCGCGGGTCGAGTTCCACGCCCACGTCGTCGCCCACGCGCAGCGGCGTGCGCTCGTTCTGCCGCGCGATCAGCGGCACGCCGCCCACGTCGACGTGGATCAGCGTGTCGGAGCCCAGCGCCTCGATCAGGTCGACCTTGCCCGGCACCCCTGCGCCCATGCCCGGATGCACCTGCAGGCCCTCCGGCCGCACGCCGAGAAAACCGTCGCTCGGCAGCCTGCCGCCGGTGGCCGCCGAGAAGGTCGGGATGGCCGCCGCCGGCACCATGTTCATCGACGGCATGCCGATGAACTGCGCGACGAACTTGTTCACCGGATGGTCGTACAGCTCCATCGGCGTGCCGACCTGTTCGATCAGGCCGTCCTTGAGCACCACCACGCGGTCGGCCAGCGTCATGGCTTCGACCTGGTCGTGCGTCACGTAGATGCTGGTGGCGCCGAGCGCGACGTGAAGCTTGTGGATCTCGACGCGCGTGTTGCCGCGCAGGGCCGCGTCGAGGTTGGACAGCGGCTCATCGAACAGGAAGACCTTGGGCGCACGCACGATGGCCCGGCCGATGGCCACGCGCTGGCGCTGGCCGCCCGAGAGTTCCTTGGGCGTGCGGTCCAGGTACTGCGTGAGGTTCAGCTGCTTCGCCGCATAGTCGACCTTCTTGCGGATCTCGTCCTTGGGCACGTTGGCCAGCTTGAGCGCGAAGGACATGTTGTCGGCCACGCTCATGTGCGGATAGAGCGCGTAGCTCTGGAACACCATCGCCAGGTCGCGCTTGCCGGAGGCCAGGTTGGTGATGTCGCGGCCATCGAGCATCAGTTGCCCGCTGGTGGTCGGCTCCAGCCCGGCGATGAGGCGCAGCAGCGTCGACTTGCCGCAGCCCGAAGGGCCAACGAAGACGATGAACTCGCCCTTTTCGATCTCGAGGTTGACGCCCTTGATGATGTGCGCGTCGCCGAAGCTCTTCTTGATGTTGCGGAGTTCGAGGTAAGCCACTTTTTGTTTCTCCTTGAATCGATAACTTTTCAAACGCGAGCCTGGGCGGCAAGCACGACAAGACCCATTCGTGAAACACCGCGGAACCGGCTTTGCCGGGCCGCTGGTGTTGCCCCCTCGAGGGGGGGAGGCGGCTACACGAAGTGAGCAAGCAACGGGGGTGGGCTTCATTTCACGGCGCCGAAGGTGAGGCCTTGGACGAGTTGCTTTTGCGAGAACCAGCCGAAGACGACGATGGGCGCGATGGCCATCAACGAAGCGGCCGACAACTTGGCCCAGAACAGGCCTTCAGGGCTGGAGTACTGCGAGATCAGCGTGGCCAGCGTGCCCGCCTTGGCCGACACCAGGTTCAAGGCCCAGAAGGCCTCGTTCCAGCTCAGCACCAGGCACAGCAGGCCGCACGATGCAAGACCACCCACCGACAGCGGCATCACCACATGACGGAACTCGGTCCAGATGCTGGCGCCGTCCATGCGCGCCGCTTCCAGGATCTCGTTGGGGATGTCCTTGTAACTCGTGTAGAGCATCCAGACCATGATCGGCAGGTTCGACAGCGTGAACACGATGATCAGCGCGGGGATCGAATCCAGCATGCCGGCGGTCTGCGCCAGCACGTAGATCGGCACCAGCGCGCCGACGGCCGGCATCATCTTGGTCGACAGCATCCACATGAGGATGTCGCGCGTTCGCTTGGTACGGAAGAAGGCCATCGAGTACGCCGCGGGCGCCGCGATCAGGAGGCCCAGGATGGTCGAGCCCACGCTGGTGATGAGCGAGTTGCGCGCATAGAGCAAGTAGTCGCTGCGGCGCTGCACTTCGCTGAAGTTCTCCATCGTCGGCTCGAAGATGAAGAGCGGCGGCACGTGGATGGCCTGCAATTCGGTCTTGAACGCGGTGAGGAACAGCCAGCCCAGCGGGAAGAACAAGAGCAGTGCGATGGCCCAGGCACCGACGGTGCGCAGGACGATGAACAGGGGATTGGGTTGCATGTCTTTTTCTCCCTCAGTCCAGGTTCTTGCCGATGATTCGCACCAGGAAGGCCGCCACGATGTTGGCCAGGATCACCGCGAACAGCGCACCGGCCGAGGCCACGCCCACGTCGAAGTTCATCAGCGACTGCTTGAAGATCATGTACGTGAGGTTGGTGCTCTCGTTGCCCGGACCGCCGTTGGTGGTGATGGCGATCTCCGCGAACACGCTCAGCAAGAAGATCATCTCGATCATGATCACCACCGCCATCGGCCGGCCCAGGTGCGGCACCGTGAGGTAGAAGAAGCGCTGGAAGGCATTCGCGCCGTCCATGCGCGCCGCTTCCATCTGCTCACGATCGAGCGATTGCAGCGAGGTGATGAAGATCAGGCAGGCAAAGGGCAACCATTGCCAGGCCACCATGATGATCACGGAGAACAACGGCAGGTCGGTGAGCCAGTCGATGGGCTCGGCGCCGAAGAAGCGCCACAGGTCGGCCAGCACGCCGTAGATCGGGTTCATCATCATGTGCTTCCACAGCAGCGCATTCACCGTGGGCATGACGAAGAAGGGCGAGATCAGCAGCACCCGCACGATGCCGCGTCCCGGGAAGGGCTCGTTGACCAGCAGCGCCAGCAGCACGCCCATGATCACCGTGATCAGGATGACGCTGCCGATCAGCGTCATGGTGTTGGCCACGGCCGGCCAGAAGTCCGGGTCGGTGATGAAGTAGTGGAAGTTCTCGAGGCCGGCAAAGGGCCGGTCGCCAGGCTGCATGAGGTTGTACGTCACGAAGGAGAAGTACAACGTCATCACGAGAGGCACGATCGACCACGCCAGCAGCGTGATCACGGCCGGCGCCATCAGCGCCCGGGGCAGGAGTCTTGTCATTGTTCGGTCCCTTTGGGTGGTCGTCTCTGACTCCTTCCCCCGCTGGGGGAAGGCAGGGATGGGGGCTCCCTGTGATCGCGGTGGTGTGTGTGAGGGTGGGAGCGCAGCGTGCCCCACCCGGGCCCTCCCCCAGCGGGGGAGGGAGAAAGGCAGGACTACTTGTAGTAGCCGCCCTTCTTCATCTCACGCTCGGCCGCCGTCTGCGAGGTCTTCAGCGCCTGCTCCACCGTGACCTTGCCCGACAGCGCCGCGCTCATCTGCTGGCCCACCGCCACGCCGATCGCCTGGAACTCCGGGATCGCCGCGTACTGCACGCCCACGTACGGCGACTTGGGCAGCGTGCTGTCGTTCGGGTTGGCCGAGTCGATGGCCTTCTTCTCGGCCTCGGCGAACTTCGCGACCTTCTGGAATTCCGGGTTCGCATAGGTCGACTTGCGCGTGCCGGTGGGCACCGTGTTCCAGCCGGTTTCCTTGGCGACGAGCTGGATGTATTCCTTCGACGTGGCCCACTTGATGAACTTCTGCGCCGCGTCGTCCTTGGTGGAACTGGCCGGGATCGCGAGGTTCCACGACCACAGCCAGTTCGCACCCTTGGGCGTGACAGCAACCGGTGCCTGCGCGTAGGCCACCTTGTCGGCGACCTTCGACTGCTTGGGATCCGAGATGAAGGAGGCGGCGATGGTCGCATCGACCCAGGCCGCGCACTTGCCTTCGTTGAAGAGCGCCAGGTTCTCGTTGAAGCTGTTGGCCGAGGCGCCGGGCGGGCCGTCCTTCTTCATCATGTCGACGTAGAAGGTGATGGCGTCCTTCCAGGGCTTGGTGTCGATCTGCGGCTGCCACTTCATGTCGAACCACTGGCCGCCGTTGGTGTTGACCAGCGTGGTCAGGAAGGCCATGTTGTCGCCCCAGCCCGGCTTGCCGCGCAGGCACATGCCGAACACGCCGGCCTTGGGGTCGTTGGCCTTGTCGGCGAATTCCTTGACCTGGGCCCAGGTGGGCTGGTCGGGGATCTTGATGCCGACCTTGTCGGCCAGGTCCTTGCGGTACATGAGCATCGAGCTTTCACCGTAGAAGGGCGCCGCGTAGAGCTTGCCGTCCATCGACAGACCGCTGCGGATGGCGGGCAGGATGTCGTCCACGTCGTAGGCGGCATCGGTGGCGATGGGCTTGAGCCAGCCCTTCTTGGACCAGATCGGCGTTTCATAGAGGCCGATGGTCATCACGTCGAACTGGCCGCCCTTAGTGGCGATGTCGGTCGTCACGCGCTGGCGCAGGGTGCCCTCTTCCAGCGTGACCCACTTGAGCTTGATGTCCGGATTGGCCTTCTCGAAGACCGGCGTCAGCTTCTGCATCTCGATCATGTGGCCGTTGTTGACGGTGGCGATGACGAGCTCGGTGGCCGCCTGCGCGAGGCCGGCACTGGCCAGCGCAACGACGAGACCAGTCTGGATAAAACGCTTCATGGTGTGTCTCCTTTTGGGTTGGATGGCCCCCGCGGCCTGACCCGAATTCTGGAGACGCACTCATGCGTGCTTGGTACTTGATTTGTATCGATTGATACCCTGATGCACAGATCGCCTAGTGGAATCCCTAAGCGAAGCAATACAGGATGTAACGAAGCGGCACAAAGGGGCATGAAAAAGGGCCGCGAATCGCGGCCCCTTGGCAGAGTGGAGGCGGCCGAATCAGGCCACGAGTTCGCCGTGTGCGTTGGCCTCGCTCGTCCCGGGCTGCACCCAGAAGTAGATCAGCACCACGATGCCGATCAAGGGGATCAGCGCAATCAGCTGCAGCCAGCCGGACTTGCCGATGTCATGCAGTCGCCTGGCTCCCACAGCGAACGCCGGCAGCAGCAAGGCCAGCCCCGCGATCGCCGAGACGATGTCGCCCAGGAAGGACGCGACCAGGGAGACGATGACCTGGAAAAGAGCGAACCACCAGAACTCCGAGCGGCGTGCCCGGCCACTGAAGTCGACGTACTTGCTCAGGCAAACCTGAACCGCCTGCATGAAATTCATGAACAACTCCTCGATGTTGGATTTCCCCGCGGGGATCTTATCGAGGGACGGAAACATTTTGTTGACTATTCAGAGCGGTCGCAGTCGCTTCTGGAGGCGCGATTGCTCAAGGCTTCGACCGCTTGCTTCGCTTGCCCTGTCGCTTCAGTCGTGCGGATTGAACGTTGTCGAGTTGCCTGTCGTGCGAGGGCGCAATGGCTCGAAGTGCATCGACATCGACGGCGTCGAGCACCTCGATGTCGTGTTCGTCCAGCAGGCGCTTTCCGACCTGGCTGGTCGCGAGCCCGTAGATGCTCTGGATCCGTTTACCGAGCCTGTCGCCCACCTGGGGGTGACTGGCCAACTTGAGCAGCGCAGCGCGCGCTACGGCAATGGCCCACACGGCCTGTGTGAGGACATGGAGGCCCTTGTCGTCGATCAGCCCCACGGCGTTTTCCACTCGGGACTGCAACACATCGAAGGGGTCCATGACCCGAATGAATTTCCCACGCCGCCACTCCACTTCCACGGCATCCTGGATCACGCGTTTCGTGAATTCCGAGGACTTCCTGAGGCCGCTGTTGGTGAAGAGCTTGTGCAGCACGTCTATGTTTCGAGCCTTTCCTTCATCCGTTGGAAGTCGAATCTGACCCACGATCGCCGTACGGGCCGTCGCTGGGGGCACGATCAACCTGGCTCGCAGGGCTTCGGCCAGGTCGTGCGCCCGCCCAACATTTCCAAGCACGTCGCCGTCATTCGAGATGTCCGCGCCGCCCGAACCAATCCCGTAGCGATCCATCCAGAAGGCCAAGGCCTGGCCGCCGACCAGCACCATGTCGGTCCCCAGGTTCGAAAGCAGCAGATCAACGGTTGCGGCGTCGAGAGGCTCTTCGTCAGCGGGCAGTGAGGGGCGCGTGGCCATCATCAGTACGGCGAGTCGATCAACTTCGCCGCCTTGGCCCTGCCGCCCGAGAACCAGCTCATTCGCTCGCCGGGGATGCGACCGGCGCGCACATTCTCCAGGTCGCGCGCTTGATTGGCCCGCTTGAATTGCCAGAGCTGTTGCTCGGTCGTTTCGCTCGTTCCCGTGGAGGAATGTTGGTCTTGCAACATGGAGACCATCTGCGGCACGGACAGGCCTGCATCTTCCAGCGCCTTCCCAAGCCGCGCCCAATGCTCGATCTGCTGTGCAGCCGAGCGAGACATCAGGCCGCCCTTCTGCTGAGCAGAGGCGAAGAGAACTGACCCGACGCGAATCGAATTCGAGGACATCGCAACCTCACTGTGGCAAGTTGCAGCAATTTACCACCGCCAACAAGCGAATGCGCGTCTTGAAGAACTCGCCGGACGCTCGGCCGTCGCAAGACCAAGCTGTCCCGCTCACACGGGCCGGAGGCGCTCCAGGAGTCCCGCCGTCGACGCATCCAGCCCGCTCGCATCCCCCGACGCCAACCGCGGCTCGATGTCCTTCGCCAGCACCTTGCCCAATTCCACGCCCCACTGGTCGAAGCTGTTGATGCCCCACAGCGCACCGCTGGTGAACACGCGGTGCTCGTACATCGCGAGGAAGGCGCCCAGCGCCTCCGGCGTGAGCTTCTCGAACACGAAGAAGGTGCTGGGCCGGTTGCCCGGGAAGTTCTTGTGTCCGCCCGCGTCGGCCTTCCCCTGCATCAGCGCCTGGGCCTGCGCCAGCGCGTTGGCCAGCAGCTTGTTGTGATGGCCTTCCAGGTCGTGCGAGGCGTCGCGCACGGCCACGAATTCGAGCGGCGTCACGTCGGTGCCCTGGTGCAGCATCTGGAAGTAGGCATGCTGGCCGTTGGTGCCGGGCTCGCCCCACAGCACAGGCGAGGTGCCGTAAGGCAGCGGCTGGCCGTTGGCATCGACCTGCTTGCCGTTGCTTTCCATCTCGAGCTGTTGCAGGTAGGCCGGCACACGCTTCAACGCACTGTGGTACGGCGCGATGCTGCGCGTGGTGAAGCGGTGGAAGTTGCGATACCAGACGTCGAGCAGGCCGAGGCGCACCGGCAGGTTCTGCTCGAGCGGCGCGGTGCGGAAGTGCTCGTCCATCGCATGGGCGCCGGCCAGCAGGCGGCGGAAGCCGTCCGAGCCGATGGCCAGCGCGATCGGCAGGCCGATGGCCGACCACAGCGAATAGCGCCCGCCCACCCAGTCCCAGAAGCCGAAGGTGGTGTCGATGCCGAAGTCCTTGGCCGCCTTGACGTTGGTGGTGAGCGCCGCGAAATGCTTCGCGACGTCGAGCCGGCTGGACTGCTGGAACCAGCGCTTGGCCGAGATCGCATTGGTCATCGTCTCGGCCGTGGTGAAAGTCTTCGAGGCGATGAGGAACAGCGTGTGCTCCGGCGCGAGGCCCTTGAGCACGCCTGCCAGTTCGTGGCCGTCGACGTTGGAGACGAAGTGGAAGCGCTTGCCGCGCGCGACGAACTCCTCCAGCGCCAGCACCGCCATCTGCGGGCCGAGGTCGGAGCCGCCGATGCCGATGTTGACCACGTCGGTGATGGTGTGGTCGGCGCGCACCTGGTCGGCGTACTTGAGCATCGCGTCGAGCGTGGCGTGCACGTCGCGCAGCTTGTCGTCGGTGCTGGATGCATCGGCCGGCGCGCGCAGCAGCGTGTGCAGCACGGCGCGGTCTTCGGTGTTGTTGATGTGCTCGCCGGCGAACATCGCGGCGCGATGGGCTTCGAGGCCGCATTCGCGGGCCAGCGACATCAGCAAGGCCTCGGTGGGCGCATCGATAAGGTTCTTCGACAGGTCGCCGAAGACGTATGGCGCTTCCTGGCTCAGGGTGGCGAAGCGGTCGGCGTCGCTGGCAAAGGCTTCGCGCAGGTCGAGGCTGCGGCCCTTGCTGTCGTAGTGCGCTTGCAGCTTGGCCCACGACGGGGCCTTGTCACACCGAAGACGGGCGCTCATGCGGCACCCATGAGCTTTTCAAGCTTGACCGCATCGGCGGCAAATGCGCGGATGCCCTCGGCCAGCTTCTCGGTGGCCATCGCGTCTTCGTTCAGCGCGAAGCGGAAGCTCGCTTCGTCGAAGCTCTTCTTGGGAATGTCGAGCGACTTCGCGGCGCTGGCATCGAGCGCATGCTTCAGCGGTTCATTGCTCGCGGCCAGTTCGGCCAGCAGTTCGGGGCTGATCGTCAGCAGGTCGCAGCCCGCCAGCGCAGCGATCTGGCCGGTGTTGCGGAAGCTCGCGCCCATCACCTCGGTCTGGATGCCGAAGTGCTTGTAGTAGTTGAAGATCTCGGTCACCGACTTCACGCCCGGGTCGTTGGCGCCGGCATTGGCGGCCTCGTCCCACTTGGCGCCGGCCGACTTCTTGTACCAGTCGTAGATGCGACCGACGAAGGGCGAGATCAGCTTGACGCCCGCTTCGCCGCAAGCGACCGCCTGGGCGAAGGAGAACAGCAGCGTCAGGTTGGTGTGGATGCCCTTCTGCTCCAGTGCCTTGGCGGCCTGGATGCCTTCCCAGGTCGAGGCCACCTTGACCAGCAGACGCTTCCCGGTGTCGATGCCTTCGGCGCGGTACATCGCGACGATGCGCTCGGCGCGCGCGATGGTCGCGGCGGTGTCGAAGGAGATGCGCGCATCGACTTCGGTGGACACGCGGCCCGGGATCAGCGTCAGGATCTCGGTGCCGAAGCGCACCAGCAGGCGGTCGATGACCTCGTCGATCGGCTTGCCGGCATGCTTCTTGACGGCTTCGTCGAGCAGCGGCCGGTATTCCGGCTTCTGCACCGCCTTGAGGATCAGCGACGGATTGGTCGTCGCATCCTGCGGCTTGCTGGCGCTGAGTTGCTTGAAATCACCGGAGTCGGCGACAACGGTGGTCCATTGGCGGAGGGCATCGAGTTGGTTCATCGGGCCATTATGAAACCTCCGTATGCAGTCCACATGTACGTTCATGCCCGCGGCCTTGCGCTTTCCGGCTGATTGCGAGTCGATGCGGCCAGCGCGCCGACAAAGGCTGTGGTCCACCGCTGACGGTGCGCCTCGCGCAGGCGCGGAACATGAGCGATTCGACTTCCGAGGAGCCACCCCATGTCCTATCGTTCCGCGCGCCGCCGCGCGTCCCTGCCCGCGGCGCCCGCACCCTTCGATGACCAGGCCACCAGTTCATCCATCGGCACGCTGGCCGCTGCGTTTTGCGTGGGCGGCGCATTGACCCTGTACGCATTCAACAAGGCGCGCAATGCGCGCATCGGCCCGCCCGCCGGTCCGGCTGACGGCGCGCCGCTGATGCGCGCGCCGCTGCAAGTGGTGGCGCCGGTCGACCTGATCCGCTATGCCGGCCTCTGGCATGAACAGGCCCGGCTGCCGAACCGCTTCGAAAAGCAGTGCGACGGGCCGGTCACCGCCGAATACACGCTGCTTGACGATGGCAGCGTCGAGGTGCGCAATCGTTGCGAACTGGCCGACGGCACCTTCGATGAATCGATCGGCACGGCCCGCGTCGTCCCGGTGGCTGGACAGCCCGGCGCGGGACGCCTTGAAGTGCGCTTCGCGCCCGAATGGCTGTCGTGGCTGCCGATGGTCTGGGGCGACTACTGGATCCTCAAGCTCGACCGCGACTACCAGGTGGCGCTGGTCGGCACGCCCAACCGCGAATATCTCTGGGTGTTGTCGCGCGTGCCGCAACTCAACGCGGCCACGCTGGAGGCGGAACTCGAATACGCACGCACGCTCGGCTTCGACGTGGACAAGGTGGTTCGCACCGGCCAGGCGCTGCCGGTCCTGGACACCGCGCCCGCTTGAACGCTGTGCCCCCGCAACGGCGACGTTGATTAACATGCCAAAACTGGCGTTGTAGTGCGCAGCCCGGGTGCGGGATGCTCGCACCCATGAACAGCACCACCCTGCCCCGCTCCGGCCCCTTGGCCGGCGTCCGCATCCTCGACATGGCCACGGTCATCGCCGCGCCCTTCTCCGCCACGCTGTGCGCCGACCTGGGCGCGGACGTGGTCAAGCTGGAACTGCCCGACGGCAGCGATGCACTGCGCGGCCTGGCGCCGGTGAAGGACGAGCATGCCCTGCACTGGAAGGTGACCAATCGCGGCAAGCGCGGCATCTCGCTCGATGTGCGCAAGCCGCAGGGGCGCGAGCTGTTCCTGCGCCTGTTGCCAAAGTTCGACGTGCTGGTGGAGAACTTCCGCACCGGCACGCTGGACCGCTGGGGCCTGGACATGGAGACGCTGCATGCAGCCAACCCGCGGCTCACGGTGTTGCGGCTCACCGGCTTCGGGCAGACGGGGCCCTACGCGGGACGACCCGGCTTCGCGCGCATCTTCGAGGCGATGAGCGGCTTTGCGCATCTCACCGGCGAGCCCGATGGCAGCCCGCAGCACATGAACTACCCGGTCGGCGATGCGGTCGCGGGCCTGTTCGGCGCCTTCTCGATTGCATCGGCGATGGTGGAAACGCGCCAGCACCCCGAGCGCGCCGGGCGGGAGATCGACCTGTCCGCGACCGAGGCGCTGATGCGCGTGCTGGAAACGCTGGCGGTCGAGCATGAGCAATTGGGCCAGGTGCGCCAGCGCGCCGGCTCACGCGCCACCTATACGGCGCCGTCCAACATGTACAAGAGCGCCGACGGCGTGTGGGTGACGGTGGTCGGCTCTTCCGATGCCATCTTCCGCCGCATCTGCGAGGCCATGGGGCGCCCCGAGTTGCCGGGCGATCCGCGCTTTGCCACCAACCCGGCGCGCGTGCGAAATCTGGACGAGATCGATGGCCTTGTCTCGGCCTGGTGCGGCACGCTGGACTTCGCATCGCTCTCCGCCGCGTTGCAGCGGCACGAGGTGCCTTTCAGCAAGGTCTACGGCATCGACGATGTGCTGGCCGATCCGCACTTCCAGGCGCGCGGGGCGATCATCCGGCTGCCGGATGAAGAACTGGGCAGCGTACCCGCGCCGTGTGTCGTGCCGCGCTTCTCGGGATGCAGCGAGGAAGCGCCGCGCACGGGACCCGCGACGGGGCAACACAATCGTGCGGTGTTTTCCGAGGCGGGTTTGAGTGACGATGAACTGCGGGCGCTGGAAGCTGATGGGGTCATCTGAACGAGACCTCGACAAGGTGACGGCCAATGCGTGACGCATCACCACGTCGGCCGGCCGTCCTCGCATGGGACGTTTGCGTCCCGGGGCATCAGCTTGCCGACTCCAAGTTTGGCCTCGGGCGGGGGCGTTCTTGTTGTTCAAGCACGGGTGGCGCGATGCGAGCATCGCGGGTGGCTTGGTCTTGCGATATTCCTGTTTCGCGATCGCAGCCAGTGCAATACCCTTCGGGCCCAGGAGGTAATCATGACGACTTTTGGAACCAGGCCATACCCATCCGCCGTGCTGCTCGCGCTTGCCGCTTTGCTTGCGGGGTGCGAAAAAGCGCAGACGGATGTGACCCTCAAGTATCCCGAAGCAGGCACCATCGTCATGTCTCCACCCATAGACGACTGTACGGACTATCTGGACTCCAAAAGCCAGCCACAACTGGCCCAAGCTGTTCGGTTCTGGACAAACGGCTATCTCACGGGCGTCAATGCGTACAACGCGGCCATCAAGTCCCAGATCTCGAGTTTCGAGGGCATGGAGCCCTATCTGAAGCGGTACTGCTCGGAGAACCCAAAGGGACGCATCACCACAGGGGCCTTCTTGTACGCGCAAGAGCTCGGAGCGCGCATCCGGCGCCCGGCCGCGCGATAGCTGGCGCCCAGATCAGAATCCAAGGGCAAGCACATCACTCGCGGATGCGAACGCTCGTGGCAACGGTCTGGAAGGCTGCCAAGTTTCGCAGAAACCCCGAATCCGCGTCTCGCTCATTCTTCGCCGCGGCAGCGCACCATAAAAGAAAGACTCCAGATCGCCAGAACGTGTAGTGCACGCGCACCCGGTACACGAACCCCTGCGGCACTCTGAAGAAGAAGTCCGCCATGAATCCTGGCATCTCAGTTCCAACGGTAGATGCCTGCATGTGCACGAGCCTGAAAGCCTGGGCAGAGGCCAGTGTGTTCAGGGATCTGAACAGCAAATCCTCGTCAGAATTTTTCATGAAATAGTCAATGCGCTCCTTGCGACTCATCTTGTTTCCGGGAGCACCAGGCGCTGGTTTTTGCTGAGATGACATGCAGTAAGGCATGGCATTTTGATCAGGCTCGCCTTGAAACATGTGGTTGACTCGCCCACCTTGCTCCGTCTTTTGGTATGTCCAGGCAGTGGGATGATCAAGAGAGTACGAGTCAGCCTTGAAGCGCGTGTAGCCCGCGGGCGGTTCGGGCGCCGCGGCGGCTGCGCTCGATGGCGCTGTGGATTTTGGGGGAGCGCCTCTGACCAATGGGCATGCCAGCAATGCGCCGGCGGCAAGGCCGCAGCTTAAAGCCACTTGCCAAGCGTTTGCACAGAACTTCGTACGCATGACGCACCCCTGCAAGCCTCCAATGAGGAGGCTCGCCGCAGTATCCCCGCTTGCCAAGGAATTGGCTACCCCGATTGCAGCAGCGGCGCCGGCGCAGCGATGCAAGCTCCACGCTGGAGGCGCCCACGGCGCTCGGCGTTCAAGTTCACTGACTCGAAGCAAACACTACGCACCCGCCCCCATCGCCGCCTCCACCTCACGCACCAGCGTCACCAACCGCCCCGCAATCTCCGCCCGCAACGGCGGCACAGCGCGCCCGCGCAGCGCCACGGTGCAGTTGAACACCACGATCTCCGCATTGACTGGCCGCGCCATCGGCACCGCCAGCGCGAGCCGGTCGGGCCGCAGGATGCCCGGGCTGGTGCAATAGCCGAGTTGCACGAAGTCGCGCAGTGCGTGTCGCACTTCCGCAATACGCTCGGCATGCAGCTTTGGATAGAGCACCTTGATCTGGTTGAGCGCCTTGTCGCGCTCCTCGGGCGCGGCGCGGGCCAGCCAGGCGCGGCCGTTGGCGCTGACCATGATCGGAAAGGCGGCGCCGATGTCGATGGGCGGCGCGCTGTCGTCCTCGGAGCGGCAGGTCTCCATGTAGACCATGCTGGTGCGGTCGCGGATGCTGATGCCGACCATGCCGCGCACCTCGTCGGCCAGTTGCTTGATCATGGGCCGCACGAGCTGGCGCAGCTCATGCTGGCCAGCAGCGGATAGCCCATCGACAGCACCGGCGCGCCGAGACGGTATTTGCCGATCGCCTTGTCGTGCCGCAGGTAGCCGAGTTGCGCCAACGTGTAGGCCAGGCGCGAGACGGTCGCCTTGTCCAGCCCGGTGCGCGCGACGAACTCCTTGTTGCCGAGCACGCTCTGCTCGGGTGTGAAGCACATCAGCAGTTCGAGCCCACGCGCCAGGGTGTTGGCGAATTGCTTGTCTTGCGCAGCAGCGTTCATGAAAGACCGGCCCCCGCAAGCCAGGCCTGCTCCACCTCGCGCACCATTCGCACGAGGCGCGGCCCGATGACCTCCTCCATGGTCCGCGGACCCAACTGCACCGCCGGCACGCCGCAGTTGAACACCAGCGTCTCGCCATCCACGGGCACGCGCATCGGCACGCCGACCGCATGCACGTCCCTCTGCCAGTCGCCCAGGCCGAGGCAAAAGCCCCGGCGCGGAAATGCCTCCAACTCGGCAAGCACCGCACCACGTTGCGCCTTCCATGCGGTGGCATGGTCGGTGCGGATGCGGTGCAGCACTTCCTCGCGCAAGTCCGCCGCCGCGCCAGCCAGCCAGGCCCGCCCGATCGACGTGGCCCAGACCGGCATGGCGCCCCCGATGTCCGGCCGAAACGCCATTCCCTCATGCCCGCGGCAGGTCTCGACGTAGACCATGTGCGTGCGGTCGCGCAGCCCCAATGACACAGAGCCACCCGCCTCGCTCGCCAAGGCCTGCATGAAAGGCCGCGCCACTTGCCGGATCGAAAGGCTGGCCAACAGCGGATAGCCCGCCGCCAGCGTCGCCGAGCCCAACCGGTAGCGCCGTGCCTGTGCGTCGTACTTGAGGAAGCCCAGCTCGCACAGCGTGTAGGTCAGCCGCGAAACCGATGCCTTGGAAAGCCCGGTGCGCTCCGCCAGGTCCCGGTTGCCCAGCGCCGGCTCGCCCATCTCAAAGCTGGCCAGCAGCCGCAGCCCATTGGCCAGGCTGGTGGCAAACATCTGGTGCGGGCGATCGGCCGGGGCGGGAGGCATCTGTTTAATCTAGCAAAACAAGCATTCCGGCGAAACACGCCTATCCCTAGACTGAATCCAAGCCGTGCGCACCCAATGACGGCATCAACAGGAGACAGCCAGTGATCCGTGACCCCCAGGGCTTCGAGGCCTACCTCGCCAACCTGCGCCGCTTCTGCCGCGAACGCCTGATCCCGCGCGAGGCCGAGGTGGCCCGCAACGATGAGGTACCGGCCGACCTGGTCGCCGAGATGGCCGCGCAGGGCCTGTTCGGCTATTCGATCCCCGAGGCCTATGGCGGCGCCGGCATGACGACCGAGGAACTGGTCTGCGCGGCGATGGAACTGTCGCAGTGCTCGGTGGCTTTCCGCGCACGCGTCGGCACCAACACCGGCATCGGCTCCGAGGCGCTGGTGGTCGACGGCAACGAGGAACAGAAGCGGCGCTACCTGCCCTCGATGGCCTCCGGCGAACTCACCGGCTGCTTTGCCCTCACCGAGCCCGGCGCCGGCTCCGATGCCGTGGCGCTGCAGTCCACCGCCGTGCTCGACGGCGACCACTATGTGCTCAACGGCACCAAGTGCTTCATCACCAACGCGCCCATCGCCGGCCTGTTCACCGTGATGGCGCGCACCGACAAGTCCAAGCCCGGCGCCGCCGGCGTGTCGGCCTTCCTGGTCGAGCGCGCCACGCCGGGGCTCAGCACCGGCGCGCCCTACGCCAAGATGGGCCAGGCCGGTTCACCGGTGTCGGAAGTGCACTTCGACAACTGCCGGGTTCCGGTCGGCCAGCGCATCGGCGCCGAGGGCGAAGGCTTCCGCATCGCGATGCGGGTGCTCAACAAGCAGCGCATCCACTTGGCCGCGCTGTGCATCGGCCCCGCCATCCGCATGCTGGACGACGCCGTCGCGCACACCGCCAACCGCCAACAGTTCGGCCAGCCCGTGGGCGCCTTCCAGTTGGTGCAGGCGCTGGTGGCCGACTGCCAGACCGAGATCCACGCCGCACGCGCGCTGGTGCTGGAGACCGCACGCAAGCGCGACCAGGGGCTGGACGTGACGATGGAAGCCTCGATCTGCAAGTACTTCGCCTCCGAGATGTGCGGTCGCGTGGCCGACCGCTGCGTGCAGATGCTGGGCGGCTACGGCTTCATCGCCGACAACAGCATCGAGCGCTTCTACCGTGACGTGCGGCTGTTCCGCCTGTACGAAGGCACCAGCCAGATCCACCAGCTCAACATCGCCAAGCGCACCTACGCCGCGGCTGGCCACGACTTGCGCGCCTGAGACCAAGACAACCAGAACAGAAAGAGACAAGCACCATGCACCGCAGAACCCTGATCGCCGCCGTCGCCACCACGCTCCTGGCCTCTTCCGGCCTTGCCTTCGCGCAGGACGCCTACCCCAGCAAGCCGATCAAGATCATCGTCGGCTTCGCGCCGGGCGGCTCGGCCGACATCTCGGCGCGCCTGATGGCTGAAAAGCTCGGCACCGAGCTCAAGCAGCCCATCATCGTGGAGAACCGCGCCGGTGCCGGCGGCAACATCGGCGCCGAGGCCGTGGCGCGCGCCCCCGCTGACGGCTACACCCTGCTCATGGCGTCGACGGCCCAGATCGTCATCAACCCGGCGCTCTATCCGAAGATGTCCTTCAACCCCGTCAAGGACCTCGCACCCGTCTCGCTGGTGCAGAACGAGGCCAACCTGATGGTGGCCACGCCCGGCATCGGGGTGAAGAACCTCGCGGAGTTCATCACCTATGCCAAGACCCATCCCGACAAGGTGACCTTCGCATCGCCCGGCAACGGCTCGCCCGCGCACCTGGCCGGCGAGCTGATGAACCAGATGGCCGGCCTGAAGATGGTGCACGTCCCGTACAAGGGCACCGCCCCCGCCATCACGGACCTGCTGGCCGGCAACGTGACGGTCGCCATCGACAACATGCCGGCCTACATGCCCCACGTGAAGGCCGGCAAGCTGAACGCGCTGGCTGTGGCCAGCGAGCGCCGCACCGCGGCGGCGCCCGACATCCCGACCGTCTCGGAAGCCGGCCTGCCCGGCTACGTGGTGACGGCATGGAAAGGCCTGATGGCACCCGCCGGCACGCCCCGCCCCGTCATCGACAAGCTGCATGCCGCGGTGGTCAAGGTGCTGGCCATGCCCGACGTGCAGAAGCGCATGATCGACCTCGGCGCCGAGCCGGCCGGCACCACGCCGGAACAGTTCGGCCAGTTCATCCAGGCCGAGACAAGGAAGTGGAGCGCGCTGGTCAAGTCCACCGGCGCCGTCCTGGAATGACCACCAACCCTTTCGCGCTGACCGTCCGCATGGCCGAGCTGCGCGACCGGGTGCGCGAGTTCGTCGAGCGCGAGTGCATTCCGCGCGAGAGCCCCGCGCTTGCGCATGACGTCGAGGCGCTGGATGAAGTGATGCGCACGCTGCGCCCGCTCGCCCGCAGCGCTGGCATCTACGCGCCGCAGGTGCCGGTGGACCTGGGCGGTCTCGGCCTGACCTGGCGCGAGCGCGCCGTGGTGCTGGAGGAAGCCGGCCGCAGCTTCCTGGCGCCGGCCGCGATGAACTGCGCGCCACCCGACCAGCCCAACATGATCAACCTGCTGCGCCACGGCACCACGGCGCAGAAGGACAAGTACCTCGCCCCGTTGATCCGCGGCGACGTCCGCTCCTGCTTCGCCATGACCGAGCCCGCGCCCGGCGCAGGCTCCGATCCTTCGATGCTGCGCACGCGTGCCCGGCGACGCAGAGGCGGCGGCTGGGTCATCGACGGCCACAAGTGGTTCATCAGCGGCGCGGTGGGCGCGGCCTTCGCGCTCGTGCTGGCCCAGACCGACGAAGGCGCCACCACCTTCATCGTCGACACCGACAACCCCGGCTACCGGCTGGTGCGCAACATCCCGGGCCTCGGCGGCTTCCAGCTTGGCGGGCACGGCGAGATCCGCTTCGACAACTGCGAGGTCGGCGACGACGCGGTGCTGGGCGAAGTGGGCCAGGGCCTGGTCGATGCGCAAGTGCGCCTGGAGCCGGCCCGGCTGTCGCACTGCATGCGCTACATCGGCCGCGCCTCGCGCGCCATGAGCATCGCGCAGGACTACGTCAACACACGCATCTCCTTCGGCGAGCGGCTGGCCGACCAGCAGCAGATCCAGGCCATGGTGGCCGACTCGCACATCGACCTGCATGCCTGCCGCCTCATGACCTGGCACACGGCCGCGTTGATGGACGCGGGCGAATCGGTCCGCCATGAATCGGCGATGACCAAGGTCTTCGTATCCGAGGCGGTCTTTCGCGTGGCCGACCGCGCCGCGCAGATGATGGGCGCGCTGGGCATGTCGGAAGACACGCCTGTCGCGCTGATCTTCAACGAACTCCGGCCCTTCCGCATCTACGACGGCGCCACCGAACTCCATCGGGCCACGCTGGCGCGACGCATCCTCAAGGGCAATTTGCGCGCCTGAACACCTCACTGAAAACCAACGACATGGCACACACATTCAATGCCCTTCGCCTGCTGGCCGGCGATCCCGCGCCGGTGCGCAGCATCAGCGAACTCACGACGGAAGACCTGAGCCCCGGCGACGTCCTCATCGAGGTCGCGTACTCCAGCATCAATTACAAGGACGCGCTGGCTTCCAGGGGCCTCAACGGCATCATCCGCAACTGGCCGCGCATCGGCGGCATCGACCTGACCGGCACGGTGCTGGAATCAGCCGACGCGCGCTGGAGAGCAGGCGACGAAGTGGTGGTGCATGGCTTCGGCATCGGCGTCGACCATGACGGCGGGCATGCGCAGAGGGCGCGCGTGTCGGGCGACTGGTGCATGCGCATTCCGAACGGCTTCAGCCTCTTCGATGCCGCGGTGCTGGGCGCGGCCGGCTACACCGCGGGCTACTCGCTGCACCTCATGGAACTCAACGGCCTCGCGCCCGAACAAGGCCCGGTGCTGGTGACCGGCGCGACGGGCGGTGTGGCCAGCGTGGCCATCGACATGCTTACGCGGCGCGGCTACAAGGTGACCGCGATGAGCGGCAAGCCGGAAGCCATGCCCTACCTCCAATCGCTGGGCGCCAGCGAGGTCATCGGCCGCATCGATGCGCAGGCCAAGCCCAAGCCACTGGAGAAGGGCCAATGGGCCGGCGCGGTGGATTCGGTCGGCGGCGACACGCTGGCCTGGCTGACCCGCACGATGCTGCCCGGCGGCGTGATCGCGGCCTTCGGCAACGCGGGCGGCGCGGAACTTAACACCACCGTGCTGCCGTTCATCCTGCGCGGCGTGAGCCTGCTCGGCATCAACGCCAACTCGCCGATGCCGCTGCGCGAAGTGGTATGGCAGAAGATGGCGAATGAGTACCGGCCCGCGCATCTTGCGCAGATTGCCCATGTGATCGGGCTGGAGGAACTGCCGGAGTGGCTGGACCGCACCCTGGAAGGGAAGGTGCGAGGGCGCACCGTGATCGATATGCGCCGGTAACTACGGCGTGCCGACGGGCACCACGGACACCCCGTGCGTGCCCAGCGTCAGCGTCGTCTCCGCCCCCACGCTGAACTTGCGCGCCAGGTCGTTCGACACCACGAACACCGGCCCCAGCGCCGTATCGAATCCATACTCGTAGTAGCCGCCCAGATACGCCGCCTTGCGCAAGGTGGCCGGCAGCCCACCCGGCTCGCCGATCACCCATGCCTCCGGCCGCACCGCCACCTTCACCGGCCCCTCTGCCGCCACATGACGCGGCGCCAGCATCAGCGGCCCGAGCACCACCCGCCCATCCGCCTGCGCCACCGCCGGAAACACCGACGCCTCCCCCATGAAGCCCGCGACGAACTCGCTCCCGGGCCGGCTGTAGAGCTGCTCCGGCGTGCCGGTCTGCGCAATCACGCCGTGGTCCATCACGATGATCTGGTCGCTCACCGCGAGCGCTTCGCTCTGGTCGTGCGTCACATAGGCCACCGTCAGGCCCATCCGCTGCTGCAACCCGCGGATCTCCTCGCGCATCTCGCGACGCAGGCGCGCATCGAGGTTCGACAGCGGCTCGTCGAACAGCAGCACCGCCGGCTCCAGCACCAGCGCGCGCGCCAACGCCACGCGTTGCTGCTGCCCGCCCGACAACTCACTCGGCAAGCGCTCGTCGAAGTCGACCAGGCCCACGCTCGCGAGCGTCTCCCGCGCACGTCGTGCAATCTCGTCCTTCTTCACGCCGCTCATCTTCAGCCCGTAGCCCACGTTCTCGATCACGTTCATGTGCGGGAACAGCGCATAGCTCTGGAACATCATGCTCACGTTGCGTTCGGCCGGCCCGAGCGTGGTGACATCGCGCCCACCCATCAAGATCGCGCCCGAGGTCGGCGACTCCAGCCCCGCGATCATCCGCAGCGTGGTCGTCTTCCCGCAGCCCGACGGCCCGAGGATGGTGGTCAGCGTCCCCACCGGCACCTCGAAGCTGATGCCCTTCACCGCCAGCGGTGCGGAAGGGTCGCTGCCGTAGCGCTTGGTGACGTTGCGAAATTCGATGCCCTTGCTCATGCGTTTTTCCAGCGGCCTTCCTGCTCAGGCCAGCGGCTCCATCTTGTGATGTCCTTGATGCCCGACCGTCGCCCTGCGCCGCCCCAGCTTGCGCTCGCCCACCACGAACTGGATCAGCGCGATCGCCGCCGACATCAGCACGATCAGCACCGTGCAGTAAGCCAGCGCCACGCCGTAGTCGCCATTGCCCACGCGCCCGATGATGTACGTGGTCGCCAGTTCGTTCTCGGCCGTCACCAGGAAGATCACCGCGCTCACCGTCGTCATCGCACGCACGAAGCTGTAGACCAGCGCCGCCACCAGTGCGGGCTTCAACAGCGGCAGCACGACTCGGAAGAGCGTCTGCGATGTCGACGCACGCAGCATCAACGACGCCTCATCCAGCGACCGATCCAGTTGCTTGAACGCGGCAGTACCCGCCCGCACGCCCACTGGCAAGTTCCGGAACATGAAGCACAGCACGATGATCAGCCCCGTGCCCGTCAACTCGAACGGCGGCACGTTGAAAGCCAGGATGTAGCTCACCCCCAGCACGGTACCCGGTATCGCAAAGGCCAACAGCGCCCCGAACTCGAAGGCACCTTGCCCCTTGAACTCGTTGCGCGCCAACAGCCACGCAATCAACAACCCCAACGCCGCCGTGATCGGCGCCGAAATGCCCGCCAACTTCAAGGTGGTCAGCAACGAGTTCCAAGCCGTGCCCGCCCACACCAGCCCGAACTGCCCCCACTCCAGCGCAAACGCCGTCTTGAAGTGGTTCAAGGTCAGGCTGTAGTCCCGCCCCCACGTCTGCACGAACCCACCCGCGAACGCAAAGAGATACACCACCAGCGTGAACACGATCCACGGAAACGCAATCGCATAGACCGTGCGCCGCACGCCATCCGGCAGCGCCATCGCAATGCCCGCATCGCCCTTGCCACTCACCGTCGTGTAGTTCTTCCTGCCCAACACGCCGCGCTGCAAGGCGAACACGCCCAGCGCAAAGATCGTCAGCACCCAGGCCAGCGACGCCGCGCGCCCCTGGTCGTACTGCGCGCCGACGATCGCAAAGAAGATGTCCGTCGACAGCACCGAGAACTGCCCGCCCACCACCACCGGATTGCCGAAGTCCGCGATGCTCTCGATGAAGCCGACCAGGAAGGCATTCGCCAGCCCCGGCTTCATCAGCGGCAACGTGATCGTGAAGAAGGTCTGGCGCCGGTCCGCATGCAGCATCTGCGCGGCTTCTTCCATGCTCGGCGCGATGCCCTGCACAACGCCGCGCATGATCATGAAGGCGATCGGCGTGAAGGCGAACAGCTGCGCCACCAGCACACCCAGCATGCCGTAGAACCAGCGCGTCGGCTCGATGCCGAAGAAGGATTCAAGCAACTGGTTCACCACGCCCGCGCGCCCGAACAACAGGATCAGTCCCAGCCCCACCACGAAGGGCGGCGTGATGATCGGCAGCAACGCCAGCACGCGCAACGGCGTCTGCCAGCGCTTGCCGCCGCGCTCCGCCATCAGTGCCATCAGCGTGCCCAGCAAGGTGGTCCCTGCCGCCGTCAGCAAGGCCAGTACCAGCGTGTTCCACGCGACGCCGCAGCGCACGCCGCCGGCGAGGCAGCCGAGGCCCCAGATCCTCTCCGTGAACACACGCGCCGCAAACGCGGCCAGCGACCACTTCCCGTCCTCGTCGAAGAACGCTCCGGACAGCGCCTTGCTCACCGGATAGGCGATGAACAGCGCCATCGTCACGCCACAGCCGATCACCGCACCCGCGACGAACAGGTCACCCTTGAAGTACCCCAGCCGCGCCAAGCCAAACGCGAAGAGCAGCACCAGCGCCGCGATCGCCACGAAGCCCCCGGCCCCGATGCCGAACTGGTTGACCGACAGCTCGCCGAACACGCCGTTGAGCGCCGCCACGCTCCACCCCCGCGCGCCGATGGTGAAGCCGGTCACCGCCAACCCCAGCGCGCCAATCAGCCCGCCGATCAGCAGCCAGCGCCCCTGCGCCCGCCCCGGCGCTGACATCGCACCGACGCCACACAGCACCAGCCCGATCAAACCCACCAACAACCAGCCCCGCCCCTGCGTCAGCGCCTGCAGCAACCCATTCGCCGCATCCCCGTCGCTGAAGATGCGCGGCAAGGCCTCATACCAGCTCGTATCCTGGATCGCATACCAGGGAAGCAGCAGATAGCCGACGAGGCCCGCCGCAACGCAGAAGGCGATCGCGGCGTTGGGCTTGCGTGTCACAAGGCCGGTGCCTATCGCGGCAGCGAGTTGACTTCCTTCTCCCAGCGCCCGATGAGGCGCCGACGCTCCTCGCTCTTGCCGTACTTCGCGTAGTCGTAGTTGATCATCTTGATCTTCTTGAAGTCCGGCACGTTGGCATCGACCGGCGTCGCCTTGTTCGACGGCAACTGGTACTGCTTGGCATTGGCGCCAAAGGTCTGCGCCTGCGGCGTCAGCGCCCATTCATAGAACTTCTTCGCCTCGGCCAGGTTGCGCGCGCCCTTCACGATGCTCATCGAGCCGATCTCCGCGCCGGTCCCTTCGGAGGGCGTCACCGTCTCGACCGGAAAGCCCGCCATGCGCTCCTGCGGCGCATCGTGGATGAAGCTGATCGACACCGCCGTCTCGCCTCGCGCCACCGCCTTGATCGGGCCGACGCCCGTGCGCGTGTACTGGCCGACGTTCTTGTGCAGTGCCTTGAGATAGTCGAAGGCCTTCTCCTCGCCCATCAGTTGCACCAGCGTCGCGATCATCGTGTAGGCCGTGCCGCTCGATGCGGGGTTCGCCACCTGGATGTCGCCCTTGTACTCGGGCTTCAGCAGGTCGGCCCAGCTGCGCGGGATGTCGAGCTTTTTCTTCTTGATCAACTCGGTGTTGTAGCCAAAGCCCAGCGGCCCCGAATAGATGCCCACCGTCTTGTAGCCCGACTGCTGCGCCTGCTCCTGCGCCCACGGATAGAGCTGCATCAACGTCGGCGACTTGTATTCGAGTGTCAGGCCCAGTTCAGCCGCCTGCAAGTGCGGGTCACCCGTGCCGCCAAACCACACGTCGGTCTTCGGGTTCTCCTTCTCGGCCATGAGTTGCGCGAGCGCCTCGCCCGAGCCCTTGAGCGCCAGGTTGATCTTGACGCCGGTGGTGCGCGCATAGACGGTGGCGATCATGTTGCACCAGTCGGCCTGCACCGAGCAGATCACGTTGACCTGCTGCGCCGAAGCCATCGATGACACGCCCAGGAGCGCAGCCGTGAACAGGAGCTTTTTCATATGATGAATGACTTTGGAAAGAGAAGCGCCTCCCCTGGCGAAAAACCAGCTTAGTAGCGCCTGAACGTATCAGTCATCCGTACAACTACCATTAAAGTCAGTGGCAAGTATCGGCTTCCCCACCTCACGGAAAACCTCATGAGTTTCGATCTCGTTCTGTTCGGCGGCACCGGTGACCTGGCATGGCGCAAGCTGATGCCGGCGTTGTTCCAGGCCTTCCGCCACGGCAGCCTTCCCGCCAACGGCCGCATCATCGGCGTGGCCCGCGACGACCTGTCGGATGACCAGTACCGCGAGCTGATCCAGTCGCGCTTCAAGGCGGTCGAAGGCGCCAAGCGCCCCACCGAAGAAGAGTTCAAGGCCTTCGCCTCGATGCTGCACTACCTGCGGCTCGACCTGTCCAAGCCGGCCGACTACAAGCGCCTCGCCGACCTGCTCAACACGCGCAATGCCGACAGCATCATCATGTATGTCGCAACGGCACCGGCACTTTTCACGCAGACGGTCGAGCAGATCGCGGTCGCCGGCCTCAATGGACCGAAGACGCGCGTGGTGCTCGAGAAGCCGCTGGGCCACGACCTCGCCTCCAACCGCGCCATCAACGAGGCGGTGGGCAAGGTGCTGAAGGAGAACCAGGTCTTCCGCATCGACCACTACCTCGGCAAGCCCTCGGTGCAGAACCTGTTCGCGATGCGCTTCGGCAATGCGCTGTTCGAACCGATATGGCGCCGCGAACACATCGCCAACATCCAGATCACGATTGCCGAAGACCTCGGCGTCGAGAAGCGCGGTGCCTTCTACGACCAGACCGGCGCGCTGCGCGACATGGTGCAGAACCATGCGCTGCAACTGGTCTGCGCGATCGCCATGGAGCCGCCGATCAACGCGCATGCCGACGCGATCCGCGACGAGAAGCTGAAGGTGCTGCGTTCGCTGAAGCGCTGGACGCCCGATTCACTGGGCCTGCATTCCGTGCGCGGCCAGTACACCGCCGGCACTGCCTACGGCGAGCGCGTGCAAGGCTACAAGGAAGAGCCCGGCGTCGATCCCGAGAGCCGCACCGAGACCTTCGTCGCCCTGCGCACCGAGATCGAGAACTGGCGCTGGGCCGGCGTGCCGATCTACATCCGCACCGGCAAGCGCCTGGCTTCGCGCGACGCACGCATCGAGATCAACTTCCGCCCCGCGCCACATGCCATCTTCCGCTCGCCCGCCGGCGTGGCGAACAAGCTCGTCATCAACCTGCAACCCAAGGACGGCCTGGAACTGCACCTGCTCGCGCAAGCGCAGGACCAGCGCGTCAGCACCAAGGCCGGCGTCCGCGCCGGCATGCTGCCGCTGGCGCCGGTGCAGCTCGACCTCGACTTCGACAAGCGCTTCGGCACCGAGCGCGTCGGAGCCTACGAGCGTCTGCTGCTCGACGTGATCGAGGGCCGCTTGAACCTGTTCGTGCGCAGCGACGAGCAGGAAGCCGCCTGGCACTGGGTCGAGCCGCTGATCGACAGCTGGGGCATGGACGGCGGGCCGCGGCCCTATGCAGCGGGCACCTGGGGGCCGAGTGCGTCGAGCGCGATGATTGCGCGGGATGGGTTTGCCTGGGGCGAGGAGCAGTAGAAGCGCGGGACCGAACAGCCGAAATCGGCTGCCGGATTCAAGGCTTCAAATCCGCCGCTCTTCAACAGCGTGGCAAGCCACCTGGATCCCCTCGAAGGTCTGCAGCTTCGGCCGCTCCGCCGAGCACCTCGCATTCGCATGCGGGCAGCGCGGATGGAAGGCGCAGCCCGTCGGCGGTGACAGCGGATTCGGCACCTCGCCTTGCACGGGAGTGCGCGCGCGCCCGGTCGCATGCATCTGCGGGATCGCATCGAGCAGCATGCGCGTGTACGGGTGCCGGGGCGTCGCGAACAGCGTGCGTTTGTCTGCGACCTCGACCAGCCGGCCCAGGTACATCACGCCGACCTGGTCGCTCACATGGCGCACCACCGCGAGGTTGTGCGAGATGAACAGGTAGGTCAGCCCGCGCTCGCGCTGCAGGTCCTTCATGATGTTGAGCACCTGGGCCTGCACGCTCACGTCGAGCGCGGAGGTCGGCTCGTCGCAGACCAGGAATTCCGGCGCGGTCGCCAGCGCGCGCGCGATCGAGATGCGCTGGCGCTGGCCGCCCGAGAACTGGTGCGGATACTTCACCATGTCGTGCGGGCTCAGCCCCACCGATTGCAGCAACTCGCCCACGCGGTCGCGCAACGCACCTTTCTCCGTCACCAGGCCATGCTCCACCAGCGGCTCGCCGACGATGCCCTCGACCTTCCAGCGCGGGTTCAGGCTCGCATACGGGTCCTGGAAGATCATCTGGATGTGCTGCCGCAAGGCCCGGCCCGGCGGCGACGCAAAGGTCTCGTGCACGTCCTTGCCCGCGAAGTGGACATGGCCCCGGCTCGGCTTGTAGAGCCCGACCAGAACGCGCGCCACGGTGCTCTTGCCGCAGCCGGATTCGCCGACCAGCGCCAGCGTCTGCCCGCGCGGAATGGTGAAGCTGACGCCATCGACCGCATGCAGCAGCAGCCGCGGCTGGCGCTCGATCACACGGTTGAGCCATGGCGCGGACACGTCGAAGGTCCGGGCGATGTCATGGGCCACGACGAGGGGTTTGTTTTCGGGCGGCACGGCGAGGTCGATGTGCTCGACAGCGGTGGAAGTCATTGCACGGCTCCCGCAACTTGCGTCGCATCGTGCAGCCAACAAGCCGCCCGCGTGGCACCGGCGTCGATGAGCTCAGGCCGCTCGCGCTTGCAGCGGTCGAACGCTCGCGGACAGCGCGGGTTGTATGCGCACCCGTCGGGAATGGCATTGAGCCGCGGCATCGCCCCGTCGATCTGGTTCAGCCGCTCGCGCTCGATCGCCATGTCCGGAATCGCCGCCATCAGCCCGCCGGTGTACGGATGCGCCGGCGCATGGATCACCTCGTGCACCGGCCCGATCTCCGCGACGCGCCCCGCATACAGCACGGCCACGCGGTCGCAGGTCTCTGCGATCACGCCCATGTCGTGCGTGATGAGCATCACCGCCGCACCGCGCTCGTGGCACAGCCGCTTGAGCAACGTGATGATCTGCGCCTGGATCGACACGTCCAGCGCGGTGGTCGGCTCGTCCGCCACGATCAGCATCGGCTCGGCCGCCAGCGCCAGCGCAATCACCACGCGCTGCCGCATGCCGCCCGAGAACTGGTGCGGATAGTGGTCGATGCGCTGTGCCGCGCCGGGAATGCCGGTGTCCTCCAGCAGCCCGATGGCCCGCTTGCGCGCTTCGGCCTCGGTCACCGGCAGGTGCGTGCGAATCGTTTCGGTCAGTTGCCGCCCGATCGTGTAGAGCGGGTTCAGCGAGGTCAGCGGGTCCTGGAAGATGGCGCCGATGCGCCGCCCCCGGATGTGCCGCATCTTCGAATGATCGAGGTTGTCGATGCGCTCGCCCTGCAGCAGGATCTGCCCACCCGCGATGCGGCCCGGCGGCTCCAGCAGGCCGATGATGGCCGCGCCGGTGAGCGACTTGCCCGCGCCCGATTCGCCCACCACGCCCAGGATCTCACCCGGCGCGATCGAAAAGGAAATGTCGTCGAGCGCCCGCAGCGTGCCGCGCCGCCCCGGAAACTCGACCACCAGGTTCTGCACCTGCAGCAACGCTTGCTTCGTCATCCCAACCTCGGATTCAGCGCATCGCGCAGCCAGTCGCCCAGCAGGTTCACGCTCAGCGCGATCAGCACCAGCATCACGCCAGGGAACACCACGCCCCACCATTCGCCGCTGAACAGGAACTGGTTGCCGTTGCTGATCAGCGTGCCCAGCGACGGCGAAGTCGGTGGCACACCCACGCCCAGGAAGGACAGCGTGGCCTCGGTGATGATCGCCGTCGCGACCTGCACCGTCGCGATCACGAACACCGGCCCCAGCACATTCGGCAGCACGTGCTTGCGCATGATGCGCAGCGAGGACACGCCCGTCACGCGCGCCGCCTGCACGTATTCCTTGTTTCGCTCCACCAGCGTGGAGCCACGCACCGTGCGCGCGTAGTCGACCCACTTGGTCAGCGTGATCGCCAGGATCAGCACGCCAAAGGCCACCGAGTTGGGCGCGTTCGGAAACAGCGCCCGCCCCACGCCCGCGATCAACAACGCCACCAGGATCGCCGGAAAGGACAGCACCACATCGCACAGCCGCATCAGGAAGGCGTCCAACCAGCCACCGCGAAAGCCCGCCAGCAAGCCCAGCGTCACACCGATCAGCATCGACAGCAGCACCGACACGAAGCCGACCACCAGCGACACCCGAGAGCCATACATCAACGCCGACAGGATGTCGCGCCCTTGCTCATCCGTGCCCAGCAGGTACTTGGACGTGCCCTGCTCCATCCACACCGGCGGCAGGCGCGCGTCGCCGAGTTCGAGCGTCGCGAGGTCGTGCGGATCATGCGGCGCCACCCAGCCCGCGAACACCGCGCAGAAGATGCAGACGAACGCCACCACCGCCGCGGCGATCGCCATTGGCGAATGCCGGAAGCTGTAGCCCACATCGCCGTCGAACCAGCGGAACAGTATTTTTTTCATCGTAGGTTTCAACCAGACACCGCAAGGTTCACGCCACTCCCGCAAACCTGCCCCACCTGATCCTTCCTCAACAGCCCCATTCCAGAGACACCGAGGAACCGGCGTGGCCGGCCCCCGGGTGCGTCCTCCCCGGCTGCGCGCTCAGTGCACGGAGCCTGGGAGCTTTCCGGCCGCTGTCACCCCTGGCAGGGGGCGCGGAGGAGTGTACGCAGCGAGCTTACGGAGCGACCTGCTTGACGCTCATCCACTTGAACGGCATGTAGTTGTCCGCCATCTGCGTCAGCTCCACCTTCTTGCTCACACCCCAAGCCAGCGTCTGCTGGTGCAGCGGCAGGTGGCCGATGTCGTCGATATGGATCGCAAACGCCTCCTTGATCATCGCGTCGCGCTTGGGCTTGTCGGTCTCCGACTGGATCTTCTTGGTCAGGTCGTCCAGCTTCAAATTGCAGTACGCACCCAGGTTGAACTGCCCCGTGCCGGTCTTGTCGTCCGGGCAGGCCATCAAGGCGCTCAGTGCGTTGTGCGAGTCATAGGTGGTCGGCGTCCAGCCGAGCATGTAGAAGCTGGTGTCGCGACGCAGGATCTTCGGAAAGTAGGTGCCCTTTGTCTCGGCGGCCAGGTTGATCTTCACGCCGATCTTCGCCAGGTTGGCCGCCACGCTCTGGCAGATCTGGCTGTCGTTCACGTAGCGGTCGTTCGGGCAGTTCATGGTCACTTCGAAGCCGTTCGGATAGCCGGCCTCGGCCAGCAGCTTCTTCGCGGCCTCCACGTCATACGCAGGGCGCTTGTCCTGCGCATCCGTCCAGCCGTTGATGCCCGGCCCCACCATCAGCCCGGTCGGTCGCGAGGCGCCGCGCATCACCGTCTTCTGGATGCCCACGATGTCGATCGCCTGGTAGAAGGCCTGGCGCACGCGCTTGTCCTTGAACGGGTTCTTGCCCTTCACGCTGGAGTAGAGCAACTCGTCGCGCTTCTGGTCCATGCCCAGGAAGATCGTGCGAAGCTCCGGCCCGCTGATCACGCGCGCGTTGGCGCTCTTGTTGATGCGCTCGATGTCTTGCACCGGCACCGGCTCCATCACGTCGATCTCGCCGGAGAGCAGGGCCGCCACGCGCGTCGCCGGATTGGAAATCGGCGTGAAGATCACTTCCTGCGCATTGCCCTCGATCTTGCCCCAGTAGGTCGGGTTGCGCGTGAACACGGTGCGCACGTTTGGCTGGCGCTCGCGCACGCGGAACGGCCCGGTGCCGTTGGCCTTGAACGAGGCCGTGTTCTCGATGCCCTTGCGGCGGTCCACCGGCATCGTGGCCTTGTTCTCCTCGCACCACTTCTTGCTCATGATCATGAGCTGCGAGATCACGTCCGGCAGGATCGGGAACGGGCCCTTGGTCTCGATCTCGATGGCGAAGTCGTTGACCTTGCGCACCTCCTTGATGTCGGCGGTGTTGGTCTTCACGTCCGAGCCCTCACCGGAAGCGCGCGCAAAGCTGAAGATCACGTCGTCGGCGGTGAAGGGCGTGCCGTCGTGAAACTTGACGTTCTTGCGCAGTTCGAAAGTCCAGACAGTCGGCGTGCTCTGCTTCCAGCTCGTGGCCAGCAAGGGCGCCAGGCTCAGGTCCTTGTTGCGCCCGACCAGCGGCTCATACGCATTCGCATCGGTGCTGAGCTGGAGCGACTCGTTGAGCGAGTGCGGGTCCAGCGAGAGCGCGTCACCCTGGTTGGCAATGCGGATCGTCTGCGCATTGGCCAGCAGACTTGTCGCGCCCAGCGCCGCCAGGACAGCGGCGGTCAGCACTTTGGACTTGAAACTCATGGGAAGGCACTCCTCGGTGGGTTGAAACAGAGACTCTTGGGATGGCTGCGCAAGCGCGCGGCCGATGCAGCGCACAGCCCGATGATGCGGTCTATTGCAAGGCGCGGGCCTTGGCGTTTTCCTTGGGCGCGGCGGTGACTTGCAGCGGCATGCCCTGCTCGACCAGGCTCGCATGCATGGCGGCGCCGAGCGGCAGGATCTCGTCATTGAAGTCGTAGCGGCTGTTGTGCAGGAAGGCCCCGTCCTTCACGCCCTGGCCGATGCGCATGTAGGCGCCCGGCTTCTTCTGCAGCATGAAGGAGAAATCCTCGGCGCCCATGCTCGGCTCCATGTTGCGCTCGACGTTGCGCGCGCCCACCAGCCCCTGCGCCACGTCGCCGGCAAACAGTGCCTCGGTGGCGGTATTGATGGTCGCGGGATAGATGCGCTCGAAGCGGACCGTGGCCGTGGCGCCAAAGCCCGTAGCGACAGCGGCGCACAACTCCGCCAGCCGCTGCTCGACCTGCTCCTGCACCGCGTCGCTGAAGGTGCGCACGGTGCCCACCAGCGTGGCCTTGCCCGGCACCACGCTCATCGCGCCCAGGTCGCCGGCCTGCACCGCGCAGATGCTGATCACGGCCGCGTCGATCGGCCGCACATTGCGCGAGACGATGCTCTGCACCGCCGTGATGATGTGCGCCGACACCAGCACCGGGTCGATGGTCTGGTAGGCATGCGCGCCGTGGCCGCCCTTGCCCGTGACCTCGATCGTGATGCGGTCGGCCGCCGCCATCATTGCCCCGTTGTTCAGCCCGATCGTGCCGGGCTGCATTCCCGGCCAGTTGTGCATCGCGAACACCGACTGCACCGGAAAGCGATCGAACAGCCCGTCCTCGATCATCACGCGCGCGCCGGCAAAGCCTTCCTCGCCGGGCTGGAAGATCAGCACCGCCGTGCCGTCGAAATTGCGTGTCTCCGCCAGGTAGCGCGCCGCACCGACCAGCATGGCCGTGTGCCCGTCATGGCCGCAGCCATGCATCAGGCCCTTTTTGCCCGAACGCCAGTCGAAGCCGTTGTCCTCGCACATCGGCAGCGCATCCATGTCGGCACGAAGGCCGATCATGCGGCGGCTCGCCGTGGAGCGGCCGCGGATCACACCGACCACACCGGTCTTGCCGATGCCCGTGTGAATTTCGTCGACACCGCAGGCCCGCAAGGACTCCTGCACCCGCCCGGCGGTGTAGACCTCCTCGAAACCCAATTCCGGATGCGCATGCAAATCGCGCCGCAATGCCGTGATTTCCGGATGAAACCGGGCGATGTGTGCAAACGCCCTCCCCGCCACCTGCCAACGTACCGAACCCATCAATGCCCCCCTGTTGTTGAAACCCGCAGCCTCGGATCGACCGCGAAATACAGCAGGTCCACCACGAGGTTGATCGTCACGAAAATCAATGCGATGAGGCAGAGGTAGGCCGACATGATCGGAATGTCGGCAAAGGTCACGGCCTCGATGAACAGCAGGCCCATGCCGGGCCACTGGAAGACCTTCTCGGTGATGATCGCGAACGCAATCAGCGAGCCCAGCTGCAGCCCCGTGATGGTGATGACAGGCACCATCGTGTTGCGCAGCGCGTGCCCGAAATGGATGGCGCGGTCCGACAGGCCGCGCGCGCGGGCGAACTTGATGTAGTCGGTGCGCAGCACTTCCAGCATCTCCGAGCGCACCAGCCGCATGATCAGCGTGAGCTGGAAGATCGCTAGCGTCACGGTCGGAAGCACCAGGTGGCTCCAGCCGTCACGCGTGAACAGGCCGCTGCTCCACCACCCGAGCTTGACCACCTCGCCGCGTCCGAAGCTCGGCAACCAGCCCAGCCAGACCGAGAACACCAGGATCAGCAGGATGCCGATCAGGAAGGTCGGCAGCGACACGCCCAGCAGCGACAGCGCCATCACCGTCTGGCTGCCCACCGAGCCACGCTTCAAGGCCGCATAGACGCCCATGGGCAGGCCCACGGCCAGCGCCAACAGGGCCGCCATCACCGACAGCTCGAGCGTCGCCGGCAGGCGCTCACCGATCAGGCGCGACACCTTGGCGCCTTGCCTCAGGCTCAGGCCGAACTCGCCTTGCGCCGCATTGACGATGAAATGCCAGAACTGGACGACGAAAGGCTGGTCCAGCCCCAGGTCGATGCGCAGTTGCTGGATCTGTTCTGGCTTGGCGTCCTGGCCCAGCAGGAACACCACCGGGTCCCCCACGTACTGGAACAAAAGGAACGCGATGAATGCCACCGCGACCATCACGATCACGGCTTGAATAAGACGGCGCAGTACGAAAACCAGCATCGAGAAACTATTTGTTACCTACAGTAGCAGAGCAATCCGCGTGCCTGCCAGAGGACTAACCATGAAAAAAGCCACTCGACTTTCATCGAGTGGCTTTTTGAGTCTTTCAACTTCAACTGGCGGTAGCCAGCGTCAGATCAGAAAGCGTGACGGATACCGAAGTCGTAGCCGTAGGCCTTGTCTGCTTGGTAACCACCGGTGGGGGTCAGCAGGAAGGTGTTCGTGAACTGCGGGCTGGTCGTCGAGTTGAACGCGCTGTTGGCGGTCAGGTTCAGGCCATTCTTGTTCTTCACGAAAGCTGCCGTTGCGTACAGGGCGGTGCGCTTCGACAGGTTGTGCACGTAGCCGATCGCGAACTTGTCAGCCTTCGGCTTGTCCGTGTTCGTGGACAGCGCGAATGCAGCCAGGGTCGGGGTCGACGTGTAGTTCAGCTTGACCGACGAGTAGGCCAGGCGGATCAGGCCAGGACCGACCGGCACGGTAGCGCCGAGCAGGTAGCCGTCACCCTTGAACGAACCCGTGCCGAAAGCCGGCGTGATGAAGCTGTCAACTTCGATGTCGTTCTTGGTGCGCGAGATTTCGCCGAAGAGCTTGACGACGCCGAAGTCATACGAAGCGCCCAGGTTGGCGATCTTGACGGTGGTCGTCGAGCCAGCGTAGAAGTCGTCGCCCGTCGTGCTTTCGCCGTACGAAGCTGCAACGTCCAGGCCGCCGTTGGCGTAGCCGAAACGGCCGCCGACGTAACGACCAGCGCGTTGGCTGTTCAGGACGTTCGGGGTCGTGGTGCCCGGATCGTACTTGATGGCTTCGTTGAAGGCGTACTGGACTTGACCGTAGAAGCCACCCAGGTTCGGCGGCAGGAAGTAGCCGACCGAGTTGCTGGCGCGAACGTAGTTGGTGTTCGAGAACAGGCCGCGGTTGACTTGCACGCCGTTGTTCAGGACCAGCGAGCGCGGGCCAGCGTTCAACGTGAAGATCAGGTTGGTACCGACGCCGTTCGTGCCGAACGGATCGAACACGGTGTCGTTCCAGAACGTGGGCGTGTAGTCACGGCCAAGACGGATTTCACCGAAACCACCCGACAGGCTCACGGTCGAGCGACGTGCGAAGGTCGAAGCACCCGTAGCGCCGTCGTCGTTGGTGATCGGCGATTCGAGCCAGAAGCTTGCAGCCAAGCCACCGCCGAGGTCTTCCGTGCCACGGAAGCCGATGCGGCTCGAGTTGTAACCCGAGTTGGTCAGAGCCCATTGGCTTTGCTTCAGGTCACCGGTGCCAACTGCGTTGAGCACGGGGGTGCCGGCGAAGCCGACGAATTTGCTGTTGGTTTGGTAGTAGCTGACAGCGGCGTCAACCACGCCGAACAACGTGACAGACGACTGAGCCGAGGCAACACCAGCAACAGCCAGGGCAGCCAGAGCAACTAGGGATTTTTTCATTGCAAGTTTCTCCAAGGTTAAACATAGGGCTCCGGTGCAGAGGGCTCACCGTGACTGGGCACTTTTCTGTGCTCCCACCGGACCCCGGGCCAACCTCCTTTTGGGAAGTTGTCGCTATTGCACCAGACGCGCCGCATCAGGGCAAAAGAATTCGGCCTAAATCGCGGCTGGCTTCCGCGTTTCGTTGCACCAGTGCAACAAAGGGTCCGGGCGCCGTCCAATTCACGATGTGAAACGATGACGCGCTTGCCTTCGCCACACGGCAAGTTGCGTTCCAATGGCGCCATGACCCGTTCACTCGACCCCTTCCTGACCGCGGCGGATGCGGCTCTGCGCACCTTGTTCACACGCCCCCGCGCGACGCGGCCGGCGCCGACCCCGGAAACCCCGCCCGGGCAGTTGACGGCAGCCGAACGCCGCGAGACCGGCGCCTTGATGCGCGTGAACCATGTCGGCGAGATCTGCGCCCAGGCGCTCTACACCGCGCAGGCCGCCGTCGCGCGCGACCCGGCCTTGCGCGAGCAGCTCCTGGAAGCTGCCCACGAGGAAACCGACCATCTCGCCTGGACGCAGCAGCGCATGGACGAGTTGGGCGCACGCGCCTCGCTGCTCAATCCGCTCTGGTATGCAGGCGCGTTCGGACTGGGTCTGGTGGCGGGGCGGCTTGGCGATGCCTTGAGCCTGGGCTTCGTGGCCGAGACGGAACGCCAGGTCGAGGCGCATCTCGATGGCCACCTCGATCGCATCCCGGCGGCCGACTCCGCCTCGCGCGCGGTCGTGGCGCGCATGAAGGATGACGAAGCACGCCACGGCGCGCAGGCCCGCAGTGCGGGCGCCATGGAATTGCCGGAACCCGCACGCGCGGCGATGCGCCTGGCCGCCAAGGTCATGACGACCGTGGCGCACCGCATCTGACCGCCCCGCGGACAGAAGGCATGAAGATTTCGTAGCAGGGGCGCCGAGATCGGTGGCCGCAGTAGAAAGATTCTTGCCTTCTTCAGGTCTCCAGCAATTCGAAGCTGGTCGTGATCTCCGCCGTCTTGCCCAGCATGATCGTGGCGGAACAGTAGGTCTCGTGGCTCAGCGCGACGGCGCGGGCGACAGCCGCCTCCGGGATGCCCTTGCCGGCCACCGTGAAATGCATGTGGATCTTGGTGAAGACCTTCGGGTCCTTCTCCGCCCGCTCACTGGTGAGCTTGACGCTGCAACGCTCGACCTTGTGTCGACCGCGCTTGAGGATCAGCACCACGTCATAGGCGGTGCAACCGCCGGTGCCGGCCAGCAGGGTCTCCATCGGCCGGGGCGCCTGGTTGCGGCCGCCGTTCTCCGGCTTGGCCTCGTCCGGGGCGCCGTCCATGGTCAAAACGTGGCCGCTGCCGGTCTCCGCGACAAAGCCCATCGGCGACCGCGTTCCGGCCGCGCCGGTCCAACTCACTGTGCATTCCATCGAAAGACTTACTCCGGTTGAAGGCGACCGCGAAAAAAGTCACGCAGCCGACAGTTTGTGTGGGGAAAAACACTATTGCGTGTTGCGTTGCAACAAACAGTCGATATACTTTATTTCATCGCACAACAAAGTTTGTGCCCCGGTTGTCTCCTCCACCCTCCCAATTGGTGGATTTAGCCCCGAGTCGCAAGACTCGGGGCTTTTTTATGCGTCGGGGCGGCCAGCCCGCCGGGCCACCTATGATCGCGGCCCTATGCCCAGCCCGCTCACTCCCGCCGACTACCTCAAGAAAATCCTCACCGCCCGTGTCTACGACGTGGCCGTGGAATCCGCGCTCGAACCAGCACGCGCCTTGGGCCAGCGCCTGGGCAACACAGTGCTGCTCAAACGCGAGGACCAGCAGGCGGTGTTCAGCTTCAAGCTGCGCGGCGCGTACAACAAGATGGCGCACCTGAGCGCGGAGCAACTGGGCAAGGGCGTGATCTGCGCCTCGGCCGGCAACCATGCGCAGGGCGTTGCGCTCAGCGCCCGCACGCTCGGCACGCGCGCCGTGATCGTGATGCCGGTGACCACGCCGCAGCTCAAGATCGACGCCGTGCGCGCACTCGGCGGCGAGGTCGCCCTGTTCGGTGAAAGCTACTCCGACGCCTACGGCCACGCGCTCGAACTGCAGGCCGCGCAAGGCCTGACCTTCGTGCACCCCTTCGACGATCCCGACGTGATCGCGGGCCAGGGCACCATCGCCATGGAAATCCTGCGCCAGCACCAGGGCCGGCTCGACGCGGTCTTCGTCGCCATCGGCGGCGGTGGATTGATCTCCGGCGTGGCCAATTACATCAAGGCCGTGCGGCCCGAGATCAAGGTGATCGGCGTGCAGATGAACGACTCCGACGCGATGATGCAATCGGTCAGCGCGAAGGAGCGCGTCACGCTACCCGACGTGGGCCTGTTCTCCGACGGCACCGCCGTCAAGCTGGTCGGCGAGGAAACCTTCCGCATCGCACGCGAACTGGTCGACGAGTACATCACCGTCGACACCGATGCCGTCTGCGCCGGCATCAAGGACATCTTCGTCGACACGCGCAGCATCGTCGAGCCGGCCGGCGCGCTGGCGGTGGCCGCGATCAAGCAGTACGTGGAGCAGCACGGCACGCGCGGCGAAACCTACGCGGCGATCCTCTGCGGCGCCAACATGAACTTCGACCGGCTGCGCTTCGTCGCCGAGCGGGCCGAGGTCGGCGAGGAGCGCGAGGCGCTGTTCGCGGTGACCATTCCCGAGGAGCGCGGCAGCTTCCGCCGCTTCTGCGAACTGGTCGGCGAGCTGCCGGGTGCCTCGCGCAACGTGACCGAGTTCAACTACCGCATCAGCGACACGGCCGAGGCCCATGTCTTCGTCGGCCTCACCACCTCGACGCGCGGCGAGTCGACGACGATTGCCAACACCTTCGTCGAGCACGGCTTCGGCGCGCTGGACCTGACGCATGACGAACTGGCCAAGGAACACATCCGCCACATGGTGGGCGGGCGCACCGGGCTGGCGCATGACGAACGCCTGCTGCGCTTCGTCTTTCCGGAACGGCCGGGCGCGTTGCTGAAGTTCCTGAGCCTGATGCAGCCCAGCTGGAACATCAGCCTGTTCCACTACCGCAACCAGGGCGCCGACTACGGACGCATCCTGGTCGGCGTGCAGGTGCCGGCGGCCGACCATGCGACCTTCGACGACTTTCTGAAGACGCTGGGCTATCCGTATGTCGAGGAGACCGCGAATCCCGTCTACCAGTTGTTCCTGAAGGCGTAGGAAACCAGGCCGCTACCCGCGACGGAGCCTCGGCCAAGATGGCTGTCCGGCTCAGGGCCCGCGGGTGGGATTGGCCTGGTTGACGAGTCCGGCCGCGTTGCCGGGATTCGCGAATCCGGCGGGGTTGCCGGGCGCGGGGAACCCGGCAGGGTTCGCCGGGCTGGGAAAGCTGGCAGGGCTGGCGGATACGGGGCTGGCCGGACCAGCGACGCCAGGGATGGCCAATGGGCGATCAGGCAGTTTGAGCGTGAAGGCGACCGGCCCGCGCGCCCCAGTGCCGAGCGATGCGGCGCGCGCTCCGACCGACTGCAACACGTAGCTGTCGCCGATGCTGGCGCCCACGCGGAACGGGCGCGCCGGCTTGCCATCGACGGCGATCAATGCGGCGCCCTGCCCATCGGTGTCGGCGATCACGCCTTGCAGCACGAAGCGGCTGGCCGCGTCGGGCGTGGCCGCCGCAGCGACCGGTGTGTTGACGGCGCCCAGGAAGCGTGCGACCGAGGCCGCGTCGACCGCCACCGGCGCGCTGGCCACCGCTGGCGGCGGGGCGGAGTCGGCCGGTGCAGACAGGCGCAGGCCCCAGAACACGATGCTCGCGGCGGCCACCCCCCACAGCAGTAGCGTGACAACGGCCACAGGCCAGCGTAAAGATGTGGCAAACGGGGCCTGGAGAGTGGACGGGACCGACATGTGGGCGGATTATCATGCAGCGCCGCACGAACCAAGCCCGACTTCCCCATGACACCTTCGCCCCGCCCAATGCGTGCCTCCCTGCAACGCGGCTTCACCCTGATCGAGTTGATGGTGGTGCTGGTCATCATCGGCGTGCTGGCCGCGCTGATCGTGCCCAACGTCATCGGCCGCGTCGACGAAGCCCGCGTGCAGAGCGCGCGCACCGACATCGCCAACCTGATGCAGGCGCTCAAGCGCTACAAGCTCGACAACCAGCGCTATCCCACGGCCGAGCAAGGCCTCCAGGCGCTGGTCGCGCAGCCCACCTCCGGCCCCGCCGCACCCAACTGGAAGCCCAACATCGACAAGCTTCCGAACGACCCCTGGGGCAAGCCCTACCAGTACCTGAACCCCGGCATCAAGGGCGAGATCGACGTGTTCTCGTTCGGCGCCGACGGCCAGCCGGGTGGCGAAGGCAACAATGCCGACATCGGCAGCTGGCAGTAGGCCTTGCGTTCCGCTCGGTAGCTCCCGCCACGCGAGTGGCTTCTCGCTGCTCGAGTTGATGGTGGTGGTCGCCATCATCGCGATCGCCACGGCCGGCCTCGGCTTCGCAATGCGCGACAGCGGGCAAAGCTCGCTCGAACGCGAAGGCGAACGGCTGTCGGTGTTGCTCGACGCGGCGCGCGCCCAGTCACGCGCCAGCGGCGCGACGGTGCGGTGGCGCACGACGCCCGAAGGCTTCACCTTCGATGGCCTGCCGCCCAATGCGCTGCCGGGCACGTGGCTCGAGAACGGCGTCACCGCGCAACCCTCCTTGGCCAACGGGCAGACCACCCCGGCACTGCTGCTCGGACCCGATCCGATCATCGCGGCGCAGCAGGTCGTGCTGACGACGGAGGGTCCGCCCGCACGCAGTCTTCGCATCGCGACGGATGGCTTGCGGCCATTCGCGGTGGTGTCGCCGTGAGCGCGGCGCCGGGCCGCTCCGGGCAAGCGCTGCGAAGACGCGCAGGCGCCGCGCACCAGCGCCGCTCTGCCGACCAAGGCTTCACGCTGATCGAAGTGCTGGTCGCGCTCGGCATCGTCGCGATCGCGCTCATGGCCGGCTCGCAGGCCACCAGTGCGCTGACCCGCAACGCGCAGCGCCAGTCCGATGCGATGCTGGCCCAGATCTGCGCCGAGAACGAGCTGGCCAAGGTCCGGCTGGCGCGTGCGATGCCGGCGGTGGGCGACAGCGCGTCGGTGTGCACGCAGGCCGGCAACAACTTCAGCGTGGGCGTGTCGACCACCCCCACGCTGAATCCCGCCTTCCGCCGCGTCGACGTGCAGGTGCGTGACGCGCAGGATGCACCGATCCTGCGCGTGTCGACCGTCGTGGGCCGCTTCTGACCATGCGCCCCCACGTCCGGCACGTCGTGTCCTCGCCGCTCCCCAAGAAAGGCCAGCGCGGCTTCACGCTGATCGAGCTCATGGTGGCCATCGCCGTCATGGCGATGCTGGCCCTGATGAGTTGGCGCGGCATCGATGGCATGGCGCGCGCGCAGGAGCACAACCGCGCCCGCGGCGATGCGGTGCTGACGTTGCAGACCACGCTGTCGCAATGGACCGCCGACCTCGACGCCATGACCCAGTTGGCCGGCACCAGCACCATCGACTGGGACGGTCGGTTGCTGCGGGTCACGCGGCGCGGCACCGACGACCTGCGGCCGGTGGTCTACGTGGTCGCCTGGACGCTGCGCACCCAGGCCGAAGGCAGCTACTGGAGCCGCTGGCAATCGGCCCCGCTGACGCGGCGCGACGAATGGCAGGCAGCCTGGCGCGGCGCCGCCAGCTGGGCGCAGGGCGACGCCTCCGGCTCCTCCGCGGGTGGCGTCGACGTGCGCCTGATGCCGGTCGACAGTTGGCAGCTCTATTACTTCCGCAACGACACCTGGAGCCCTGCCGTGGGCACCGATGCACTTTCCGGTGCCAACCCCAACGCCGGCGCCTTGCCCGACGGCGTGCGACTGGTGCTGAACCTGCCGCCGGGCCCGGCATTGACCGGCCTGCTGTCGCGCGACTGGGTGCGGCCCTCCTCGAGCATTCCGAAGACATGACGCCGCGCAATCCCTTCCCCCGCTTCAACAAGCGATCCGCGCGGCCGAAGGCCCGCCAGGCCGGCGCGGCGCTGCTGGCCGCGATGCTGACCGTGACGCTGGTGGCCACCCTCGCCGCGGCGGCCCTGTGGCAGCAGTGGCGCGCGGTCGAGGTGGAGGAGGCCGAGCGCGCGCGCATGCAGTCGGCCTGGATACTGATCGGCGGGCTCGACTGGTCGCGCCTGATCCTGCGGGAGGACGGCCGCACCGGCGGGCCGGACACCCTGACCGAAGTCTGGGCCTTTCCGCTGGAGGAGGCGCGCTTGTCGAGCTTCCTGTCGGCCCAGAAGAACGTCTCGAGCGCGGATCTCGAAGGCCTGCCCGATGCGCTGCTGTCGGGCCGCATCGTCGATGCGCAATCGAAGCTCAACGTGCGAAACCTGGTGGGCGCCAACAACAAGCCGGACCCGGCGGCGCTGGCTTCCTTCAAGAAGCTGTTCGCCCTGCTCGGCCTGCCGGTCGGCGAGGTGGACCTGCTTGCCAGCGGCGTGCAGCGCGCGACGGCCGGGATCACGACGGTCACCACCACGACGCCCGCGCCCACCACGGCCGGCGCGGCAACCGACACGAGCACGACACCGGCGACCACGACGACAACCACGACCACCACGGTGACCACGAGCACGTCAGCAGGTGACGACGGCCAGGCGCCCAGCGTGCCGCTGATGCCGGTTCGCACCTCGCAACTGGTCTGGCTCGGCCTGTCGCCGCAGACGGTGGCCGCGCTGGAGCCTTACGTCACGGTGCTGCCTGCAGCGAATACCAGGCTGAACATCAACACTGCCAGCGCGGAGGCGATCTATGCCAGCGTGCCCGAGATGGACATGGCCACCGCCAAGCAGGTGGTGGCGCGGCGCACGCTCAAGTCCTTCACCGCCGTCAAGGAAGCCGACAGCGTGCTGCGCGACCAGGCCGATGCGTTCACCGACCAACGCCACAGCGTCGGCACCAGCTACTTTGAGGTCGAGGGCAAGTTGCGACTCGACAACACCTTCGTCGAGGAGCATTCGCTGCTCAACCGCAACGGCATCAACGTCACCGTCCTGTGGCGCGAGCGTGGCGCAGGCGCAACGTTGACCGCGGCCCCGCGTTGATCGGGGATGCGATGGCGTCTATTTTTAGTACTTTTGTGAAGTGCCCGTCCTGCCTGCAACCCGCGCTATCAAAAAAATAGCGAGGCCGGACGCCCTTCTACAATGACCCCCCTTTCCCGGATCGCCCATGCCTGAACTGATCGTTTGTCCACCGTTGTCGCGCGCCCATGGCGGCGCTGAGCACGGCTGGGTGCTGGCGGCCGATGACGGGCGCACGCTGCTCTCGCATGGCAGCGCACCGTTGGCGCTGTTGCCGGCGGGCAACGACGTCACCCTGCTGGTGCCGGGCACCGCCTTGTCCTGGCACGCGGTGGCCTTGCCGCCGGGCAACCTCGGCGGCGCGGCGCGGCTGCGCTCGGTGCTCGATGGCCTGCTCGAAGAGCGCCTGCTGGACGAGCCCGAGTCGCTGCACTTCGCGCTGGAACCCGGTGCCAAGCCCGGTGCAACCGTATGGGTGGCAGCCAGCCAGCGCATCGAGTTGCGCGCGGCGGTCCAGGCACTCGAATCCGCCGGGCGGCGCGTGACGCGCATCGTCCCGGAGTTCGCACCGCAGCCCGCGGAAGCCCCGGCCATGCTGTTCGCCACCGGCGAGCCCGAGTCCGCGCAACTCACGGTCTGCGACGCCAACGGCGTGGCCACGCTTCCGCTCAGCCCGGCCAGCCTGGCGCTGGTCGACAGCGCCCCGCTCGACACCGCGGTGGCCAGCGCGGAGCCCGCCGTCGCGGCCCAGGCGGAGGCCCTGCTGGGCCAGCGCCTGCCGATCGTCCAGACGCCCGAGCGCTGGCTGCAGGCGGCGCGCAGTTCCTGGGACCTGGGCCAGTTCGACCTGGCCAGCAGCGGCCGCGCACGGGCCGGCAAGAAGTTCGGCGCGCTGCTGAATGCGCTGCGCCATGCGCCGCAATGGCGTGCCGCCCGCTGGGGCGCGGCGGTGCTGGTGCTGGCGCAACTGGTCGGCCTCAATGCCTGGGCCTGGAAGGAGCGCAATGCGCTGGAGGCCAAGCGCGCCGGCATCAATGCGATCCTGGTGCAGACCTTTCCGTCCGTGAAGGTGGTGCTCGATGCGCCGCTGCAGATGGCGAGTGAAGTGGCCGCGCTGCAGCAGTCCACCGGCGGCGTGGCCACGCTCGACCTGGAACCGATGCTGGCTGCCCTCGGCGCAAGCCTGCCACCCGGCCGGGTGCCGACCGCGCTCGACTACAGCGCCGGCCAGTTGCGGCTGCGCGGGCTCAATCTCTCGGCCACGGAAATCGGCTCATTGACCAACACGATGGCCGCGCGCGGCTACACGGCGCGCGGCGAAGGCGACTTGCTGCTGGTGCAGGCGGAGGCGAAGCGATGAAGTTCCGCGAAGTCATGCAGGCGCGCTGGGCCGAAATGGACACGCGCGAGCGTCGGCTGGTGACGGTGGCCGTGGCGCTGGTGCTGCTGGCCCTCGTGTGGTGGGTGGCGCTGGCGCCCGCATTGAATACGTTGTCGGCCGCGCGCGAGGAGCACAAGCGGCTCGACGCCCAATTGCAGCGGATGAGCACGCTCCAGGCGCAGGCCAAGGCGCTGCAGTCGCAGCCGCGCGCCAACCGCGACGAATCCCTGCGGGCGCTGGAGACCTCCGTGCGCCAGTCCCTGGGCAGCAGCGCCCAGGTCGTCAATGCCGGTGACGCTGCCAACGTGATGATGCGCGCCGCACCGGCCGAGGCCTTGGCGCAATGGCTGGCGCAGGCCCGGAACAATGCGCGCGCGGTGCCGCGCGAGGCGCACCTGACGCGCGCCACGGCCACGGGCGGCGGTTCCGCCGCTTCCCCAAGCCCGGCGCTGCCCGGCCTGTCGAGGACGCCAGGCGGCCCGCTGCAGCCTGGCGCCCGCGCCGGTGCAGGCAACAGCGCCGCCGCAGCCGACACCTCCGACGACACCCGCCCGCGCTGGGACGGCACGCTGGTCATGACCCTGCCCGCCGCCCCGCGCTGACCCGCCGATGATCGCCCGCGCCCACGCCCTCTCCAAGCGCCCCGCCTCCGGCTGGCGCTGGGCCGTGTTGGGCGCCTTGCTGGGCGCACTGGTCGCGCTGGCGGCCTATGCACCCGCGCGCTGGCTGGCGCAGGCGCTGCGCGAAGCCACCAACGGCCGCCTGCTCCTCGTGAACGCCCAGGGCACGGTCTGGAACGGCACCGCCGGCGTGGTGTTCGCGAGCGGACCGGGCGGCGCCCAGCCGGTGTCGCTGCCGGGCACGGTCGACTGGCGGCTGCGCCCCGCGTGGAATGGCGTGCAGGCCGCGCTCACGGTGCCCTGCTGCGCGACCAAGCCGCTCGAATTCGACGCCCTGCCGCATGCCGACGGCCTGGAACTCAACTGGCGCGACGGCCAGTCGCGCTGGCCGGCCGCGATGCTGACCGGCCTCGGCGCGCCGTGGAACTCGCTCAAGCCCGAGGGCATGCTCGACATCACCACGCAAGCCTTCTCGATGCGCTGGAGCGGCCCCCAACTCGCCTTGAACGGGCGTGCCGCGCTCAACGCGATGGACATCTCGACAGCACTCTCCACGCTCAAGCCGCTGGGCAGCTACCGCCTGACGATGGAAGGCGGCGCGCAACCCACGCTGCTGCTGGCCACGCAGGAAGGCAGCCTGGAACTGAGCGGCAACGGCCAGTGGAACGGCCGCGCGCTGCGATTCGACGGTGAAGCCCGTGCCGCGCCCGGACGCGAAGACGCGCTTTCCAATCTCCTGAACATCATCGGGCGGCGCGATGGCGCCCGCTCGCTCATCACACTGGGTTGATCCAACCATGAAGCACCCGTTCCGACACGGCGCTCGCATCGGCATCGTCGCACTCGCCGCGCATCTGCTGTTCGCCACCTGCATGCCCCTCGCGTTCGCGCAGCCGCAGCCGCTGAATCCCGACGCGCCTCGCCGCGGCGAGCCGATCACGCTGAACTTCACCAATGCAGAGATCGAATCGGTGGCCCGCACGATGGCTGTGGTGACCGGGCGCGACGTGGTGGTCGACCCGCGCGTGAAGGGCACCATCACGCTGCAGACCGATCGCGCCATCGCGCCCGCCACCGCCTTCAACCAGTTCGCCGCGGCGCTGCGGCTGCAGGGCTTTGCGGTGGTCGAGACCGAGGGCCTCTACAAGGTGGTGCCGGAAGCGGATGCCAAGCTGCTGGCCAGCAACGTGACCACCTCGACCAGCGCCACGGCCCGTGCCGGCGGCAGCTCGATCGTGACGCAGGTGTTCCGCCTCAACTACGAATCGCCGAACAATCTGCTGCCGGTGCTGCGCCCGCTGATCCCGCCGAACAACACGATCAACGTGAACGCCGGCAACAACTCGCTGGTGATCACCGACTATGCGGACAACATGCGGCGAATCGCCCGCATCATCGCGGCGCTGGACGTGCCGAATGCGTCCGACATCGAGGTGATCCCGCTGAAGCATTCGGTGGCGACCGACCTGGTGCCGCTGGTGCAGCGCCTCGTCGACGGCGGCGGCGCGGCGAACGTGGCCGGCGGTGGCGCCGGCGCGGCGCCCGGGTCGGCGGACACCGCATTCCGTACGACGCTGATCGCGGAGCCGCGCAGCAACTCGCTGATCCTGCGTGCGGCCAACCCGGCACGTGCGCAACTGGTGCGCACGCTGGTCGACCGGCTCGACCGCGCGCCGATCGACACCACCAACGGGGCGGCCGGCAACATCTACGTGATCTACCTGAAGAACGCCGATGCCGTGAAGCTCGCGACCACCTTGCGCGCCGCCATCGCGAGTGACGCACGCGGCGGCAGCGGCGGGCTCACCGGCGCGGGCGCCGCCGCGGCCAACGTAGCTGCGAACCAGACCGGCCTGCAGCAGGGCGCGACGCCAGCCACCTCGCCGCTCAACAACGCCAACCAGCCCTCCACGGGCGGGCAGATCCAGGCCGATCCGGCCACCAATTCGCTGATCATCACGGCCAGCGAACCGCAGTACCGGCAGATCCGCGCAGTGGTCGACCGGCTCGACGGGCGGCGTGCGCAGGTCATGATCGAAGCCCTGATCGTCGAGGTCAACGCGACCAAGGCGGCGCAGTTCGGCGTGCAGTGGCAAAGCGCGCTGGGACGCAAGGGCGACACCAACGTGGGCGTGATCGGCACCAATTCCAGCGTGGCGGGCGCCAACATCCTGGCACTGTCCGCTGCGCTCGCCGGCACCACCCCCGCCAATGCCGTGAGCCAGCTGAGCGCCGGCCTGAATTTTGGCGTCGCGCACATGACGGCGGGCCAGTACATCCTGGGCTTCATCGCCAGCTTCCTGGCCAGCGACGGCTCCGGCAACGTGCTGTCCACACCCAACCTGCTGACGCTGGACAACGAGGAAGCCAAGATCGTGGTCGGCCAGAACGTGCCCTTCCCGACGGGCTCCTACGCCAGCACCAACGGTGTCGCCTCCACCGTCAACCCCTTCACCACCGTCGAGCGCAAGGACGTGGGCCTGACCATGCGCGTGCGACCGACGATCAACGAGAACGGCACCGTCAAGATGACGATCTTCCAGGAGGTGTCGAGCGTCGCCCCCGGCACCCTGGCCGACCCGAATGGCCCCACCACCAACAAGCGCAGCATCGAGTCCAACGTGCTGGTGGAAGACGGCAGCGTCGTGATGCTCGGCGGCATGCTGCAGGACGACTATTCCAACAACACCGACAAGGTGCCGCTGGCCGGCGACATCCCAGTGCTCGGCAGCCTGTTCAAGAGCGAGAAGCGCAGCCGCAACAAAACCAACCTGATGGTCTTCCTGCGGCCTACGGTGATGCGCGACGCCGCGAGCACCGACGCGTTCTCGGCCGACCGGTACAACAACATCCGGTCGCTGCAGCAGGGCAACCAGCCCGAACGCAACTTCCCGCTGGACTCGGTCGACCAGTCGGCCATCATCCCGCCGCTGAATTCGACGTCGCCGACGCCAGACGTGCCCGCGCAGCAACGCATCGATGGCACACGGCTGGTGCCACCGCCCATGGCGCCGTACAACGGCCGCCGCCTGGACAGCGGCCCGCTGCGGGGCGCGCTGCCCCCCACGGCCGACCCGGCTTCGTCGCGCGAACTCCCCTAGGCGCCCAACGGAACGAGCCCGAGCATGCGCTACCCCCTCCCCTACGCATTCGCGCGCAGCCAGCAACTGTTGCTGGAGCAGGCCGACGACGGCAGCGCGACGCTGTGGATGCCGCAGAACCCACCGCGCAGTGCGCTCGGCGAGGTGGTGCGCAAGTACGCCGTGACGGCCTTCGAGCCGCTCGCGCCGAATGAGCTGGCGCAGCGCATCAGCGCGGCCTATGCGAAGGGCGAATCGAGCGCCGCGGCGGTGGTCACCGAGGTGCAGGGCGATGCCGACCTGGCGCGCATGATGCAGGAGCTTCCGGCCGTGGAGGACCTGCTGGAGAACGCCGGCGACGCGCCGATCATCCGCATGCTGAACGCGCTGCTGACGCAGGCCGCGCGCGACGGCGCCAGCGACATCCACATCGAGCCCTACGAGCGGACGTCTTCGGTGCGCTTTCGGATCGACGGCACGCTGCGCGAGGTGGTGCAACCCAATCGCGCGCTGCATGCCGCGCTGATCTCGCGGCTGAAGATCATGGCCGACCTGGACATCGCCGAGAAGCGGCTGCCGCAGGACGGGCGCATCAGCTTGCGCATCGGCACGCGCGCGGTCGACGTGCGGGTGTCGACGCTGCCTTCTGCGCACGGCGAACGCGCGGTGCTGCGGCTGCTGGACAAAAGCGAGAGCAAGCTCACGCTGGAAGCCGTGGGCATGCAGGGCGACACGCTGGCACGCTTCGAGAGCCTGATCGGCCAGCCGCACGGAATCATCCTCGTGACCGGGCCCACGGGCTCGGGCAAGACGACCACGCTCTACGCGGCACTGGCCCGGCTCGACGCGGCGCGCAGCAACATCATGACGGTGGAAGACCCGATTGAATACGAGCTGGCCGGCGTGGGCCAGACGCAGGTCAATTCCAAGATCGACCTGACTTTCGCGAAGGCTCTGCGCGCGATCCTGCGGCAGGACCCGGACGTGATCATGATCGGCGAGATCCGCGACTTCGAGACCGCCCAGATCGCCATCCAGGCCTCGCTCACCGGGCATTTGGTGCTGGCGACGCTGCACACCAACGATTCGGTGAGCGCCGTGACGCGGCTCACCGATATGGGCGTGGAGCCCTTCCTGCTGAGTTCGTCATTGCTCGGGGTGCTGGCCCAGCGGCTGGTGCGCAAGGTGTGCCCGGTGTGCAGCGGCACCGGCTGCGAGTCCTGCGGCCAGACCGGCTACCAGGGTCGCACCGGCATCTTCGAATTGCTGGTGGCCGATGAGACCGTGCAATCGCTGATCCACAACCGCGCGGCGGAAAGTCAGCTGTTCGTGGCCGCCGAAAAGGCCGGTCTGCGCTCGATGCGCGAGGATGGCGAGCGGCTGGTGCAGGCGGGGGTGACGTCACGCGCGGAGTTGTTGCGGGTGACGCGGGACTGATCAATCCACGTACACCAGCACCTTGGTCTGCGGGTCGGTATCCACGCCGGTCACCTTGCCGGCCTTGTCGAACATCACGCTGTACCCGCCGAAGCTGCTGATCCACATGCGCCACAGCGCGACGTCGAGGTTCGGGTTCTCGCTCGTGATCGGCCAGCCGACGGCCATGGCGACCTGTTCGCGGGTCATGCCCTTGGTGATGCGGGCGGACTTGATGGCTTCGCGGATCTTGGGCGGGTAGCTGGCGATCTTGACGTTGGGGTCGTCCTTGACCACCCAGCGTCGGGCAAAGGTGGGGAGGTCGAGGTCGCGGCTGTAGTCGTTGCCGATGGCCTGCTTGCCGCCGTTGATTTCCACCAGCACGCGCTGGCGGCCGTAGCCCGTCACGCGGACCGGCGTGCCGGCGGGGACGACGCGCTTGCCGCTTTCCGCGTAGTTGGCGTCGCTCATCCAGCTGCCGTCCGTGCGCAAATTGCAGCAAAGGAATCCGTCGAATGTCTCCTGGGCATGCGCCGCCAGCGAGAGCGTGCCGAGCAGGGCGGCGCCGGCGAGGGATCGAAGCAACATGACAAATACTCCTTGGATCGCGGTTGCAGGGTGCATTGCGAAAGCGCCGGGGTGTGCCAAGCATCGACAATGCGGCTTCGCGCATTTTGCCGACAACGACCATGCCCGCCTATTCTTTCGAAGCCATAGACCCTCAGGGACAGTCCCGCAAGGGCGTCCTGGAGGCCGACACCGCGCGCGCGGCGCGTGGGCTGCTTCGCGCCCAGAAGCTGATCCCGATCGAGGTGACTTCCGTCGCCAGCCAGGGCGCCGCCGGCTCGGCCAGCCCGGGCGGCTTGTCACGCTGGTTCGGCGGTGCGCGGGTGTTCAGCGCCAGCGGCCTGGCCGTGTGGACGCGGCAACTGGCCGGGCTGGTGTCTTCCGGCCTCACGCTGGAACGCGCGCTCACGGCCTTGATGGAGGAATCGGAGACCGAGCCCGAGCGCAATCTCAATGCATCGCTGCGGGCCGAGGTGAATGCGGGCTCCTCTTTCGGGCGCGCGCTGACCCGTCATCCGCGCGAGTTCTCGCTCATCTATTCGTCGGTGATCACGGCTGGCGAGCAGACCGGAAACCTCGGGCTGGTGCTGGAACGCCTGGCCGACGACCTGGAGCAACGCCAGGCCCTGCAGCAGAAGCTGGTGGGCGCCGCGCTGTATCCGGCCATCGTGACGCTGGTGGCGATCGTGATCGTGATCTTCCTCGTGACCTACGTGGTGCCGCAGGTGGCCAACGTGTTCACCGGCACCAAGCGCGCGCTGCCGATGCTGACCTCCGCGATGCTCGCCATCAGCGGCTTCGTGCGCGAATACGGCTGGGTGATGCTGATCGCGCTGGTGCTGATCGGCATCGGCGTGCGCGTGGCGCTGGCCCGACCCGAGCTGCGGCTCCGGTTCGATGCCGCGTGGCTCAAGCTACCGCTGGTCGGCAAGCTCTCGCGCGGCTACAACGCGGCACGTTTCTCCAGCACGCTGGCGATGCTCGCGATGGCCGGCGTGCCGATCCTGCGTGCCTTGCAGGCGGCGGCGGAAACGCTGGGCAATCACGCGATGCGGGCCGACGCGCTCGATGCCTTAGTGCTGGTGCGCGAAGGCGCGCCGCTGGCCTCGGCGCTGGCGCAGAAGAAGCGCTTTCCCGGCATCGTGCCGATGTTTGCGCGGCTCGGCGAACAGACCGGCCAGCTGCCGCAGATGCTGCAGCGAGCCGCCAATCAGCTCGGCGCAGACGTGCAGCGCCGCGCGATGCACCTGGCGACGATCCTGGAGCCGCTCTTGATCGTGGCGATGGGCGCGGTCGTGATGCTGATCGTGCTGGCGGTGCTGCTGCCGATCATCCAGCTCAACCAGTTCGTGAAGTGATCTGACATGCCCGCAAGCCTTGGCGACAAGCTGGTCGTAGCGATTTCATCGCGCGCGCTTTTCAACCTCGAGGAAGAGAACCGCCTGTTCGAGTCGGGCGATTCCGAGGGCTACATGCGGCTGCAATTCGAGCGGCTCGACGTGCCGGCGCAACCGGGCATCGCATACCAGCTGGTGCAGAAGCTGTTGCGCTTCAACGATGACGGCAATGAGCGGGTCGAGGTCGTGATCCTCTCGCGCAACGATCCGGTGTCGGGCATGCGCGTGTTCCGCTCGGGCGGCGCGGCCGGCATCAAGCTGCAGCGCGGCGTGTTCACGCAGGGGCGGCCGCCGTATGGTTATCTGCGGCCGCTGGGGGCGCATCTGTTCCTGTCGGTGAATGCGGAGGATGTGCGCGAAGCCTTGAACGCGGGCTTCCCGGCGGCGCGGGTGCTGGTCGAATCGGTCAAGGCCAGCGACGCCTGGCCGAATGAAGTCCGCATCGCCTTCGACGGTGACGCGGTGCTGTTCAGCGACGAGGCCGAGCGCGTGTTCCAGAGCCAGGGGCTGGACGCGTTCCAGGCGCATGAGTTGAGCAAGGCCACCCTGCCGCTGCCCGGCGGCCCGTTCAAGCCGCTGCTGGCCGCGCTGCACCGGCTGCAGAAGGCCGGCAATGCGAACATGCGCATCCGCACCGCCCTGGTCACCGCGCGCAGCGCGCCGGCGCACGAGCGCGCGATCCGCACCCTGATGAACTGGAACATCAAGGTGGACGAGGCGATGTTCCTCGGCGGGCTGCCCAAGGGCGAGTTCCTGCGCGAGTTCGAGCCGGACTTCTTCTTCGACGACCAGACCGGGCACGTGAACTCGGCTGCGCAGCATGTGCCGTCGGGGCATGTGGCAAGCGGGATCAGCAACGTGGGCTGACCCGGAAGGCGCGTTTTCGGCGGCGCCCCAAAAAGCGCAGAAAATACGCGGTTCCCGATTTTTCCCACTGCGCCGTGGTCGCACGGCCCACAACGGCTCGCCAGAGCCCACCATTTGCCCATGTCCACCATCCTCCAATCCATTCCCGTCGGCCAGAAGGTCGGCATCGCGTTCTCCGGCGGCCTCGACACCAGCGCGGCGCTGCTCTGGATGAAGCAAAAGGGCGCCGTGCCCTATGCCTACACCGCCAACCTCGGCCAGCCCGACGAGCCGGACTATGACGAAATCCCGCGCAAGGCGATGGAATACGGCGCAAAGCAAGCGCGCCTGATCGACTGCCGCAGCCAGCTCGTCGCCGAAGGCATCGCCGCGCTGCAGGCCGGCGCCTTCCATATCTCCACGGCCGGCATCACCTACTTCAACACCACCCCCATCGGCCGCGCCGTGACCGGCACCATGCTGGTGGCGGCGATGAAGGAAGACGACGTCAACATCTGGGGCGACGGCAGCACCTACAAGGGTAATGACATCGAGCGCTTCTACCGCTACGGCCTGCTGACCAACCCGTCGCTGCGCATCTACAAGCCCTGGCTGGACCAGTTGTTCATCGACGAACTGGGCGGCCGCGCCGAGATGTCGGCGTTCATGACGCAGCACGGCTTCGGCTACAAGATGTCGGCAGAGAAGGCCTACTCCACCGACTCCAACATGCTCGGCGCCACGCACGAAGCCAAGGACCTGGAGCACCTCAACAGCGGCATCAAGATCGTCAATCCGATCATGGGCGTGGCCTTCTGGAAGGACGACGTGGTCGTCAAGGCCGAAGAAGTGACGGTGCGCTTCGAGGAAGGCATGCCGGTCGCGCTGAACGGCAAGACTTTCGCCAATCCGGTCGACCTGATGATGGAAGCCAACCGCATCGGCGGCCGCCACGGCCTGGGCATGAGCGACCAGATCGAGAACCGCATCATCGAGGCCAAGAGCCGCGGCATCTATGAGGCCCCTGGCCTGGCGCTGCTTCACATCGCCTACGAGCGCCTCGTGACCGGCATCCACAACGAGGACACCATCGAGCAGTACCGCATGAACGGCCTGAAGCTGGGTCGCCTGCTGTACCAGGGCCGCTGGTTCGACCCGCAAGCCATCATGCTGCGCGAGACGGCCCAGCGCTGGGTGGCGAGCGCCGTCACCGGCGAGGTGACGCTGGAACTGCGCCGCGGCAACGACTACTCGCTGCTGAACACCGATTCGCCGAACCTCACCTACAAGCCGGAACGCCTGAGCATGGAGAAGGTGGCGGGCGCGTTCTCGCCGCAGGACCGGATCGGCCAGCTGACGATGCGCAACCTGGACATCGTCGACACGCGCGACAAGCTCATGACGTACACGCGCACTGGTTTGCTCGCACCGGGCTCGACGCCGGTGTTGCCGAAACCCAAGGCCGATTGAGGGCGAGCCTTCAGGGCCGCCTAAGACAGGCCCTGCAGCCCCCGTTAGGATGACCGCCATCGCACGCGCCCGCGTGCACACAACGATGGCGGTCCATGTCTCCCACAGCCACTAATACTGCTCCTCCCCCCACCCCTCGCACCTCGATGATCGGTGCCCTGCGCCGCATCGGCCGGCTCGCGGCACCGTACTTCCAGTCCGAGGAGAAATGGAAGGCGCGCGCCCTGCTCATTGCGGTGGTCGCGCTGAACCTCGGCACGGTCTACGTCACGGTGCTCATCAACGACTGGAGCCGCGTCTTCTACGACGCGCTGCAGGCCAAGGACCAGACAGTGTTCTGGCAGCAACTGTTGCGCTTCACCTATCTGGCGATGGGCGGCATCCTGGTGGCAGTCTTCAAGTACTACCTCACGCAACTGTTGCAGATGCGCTGGCGTGCCTGGATGACGCGCAGCTACATGACGCGCTGGCTCAAGAACCGCACCTTCTACCGGCTGGAACTCGCGCGATACACGGCGTCCGCCGGCAACGGCCTCGCCACTGCTGACAACCCCGACCAGCGCCTGCAGGAAGACATGCAGCTCTTCACCGACTACACGGTGACGCTGTCGATGGGCATCCTGAACTCGGTCGTGACGCTGGTCACCTTCATCGGCATCCTGTGGGGCCTGTCGGGGGCGTTCTCGTTCGCGCTCGGTGGCCATGACTTCACCATACCGGGCTACATGGTCTGGGTGGCGGTGATCTATTGCGTGATCGGCACGACCCTCACGCACTACATCGGGCGCCCGCTGATCCGGCTCAACTTCAACCAGCAGCGTTACGAAGCCGACTTTCGGCACCACCTGATCCGCGTGCGCGAGAACAGCGAGGCGATCGCGCTCGACCGCGGCGAAAAGGTCGAGCACGGCCAGCTCGACATGCGCTTCAGCAGCGTGCTGCGCAACTACCTGTCGCTGATCAAGCAACAGAAGAACCTGGTGGCCTTCACCGCGTCCTTCGCGCAGTTGTCCGTGGTGTTCCCCTTCTTCCTGGCCGCGCCGCGCTTCTTCAGCGGCGCAATCCAGTTCGGCGAACTGATGCAGGTCTCGCGCACCTTCAACACGGTGCAGGACGCGCTCTCGTGGTTCGTCGACAACTACGACCGCGTGGCCGTCTGGCGCGCCACCGCCGACCGTCTCACCACCTTCGACGACGCCATGCGCGCCCATTCGACACGCAACGAGGCGCTGGCCCGCGAACAGGGCGCATCGTCGCTGCACACCGACGACCTCAGCGTGGCACTGCCCAACGGTACGCAACTGTTGGCCAATGCCGCGCTCAGCGTGCAACCGGGCGACAGCGTGCTGCTGCAAGGCCCGTCGGGCAGCGGCAAGTCCACCTTGTTCCGCGCCTTCGCCGGCATCTGGCCGTTCGCGCGCGGGCATGTGAACGTGCCGGACAACGCGATGTTCATTCCGCAACGGCCCTATGTTCCAGATGGCACCTTGCGCGACGCGCTGGCCTATCCGAACCCCGCCGCCGACTACAGCGACGAAGCCTTGCGCAAGGCGCTCGACGATGCGCTGCTGCCGCAACTGGCGAGTCGGCTGGACGACAGCGATGCGTGGAGCCAGAAGCTGTCCGGCGGCGAGCAGCAACGCCTTGCGATTGCGCGCGTGCTGCTGAAGAAGCCGGCCTGGCTGTTCGCTGACGAGGCCACCAGCGCGCTCGATGCCGAGGCCGAGCGCACGCTGTATCAGCGGCTTGCCGCGACGGTGCAGCAAGCCGGCGGCGCGATGGTGTCGATTGCCCACCGCGCGGCCGTCGGCGACCATCATCGGCAGCGTTGGACGCTTGCGCCGCAAGCCGAGGGCGACGCGTCGCGCTATCGTCTGGTCACGCAGAGGGCACCGGCATGACCATCGCGAACACACCCAAGCCGCCCTACTACGCGGTCATCTTCACGTCGTTGCGCACAGACGGCGACAACGGCTACGGCGCGATGGCCGATCGCATGGACGAACTCGCGGCGCAGCAGCCGGGCTACCTCGGCATCGAGTCTGCGCGCGAGGAGCTTGGCATCACGGTGAGCTACTGGCGCGACCTCGAATCGATCCGCGCGTGGAAGGCCAATGCCGAGCACCGCATCGCGCAAGAGACCGGCCGCAGCACCTGGTACAGCGACTACAAGACGCGCATCTGCAAGGTCGAGCGCGACTACGGACTTGACGACGCGTTCGCATCGCGCGCCGAATAGCGCGCCCACCCGCGCTGGCGCAGTTCGCAAGCCGGGCAGGTGCCGCAGCCATAGCCCCAGGCGTTGCGGTGCACGCGATCGCCGAGGTAGCAGGTGTGCGTGTCCTCGATGATCAGGTCGACCAGGGCCTGTCCACCGAGTGAATGGGCCAGCGCCCAGGTGTCGGCCTTGTCGATCCACATCAGCGGCGTCTCGATCAGCAGCCTGCGTTCCAGTCCGAGCGACAGCGCGATCTGCATCGCCTTCATGGTGTCGTCGCGGCAGTCGGGGTAGCCGGAGAAGTCGGTCTCGCAGACGCCCGTGACGATCACCTGCAAACCGCGTCGATACGCCAGCGCGCCGGCCAGCGTGAGGAACAGCAGGTTGCGCCCCGGCACGAAGGTATTGGGCAGGCCATCCGCCTGCATCGCAAAGGCCACCTCGTCGGTGAGCGAGGAACCGCCGAGTTGCTGCAGGGCCGCCAGCGTCAGCACATGGTCCTCGCCCATGTGCGGCGCCCATTGCGGGAATCGCTCGCGCAGGTTGGCGAGCACCACACGGCGCGTGTCCATCTCGATGTGATGTCGCTGGCCGTAGTCGAAGCCCAGCGTCTCGACGCGCTCGTACTTCGACAACGCCTGCGCAAGGCAGGTGGTGGAATCCTGGCCGCCGGAGAACAGGACGAGTGCGGTGGTGTGCATCTTGAGAATCTCCCGATGAAGCGCTGCAGGCCGAGCGCGCAAGTTTCGCAGCATCGCGTGAATCCCACCGCTCGACGCGCGGAGATTCGAGGACACTGGCGCCAGACAGCACCGAGTCCCACCATGCCCGACTTCAGATCGCCCGCCTTCCTGCTGGACCACATCCGCCACACGCTGGCCTTCTACGACGGTCGCGACATCGACCCGAGCGGCGGGTACTTTCACTACTTTCGCGACGACGGCCACGTGTTCGACGCACGCTCGCGGCATCTGGTCAGCAGCACGCGCTTCGTGTTCAACCATGCGATGGCGCTGCGGCAATTCGGTGCGTCAGAACGACCGAACGACCTGGAAGCCGTGCGGCACGGCCTGCGCTTCCTGCAACAGGCGCACGCCCAGCCGCAGGGCGGCTATGCCTGGATGATCGATTGGGACGGCCAGCGCGCCACAGTGAAGGACGGCACTCAGCATTGCTACGGCCTCGCTTTCGTGCTGCTGGCCCATGCGCATGCTTTGATGGCCGGCGCGAGCGAGGCACGCGCAGGACTGGATGCAACCTTCGCGCTGATGGAGCAACGCTTCTGGGAACCGCCCCACGGCCTCTACGCCGACGATGCCACGCCCGATTGGCAGCTCAGCGACTACCGCGGCCAGAACGCCAACATGCACGGCTGTGAAGCGATGCTCGCGGCCCACGAAGCGACCGGCGACGAAGCCTTCCTGGCCCGCGCCGTGACGCTGGCCGAACACATCGCCCAACGCCAGGCCACGCTGGCCGGTGGCCTGGTCTGGGAGCACTACCGCAGCGACTGGTCGGTCGACTGGGACTACAACCGCCACGACAACACCAACATCTTCCGCCCCTGGGGCTACCAGATCGGCCATCTCACCGAATGGACCAAGCTACTGCTGCAGCTGGAGGCACGATTGCCCGAAGGCCAGCGCCCCGCATGGCTGCTGCCGACTGCCCGCCATTTTTTCCACATCGCCATGCAGCGCGGCTGGGACGCAGTGCACGGCGGCCTGGTCTACGGAAGCGCGCCCGACGGCCAGGTGTGCGACGGCGAGAAGTACTTCTGGGTGCAGGCCGAGAGCCTTGCCGCCGCGGCCTTGATGGCGGTGCGCACCGGCGAGCCGGCGTACTGGGACTGGTACGACCGCATCTGGGCCTACAGCTGGGCCCACATGATCGACCACGAGCACGGCGCCTGGTACTTCAAGCGCGGCAACGACAACCGCGCGCTGTCGGACCACAAGAGCCCCGCCGGCAAGACCGACTATCACACGATGGGGGCTTGCTACGACGTGCTGCGCGGGCTGGGATTGCGTTGACTCTCATGCAGCCTGCGTGGGCACGCAATCTCGTCGATGTGGCGTTGTCTTCTCGTTGCTCGATTTGACCTCCGTGGCGGGCGAGCCGGGCTCAGTCCGCCGCCGGAGTGCTCAGATATCGCTCCCGCTCGGCAGAGCTGGCAAGCAATTGAGAAATCGCCGTGTCGAAGGTCAGCAATTTCATGCCGTTCCGTGCCGCGAGCGTCAGCAACCAGGCGTCCGTGATCTGGCGATGCCCCCGCACCCCGCCAGTGCAATGGCCAAGGACCTCTTCGAACCCGAAATCCAACGGCAGGAACTGGTGACGAGGATGGGCGGTGTTGCGCGCAAGGAGTTCGGCCACTTCAGCGACTTCCACGAGTCGACCGGCAAACGCTGGCTGGCAGATGACACGCAGGAATGCTGCCTGCGTCAACGCACAGGTCGACCAGCCTTGCCGCGCATGCGACTTGAACCAGCGGATCATCCGCTCGTGATGTTCGTGCGCCGGCCAACCCAAGGCGATCAGCGCATTCGCGTCCAGCAACCAACTCAAGGAGCTTCATCCAACAAGTTCTTGACCTGGCGCTCGGTCACCTTGGGAGTGTCAGCCGGCAGATCGAAGACCCAGGCACCCGCCACCTTGCGCATCGGGAGGCGCTCTCCGCTGCCCCGTCGAATCAATTCGGAGATGGCCTGGCCCAACTTGAGCGCTCGCGCCTGCGCATAGCTTTGCGCCAGTCCAAACGCGTCATCCTCGAGAGTGATCGTGGTTCGCATGATTGATGCACTTTTGTGAAACTGATGCAGTTTATCGGATTTGATCGCGTCGCACGGCGATTGAATGCGACGCACGAATGCCTACGTCCTGAGCCCCTGCGGCATCTCGGGCAACGGGCCCACATAGCGCCCCCGTGGGCGGATCACCTGCGTCTCCCCCAACTGCTCCAGCCCGTGCGCCAGCAGCCCGACACTGCGCGCCGTGGCGAACAGGCCAAAGGCCGCATCCGCCGGCAGCCGGTAATGCGCCACCAGCGCGGCCAGGGCCACGTCGATGTTGGGCTGCATGCCGGTCTGTTCGGTCACCTTCCACACAAAGCGGGCGATCGCCTCCGGCGGCTCGAACAGCGCCAGCAAGGCCGCAGCGCGCGGATCGCCATCTGGGTAGAGGTGGTGGCCGAAGCCGGCCAGGGGAAGGCCGGTCGACAGGTAGTGGGCCAGCACCTGGTCCTCGCCCAAGCGCTCCACTTCGCTGAACAGCGCCTGGACGCGGCCCGAGGCATCGCCGTGCAAGGGGCCTGACAGCGTGGTCAACCCGGCCAGCAGACAGGCCGGCAAGGAGGCGCCGGTGGACGCCGCGATGCGCGTGACAAAGGCCGAACTCGTCAGCTCGTGGTCGACCAGCAGGACCATGGCCGTTCGCAACAACTCCGCCACCTCGGCCGACTGCTTCCAGCCTTGGGCGAAACGCAGATGCAGCGGCTCGCTGCCCTGCCGGGCGCCAAACGCACCAGCCACCCGGCCAACCAGGTCCTGGCACTCGGAGTGCAGCACCCGGGTCAGGCGTCCGCGCGTGGAATGGCCGGTGGCCGCCAGGCTGGCCAGCGCCGTGAATGCGGCTTCTCGCCCGGGCGTGCGCGTGCGCAACGGCGTCGCGCATGAGAAGTCGACGGGTTGCTCGGCCGCCCACAGCAGTCGTGCGACCTCCTCCATGCTCGCCGACCGGGCCAGGCCCACCGCATCCTGGCCCCGGTAGTACGGCCGCCCGCGAACGAAGGCGCACAGGGCCGTCGGCACACTGGGCTCAGCGCCGAACAGCGTGTTGGCGGCCAGCGTCTCGTGCTTGCGGCCGGCCTGCTTGCGCTTGGCCAGGCCGGCGACATCCTCGGCGCGGTACAGGCTGCGGCGCGAATCGGCCGGATCGGGCGCGACCTCCAGCTTGCCGCGGCTCACGTAGGCATAGACCGTTTGCGGGCGCACGCCGAGGAGGCGGCAAGCCTCGTCCATCGAGATCCAGGAAGCCATGGTTTGCGGGTGGGGAGTCAATTTATATTGATTTTATACATCAATATTGACGATTTCATCAATGCATTCATACCATGCGCCCACCCCGCCCCTTATCAACAAACAGACATGAAACCCAGCGTCCTCCAACTCAACCCGATCCTGATCCCCGCGATCAACGACAAGCTCGCATCGCTCTACACCGTTCACAAGCACTTCGAGATCGCCGACCCGGAGGCCTGGCTGCGTGAGCACGGCGCCTCCATCGATGCCGTGATCACCGGCGGCCACACCGGCATTTCGCGGGGGATGTTGGAACAATTGCCCGGCATCAAGGTCGTGGCCGTCAACGGCGTCGGCACCGACGCGGTGGACCTGGCCTACTGCCGCGGCCGCGGCGTGCCCGTCACCGCGACCCTGGGCGCGCTGACCGAGGACGTGGCCGACCTGGCCATCGGCCTGCTGATCGCGGCCTGCCGCAACCTGTGCGCTGGTGATCGCTTTGTGCGCGACGGCGAATGGGAACTGCGTCCGCAGCCCAGCGCGATTCCGCTGGCGCGGCGCTTCAGCGGCATGCGCGTCGGCATCGTCGGCATGGGGCGCGTGGGCCGCGCCGTCGCGGTGCGCGCCGCAGCCTTCGGCTGCCCGATCAGCTACACCGACCTGCAGCAGATGAACGATGTGCCGCACCGCTTCGTGGCTGACCTGGTCGAGTTGGCGCGCGAGTCCGACGCGCTGGTGCTGTGCGCGGCGGCGGACAAGGCCGAAGGCATCGTCAACGCAGCCGTGCTCGACGCGCTCGGCCCGCGCGGCTTCCTGGTCAACGTGGCCCGTGGCCGGCTCGTCAACGAGGCCGACCTGACCGACGCGCTGGCCGCCGGCCGCATTGCGGGCGCGGGCCTGGACGTGTTCGTCGACGAGCCCCGCGTTCCCCCTGCCCTGCGCCAGTCGGACAGCGTGACGCTGCAGGCGCACCGCGCCAGCGCCACCTGGGAGACCCGGACCGCGATGGCCGAGATGGTGCTGGACAGCCTCGCGCAGGCCCTGGCCGGCGAACGCCCGTCGATGAGCCTGACGACCTGAGCGCCTGCATGACCGACTTCGTCATCCCCGTACCGGCGCCCACCGCCCTTGCCGTGGCCGGCAGCGCGTCGCGCTTCCCGGTGGGCCGCGTTTTTTGCATCGGCCGCAACTACCGATGGGACGCGAACGAACCCGCGCCTCGCGAACTGCCCGCCTGGTTCATGAAGCCCGCCAATGCGGTGGTGCCGGCGCATGGCGCCCTGGCGTATCCGCCCGGCACCCGCGACTTCTGCCATGAGATCGAACTGGTCGTTGCCATCGGACGCGGCGGGCGGGACATCGACCCGGCGCGCGTCGAGGCGCACCACATCTGGGGATACGCCGCCGGCCTGGACCTCACGCTGCGCGACCTGCAACAGCAAGCCAAGCGCGTCGGCGGACCCTGGGAACCTGCGAAGGCCTTCGACCGTTCCGCGCCGTGCTCGCCCATCGTGCCCGCTGCCGACTGCGGGCATCCGCGGACCGGTGCGATCTGGCTCTCGGTCAACGGCATCGACCGGCAGCGTGCCGACGTGGCCGACCTGCTGTGGCCCGTGAACGAACTGGTGGCGATGCTGTCGCGCTCGGTGGCGCTCGCGCCCGGCGACCTGGTCTTCACCGGCACGCCCGTAGGCGTCGGCTCCTTGCAACCGGGGGACGTGGTCAGCGGGGGCGTGTCGGGCATCGGCGCGTTCTCGATGACCGTGGGCATCCCCGCCACTCGACAACAACCATCACTGGAGACAAGCTCTTGAACGCAACCCCCTCGACAAGAATCGCGCTGGTCACCGGCGCAGGCAGCGGCATCGGCCGCGCCGTCGCCCTCGGCCTGCTGAAGGACGGCTGGACCGTCGTGCTCGCAGGCCGGCGCGCGGAACCCTTGCAGTCACTGGCCGCCGAGGCCGAGCGCGATGGCAAGCAGGCACTGGCCGTGCCCACCGACGTGACCGACCCCGACAGCGTGCAAGCGCTGTTCGACACCATCGAGCGCAGCTTCGGCCGGCTCGACATGCTCTTCAACAACGCGGGCGTGAACGCTCCGGCCGTGCCGATGGACGAACTGCCGCTGGAAAAGTGGTTCAACGTCATCAACACCAACGTGACCGGCGTGTTCCTGTGCGCGCGAGCGGCTTTCGGGCTCATGCGCCGCCAGTCGCCGCAGGGCGGTCGCATCATCAACAACGGCTCCATCTCGGCGCACACGCCGCGGCCCTTCACCGCCCCCTACACCGCCAGCAAGCACGCGGTCAGCGGCATCACCAAGGCACTGGCACTGGACGGCCGGGCCTTCAACATCGTGGCCAGCCAGATCGACATCGGCAATGCGCTCACCGAGTTGTCCGAGCGCATGACGCGCGGCGTCTTGCAGGCCAACGGCAGCACCGCGCCCGAACCCATGATGGACGCGACCCACGTCGCCGATGCGGTGCGCCATATCGCCGCGCTGCCGCTCGCGGCCAACGTGCTGAACATGACCGTGATGGCCAGTGCCATGCCCTTCGTCGGGCGCGGCTGAGCGCCTCCCACCATCCACCCCCAGAGGAGACTTCCACCATGCAATTCAAATCACTGTTCAAGCTCGTGACCCTCTCGGCCGCCCTGGCCGTGGCGTCCACCCTGGCATCGGCCCAGGACTATCCGACCCGCCCCATCAAGATCATCGTGCCCGCCCCGCCGGGCGGCGCCATCGACACCATCGCCCGCGTCGTCGGCGAAAAGCTCACGCACTCGCTGGGCCAACCCGTGGTCGTCGAGAACAAGCCCGGCGCTTCCAACAACCTGGGCACCGATGCCCTCGCCAAGTCGCCGCCCGACGGCTACACCATCGGCATCGTCGGCGGCAGCCACAACACCAACAAGTTCCTGTTCAAGAACCTGGGCTGGGACCCGGAGAAGAGCTTCGAGCCCATCGTCTACACGCACGAGGTGCCGCTCGTGTTCGCGATCTATCCGCAGATTCCCGCCAAGACCCTGCCCGAGTTCATCGCATGGATGAAGGCGCATCCGGACCAGGCCAAGGTCGCGACCTCGGGCCGCGGCAGCGCGCAGGAAATGGCCGCCGAGATGTTCCGCCTGGCGAGCGGCACGCAGATGCTGCTGGTGCCCTACAAGGGCTCTTCCGCCGCGCAGCCGGACCTGATCGCCGGTCGCACTGCGCTCTACATCGACACGGTCAGCGCCATCCAGTCGCAGGTGAAGGGCGGCAACGTGCGCGCCGTCGCGGTGACGACGCGCAAGCGCGCCTCATCGCTGCCGGATGTGCCGACCGCGGAGGAGCAAGGCCTCAAGGGCTATGACGCCAACACCAACGGCGGCTTCCTCGCGCCGGCCGGTACGCCCAAGCCGATCATCAACAAGCTCAATGCCGAGATCAACGCGGCCCTGAAGATGCCCGACGTGCGCAGCAAGCTGGAAGCCGCCGGCATCGAGATCCAGGGCGGGACGCCGCAGGAGTACGCGGCACTGATCAAGTCCGACCTGGCGAAGTGGCAGAAGGTCGTGAAGTCGGCGGGGATCGATGCGGAGTAAGTGAAGGCCAAGCAGGCAATGCGGACTTGACCGGACGCGAAGGGCGCGAAGAGACGCAAAGGTCGCAAACGAAGTCCAAAGAAATTTCGGATGTTCTTTAGCGTCCTTCGCGAAACCTTCGCGTCCTCTGCGTCCGGAAGTCCGATCCCGAATTTACAGGAACCGCTCCAGCAACTTCTTGGAAGCCCGGTCCAGCGCCTTCACATCGTTGATGCGGAACTGCACGCCCTGCGCGCTGCCGATCAGCAAGGCGCCGCCTTCGAGCCGGCGGATGTCTTCCTCGGCCTTCAGCACGAAGCTGGTCTCGCCGCGGTCGGTGGAGATGTGCCAGGTGCTCGGCACGCCGAAGGTGGACACGCGGTGCAGCTTCAGCAGCGTGGGCGCGAAGTCGCGTGCGGCGAGGTCTTCCTGAAGCAGCGCGCGCGTTGCGGCCGGCAGGTCGTCGATGTTGTCGATCCACACCTGCTCGCGGCCGTCGCTGCCGACCAGCGAAATGCCGTGGTCCGGCGCCGTCAGCGGAAATGCACGCACCGGCACGATGCCGACGTGGCGCTCGCCATCGAGGTCGGTCAGTACCAGGCGCCCGAAAGAATCCCGATTCAGTTGAATGTCCAGCACGTCAGTTCTCCTGCATCTGATGACGACGGCGTGCCCTCACCCCTGCCCTCTCCCGGGGGGAGAGGGAGAAACTCGAACGTACCGGCCTCATGCCTGCCCCGCCGGGTGCGCCGCGTGCGTGTGCAGCACGGCGGAAACTTCGCTGCGTTGCTCCTGCGCTTCTTCCTCGTCATCGGCCTGCCGCAGTTGCGCCTGGTACAGCCGCCAGTAGGCGCCCTGCTTCTCCATCAACGCATCATGCGGCCCGACCTCGACGACTTCGCCGCGGTCCATCACCACCAGTCGATCGGCCTTGCGCAGCGTCGACAAACGGTGCGCGATGGCGATGGTGGTGCGGCCTTTCACGAGGTTGTCCAGCGCCTTCTGGATTTCCTTCTCGGTCTCGGTATCCACCGCCGATGTCGCCTCGTCGAGGATCAGGATGCGCGGGTCGATCAACAACGCACGCGCAATGCTGATGCGCTGCCGCTCGCCACCCGACAGGCCCTGCCCGCGCTCGCCCACCAGCGAGTCGTAGCCATGCGCCAACCGCAGGATGAAGTCATGCGCATGCGCCGCTCGTGCCGCCGCCACGATCTCCTCGCGCGTCGCATCCGGCTTGCCGTAGGCGATGTTCTGCGCGATGGTTCCGAAGAACAGGAAGGGCTCCTGCAGCACCAGCCCCACATGCCGCCGATAGTCGGCCACCGCAAAGCGCCGGATGTCCGTGCCATCGACCTTGATCGCCCCATCGGTCACGTCGTAGAAGCGGCAGATCAGGTTGACCAGCGTGCTCTTGCCCGAGCCGCTGTGTCCCACCAGCCCGATCATCTCGCCCGGCTCGATCACCAGCTCCAGGTCGCGGATCACCGCACGTGAGCCGTAGCGGAAGCCCAGCCCCTTCATCTCGATCTGCCCCTTGATCCGGTCGACCTTCACCGGGTTGGCCGGCTCCGGCACATTGCTCACATGGTCCAGGATGTCGAAGATGCGCTTGGCCCCGGCGGCGGCCTTCTGCGTGACCGAGACGATGCGGCTCATCGAATCCAGCCGCGTGTAGAAGCGCCCGATGTACGCGATGAAGGCCGTCAGCACACCCACCGTGATGCTGCCGCGCGCCACCTGCCAGATGCCGAAGCCCCAGACCACCAGCAGCCCGATCTCGGTCAGCAGCGACACGCTCGGCGTGAACAGCGACCAGGTCTTGTTGAGCTTGTCGTTGACCTGGAGGTTGTACTTGTTGGCCTCGCGAAAACGATCGGCCTCGCGCTTTTCCTGCGCAAAAGCCTTGACCACGCGGATGCCGGGGATGGTGTCGGCCAGCACGTTGGTGACCTCGCTCCACACGCGGTCGATCTTCTCGAAGCCGGTGCGCAGGCGATCGCGCACGACGTGGATCATCCACGCGATGAAGGGCAGCGGCACCAGCGTGACCACCGCCAGCAGCGGATTGATCGACACCAGGATGACGGCCGTCATCGCGATCATCAGCACGTCGGTCAGGAAGTCCAGCGCATGCAACGAGAGGAAAACGTTGATGCGGTCGGTTTCGGAGCCGATGCGCGCCATCAGGTCGCCCGTTCGCTTGCCCCCAAAGTAGTCCAGCGGCAGGGTCAGCAAGTGCTCGTAGGTGGTGGTGCGCAAGTCGGCGCCGATGCGCTCCGACACCAAAGCCAGCAGGTAGGTGCGCGCCCAGCCCAAGGCCCAGCCGGCCAGCGCCGACAACAGCAGCGCCCCGAGGAACATGACCACCTTCGCCACCGCGATCTGCTGCCCGTTCTGGAACGGGATCAGGATGTCGTCCATCAGCGGGATGGTCAGGTAAGGCGGCACCAGCGTGGCCGCGGTGGAGGCCAGCGTCAGCAGGAAGCCGATGATGAGCTGCTTGCGATAGGGCTTGGCAAAGCGGCCCAGCCGCAGCAGCACCCAGGTCGACGGCGGCTTCTGCGCCTCGGTCTCGCCGGCGGCGATGTCGTCGCGCTCGGCGGCTTCGGCGGCGGCGGCGCTGACCTGGGCGGCACTGGCGGCGCGTTGCTCGAACAGCTTGAGCAGGCGCAACGCCGCCACCTGATGGGCCAGCGTGTAACGCCAACGACCTAACAAGGCATGGTCGTCAAGGAAGTCGAGCGTGCCGACGCCGGCATGGTCGGTCAGATGGAGGACCTGGCCGGTGTCTGCCAAAGCCCACTCGCGCCAGCTACCATCGGGGTCGCGTGCGAGCAGGCGTGAATCGGTCAGCGCGAGCAGGCCGTTGCCGAAGCGGAGTTCGCCGTCGAGGTCAACCGTGAGCGTGGCCAGAACGTTTTCCGCGGCTGTGAGCCGACTTTTCAAAGCCGCTCCTGCTTCGCCCTCCGGGGTGCCGACTGGATCGTGATGTTGCATTGTGATTTCGTATCCCTGGCCCGCAGCAGGCCGCATCATGGCGCCAGATGGGCGCCGATTCTGACCCATCGCGAAGGACGCGCCTGAAAGCGCCCCCGCAATAGAACAAACACATCGAACGTTTTCATGACCCGTTTCGACGACATCCAGCTGCCCCGCATCCGCTATTTGCGCGGTCCCAATCTCTGGACCTACCGTCCCGTGCTCGAAGTGTGGCTCGATCTGGGCCGATTGGAAGACTTTCCGTCCAACCTGATCCCCGGTTTCACCGACCGCCTGACCGCCCTGCTGCCCGCCCTCATCGAGCACCACTGCGGCGTGGGCGAACGCGGCGGTTTCATCCAGCGCCTGGTCGAAGGCACCTGGGCCGGCCATGTGCTGGAGCATGTGGTGATCGAGCTGCTCAACCTGGCCGGCATGCCGACCGGCTTCGGCCAGACCCGCAGCACCTCGAAGACCGGCGTCTACCGCATGGTGTTCCGCGCCCGTGACGAGGAAGTGGCGCGCGCCGCGCTGGCCGAGGGTCATCGACTCTTGATGGCCGCGATCAACGACGACCCCTTCGGCGCCGCCGAGGTGCAGGCCTGCGTCGACGTGGTCAAGGGCAAGGTCGAGGACTGCTACCTCGGCCCGAGCACCGCCTGCATCGTCGGCGCGGCCACCGACCGGGGCATCCCGCACATCCGGCTCAACAGCGGCAACCTGGTGCAGCTGGGCTACGGCTCGGCGCAGCAGCGCATCTGGACGGCCGAGACCGACTACACCAGTGCTATCGGCGAATCGATCGCCAGCGACAAGGAACTGACCAAGTCGCTGCTCGCGAGCTGCGGCGTGCCGGTGCCAGAAGGCCAGGTCGTGGCCGATGCGGCCGAGGCCTGGGAGGCCGCGGAAGACATCGGCCTGCCGGTGGTGGTCAAGCCATCGGATGCCAACCATGGCCGCGGCGTGTCGCTCGACCTGACCACGCGCGAAGAAGTCGAGGCGGCATTCGCGGTGGCCGAGCCCGAAGGCAGCGACGTGATGGTCGAGCGCTTCATCCGCGGCTCGGAGCACCGGCTGCTGGTGGTCGGCGGCCAGGTCGTGGCGGCGGCGCGCGGCGAGATCATCACGGTGACCGGCGATGGCCAGGCGAACGTGGCGTCGCTGATCGACACCCAGCTCAACAGCGACCCTCGCCGCGGCGTCGAGGAGGAATACCCGCTCGACTACATCGACGTCAACACAGACTCCAAGCTGCTGCTCGAACTGCAACGCCAGAAGCTCGACGCCAAGTCCGTGCCCGAGGCCGGGCGCGTGGTCGTGATCCAGCGCAACGGCAACCTCGGCGTGGATTGCACCGACCAGGTCCATCCGGAAGTGGCGCATGCGGCCACGCTGGCGGCACGCGTGGTTGGCCTGGACATCGCGGGCATCGACATGGTCGCGCAGGACATCTCGCGCCCGCTGGCCGCGCAGGGCGGCGCCATCGTCGAGGTCAATGCCGGCCCCGGATTGCTGATGCACCTGAAGCCGGCCGTCGGCTCGCCGCGCCCGGTGGGCCGCGCGATCTGCGACCACCTGTTCCCGGACGATGCGGCCGGCCGCATTCCGGTCGTCGGCGTCACCGGCTCGCAGGACACCGCCGTGCTGGCACGCCTGGTGGCCTGGCTGATCGACCTGGGTGGACGGCACACCGGCCTGGCCTGCCGCGACGGCCTGTTCCTCGCGCGGCGCCGCGTCGATGCGCGCGACAGCGCCAACTGGGAAGCCGGGCATCGCCTGCTGGTCAATCGCGCGGTGCAGGCCGTGGTGATCGAAAGCGGCGCCGAGACCATCCTGCGCGATGGCCTCGCCTATGACCGCTGCCACATCGGCATCGTGACCGACCTGGAAGGCGCCGAAACGCTGGCCGACTACGACATCACCGAGAGCGAGCAGATGGTCAAGGTGCTGCGCACGCAGGTCGACGTGGTGCTGCCTGAGGGCACGGCGGTGCTCAATGCCGCCGATCCGCGCGTGGCCGGCCTGGCGCCGCTGTGCGATGGCGCCGTGATCCTCTACGCCACCGATCCGGGGGCCGAGCCGCTGGCCGCTCATCGCGAGGCGGGCGGCAAGTCGGTCATCGTGCGGCAGGACCGCGTGGTGCTGGCCACCGGCAGCAGTGAATCTTTTCTGCCCGGCCTGGGCCGCCTGACCCTCTGGCGCGCCAGCCACGCTGGCGTGAGCATCGACAGCCTGCTGGCCGCGGTGGCGGCGGCCTGGGCGCTGGGCATTCCGCTCAACCTCATCGGCGCCGGCGTCGAAGCCTTCGAGTCCGACCTGCAGGCCGCGCTCGCATCGTTGCAGCTGTCGCAGACCGCTTTCCCTCAAGAAAAACAACACGCCTGACCCCATGGAAGTCACACGCACTCGCGCCCTGCGCGGACCGAACCTCTGGAGTCGCCACACCGCCATCGAAGCCATCGTGGCCTGTCCCGGCGACGAAAACGCGATCGAGAAACTGCCCGGCTTTGAGACCCGCCTGCGCGCACTGTTCCCGGACATCGGTGAACTGCATCCGATCGTCCACGGCCATCCGCTGGCCCTGGCCCATGTGCTGGAAAACGCGGCCATCGCCTTGCAGACGCAGGCCGGTTGCCAGGTGAGCTTCGGCCACACCGCGCCGACCACCGAGGCCGGCATCTACCAGGTCACGGTGCAGTACACGGAAGAGGAAGTGGGCCGACTCGCCTTCAAGCAGGCCGAGCAACTGATCCAGGCCACGCTCGACGACACCGCCTTCGATGCCAAGGCCGCGATCGCCGAATTGCGCGACCTTGACGAGTCGGAACGCCTCGGCCCCAGCACCGGCTCCATCGTCGATGCGGCAGTGGCGCGCGGCATTCCGTACCGTCGGCTCACCACGGGCAGCCTGGTGCAGTTCGGCTGGGGCTCCAAGCAACGGCGCATCCAGGCCGCCGAGGTCGACAGCACCAGCGGCGTGGCCGAGTCGATCGCGCAGGACAAGGAACTCACCAAGCAACTGCTGAACGCGGCCGGCGTGCCGGTGCCGCTGGGCCGCCCCGTGGCCGATCCGGACGATGCCTGGGCGGCAGCACAGGAGGTCGGCCTGCCGGTGGTGGTCAAGCCGCAGGACGGCAACCAGGGCAAGGGCGTCACGGTCAACATCACCTCGCGCGAGCAGCTCGATGCGGCCTTCGCATCGGCGGCCGAGTACGGCGAGGTGATGGTCGAGAAATTCCTGCCCGGCTTCGACTTCCGCCTGCTGGTGGTCGGCGACAAGCTCGTGGCCGCGGCCCGCCGCGATCCGCCGCAGGTGATCGGCGACGGCACGTCCACGGTGCGCCATCTCGTGGCCACCGTGAACCTCGACCCGCGTCGCGGCGAAGGCCATGCCACCTCGCTCACCAAGATTCGTCTCGACGACATCGCCATCGGCCGGCTGGAAGCACAGGGCCTGACGCCCGACAGCGTGCCCACACGCGGCCAGCGCGTGGTGCTGCGCAACAACGCCAACCTCTCCACGGGCGGCAGCGCCACCGACGTGACCGACACCGTGCACCCCGAGGTCGCCGCGCGCGCGGTCGATGCGGCGCAGATGGTCGGCCTGCACATCTGCGGCGTCGACATGGTCTGCGAGAACGTGCTGAGCCCGCTCGAGGAGCAGCATGGCGGCGTGGTCGAGGTCAATGCAGCGCCGGGGCTGCGCATGCACATCTCGCCATCGTTCGGCCGGGGCCGCGCGGTCGGCGAGGCCGTCATCAACACCATGTTCGCGCCCGGCGACGACGGCCGCATCCCGGTCGTCGCCGTGACCGGCACCAACGGCAAGACCACCACGGCGCGGCTCATCAACCACCTGCTCGCCTCCAGCGGCCTGCGCACCGGCATGACCAACACCGACGGCGTCTACGTCGACGGCCGGCAGACCGACAGCGGCGATTGCAGCGGTCCCAAGAGCGCGCGCAACGTGCTGCTGCATCCCGACGTGGATGCGGCGGTGTTCGAGGTGGCGCGCGGCGGCGTGCTGCGCGAAGGCCTCGGCTTCGACCGTTGCCAAGTGGCGGTGGTAACCAACGTCGGCAGTGGCGACCACCTCGGGCTCAACTACATCACCACGGTGGAAGACCTGGCCGTGCTCAAGCGCGTGATCGTGCGCAACGTGGCGCCCAAGGGCTACGCCGTGCTGAACGCGGCCGATCCCAACGTGGCGGCCATGGCGGCCGGCTGCCCCGGCAGCATCGTGTTCTTCACGGCCGACCGGCAGCATCCGGTGATGGCCACGCACCGCGCACAGGGCAAGCGCACCGTGTACGTCGACCAGGACACGCTGGTCGCGGCCGAAGGCTCCTGGCGCGAGCGCGTGCCGCTGCGCGACGTGCCGATCACCCGCAACGGCACGCTGCCCTTCCAGGTCGAGAACGTGATGGCGGCGGTGGGTGCGGCATGGTCGATCGGCATGGACTGGGACACCATCCGCGGCGGCCTGGCGAGCTTCAAGAACGACGCGGCCGGCGTACCCGGGCGCTTCAACGTCATGGAATACCGCGGCGCGACCGTGATCGCCGACTACGGCCACAACACCGACGCCATGAAGGCGCTGGTGGCCGCCGTCGACACCATGCCGGCGAAGACCCGCTCGGTGGTCATCAGCGGCGCGGGCGACCGGCGCGACAGCGACATCCGCGACCAGACGGCCATCCTCGGCGAAGCCTTCGACGACGTGATCCTCTACCAGGACGCGGCCCAGCGCGGCCGTGCCGATGGCGAGGTGATGGCGCTGCTGCGGCAGGGGCTGGTGGGTGCGGGGCGCACCCGTTTCATCGAGGAGATCCGCGGGGAATTCATCGCGATCGACCTGGCGCTGGAACGCCTGCAGCCGGGGGACTTGTCCTTGATCCTGGTCGACCAGGTCGAAGAGGCGCTTGCTCATCTGGCGAAGCGCATCGCAGCCGGCTGAAGGATTTGTCCGACGGGCATTCCCGCGCCAGTGCCGGTGGCGGGGCGTCTCGTCCGACAGTGATGTGATGGTGCGCAAGCGATGCTGTGCGCACCGGTTCGATCCTTCGGTCGGACCCACCCCACAGGAGTGTTCACATGACTGCCATCCTTTCACGTACCCGACTGCTGACGCTGGCGATGACCGCGACGCTCGCCAGCGCCGCCGCCTTCGCCGCACCGCCAGCGAGAGGCCCGGGGTCCGACGCCCGTTATCAAAACGAACTGGCCGTTTGCAACACCATTCAGCAAGACCGTGCAGCCTGCATCCGCGAGGCCGGCGCAGCGCGCTACGAGGCACGCCGGAACGGACTGACCAGCGCCGCGCCGATCGACTACCAGCAGAACGCGCTGGCCCGTTGCCAGTTGCAGCCGCCGGCTGACCGCACCGCCTGCGAGCAGCGTGTGATGGGCACCGGCGTGAGCAGCATCGACGGCAGCGTGCTGGGCGGCGGGGTCATCCGCGAGACGGTGACGCCTGTCAACTAAGCCCCGGGCCATCCGTCGGGAAACCAGACGCCTTCCTGGCGCCCGGGCAATAATCGACGGTCCAGGGAGTTAGTACGCGCATCGCGGCGGGTTGCTTCCTGGCAACTGTTGCGTGGCGCCCGACACCGTCGTCCATGCACTTCCGAAAACTCCGGATCACCGGCCCCGGCGCGCAGCCCTATGCGCTGGACCAGCCGATGTTTGTCTACGACCGGAACCTGCTGCTGGCCACGCTGGAACCCGTCCCCCTGCTCAACAGCGGCACCGAGATCCACGTCGAAGCCTTCAACCCGACCCACCTCGTGCGCCAGGACTACCGGCATGTGGGCCGGCTGATCTTCCTGGAGATCTGCGCCTTCATTTCCGAGCGCTTCCCCCAGATCCAGGCCATCAATTTCGCCTTGTCGCGCCGCGTCGACATCCTTGGCGGAGGCGAACAGCAAGCGATGCGGCGCGCCGAGTCGATGGAGCGCATCGGCGCCATCAACGTGCGGATCCGTCCCAAGCCGAACGCCCTGCCGGGCCATTTCGTGGTCTCCGGCGTTTGGGCGTACAGCGAACAGAACCTGGCCGCGCTGAAGCAGGTGCTGGAGGAGGAGCGCGCGCTATACCGTAAGCGGCCGATCGGCTCCAGCACACCCGAGCGATCGAAGGTGCTCGGCGCCATTCGCCAGTGGGTCACCGGGCGCGAGACGGCGTAAATGACTCGCGTAACCCGCAAAATGAACAAGAGCACTGTCTGTTCATGGGCACCCGCGGAACCGGCTTTGCCGGGCCGCTGGGTGCGCCCCCTTGAGGGGGAGGCGCCGCAGGCGCATCGGGGGTGGGTCAAGTTCTGCAGTCGCGGATCTTGAATTCCACGCGCCGATCCGGCGCATCGACCAGGTCGTCCGTCCCGCTGCCGACGATGTTTTCCTTGAACCCCATGCCCAGCGGGCGGGTCCGGTTGCCGACCTCCGGCGACTCGGTGGTGAGCCGCTGCTTGATGTAGGTGGCGCGCCGCAGCGACAGGGCGTCGTTGACTTGCTCGGAGCCGGTCTTGCTGGTGTGGCCGATGATGTTCATGCAGACCTTCGCGGCGCCGCTTTCCTTCGCGATCTGCCGCAACCACATGTTGTAGCCGCTGCTGATGTTGGGGTCGGACCAGAACTCGGTGCTGCCGGGATTGAACAGGAACTTCACGCCCAGCTGGTTGTAGACGATGCCGAAGGCCACCACGCGCCCGAAGGCCGTCTCCGCTTCCTGCATCTGGCCCAGCTTGACGTAGCTGAGGTAGATGCCGTTGAGCACCCGGATCTGCTCGCCCGCCGGTGTTGCCAGCGCACTGCGGTACTGGCCCAGGGCCTCCTGGTATTGCGCGTTGTTGTAGAGGTTGGTGGCGTCGTTGATGACGGTCGCGGTGGCGATGCGGTCGAGGTAGGTCCGATCGGCCTGCTGGCCCGGCGTCAGGGCGCTGGTGCGCACATAGCCATCGATGACCGGGTCCTTGATCAGCACGGGGCTGTCCCGGTAGTAGGGCAAGGGCTTCATGTCGACCGTGTCCGCCCGCGCCAGCGCGGAAGACTGGGCCACCACCGTGCCGGCCTTGATGTCGACCAGCGCCAGGTTCAGGCGGTAGGCCGATTGCACGCGCGCCAACGTGCCGGTCAGCAGGTACTCGGCCTTGGCCAGGTTGGCGGCACGGAACGGCAGCACCTCGATCTGCTCGAAGTTCTTCGTCATGCGCTCGGTGACGGCACGGTCGAGTTGCTGTGTCGCGGCGGTCTGCTGGCCGGTGCCGGCATCGAGCGTCGGGTCGAGCACGATGGGATGCTTGTTCACCTTGGCTTCGACCTTGGCCAGGAAGGCGGGCATGCCGGGAATCCTGCGGGTCTGCTGCACCAGCCCGTCGGTGGCCACGGCGATGGCCTCTTCGAAGGGCAGCGCGTTGCTGCTGGAGGTGGCGGTCGGCGTTCCGCAGCCCTGCAGGAGCAAGGCCAGCGCCGCGCCGAGCCAGAGTCCGGTGATCGAAAGGATTCTGGTGCGTGTCATCTGCATTCCCTCTTCAAGAAAGCGACTTCTTCCGGGCTGAGCGATTCCATCGACGATTTCAGGACGATATCACTGCACCTTGCGGGCCTGCGTCCCACGTTGGGTGTAGTGGTGGATGGGCTTTCGGACGGAGGGACGGGTCGGGATTCGGCGACCGCGCGACCGCTGGCGACGGGCCTCGATCGCTCGACCGCGGCTGCGGGCGGCCTGGCGGGGCGCGAGCGCGCGGCGGATGCCGGGGCCTGGCTGGCAACGGGTGGTTCCGCCACCGGCGCTTGCGAAGGCGTGGGTGCGGGCGCCGGCTCCGGGGTGGACGGGCGCTCGGCGACCGGGGGCGGGGCCGCCGGACGTTCGGCTGCCGGGGGCGGTGCCGTCGCAGGCGCTGGCGGTGCCGCGATGGCGGCGGGCGTTGGCTGCGGCTCGGGCGCTGGCTCTGTCGGCGCCACGGCTTCCGGCGCGGCGGGCACCGATGCTGCGGGCGGAGAAGAAATGCGCATCTTCCACCACCATGCCGCCCCACCCGCCAGCAACAAGGCCGCGGCTGCGAATGCCAGGATGGCCTTGCCCGTCCCGCGCGCCGGTGCGGCCTGGCGCTGCGCCGTCGCGGTGGCCTTCGCAGCCAGGGTCGCCTTTGCCTTCGGTGCTGCCTTCACCGTCGCCGGCCGGGACGCAGGGCCGGCGATGGGCGGCTGCCCGGGCGTGGGGATACTAGCGCGGGTGCGCGTCAGGTTGCGTGTCCGGGACAGGCGCTCCGTGACCGCCTTGCTCGCACGCCGGAACACCGACGTCGTCTTCGGCGCCTCAACCACTGGCGCGGGCGACGAGACTGGCGACGCGGCTGGCGACGGTGCCACGTCCAGCATCGCGACGAACTGCGCCACGTCCTGCGGCCGGGCCTCGGGTCGCATCGACAGCGCCGTGTCGATCGCGCGAAGGAAGCTGTCTCCGTAGTGGCCGGCATGGGTGGTAGCCAGGAGCGGTTGGGTGTCATTGACCACGCGCTCCACCGACGGCAGGGGCGGTCGCCCGGTGATGGCGAAGTGCACCACGCCGGCGAGCGCGTAGAGATCGGTCCACGGCCCCTGCGCCGTGGCGCCGCCGTATTGCTCGATGGGCGCGTAGCCGGGCTTGAGCACGGCCGTCAGCGCCTGCGTCATGTCGCTGATCACGCGCCGGGCCGCGCCGAAATCCAGCAGCAGCGGGCCGCCGTCGGTGAGCAGGATGTTGTCCGGCGAGACGTCGCGGTGGTAGCACTGCTCGCGATGGATCACCGCCAGCGCGTCGAGCAGGGGTTTCAGCCATTCGCGCAATTGGGCCTCGGGCACGGGTCCGCCGATCTTTGCCAGCGCGGCCTTGAGCGTCGGCCCTTCGTAGTAGGGCATGACCATGTATGCGGTGCGATTGGCCTCCCAGAAGCGGAACACCTTGACCAGCGCAGGATGGTCGAAGCGTGCGAGCAGGCGGGCCTCGTTGAGGAAGCTCTTCAGCCCGGCCTCGAAGGTGTCGCGGTATTGCTCCGAGCGCGCCGACACGCCGAAGGAGGCATGGGTCCGCACCGCCAGCGCGGAGGGCATGTACTCCTTGATCGCAACGGGGCGATCCAGCGCCACATCCCAGGCCAGGTAGACGATGCCGAAGCCGCCTTCGCCGAGCACGTGCGTGATGCGATAGCCCTCGATCAGCGCGCCGGCCGGCAAGGCATGGCCGGCGTCCGCGGAGCCAGCAGGGTGCGGCGCACCCGGCCACACGGTGCGCTCATCGTCGTCTGGCGGCGGGCGCGAAGTCATGGCACGAAGCATTGCACAGGCCGGCCGCCGTGGCGATGACCGTTTGGCCATCGGCCGTCACGCCATCGGCGTCGGGGGCCTGCGCCGGTTTGCCGAGGTCGATGCTATTGCAGCTTCGAGAATTTCGTCGGCGTCAGCAACTCGTTGGTGATGTTGGCGACGATCGGTCCGTCCTTCTCGCTTTCCGCCCTCACGCGCAGCCACTCGGGGTCGGCCAGGAACACCGGCCACTTCGCCTCGCGATCGGCCAGCGATTCCCAGGCCATCAGGTAGGTCAGCACGTTGAGTTCCGAATCGCCCACGAGCGTGGTCCAGAAGCCGACCGTCTGGATGCCGAGCCGGGCCCAGATGTGGATGGTGTGATCGTTGAAGCGGGCCAGCAGGTTGGGCATGCGGCCGGGCAGCGTGCGATAGATCCGCAGTTCGTAGATCATCCAGGGCTCCAGAGATGGTGGTGAAGGTGGGCGTGCATCTTCGGCCAATCGCCAGGTTCATACCATCAGGTGCGCCTCCAGGGTTTCCCTTGAAAAGGCGGCGGCCTCGCCGGCGAGCAGGCACTCGCCATGGTCGATGGCGATGAGGTCGTCCGCCACCGCCTGCAGGAACTCCAGGTTCTGCTCGACGATGACGAAGGCCGCACCCTGCGCCTTGCGTGCACGCAACAGTTGCGTCATGCGGTCGATGTTCTCGGGCTGCACGCCTTCGCTGGGCTCGTCGAGGATGCTGAGCGTGGCGCGCAGTCCCAGGGTGCGCGTGAAGGACAGGAGCTTGCGCTCGCCGCCGCTGAGCGAGCCGGCGCGCTGGTTCATGCGTTCGACCAGGCGCGGAAAGGCTTCGAGGCAGGCGGCATAGCGGCCGGCATCGCGGTCGGGCAGGTGCAGCCACAGGTTTTCCTGCACGCTCAGGTCGCCGAAGACGATGTCTTCCTGCGGGGCGTAGGCCATGCCGAGCGCCAGTCGCTGGTGCGGCGGCACCCGCGCGAGGTCGCGGCCATCCAGGCGGACCGTGCCTTGCCGCAGCGGCAGGAAGCCGGCCAGCGCCCGCATGAGCGTGGTCTTGCCGACGCCGTTGCGGCCCAGCACGCCGAGCACGCGTCCGCCGGCGACCGCGCCGCTGAGGCCACGCAGGACCATCGCATCGGCGTAGCCGCAGACGACGTCGTCGAAGGCCAGCAACGGCGCGCTCACTTCCTCGCCCCTGCATACACCGCCCGCACTGCCGGGTCGGCCTGGATCTGCGCCAGCGTGCCCTGCGTCAGCAAGCGTCCCTGGTGCAGCACGTACACATCGCCACCGATGGCAGCCACCGCGCTGATGTCGTGCTCGATGACCAGCGCCGCCGCGCCCAGCTTGCCGACGACGGTCTTGATGGCCTCGATCATGTGGTGCGTCTCCGCGGGCGACAGGCCGGCGCAAGGTTCGTCCAGCAGCACCAGGCGCGGCTGGGGCAGCACCGTCATCACGAACTCCAGCGCCTGGCGGTGTCCCTGCGACAGGCTGCCCGCGCGCTGGTCCAACTGCTCGCGCAGCGCCGGGAACAGGTCCAGCAATTCGTTGCGCAAGGCGCTGGTCCAGCCCAACGGCGCGCGTGTCATCGACGCGAGCAGGCCCAGCCGGCCGGCCCACAAGGCGATGTCGAGGTTCTGGCTCACGCTCAACTCGGGAAAGACCGAGGGAATCTGCAGCTTGCGCCCGACGCCACGCCGCGCCACGCGCCATGCCGATGCACCGGAGACGTCGGCGCCATCGAGCACGATGCGACCCGCGCGCAGCGGCAGCCGACCGGTCATCACGTTGAAGGCGGAAGTCTTGCCCGCACCGTTGGGGCCGATCACGCAACGCAAGCCCGGCCCCTCCAGGCTGAATGAAAGACCGCCGAGGATCCGCACGCCGCCTTGCGAAACCTCGACCTCCTCGAAAGCCAGGCCGATATCGCGCGCCTGCGAGGCGACAGGCGGCGCAGGCGTCGTCGTCACGGGCGACGTGTCGAATCGACCCAGGTTCAGCCGCCTGCCCAGCCCGGCCAGCCCCTCCGGCAGGAAGCGCACCACCGCGATGAAGATCACGCCCACCCCCACCTCCCAGTACGCGAAGTGGTCGCGCAATTCGGAGGACGCATAGCCGACGAACACCGCCCCGAGCAGCGCACCCAGCGGGCTCGCCTTGCCGCCGACCGCCGCCCAGATGACGAACTCCGTCGACAGCACGAAGCCCATCGTGAGCGGCGTGACGATGCCCTGGTGCATGGCGAACAGCGCGCCTGCACCGGCCGCCAGCAGCGCGGAGCAGGCGAAGGCAAAGGCCTTGATGCGATCGGTCGCGTAGCCAAACAACTGCAGCCGGTCTTCGTTCTGCGCCACCGCGCTCCACAGCAGGCCCAGCGGCCGGCGCAAGGCGATGCCCAGCAGCGTCGTGCTGCCGACGGCGCAGGCGGCCACGACCCAGTAGTAGGTGCCGTAGCGGTCGGTCCCTGGAAACTCGGGAATGTCGGCCATGCCGTTGAAGCCGCCGGTGACGGCGCTCCACTGCTGCGCGGCAAGGAAGCCGAGCATCGTCATCGCGAGCGTGATGAGCGAGAAGAAGGGCCCGCTCCGGTGGCTGCGCGCAAACACCAGCCGCGCAACGATGAAGGCCAGTCCAGCGGGCAGCAACAGCGCGAGCGGCAGTGCGAGCCACCAGCCTGGTTGCTGCTGCGCCGCCTTGAGCGCACCACCCGCCAGGTAGGCTCCAAGGCCGAAGAACAGCGCATGCCCCAGCGGCAGGAAGCCCAGCCGTCCCCAGCACAAGGCGACACCCTGGGTCGCGATGCCGTAGATGAGGAAGAGCGCGATCTGGTACGCGACGAAATCGTTCGTGACGAAGGGCAGCGCCACCAGCGCTATCGCCAGCAGCACGGGCTCGAGGGCCGGCATCCGCCACTTGCGGACGCCGGTGCGCGATGCGGCTTTGCGGGGAAGTTCAGCGGCGTCCAAGGAGTCCATTCGGCTTCAGCCACAGAAAGAGCATCGACAGGATCAGCACCACCGCATAGCCGCTGGTCTGGCCGACCAGGCTGCTGACGATCGACTGCGTGCCGCCGATCAGCCCCACGCCGCCGCCGAAGCCGCCCAGCGTCCCCAAGCCGCCCACCACCAGCACGAAGAAGGAATCGAGCAGGTAGTCCACGCCGATGCCGGGCTCGATGCGCACCAGCGGCGCCAACAGCACGCCGGCCGCGCCGGCCAGCACCACGCCGATCACGAAGGTCTGCGAAGCCAGGCGGCGCGTGTCGATGCCCAGCGCCTGCGCCAGCAGCGGATTGCCCGTCATCGCGCGCACGCGCAGGCCCATGGCGCTGCGGCGATACCAGAAGGCCAGTCCGATCATCACGACGATCGCGAAGCCGATCAGCGCCAGCCGATACCCCGGGTACTGCACGCCGCCCAGCGTGACCGGCATCGACAGGTTGCTCTCGATGTTGCGATAGCCGCGCCCATACACCGCCTCGACCAGCTTGCGCAGCACCATCGCCAGGCCCCAGGTCGCCAGCAGCGTGTCGAAGGGCCGCGAGTACAACGGCCGGATCAGCCAGCGCTCCACCACGTAGCCGAGCAGCCCGCACACGACGATGGCCAGCGGCATCGCGGTCGCGATCGGCCAGCCCCAGGACTGCACCGTCACGACCGAATACGCGCCCAGCATCACGAACTCGCCATGCGCCATGTTCATGACGCCGAGCAGGCCGAAGACCACCGCCAGGCCCAGCGTGGTCAGGGCCAGCGTCGAGAGCGCGTAGAGGAGGTTCAGGCCGTGCAGCAGCCAGCTCGAATCCATGTCGTCTTTTCAGACCTTGCAGCTTTGACCTGATGCGACGCGCGGGAAGGTCTTCACCACGCGGAAGCCCTTGTCATCCACATCGGCCACGTAGACGTCCTGCTCCACATGCCGCGAGCGCATCGTGACCGCGCCGCGCGGGCCGTTGTAGCTGGCGCCTTCGCTGGCCGGGTCCATCTTCGCCACGTCCAGCGACTTGGCCTTGGCCGCGATCGCATCCAGCATCAGGAAGCCTTCGTAGACCGACTCGGCCAAGCCGTTGAGTGCGGGGGCTTGCGGCCCGAACTTCTTGAAGTACGCGTCGGAGAAGGCCTTGGCGGCGGGCGTCTGGATGTTGGCGAAATAGCCGGCGCTCGAGTAGAGGTTTTTCGCGTTGGCCAGGCCGATGCCGGCCAGCGTGTTCTCCTCGATCAAGGTGCCCAGGCGCAGCGCCTTGTCGGCGAGGCCAAAGCTAGCGAAGGCCTTGTTGAAGGTCACCGACGCACCACCCACCAACGACACCAGCACTGCATCGGCGCCGCTGTCGCGGATGCGGGTCAGGCTCGAATCGAAGTTGTCGACGGTGAAGGGCAGGTACTCGTCGCCCACGACCTGCGCGCCGGTCTTGGTGATGTAGTCCTTGGCGGCGGCGTTGGTGTTGCGGCCCCAGATGTAGTCGTTGCCGATCATGTACCACTTCTTCGGCTTGCGTTCCGCGGCGATCCAGGGGATGACGGGCGCGAGCTGCTGCGCCGGCGTCTCGCCGTTGACGTAGGTGCCTTTCGCGCATTCGCCGCCCTCGTAGACCGGCGTGTAGAAGTACGGCACCTGGCCCTTGAACAGGCCGACCAGCGCGCCGCGCACCGCGCTGTCATGCATGCCGATCACCACCTGCGCGCCGCCGCCCTTCCAGAGCTTGAGCGCGGCCTGCGAGGCTTCCGCGGGCGGCAGGCCGGCATCGCCGAAGGACACCTCGAGCGTGCGGCCGAGCACGCCACCGCGGGCGTTGAGGGTCTCCACCGCGAGTTCGGTGCAGGCCTTGGAGGATGGCCCGAACAGGCCGGCGGGTCCGCTCAGGGGCAGCATCACGGCCACCTTCAGCGGCGATGCGGCGCGCACGGCCGGCGCGCTGATCGCTGCCGCGGCGGCGGCAGCGCCATGAAGAAAGGTACGACGGTTCATGGAAGCTCCTCTGTGGTGATGTTGTGGAGGCGGCGCGATCAGCGTTGCCAGGGGGCGGACGACAGCGGCGGCAGCACCGCTTCGATGGCCGCGGCGAGCGCGAGCAAGGCGCGGTCGCTGCCGGCCGGCCCGTCCAGCGCGAGGCCCACCGGCAAGCCGCCGGACAGGCCGGCCGGCACCGTGACGCCGGGGATGCCGGCGTTGCTGCCGGGGTCGGTGTTGCGGATGAAAGTGGTGAAGGTCGGGCTCTGCTGGCCGTTGAACAGCACCGTCTCGTCCTGCCCGATCGGCGCGGCCGTCAGGGGTGTGGTCGGGAACAGCAGGGCCTGCACACCGGTGGACGAGAAGGTCTCGGCGTAGAGCGCCTGCAACTGAACGCGCGTCTTCAGCGCCTCCTGGTAGACCGCTTCTGGCACCGCCCCGGCGCCAAGCAGCGACTGTGCAAGTCCAGAGACATCGGGGCTGCCGGTGCCTGCGACCAACTGCTTGAAGTCGATGCCGCGATTCGCATAGCGCAGGTAGTCGGTCATGTCGCGCACGAACTCGAACAGGGCGACCGGGAATCCGACGCCGCCCGCGAGTTCGAACAGCCTGGGCATCGGCAGCTCGACGAACTCGGCGCCCGCCGCGCGCAGGCGATCGACGGCCGCGTTCATGACCTCACGAACGCCCGGTTCGATCGGGTCCCAGTACGGCTTGGGCAAACCCAGGCGCACACCCTTGAGCGATACGACGGCAAGCGGCTTGTTGTCGCCGGTGAGCACGCCGTCGAGCAAGGCGCAATCCACGACGCTACGGGCGATCGGCCCAGCCGTATCGCGCGTGGTGGAGATCGGCGCGATGCCCCGCCCCGACACCCGCCCCACCGTCGGCCGCAGTCCCACCAGGCCGCACAGCGCAGCCGGCACGCGCACCGATCCGCCGGTGTCGGTGCCCAGCGCGGCCGGCACCCACCCGGCCGCGACCACCACGCCGGAGCCGCCGCTGCTGCCCCCCGGAATGCGTGTCGCGTCCCACGGGTTGTGCGCCGCGCCGGTGACCGCGTTGTTGTTGGTGATGCCAAAGGCCAGCTCATGCATGTTGGCCTTGCCCGCGATGAGCGCCCCGGCCGCACGCAGGCGGCGCACCACTTCGGCGTCTTCACCGGGCACCTTGCCCTTCAGCGCGCCGGTGCCGGCGGAGCTCGGCAGGCCGACGGAATCGATGTTGTCCTTGAGCGCGATCGGCACGCCGAGCAGCGGCAGGTCTTCTCCCGCCGCGACGCGCGCATCGGCCGCGCGGGCCTGTGCGCGCAGGGCATCGGCATCGAAGGCCACGTAGCCATTCAGCGCGGCCTGCGCCTGCGTTCGCTCGATCAGTGCCTCGACCAGCGCCGCGCTGGTCACGGATCGCTCCTGGATCTGGCGCCGCAGTTCGACGACGCCCGCTTGGGTCAGGTTCATGCTTTTCTCCGAATGTCCAACGCATCGTAGGAACGGGCAATTGGCCGCACACCTATCACGATAGATAGGGGGCCTACGGGTCGCCACCGATTCCCGAGGCAGTCACCAGGACTAGCATGGCCGCCAGACACGACCCTGCACGGTCCTTGCTTCAACCACACCATGCACCTCAACACGTCGCAGACCCGCGCGCTCGGTGACGTCATGCGCCTGCTGGCCGAGGCGACCGACGCCGACGCGCTGCGCGGCGACCTCGCATTGCCGATGCTCGACCTGCTGCAGGCCGACACCTACGTCTCCTTCACCTGGAACACCGCCACCCATCGCTTCGACCGGGTCAAGGCGGTCAACATGTCGCTGGACAACCTGCGCACCTGGGACGAGTACTACCGCTTCGTCGACCCGCTCACCTTCCCGATGATGGAGCGCCGCCATCCCACGCTCGCGACCCAGATCCTGTGCCAGAGCGACCTGTCGCGCACCGAGTTCTTCAACGACTTCCTGGCGCGCGACCACATGCACTGGGGTGTCAACCTGTATGTGTTCTCGCAGGGCGCCTGCACCGGCGACATGCGCATCTGGCGGCAGCGGGAACGCGGCAACTTCGATGCCAACGAGATCGATGCGCTGCGCCTGGTCGAGCCCGCCTTCGCGGCGGCGCTGGCGCGCCTTCGCTGGGAATCCGAACCGCTCATGTCACCGGTGGCCTGCGAGAGCGTGACCGAACTGCTGCAACGCAAGTCCGCACTCAGCATGCGCGAGGCGGAGGCAGCGTCGCTGGTGCTCTCCGGCTGCCCCGACAAGCTCATTGCCAAGCGCATGGCCGTTGGCCTGCCGACCGTTCGCTTTCACCTCGCGAATGCATTCCGCAAGCTGCGGGTGGAGAACCGGACGCAGCTTGCGGCGAGGGTGCAGGCGCTGGTCAGCGATGCGCCGGCGCTGGGCGCCACTGCGCTTGTGCCGCCTGCCAGTCCCCTGCCGCCGACGCACAGCCCGCAGTGCCCCGCAGCGGCTTGACGACCGGTGCAAAGTTGTGACCACCGTTCACAGGCATCTCACTGTGCATGGCCGGGTCCAGGGCGTGGGCTATCGCTGGTCCATGGTGCAGGCTGCCGAGCGGTTGGGCGTGCAGGGATGGGTGCGCAACCGGCGCAATGGCACAGTGGAGGCGATGGCCTGGGGCGACGCAGACGCCGTGGAGGCCCTGGTCGCGTGGGCCCGGCAAGGCCCGCTGGATGCGCATGTCGAGCGCGTGGACCTGGCGGAGGCACCTTCGCCAGAAGAGGCGTTCGAGGGATTCGAGGCACGCGAGACGCTTTGATCGGCCGGGAGCAGTTCCCTTGGCACTCCCCCTGTCCGTCCAGGATCCGCTGAACACTTCTCGGAAGTCGCGTCTCGCGCTGACAGCCAGCCGTGAAGATCGGCGCATGCTGCATCGGCACTTCAAGGAGAACCAAGTGAAAACTCTTCGCTCGTCCGCAGCCTCGATCCTGTTCACGGTGGCCGGCGTCCTCGCCTCCGGCGCGGCCTGGTCGCAGGCAAGCAACGCGGCCAATTGCGATGCCCGCCAGGACACGGCGGCCTGCCTGCGCGAGGCCGGCGCGGCACGCCAGGAGGCGGCGCGTGGCGGCCTGACGCAGCCCGGCGCGGCAGCCAACCAGAACGCATCCGCGCGCTGCGAGGTCCTGCCCGCCAATGAGCGCGCCGACTGCGAGGCGCGCATGCAGGGCACCGGCAGCGGCACCACCACGACCAGCGGCAGCGTGATGGGCGGCGGGGTCATCCGGGAAACGGTCACGACCGTGCCGGCACCGGCGAAGTGACCGCGTTCGCGCTGGCCACCAGCCCCTGGATCAGCCGCAGCCGCGGCGACGAGCGCAACCACAGGATGCCGAAGCGGCGCGCCTCCGAACCGAGCGGCAGCGCGATCTTCGCAACAAGCAGCCCATCCAGCAGCGGCGAGGCGATGTCCGGCACGATCGATACGCCCAGCCCGCGGTTCACCATCATCGCGATGGCCAGCAGCGAACTCAGCTCGAAGCGCTCCTGCGGCACGATGCCCGCGGTGCGCAGGTAGCGATCGGCCTGCTTGCCGCCGCCCAGGTTCCGGTCGTAGCGGATCAGGGGCGACGTGCGCAGCAGCTCGTGCGGGTCGCGCCGTGCGAGCCGGCTTGGCGCCAGCAGCACCAGGGGTTCTTCGCGCAGCAAGGACCAGCCGAAGGTCTTGGACAACGCGAAGTTGGGGTACAGGCACACCGCCGCATCCAGTTCACCCTGCTGCACCGCCTTGTGCAGCGTTGCGGTAGCGCCCGATTGCAGGAACACCTTGACGCCCGGATGCGCCTTCACGAAGTGCGCGAGGATGTCCGGCAGCACGCTGTGCAGCGCCGTGTTGATGGTCCCGATCTGCAGTTCCCCGCCGGCCGCCTCGCTGCCCAGAAGCGCCTTGATGTCGCTCACCTCGCGCAGCACGCCGCGCGCCCGTTGCACGAGCTGATGGCCGGCCTCGGTCGGCTGCACCGTGCGGCCGGCGCGTGCCAGCAGAGGTGCCTTGAGTTCACGCTCCAGCGTGCGGATCTGTTGCGCCACCGCGGCCGGCGTGAGGTCGAGACGGCGCGCCGCCTCGGACATCGAGCCGCACTCGACCACAAGAAGAAAGCTCTGCAGGTAGGCCGTTTCCATGAAGATAGATTTTCTATGATCTGATCATACGAAGCATGTGTTTTTCTTTCTTCACCGGCGGCAGACACTTGCCGCCATGAGAAGCAAACTGTTCGTACCGGGCACCCGTCCCGAGCTGTTCACCAAGGCGCTGGCCAGCGACGCCGACGGCATCTGCCTGGACCTGGAAGACGCCGTCTCCGAGTCGCGCAAGGAAGAAGCCCGCCGCGCGGTGAAGCAACTGTTGCAAGGCAACACAACCCACCACGGCAAGACCGTGATCGTCCGCGTCAATGCCATGGACACGCTGCACTTCGCGCAGGACGTGAAGGCCGTGGTGCGGCCCGGCGTGCACCTGATCAACCTGCCCAAGCCCGAGAGCGCCGAGCATGTGCGCAGCGCCGTTGCGGCGATCGAACGCGCCGAAAAGGCCAACGGCGTCGACAAGCCCTTGGGCCTGCTGCTAAACATCGAAACGCCTGTGGCGTTGCGGACCGCAGCGGCGCTGGCCTCGGCCGACGCTCGCGTGGTCGGCTTGCAGCTCGGCCTCGGCGACCTGTTCGAGCCGCTGGGCATCGCCCGTCGCGAATCCGCCGCCATCCAGCAGGCCATGTTCGCAACACGCGTGGCGGCGGGCGAGGCCGGCATCTACGCCTATGACAGCGCCTTCGCCGACATCCGCGATGCCGAGGGCTTCCGCGCCGAGGCCATGCTGTCGCGGCGCATGGGCTTCCTCGGCAAGACCTGCATCCATCCCAGCCAGGTCGCCATTGCCAACGAAGTATTCCGCCCCACCGATGACGAGATCGCGCACGCGGTCAAGGTGATCGAGGCCACACGCGACGCCGATGCCCGGGGCGTCGGCGCCTACGTGGTCGACGGAAAGATGATCGACATCCCCTTCGTGCGCCGCGCCCACGCCATCGTCGCCAGCGCGCGCAGCCTCGGCCTGCTGGCCGCCTGAATTCCTCCTTCAAACCCCTCAGAGACACACCATGCCCAAGCTCACTTCATCGCCCCTGCGCAAGATCGCGCTGGCCTGCTGCCTCCTCCCCACGCTCGCCTTCGCGCAGGGTGCTTACCCGACGAAGCTGATCACCATCGTCGTGCCCTACCCTGCCGGCGGATCGAATGACACCTTTGCCCGCCAGGTCGCCAAGGAACTGGGCGATGAATTGAAGCAGTCGGTGATCATCGACAACCGTCCTGGCGCCAGCGGCAACACCGGCACCGGCCAGGTCGCCAAGGCCGCGCCGGACGGCTACACGCTGGTGGCCGTGTCGTCGAGCATGACGACCAATGCGGCGGTTCAAGCCAAGCTGCCCTACGACCCCGGCAAGAGCTTTGCGCCGGTGGCAATGTTCGCCAAGGGCCCGTTCATCGTGGCGGTGAACAACGAGTTTCCCGCGAAGACGCCGGCCGAACTGATCACCGCCATCAAGGCCAAGCCCAACCAGTACAACTACGCCTCCTCGGGCTCGGGCAGCGTGAACCAGTTCGGCACCGAGTTGCTCAAGGCGCAGGTCGGCAAGCTGGAGATCACGCACATCCCGTACAAGGGCATGGGCCCGGCCGTGACCGACCTGGTTGGCGGGCAGACCCAGTTGCTGATCTCAAGCGGCCCGTCGCTACTGCCGATGGTGCGCGCCGGCAAGTTGCGCGCGGTCGGCATCACGAGCCTGAAGCCCAGCCCGATTGCGCCGGACCTGACACCGATTTCGACGGCCGTGCCCGGCTACGAATTCGAGCTGTGGTGGGGACTGCTAGCACCCGCAGGCACCCCGCCGGACATCGTCAACAAGCTCAATGTCGCCGTCAACAAGGCGCTGGCCAAGCCGGCGCTGGCCGCCAACTTCCTCAAGGAGGGCGCGATCGCCACGCCGATGTCGCCCGACCAGTTCGGCAAGGTCATCACCGACGACGTGGCGCGTTGGAAAAAGTTGGCCATCCAGCAGAACATCACCGCGGATTGAGGACCATCATGAACGCCCACGCCGACCTCGACGACATGAGCCTGCCGCCACGCACCGGACCTCAGGGCCCGCTCTCCGGGCTGCGCGTGATCGACCTGAGCGCCTACATCGCAGGCCCCTATGGCTGCTCGCTGCTGGCCGACCAGGGCGCCGAGGTCATCAAGATCGAACCGCCCGCAGGCGACAACCTGCGCAAGTACCCTTCGACGCTGGAGGCCGAGAGCCGCGCCTTCGTCGGCGTCAACCGCAGCAAGCTGGGCGTGGTGCTGGACCTGAAGGCGCCGGAGGACCATGCGGCCCTGATGGCGCTGGTGCGCAGCGCGGACGTGCTGGTACACAACTTCCGGCCCTCGGTGCCGCCACGCCTCGGCATCGCCTACGAACAGCTCAAGGCCATCAACCCGCGGCTGATCTATTGCAGCGTCACCGGCTACGGCGAAACCGGCCCGATGAAGGACAAGGCCGGCTACGACCAGGTGCTGCAGACCATGACCGGCATGTGCACCCTGCAGGGCAAGCGCGGCGAGCCGCCGGAGATCCTCTATGGCTCGGTGGTCGACTACTACGCCGCCGCATTGGTCGCAGGTGGCGTCGCTTCCGCGCTGTATGAGCGCGAGAAGAGCGGCCAGGGGCAGTTCGTCGGCGTGTCGCTGCTGCGCGCGGCGCTCACCATGCAATCGGCCCGCATGGTGTGGGCCGAAGGCGAGGCGAAGGATGTCGGGCGCGACATGCGCTCCGGCGGCATCACCGGCATCCATCCGACGAAGGAAGGCCACATCTACATCTCCGCCAACACGCCGCATTTCTGGAAGGCGCTGTGCGACAAGGTGGGCCTGCCCGGACTGGCCGCCGACGAACGCTACGACAGCGTGCGCAAGCGGGCCCAGCACTTCGCCGAGATCGTGCCGAAGCTCCACCAGGCGCTGGCTTCGCGCACGGCGCTCGAATGGGAGGCGCTCTTCGGCGAAGAGGTGCCCTGTGCCGCAGCGCGCACCGTCGAGGACATGTTCGACAACGAGCAGGTGCTGGCGGAAGACATGGTGGCGACCTTCGAACACCCGACGCTGGGCTCCTACCGCGGCTTCACGCGGCCGATCAAGTTCGACCGCACGCCCGGTCCGCTGCCCTTTGCCGCGCCGACCCTCGGGCAGCACACGGACCTGGTGGTCGCCGCGCAAAAGCAGGACTGCGTCGCAGGCGCCTGATGAACCTGCAAGCGCAAGTCCCCAACAGCAGCGGAACGCACACGCCGCGCACCGCTGTGCCCGACGGCGCCTGCGATGCGCACATGCACATCTACGACCCTCGCTTCGCCACCATCGGCGCACCGGCTGCGCTGGTCGAGCATGCGACCGTCGACGATTACCGACGGCTGCAGCGACGCATCGGCACGCGGCGCACGGTGGTCGTGCAGCCGCGCGTGCATGGCACGGACAACGCGGTCACGCTGGCGGCCATCCAGTCGCTCGGGCTGCAGCATGCGCGCGGCATCGCGGTGGTGCGACCCGATGTGACCGACGACGAACTTCAGCGATTGCACGCCGGCGGCATCCGTGGCATCCGGTTCACGCTCTACACGGCCACGCATGCGGCCGTCGACTTCTCGATGGTCGAGCCACTGGCACACCGGGTGCATGCGCTCGGCTGGAATGTGCAACTGCACTGGAGCGCGGACCAGGTTGCCGAACACGCCGCCTTGCTGCAGCGCCTGCCCTGCACCCTGGTGTTCGACCATCTGGCCCGCCTGCCGCAACCGGACCCGCTGGCGCATCCCGCGTTTGCGATCGTGCGCCGCCTGCTGGACAACGGGCGCACCTGGATCAAGCTGTCCGGCGCGTACCTCAACTCGGCCGTCGGCGCCGCAGGCAGCTATGCGGACACCGACGCGGTCGCCCACCGCTGGGTCGCACAGGCACCCGAGCGCCTGGTCTGGGGCAGCGACTGGCCGCACCCGACCGAGCCGATGAACAAGCCCGACGACGCGGCGCTGTTCGATCTGCTCGCGCGATGGGTTCCCGACGAAGCCACGCGCCACCGTGTGCTGGTCGAGAACCCCGCGCAGCTCTACCAATTTTCCTGAACCCACACCGAGACATCCCATGAAGAAGCATCTCCTGAAGTCCGTCGTGGCCCTCGCGGCCTGCGTCCCCCTGCTGGCCGCGGCAGCCTGGCCCGACAAGCCCATCCGCATGGTCGTCCCCTATGCGGCGGGCGGCGGCGCGGACAACACCGCGCGCATCGTCGCGCAGCAGATGAGCGCCGCGCTGGGCCAGCAGATCATCATCGACAACAAGCCCGGCGCAGGTGGCGTGATCGGTGCCGACAACGTGGCGAAGGCAGCCGCCGACGGCTACACCGTGCTCTACGACGCCTCGGCCTTCTCGGTCAATCCGTCGTTGCGCAAGCTGCCCTTCGATGCCGCGAAGGACTTCATCCCGGTTTCGCTGGTCGCCACGGCGCCGCAGATCCTCGTGGTGCCCGAGAGCGCGCCGTACAAGAACGTCGCGGAGTTCCTCGACTTCGCGCGCAAGAACCCGGGCAAGCTGACCTTCGCATCGGCGGGCGGCGGCACCGGCTCGCACCTGGCGGGCGAGGCGCTGAACGAGCAGGCGAAGATCAACCTGCTGCATGTGCCGTACAAGGGCGGCGCACCGGCACTGACCGACGTGATGGGCCAGCAGGTTTCGGTCTACTTCGGCAACGTCGCGTCGACCTCCAGCTACGTCAAGTCCGGCAAGCTGCGTGCGCTGGCCGTCAGTTCAGCGAAGCGGGTGCCGAGCCTGCCCGACACGCCGACGCTCGCCGAATCGGGCCTGCCGGGCTACAACGTGGTCGAATGGAACGGCGTGTTCCTGCCCAAGGGCACGCCGCCGGAGATCGTGCAGAAGCTGGGCAAGGCCGTGCAGGCCGCGGTGAACGATCCGAAGGTCAACGACAAGCTGCTGCAGTTGGGACTGGTGCCTGCGGGCACGTCACCCGAATCGTTCGCGAAGTTCGTACAGGACGAAAGCGCGCGGGTGAGCGCACTGGTCAAGGCACGCAACATCCAGGTGGATTGATACGACTTCGCCTTCAACCGCATGACTGCGTTGGGTTGCCTTGCCGTGCTGAAGCACTGTCTGCGGCTCTGCAGCAGCCGATTCACCCGCCCATCTCGTCGCTCGTCTTCGCCAGCCGCTCGGCCGCCATTTCCGCGACGATGCGCTGGAACTCCGCCAGCGCGTAGCGCTGGCCAGGGACGAGCGGTGCGATCGGCCCATCGTTCGGAATCACCACATCGTCGGCCTCACCATCGGCGCCCTTCAGCCATATCGCGGTGAGGTGCAGCGCAGGGACACGGATCAGCGTCAGCTCCTGCCGCACGGCCGAGCGCGTCCGCTGGGCGACCACGCCGTCGATGCGTTTCGCCAGTGACTTCACTTCCGGACCCTCGGCAATGGAGGTGAGCTTCGCGGCCGCCTTGTCGAGTTCGGCCATGGCCGCCTCGCCACTCTCCCCGGTGGGCAACAGTTGCAGCCACAGCTTGGCTTTCGACTTGCGAATCGAGTTGGTCGCAGCCAGTTCGTCCAGGCCCAGCACGATCGTCGATGCGCCGACGCCGGCCGGCTTGTCGGCGGCCAGGGCCGCCTCGATGGAGCGCGAGATCACGCGGCTGTTGCGCGCGATGCTGGGCTTCACGGACATGGGCGCCGTTGCGTCCGGCGTCGCGGGGCTGGCGGGCACCGCGAACTTGCGCAGGCCCGCTTGCAGTGCCTTGGCGATGGCGGGCGGCATGTCGGGGATTTCGATGGGCACGGCTGCTCTCCTGTTGCCGGGTCAGGCATGGGTGAAATAACTGTGGGTCCAGGTGCCGGACCCCCGGTAGTTGGTGCGCAAGGTGTCGTACGCCACCAGCGCAGTGGTGCCGCCGCCCACGTCCGACACCCACACGAAACTGTCGTCCTCGACGCCCGATGCCACGATGAAGTGCCCGCCGCCGCCCGACCATCCTATGCGGATGCAGAGCGGACGGCCCACCACGAGTTCGTTCTCCAGCGTCTGCAAGGATTCCTGCACCGAGGTCTGATGATCGAAATGGCCCACGGTGGTCAGCGCAGTGCCGAGGACCGAGGGGTTGTTGCAGGGGCCCGAGGCGCCCGTGCCGCAGCAATCGGTGCGCCCCCATTGAACATTGGCCACCCTGCACTGGGTCCAGGTCGTGGCCGGGACGTAGTAGCGCGACACGCTGGCGGCCACGGCGGCCCAGCACCATTGGCTCTGCAGCTGCGCCTGGACGGGAAAGCGCAGCACCACGTCGACCGGGTCTTCGCCCGCATAGCCGGCCACGTAGACCGGCCGCCATCCCTGCGCCACCAGGTCGTCGAACTTGATCTGATAGGTCGGCGCGGTCATGCCGTGGTGCATCACGCTCGCCACCGCCTTCTTCTCCCACAAGGCGGCGTAGTAGTCCTTGCCGCCCAGCGTCACGGCGTTGCCGCAGATGAGGTCATACCCGTCGGCGACATAGCCCTGCGCCGCGGTGCGAAACGCTGCTTCTTCCAGGCCATGGCGCGCCACCCAGGCGGCCCCGGTCGACTTGTCCCAGATGGCGGCGTAGCGCGCCGCGCCACCCTGGGCATAGGTCGAGACCCAGCGCAGGCGATAGCCCTGCGCCTTGAGTTCATCGAAGGTCTGCTGGTATTGCGCGCTGGTCAAGCCATGGCGCGCGGTCCATGCGGGCCCGGTCGACTTGTCCCACAGCGCGGCGAAGCGCGGGCTCGTGCCCACCGAGTACCCGTTCACCATCTTCAGGCGGTAGCCTTGCTTGGCATTCTCATCAAAGGCTTGCTGGTACTGCGCGGCGGTGAGACCGTGGCGCGCCGTCCAGGCAGGCCCTGACACCTTGTCCCAGATGGCCGTGTAGCGCGTCGTCGTACCGACCTTGTAGCCGCTGACATTGCGCAGCCGAAAGCCCTGGCTCGCGTTCTGGTCGAAAGCGGTCTGGTATTGGGCAGCGGTCATTCCGTGCCGGGCGACGCAGGTGCCACCGGCTTGTTCCCAGGATGCGACGAAGAGAGCCCGTACTGTCATCTCAATACCTCCTTGTCTGCGGCGATGCGTGCAGTGCAACGGATCTTCTCGCAAGCACCCAATGCTGTCGTCATCACGATTTGGGACGAAGTGGCTGCTCGCATCGCGCCCAGAAATACACGACAGCGATCCATTGGCCACACCCCCCGGGCATACCCTGAATGACGTGACGGCGGATCGACAGTTTCGATTTCTAGCATCAAGGCAACGGCCGCTCAGCGGCGCCAGATCAGCAACTACCTGGAGACCTTGAAATGCAAATCACCGGAATGCTTCACGGCGCGCGCCTGCTCGAATTCGCAGGCTTTCCCACCACCGAAGTGCTTGGCCCCGCGGCCAGCGAAGAGGAGATCAAGGCCATGCTCGACAAGCACGGCCTGATCTTCATCAAGCCCGTGTTCAAGGGCGGCATCGGCAAGAAGGGCAAGGCGGGCCTGCTCGGCCGCGCGAAGGACTTGCAAACCGCGCTCGCGGAAAAAGAGCGCCTCTACTTCGCCGAGCATCAGGTCGGCCACGTCAAGGCCAAGGCCAACGGCGTGACCTTCGAGGCCGGCGTGCCGGCCAAGCACGAGGTCTACTTCTCGATCAGCGATTCGACCCACTTTCGCGCACCGACAATGACGCTCACGCACATGGGCGGCATGGACATCGAGGAGCTCGACAAGAGCCAGGTCGCGATGGTGCCCTTCGATCCGCTCACGGGGCTGAAGGCCTTCGTGGTGGCCAACGCGCTCACCGAGATCGGCGCGCCCAAGGAAATCATTTCCCCCCTGGTGCAACAGTTGCCCAAGCTGTGGGAGCTGTTCCACAACTTCGGCATGACCACCCTGGAGCTCAATCCGATCCGCATGCGCGAGGACAAGAAGGGCCGGCTCACGCCGGTGGCCTGCGACTTCAAGTGCGGCTTCGACCGCGACGATCCGCGCTGGGCTCGCCTGAAGCTGCCGCCGCACCTGTTCGCGGCCGACTACTCGAACTTCGAGCAGGAGATCAACACGCTGCGCACCCACCAGGGCCAGAGCGACGTCTACGTGATCAACGACAAGGGCACGGTGCTGGCACCGACCTTCGGCGGCGGCGCCAACTCGCTGGTGACCGAGATGCTGGGTGACGCGGCCATCATCAGCTCCGATTTCGGCGGCAACCCGCCCTACGAAAAGATGAAGGAGGTGGCGCGCATCTGCTTCAAGCATTGGCTCAAGCAGGCCAACGTGCTGTTCATCATCGGCGGCAAGAGCAACAACACCGACATCTTCGAGACCCTGCGCGCGATGGCCGATGCGCTGCGCGAGCACTTCAGCGCGCATGGGCCGACGCCGCTCTACGTGGTGGTGGGCCGCGGCGGACCGAACCTGGTGCGCGGCATGGGCGCGCTGCGCGACACCTGCGATGCGCTGGGCCTGCCCTATCGCCTGTTCGGCTTCGACTCCGACATGAGCGAGGTGATCCAGTTCGCCAAGAAGGTCGACCTGTGGATGCGCGATGGCGGCCGCGAGCAGATCGCGAAGCGCCTGGGGTTGGGTCCCGTCGTCGAAGCCCCCGTCGCCGAAATCGCAGCAGCCTGAGGAGAACACACGTCATGCAAGCCACATCCTTCCAGCGCCAGACCGTCGGCGGCTTCAAGTACCACGTGGGCGTCAGCTCGCTCACCCAGGTCGCATCGCGCGACGACCGCGTCTGCGTGCTCAACATCCTGGGCGGCGAATCGAGCGAAGTGACGCCGGTGAGCCACGTCTACTCGGGCGGCAACGTGGTCTGCGGCACCGCGCCCGGCAAGGGCGGCGCGGTGCTCGAGACCAGCATCGGCAACATCCCCGTCTACAACAACGTGCGCGAGGCGCTGGCCGCGGGCCACCGCTTCAACTGCGGCGTGGTCTACCTGCCGCCCTCGGCGGCGCGTGACGGCGTGGCCGAGCTGATCCGCGTCAACCCGGAGCTGCGCAAGATCTTCATCATCACCGAGAAGATCTCGGTGCACGACGCGCGCGAGATCCGCGCCATGGGCCAGCAGAACGGCATCGACATCTTCGGCGCCAACGGCCTGGGCGTGGCCGACTCATGGAACCAGGTGCGCATCGGTGGCGCGCTGGGTGGCGACAAGCCGGGCGACTCGCTGCGCCCGGGCTCGATCGCCATCTTCTCCAACTCGGGCGGCTTCTCCACCACCATCGCGCAATATCTGCGCATGGCGGGCTGGGGCACCACCACGGTCATCTCCAGCGGCAAGGATGTCTACATCCACTACGCGGCGCCCGAGTTCGCCTTCGCGCTGGCCAACGATGCGCGCAGCAAGGCGGCCGTGCTGTACTGCGAACCCGGCGGCTACTACGAGGACGACGCGAACTTCACCAAGCCCGTCGTGGCCTGCGTGGTCGGCCGCTGGAAGAGCAAGCTGACGCGCGCCGTTGGCCACGCCGGCGCCATGGCCGGCGGCAACGACGACGCGCAGGCCAAGGAACGCTGGTTCATGAACAAGTTCGGCGTCGATGCGCTCTTCACGCCGGACAACCCCGTGGTCTCGGCCAAGGGCGCGGTGGTGACCAACATCGCCCACATCCCTGCCGCGCTGACGGCGGTGATGCGCGCCAACGCCACCATGCCGGACTTTGCGGCCGAAGGGAACCTGGCGCTCAAGCCGTGGTTCGGTTCGGACGAAGGACTGGACCTGCCCGCGGAGCTCCGCCTACCCGTGGTGGAGGCACTGACGCCCTACAACGAGCAGGTCGCGCTGCTCAACACGCAGATCGGCGGCGTGGTGCCGCGCCAGACCATGAAGGACGCCTCGGGCGCCTCGCAGATGGACCCGAGGACGCAGGTCAGCAGCCTGCATGGGACCACCATGCTGAACGCCGCGACCTTCTCGCTGGAATCGAACGTGGCGCTGGCGCTGGTGCACGATGCCGGTGGCGAGAACGACCGCAAGCTGATCGCGCCGGCCGTTGCTGCCTACGTCAACCTCTACGGCCAGCCCGAACTGGCCGCGGCGCAAGCCAGCCGCGAGGCCGGCAATGCGCCCAATGCGGTGCTGGCGACGGCCGCCGGCATCGTCGGGCCGCAGCGCCAGGAAGCGGCGCGTGCGGCACTCAAGTTCATGATCGAGCGCTTCCACGCGGCCGGACTGGGCATGGAGTTCGGCGCCTCGCTCAGCGAGGACTTCGACGTCTCCAAGGTCGATGCCGGCGCCGGCCTGACCAGCGACACGCCGGACGCTCGCGCCCAGGCCTTGATCGAAGGCGTCAAGGCGCGTGGTGGCCGCTCGGTGTTCCTGCGCTGGCTCAAGAGCCTGCCCGGCCACCCGACCGAAGCGGCCGTGCTGGCCGCGATCTCGGCCACCCTGGCCTGGGGCCCGTTGTCACGCAAGCGCATCTCGCGCGCCACGGCCGAGAGCTTCCCGTGGTGGCTGCAACTCTTCGGCACGCTGATCGGCGCGTCGGCCGACGCAAGCAAGCACGAGCCGGGTCGCTTCTGCGGCATCGAGCAGCAACAGTTGCTGGGGCGCCTGAGCTTGGGCGAGATCGCCTTCGCGGCGCTGCTGGGCCACACGCCGGGCGAAGACGACCTGTTCGCCTTCCAGACGCTGGTCGGCCTGCTGCTGACCAACGGCCCCGGTGCGATCTCCGCGCAGGGCGCCAAGGGCGCGGTCTCGGCCGACGGACCGGAGCAGCCCGATCGCGTGCAGCTCAACAAGGCGCTGATCGGCTTCCTCACGCACACCGGCTATGCGCACGGCGGCAACGGCTACGAGGGCATTGCCTACCTGGTCGACCAGTTCAAGGACAGCGGGCTGAAGGATCCGAGCCGCACCGATCACGGCATCGACCTGCAGGCGCTGGCGGTGAAGGCGGTCGAGCAGTACGCGCAGTACAAGACGCAGAAGAAGACGCTCGGCAGCCTCGACATTGCCAAGCTGCCGGGCGTCAACCATCCGGTGTTCAAGGACAAGCCGGTCAACCACGACCCGCGCGAGGTGTTCATCGCCCAGCTGTTCGAGGCGCGCGGAGAGACCAACGTGTTCCACCAGTTCTACCGTGCGCTGGTGCAGCAACTCTATGAGGCCGGCGTGTCGCGCAACGTCTACTGCGTGAACATCGATGCGGTGATCGCCGCCTTGCTGCTCAAGATGCTGTGGAAGCCCTTGCAGGCCGGCACGATCGGCGAGCGCGAACTGGAGACGGCCGCCTTCACCATCTTCCTGTACCCGCGCATGCTGGGCTGCGCCGCCGAGATCGACGACCACCTGAACCGCGGCCGCAACATGGACACGCGCACGGTGGCTTCCAGCTGCAAGTTCGTGGCCTGACCAAGTCTGGAGCCCCACGATGCTGACCGCACTCGCCTACCTGATGATCATCGTCTTCATGGCGCTGATCATGGCCAAGCGGCTGTCCGCGATGGTCGCGCTGATCCTGGTGCCGATCGTGTTCGGCCTGATCGGAGGATTCGGACTGGGGCTGGGCCCGATGATGCTGGACGGCATCAAGAAGCTCGCGCCGACGGGCGTCATGCTGATGTTCGCCATCCTCTACTTCGGCGTGATGATCGACGCGGGGCTGTTCGATCCGGCCGTGCGTGCGATCCTCAAGGTGGTCGGCGGCGACCCGATGAAGATCGTGGTCGGCACCTTCGTGCTGGCGGTGTTCGTCTCGCTGGACGGGGACGGCTCGACCACCTACATGATCACCTGCGCGGCGATGCTCCCGCTCTACAAGCGACTGGGCATCAGCCGGCTGGTGCTGGCGTGCGTGATCATGATGGCGGGCGGGCTCATGAACATCCTGCCATGGGGCGGCCCGACGGCGCGGGCTGCCAGTGCGCTGGGTGTGGACGTGGGGCAGATCTTCGTGCCGATGATCCTGCCGATGGTCATCACCGGCGCGTGGGGGGTCTTCGTCGCCTACATCCTCGGACGGCGTGAACGCACCCGGCTGGGGGGCCTTGCGCTGTCGGCGACCGCGCCGGGCGAGCCCTTGCCGGAGGTCAACGCGGGCGATCCGAGCATCGCCAGGCCCAAGCTGCTCTGGGTCAACTTCCTGCTGACCGTCGGGCTGATGGTGCTGCTGATCCTCGGCACCTTCCCCTTGCAGGTGCTGTTCATGGTCGCGTCCGCGATCGCACTCATGATCAACTACCCGAGCCTCCAGGACCAGAAGGAGCGGCTGACCGCGCATGCCGCCAACATCGTGCCGGTGGTGTCGCTGATCTTCGCCGCGGGCATCTTCGTCGGCATCCTCTCGGGCACGAAGATGGTCGACGCGATTGCCGCCAGCGTCATCAGCGCCGTGCCGGACTGGATGGGCCCCTACCTGGCGATCGTGACGGCGGTGTTGAGCGTGCCCTTCACCTTCTTCATCTCCAACGACGCGTTCTACTTCGGCATCCTGCCGATCCTGGCCAAGGCCGCTGCGGTGTACGGCATCGGCGCGGTGGAGATCGGACGCGCATCGCTGATCGGCCAGCAGGTGCACCTGTTGAGTCCGCTGGTGGCTTCGACCTACCTGCTGGTCGGCCTGGCGGAGGTCGAGTTCGGCGACCACCAGCGCTACACCCTGCTCTGGGCGCTTTCCGCGGCGCTGGTGATGCTGCTGGCGACCATCGTCCTGGGTGTGGTCCCGATCATGGGTCATGTTGGATAGCCGGAGGCGCGCCATGACCAACCAGATCAAGACCATCCTCTACGCTGCCGACCTCGGCGACGATTCCGAGCGCGTGCTGGCCTACGCCATCGACATGGCGAACCGCCTGGGCGCCAGCCTGCAGGTGCTGACCGTCATACCGGACCAGCGCGAGAAGTCCCTCATCGAAGTCGACTCGCACGTGCCACAGGACATGCTCGACCAGTACCACGATGCGCGGGCCCTGCGGGTCCGGCAGCACATCGAGGCCCAGGTGGCGGCCTTCTACGCCGTGCGCGCCGACAAGACGCCCCGGCGGCCCATCGCCGAGATCATCGTGAACGAGGGCGACGACGTCGCCGAGTTGATCCTCGACGAAGCCCGCACGGGATCGGCCGACCTGATCCTGATGGCTTCTCGCGGCGAGGGGCTGCTGATGGGCCTGCTGTTCGGCTCAGTGGTCAACGAAGTCACCCGGAAGAGCCCGGTGCCGCTGCTGTTGGTGCCGATCCGTGAAGACGCGGAAGCCGGAGCGCAGCCATGAAGCGCCGGATGTGCCTGGGACTTGCGCTGCTGGCCTCGCTGGCCGCCGCACAAGACCCGGAAGAACTCATGAGCTACGCGCCGCGTGCGCAGGTGCCGCGCGGCTACCCGGCAACGTATGCCGCGACGATCCGGGCCGCCGAGGACGAAGGCAGGCTGGTGGTCTACGCCACCACCGACACGGCCGTCGCCCAACCGCTGATCGACGACTTCAAGGCGATGTATCCGCGCATCACCATCGAGTACGAGGACCTGACCAGCACCGAACTGCACTACCGCTTCGTCGCCGAGACGCAGTTGGGCGGCGGCTCGGCCGACGTGGTCTGGAGTTCCTCGATGGACTTGCAGTCGAACCTCGTCAGCCTCGGCTATGCGCAAACCTACGAGTCGCCCGAGGCCGCGGGCTTGCCCGCATGGGCCAAGTGGAAGGGCCAAGCCTGGGCCACGACCTTCGAGCCGATCGCCATCGCCTACAACAAGGCCCTGTTGCCTGCCGCCGAGGTGCCGCGCACGCATGCCGACCTGGCGAAACTCCTGAATGGGTCGGCCGATCGCTTCAAGGGCAAGGTCATGAGCTACGACATCGAGAAGTCGGGCCTCGGCTTCTTCCTGGCCACGCAGGATGTGGGCGTCGCACCCGTGTTCTGGGACATCGCCCAGGGCTTCGGCAAGGTCGACGTGCGCTTCGCCGCGACCACCGACGCCATGCTCAGGCAAGTCGCATCGGGCAAGGCAACGATCGCCTACAACGTGCTCGGCTCCTATGCCGTGGCACAGGCGCGCAAGGACGCGAACATCGGCTACGTCTTTCCTTCGGACTACACGCTGGTGATGTCGCGCCTGCAGCTCATCAACAGGAAGGCGGCGCATCCGAATGCCGCACGGCTGTGGGTCGACTACATCCTCTCGCAGCGCGGGCAGACGGTGATCGCCAACCAGGCGGGTCTCTACTCCGTGCGTGCGGACGTGAGCGGCGAGACGACGGCCGCCCGCCTGACGCAGACGCTGGGCGGCAGCCTTCGCGCCATCGCGGTGGGGCCGAGCCTCATCGGCTACCTCAACAACCAGAACTACCGCGACTTCATTGTCCAGTGGCGCAAAGCGACCGAGAATGCGGCCGGCAGATGACGGTGAGTGGATTTATTGCGTCAACCAACAGGAATAACAAATGAACTACGCAAGTCCTGAGTTCTGGATCGCGCTGCTGCAGATCATCGGCGTGAACATCGTGCTGTCGGGCGACAACGCGGTGGTGATCGCGCTGGCGGCCCGCGGCTTGCCGGTGGACCAGCAGAAGCGCGCGATCCTGTGGGGCAGCGCCGCGGCGGTGGTGATGCGGATCGGCCTGACGATCGTCGCCGTCGAACTTCTGCGGCTGCCCTACCTCAAGCTCGTCGGCGCGGCGCTGCTTCTGTGGATCGCGGTGCAGTTGCTCGTCCCCGAGGAAGAAGGCGAAGGCCATGGCGGCGGAGGCACCAGCCTGGCGGCCGCGATCAAGACCATCCTGCTCGCTGACCTGGTCATGAGCCTGGACAACGTCATCGCGGTGGCGGCGGCGGCCAAGGGCAACACGGTGCTGCTGGTCGTCGGCCTGGCGATCTCGATTCCCCTGGTGGTGTTTGCGAGCCGCCTGCTGCTGACCCTGATGGATCGCTTTCCGATCATCATCACGCTCGGCGCCGCACTGCTCGGCTGGGTGGCGGGCGACATGGCGGTCACCGACCCGATCGACAAGCCCTGGGTCGACTTGAACGCCGCCTTCCTGCATTGGGGTGCGCCGGCGGTGTGTGCGATCGGGGTGGTGCTGGTCGGCAAGTGGCTCGCGGCGCGCAAGGCCCCGGCCGTCGTGGAGGCGGCGCATGCGCCGGTCGCGAGGGCTGCCGGCGCCCCGGGCCTGCAGAACGTGCTTCTCGCATCGGACGGCTCGGAAGGCGCCTTGCAAGCCGCGCAGCGGCTCGTTGCACTGCGCGACGACCTGCGCGAGGGCACCACGCTGAACGTGCATCTGCTCAACGTGCAGCGCCCCGTCTCGGGCGACGTGTCACGCTTCGTCGCCAGCGGCACGCTGGAGGACTACCACCGGGAGCGCAGCGAGCAGGCGCTGATGCCGGCGCGTGCGCTGCTCGACGCCGCGGGAATCAAGCATGCGGACCATCAACGCGTCGGCGATCCCGGCACCGTCATCGCCGAGTTGGCGCGCACTGAGGCCTGCGACCTGATCCTGATGGGCGCGCGTGGCATCGGAACGCACACCGGTGCGCCGCTCGGCTCGGTGGCGCGCAGCACGATCGAGCTTTCGGCCGTGCCGGTGATGGTGGTGAAGTAGCCCTACCCTGGCTGGAACTGCCGCGAAATGGCGCTGCAGGTCGCGACGAGTTGTTGCGCGCACGCCTTCAGGCTCGCCTCCATGCGATGCCTCGGCCCGGCCACCGCGATGGCGAGGGTCTCGTTGTGGACGGCGAAGAAGGCAGCCACGGCCCAGACGTCGCTGACGTTTTCCCCTCGCGTCTGGAAATAGCCGGCGCGACGACTCTTCAGGATGTTGGCGATCAGTGCCTCGGGGTCTGTAATCGTCGCGGGCGTCACGGCTGGCAGCGTCCTGCCCGCGAACCAAGCACGCAAGTCTGGCTCCTTGAGTGCGCCCAGCAATGCCTTGCCGATCGAACTCGAATGCAGCGGCTTGATGTCGCCCGGCCGGGCCGAATAGCGGATCGAGTGCGCGCTTTCCGCGACCTGCAGGTAGACCACGCTGTCGCCCTGGCGCTTGCCGAGGATCACCGTCTCGCGCGTGGCATCGCGCAACTGTTCGAGCATGGGCGTGATGCGCTCGACGAACGGATCCTTGTCGAGGATGGCGCGCGTCACGTCGTACATGCGCTGGGTCGGATAGAGCGAACGCGGCCGGGCCAGCGAGTACAGGTAGCCGCGCGCGGTCAGCGTCGCGACGATCGCATGGCATGTGCTCTTCGGGATGTTCACCGCATCGGCCAGGTCTGTGAGCGACAGCGGCCGCTGGCTGGCCTGGAAGGCTTCGAAGATGTCGATGACGCGTTCGACGGAGACGACACTGGCGGCTGCGGTCATGGACATTCCTTGTGGCAATAAACGGGTTGAACTGGCGCGGAAGGCGCGGCATCCAATCGCCCGAGTATCGGCAATATTTTCGAAATACGGAACGCCTGTTCTTTCCCAGGAATACGTAAACTCGCCGCCTGCCCGCGCACTTGTCACTTGTGGACGACGGCGGGCATTTCAGAAGGAACTGCTCACGTGAAAACCTCGCGCAAGGCGCCCGCGCCCAATCGCAGCGGCACCCAGAGCATTGAGCGCGCGCTGCGCATCCTGCGCGAACTCGCCGCGCGCGGCGAATTTGGCTGGCGCCTGTCGGATCTGGCAGCGCGTTGCGATATCGACAAGGGCACGGCGCACCGCGTGCTGTCATGCCTGATGCGCGAGCGCTTCGTGCAGCAGAGCGCGGTGGACAAGCATTACTTTCCCGGCCCGATGCTTTACGAGCTGAGCCTGTCGCTGCCCGGCCATGCCGCCTTCCAGCAAGCCTGCGAGCGTCGCCTGGCCCGGTTCGCCGCGCAGACCGAGTCCATCGCCTGGATGATCCTGCGCAGCGGCAACGAGTACGTCTGCGCGGTACGCGAGGGCGAGCTGGAACTGCGCGGGTTGATGGTGCATGTCGGTACGCGACGGCCCCTGTTCACGTCGGTCGGCGGCGTCGCGATCCTGCAGACGCTGCCGTCGCTGGAAGCCGAGGACATCCTGCACGACAACGCGCAACAGGAAACCGCGACGCGCGGCACTGGCCGCCTGGAAGCGCTGCGCAAGATGCGCGAACGCTCGCAGCGCCATGGCTTCGGCGTCAACCTTGGCGACGTGGCGCCCGGCGTGCATGCGTTCGCGGTGCCCGTGTGCGGCGACAACGGTCATGCGGTCGCGGCGGTGTGTCTCACCGGCCTGCCCGAACAGCTCAGCGAGGCGCGCATCCCGGAGATCCGCAAGCTGCTCAGCGAGGTCGCGGAAGGCGTGGAAGACGACGCACGGCAACTGCTTGGCTCGGTGATGAAGGTGGCATCGCCCAACTAGAAAAAGCGGCCCCGCCGAGAAGTTCACATATTGAAACTCGGATGCCGAGCCCTATGGGCAGCCCAAGGGACGGTCGATATTCTCGAAATCAGAGACACCTTCTGAACGAGAACCCATGAACGTCGACCGCGCCGTCAACCTCGAGGATCTGCGGCTGATGGCCCGACGCAAGCTCCCGCGCATCGCCTTCGATTTCATCGACGGCGGTGTCGACGATGAAGACTGCATGCGCCGCAACCGCGAGGCCTTCCGTCGCTACCAGCTGGTGCCGCGCTACCTCGTCGACGTGTCCAGGCGTGACCAGTCAACCGAGCTGCTGGGCCGTCGCTATGCCAGCCCCTTCGGCATTTCGCCGACCGGCCTGGCTGGCCTGTTCTACCCGGGGGCCGACGAGTTGCTCGCACAGGCGGCCAAGGTCGCCAACATTCCCTTCCTCCTTTCAAGCGCGAGCAATGCCTCGATCGAAGTGGTGGCGAAGCTTGCGCCCGACCATGTCTGGTTCCAGATCTACGGCACGCGCGACGAGCGCATCAACACCGACCTCGTGAAGCGCGCACGCGATGTCGGCGTGAGCACGCTGGTGGTGTCGGTCGACGTGCCCGTCAATTCGAACCGCGAGCGCAATCGCCGCAACGGCTTCTCGCGCCCTTTCCGCATGACGCCGCCGGTCGTGCTGGAGGCGCTCGGCCACCCGGCCTGGGTGCTGCGCTACCTGCGTACCGGCGGCATCCCGATGATGAGCAACTGGACGCCCTACGGCCATGCCGGCGCGTCGGCCGCCGAGGTGGCCGACCTGTACGGCACGCTGACGCCCGCGCCGATGATCAAGTGGCAGACGCTGGAGCGCATCCGCGCCGAGTGGAAGGGCCCGCTGGTGGTGAAGGGCCTGCTGCACCCCGAGGACGCGCGTCAGGCCGCGGCCATGGGCGTCGATGCGCTCATCGTCTCCAACCACGGCGGACGCCAGCTCGACGCGGCGCCCTCGCCGCTAGAGATGCTGCCGGCCATCCGCGCGGCCGTCGGCGACAAGGTCGAGCTGATGCTGGACAGCGGCGTGCGGCGCGGCTCCGACATCGTCATTGCGCGCTGCCTCGGCGCGCGCTTCACGACCTTCGGACGGCCCACGTTGTTCGGCGCCGCCGCAGGTGGTGCACGCGGCATCGCACGCGCACTGCAGATCGTGCGCAACGAGATCGACATGGTCATGGCGCAGATCGGCTGCAGTTCCTTCGACGCGCTGGACGAACGCTACCTGCGCACCGAAGGCGCCGGCCCCGAATGGGGTTCCGAGCTGAACCGGGCCGCCGTCGAACAGCACATTCCAACGATAAGGAGACAACAACGATGACTTCTTCCAGGCTCAGGCGCTGGCTCGCTGCGATACCGATGGCCCTGGTGCTCGCCGGCACCGCCATGGCCGATGTGTATCCCGACAGGCCGCTGCGCATCATCGTGGCCTATCCGCCGGGCCAGAGCACCGACATTGCGACGCGCTACTTCGCCGCCAAGCTGTCCACCGCGCTGAATCAGGGCGTGGTCGTCGAGAACCGCGCCGGCGCCTTCGGCAACATCGGCACGGCCTATGCGGCGCGTGCCACGCCCGACGGCTACACGCTCATCATGGGCGCCTCCGGCACGCACGCGCTGAACCCTGCGCTGTACGACAACACCGGCTTCGACGCAGACAAGGACTTCGAGCCGATCGCGGCCACGGCCTTCATCCCGATGGTCATCTCGACGAACCCGTCGGCCAACATCAACTCGCTGTCCGAGCTCATCCAGATGGCCAGGACCAAGCCGGACAAGATCGATGTCGCGGTGCCGAGCGTGACCGCGCAACTGGTGCTGGAGACGATCAAGCTGCAGAAGGTGCCGCTGTTCGCCATCAAGTACAAGGGCTCGGGCGAGGCCATGACAGCGCTGCTCGGCAACCAGGTGCCGGTGCTGATCGACACCGTGGCGGCGTCGCGCGCACAGTTCGGGAAGATCAAGCCGCTCGCCGTGACCTCGGCCAAGCCGATGAGCGCGTTGCCCGAGCTCAAGACCGTCTCGCAGCAGGGCCTGGACGGCTTCAACATCGTTGCGTGGAATGCGCTGATGGCGCCGCGCGGGATCCCGGTCGAGATCCGTGATCGGCTCGAGACGGAAATGCGCAAGATCCTCGCGCTGCCCGAGACGCTGAAGGCGCTGCAGGATCTTGGCTTCGAGCCGGCGCCGCCGATGGATCACAAGGAACTCGTCGCGTGGCTGCGCTCCGAGCGCACCAATGCCGCCACAACCATTCGCACTGCGAACATGAAGGCTGATTGACTCGGCACTCACTCTCGCAAAGACATCCCACAGACACCCCCTCCAAGGAGACACACCATGTCCGACATCGCCACCGAATTGAAAGTCCGCGCGCTGCATTCCGACTTCGCCATCGAGATCGATGAGCGCATCGATGAAATCATGAACGACGCCGATGCGATCGACCAGATCCGCCAGCTGTGGCAGACCTCGCCGCTGATCATCTTCCCGCGCCAATGCCTGGAGGAAGCCGACCAGGTGCGCTTCACCGGCATGTTCGGCAAGTGCGAGACGGCCAACCGCAAGGACATCCAGTCGCCGTACCACGAGGAGATCATCTACTTCAGCACCCTGCGCTATGCCGATGGCCGCTTCGTCGGCGGCTTCGCGGGCGGGGACGACGTGGACTGGCATTCGGACCAGACCTTCATCGGCCGGCCCGCCACCGGCGCCATCCTGTACGGCGTCGAAGTGCCCAAGGGCGGCGGCGACATCTACTGGGCCGACCAATATGCCGCCTGGGAGAGCCTGCCGGCCGACATCCAGGCACTGGTCGAAGGCCGCACCGGCACCTTCCACTATGCCAAGCGCTTCGCGATCCTGAACGCGCCGGAACTCAAGAACACGGAACAGGGCAAGAAGATGGCGGCCCTGCCGCCGGTGCAGCATCCTGTGGTGCTGACCCATCCCGTGACGGGCCGCAAGGCGCTCTATGCCGACCCGACCACGCTGGTGTCCATCGATGGCCTGAGCGAGGAAGAGAACGCGCGTGTGCTGCCCATCCTGTTCAAGGCCGGCGGCAACCCGGCCTTCGTCTACCGCCACAAGGTGCGCAACGGCGACCTGATGTTCTGGGACAACGGCTGCACCATGCACCGCCGCGACGAGATGAGCGTGGACCAGCCTCGGCTCATGAAGCGGACCACCTTCCGCCTGTCCGCCGACGCGCACTGCGTGCCCCACTGAAGGAGCAAGGCACCTTGAACAGTTCCAAGGTCTATCTGCGCGTGAACCGCGTCGACGCCGCGCTTTGTGCGCAAGCGCTCGAAGCCACGGTGTCGGACCTGCATGAAGCCGCATGGCTGAACGGGCGCGGCGGACTGATGTCCAGCCGCATGCGTCCATTGCAGAAGGGCCGCAAGATCGCCGGCCCCGCCGTGACGGCCTTCTGCGCCCCCGGCGACAACCTCATGATGCATCGCGCGCTCTACCTGGCGCAGCCCGGCGACGTGCTGGTCGTGGTGGTCGATGGCGAGAACGCCGGCGCGCAATGGGGCGACATGGCGACGCGCTATGCGATGAAGAAGGGGCTCGCGGGTGTGGTGGTGCAAGGCAGCGCACGCGACACCGACACGGTCGAGGCGCTGGGCTGCGCGGTCTGGGCCACACAGGTTCGATCGATCCATTCCGAGAAGTGCGGACACGGCATGGTCAACGCGCCCATCGTCTGCGATGGCGTGACGGTGAACCCCGGCGACCTGATCGTGGCCGATGGGGACGGTGTGATCTGCATCGCGAGGCAGGAGGCTTCAACGGTCGTCGCGGGTGCGCTGGCCCGCATGCGCAGGGAAGAAGACATGGCGAAGGCGATCGAGCGTGGCGAAGCCATCTGGGACCTGGGCGGCGCGGCGGCCAGTTACGCCGCGATGAAGAACATCGAAGAGATCGACGCCGCGTTCGACGATCACTGAGCCACCTACTCACCGCAAGACAAAATGAAAAGCCCTGTGCCGATGCACAGGGCTTTGTAGTTTGCGAAGGCTCAGCGAGTTCGAGAGCCCTTACGTCTTTTCTTCGTACCACCGGTCCTTGGCCAGCATCACACGGTGATGCCCATGCCCCGAGGGCATCATCGGAAAGCAGTTCTCCTGCGCCGCCACCTGCACATCCAGGAAGAACGGCCCGTCATACGCAAGGCATTCGGCCAATGCGTCTTCCAGCTCGGCAGGATCAGACACGCGCCGCGCACCCCAGCCGAAGGCCTTCGCCAGCGCCACGAAATCCGGCAGCGCCTCGTTCCAGCTGTGGCTCAGGCGATTGCCGTGATTGAGCTCCTGCCACTGGCGCACCATGCCCATGTAGCCGTTGTTCGACAGCACCAGCTTCACGGGCGTGCGATGCTGCGAGGCGGTCGACAGTTCCTGGATGTTCATGAGCACCGAGGCATCGCCACTCACGCAGACGACCAGCGCGTCCGGATGCGCGACCTGCGCGCCGATGGCCGCGGGCAGCCCGTAGCCCATCGTGCCGGCACCGCCCGAGGTGAGCCAGCGACCCGGCCGCTCGAAGCGCAGGTATTGCGCGGCCCACATCTGGTGCTGGCCGACGTCGGTGGAGACGATCGCGTCGCGGCCCTGCACGGCCTGCTGCAAGCTAGCCATGAGCTGCTGCGGCAGGATCTCGCCCGCGCGCGGCGCGAAGTCGAAGCAACGCTCGCCGCGCCAGCGATCGATGCGCTGCCACCAGGGCACCAGGCGCTGCGGCGCGAGGCTGTCGAGTTGCGGCATCGCGAGCAGTGCGTCGAGCACCGCGCCGCAGTCGCCGACCATCGGCACGTCGACCTTCACCACGTTGTTGATGCTGCTCGGGTCGATGTCGATGTGGATCTTGCGCGCATGCGGGCAGAACTCGTCGAGCTTGCCGGTGACACGATCGTCGAAGCGCGCGCCGACGCAGACCACCAGGTCGGCCTCATGCATCGCGAGGTTGGCCTCCAGCGCGCCGTGCATGCCGAGCATGCCGATGAAACGCGGATCGGACGCGGGGAAGGCGCCGAGGCCCATCAGCGTGAGCGTGCACGGCGCGTCGAGTTTTTGCACGAGGCGCGTGAAGGCTTCGCACGCGGAGGCGCCGGAGTTGACCAGGCCACCGCCGCCGTACAAGACGGGACGGCGCGCGGTCGACAGCAGGTCCGAGGCGCGTTGCAGCATCGCAGCGGGCGGCATCGACGCACGCAGCGTGCGCGAGCGTTTCGAGACGGCGACAGGCGCATTGCGCAGCGGAGTCAGTTGCACGTCCTTCGGCACATCGACCAGCACCGGCCCCGGCCGACCCGACGCGGCGATGTCGAGTGCCTTGCGGATCACGTTGGGGATCTCGTCGGCCACGCGCGCCTGGTGGTTCCACTTGGTCACCGGCCGCGACATGCCGAGCGCATCGCTCTCCTGGAACGCATTGGTGCCGATCACGGCGGTGGCGACCTGCCCGCTGATGCACAGCACCGGCACGGAGTCGCTCATCGCATCGAGCATGCCTGTGATGGTGTTGCCCACGCCCGGCCCCGAGGTCACCAGCACCACGCCGACGCGTCCGGTGGTGCGGGCATAGCCCTCCGCCGCATGCACCGCCGCCTGCTCGTGCCGCACCAGCACGTGGCGCAGCCGCGGTTCGCCATGCAGCGCGTCATAGAGCGGCAAGGCGGCGCCGCCGGGGTAGCCGAAGATGGTGTCGACGCCGCATTCGATCAGGGTGTCGAGCAGGGCGACGGCGCCATTGCGCAGGCGGGCCGGCGTGGCCGGGGAAAGACGTTCGGGTGCGAGGAGTTCCATGCCTTTATTCTTCGCCCTTTGGCGCAGAATAGGCTTCATATTTCCGTCTCATTTGGGCCGAATGATGAAAAGCAATCGCCAAACACCCAATCCAGCCGAAGAATCCACGGACCCGATCGATCTCGCCATCCTGCGCGTGCTGCGCGAGGACTCGCGCCACACGCTGCAGGAGATCGGCGCGATGGTCGGCCTCTCGCCCACGAGTTGCTGGACGCGTATCAAGAAGCTGGAGTCGCAGGGCGTGATCAAGCGCTACACCGTCGACCTCGACCCTGCGAAGCTCGGCTACAACGACTTCGTGATCGTGCAGCTCACGCTGGAGAGCCACACGGACGAGACGCTCTACGAGTTCGGCCGCGTGCTGGCCACCATTCCGGAGATCCAGGAGGCCTACCTGGTGTCGGGCGACTACGACTACTACATCCGCATCGCCGTGCGCGACACGCGCGACTACGAGCGGCTGCTGCGCGAGAAGCTCTACAAGATCCCCGGCATCCGGCACAGCAAGTCGAGCTTCGTGCTGCGCGTCTTGAAGGAGGCCAGCGTGCCGCTCTGAAAGGGGAAAAGTTCAACCCATGAAACTTGCGGGTGGCAACTGCGCGCTCGTTCGGGGGTAAGCCGCTATGGTTTGCGCAGAGACAAAACAGGCCGCTCGCCCCGGTGAGCGTGAATCCCCGATCCATGAAAAGCTCCCCGCAGCTTCCGCCAGGCACATGCGACTGCCACACGCATGTCTTCCTGGACGAGGCGAAGTTTCCCCTCTGGGCCGCGCGCCGCTACACGCCACCGCCGGCATCGATCGAAGCGCTGACCGCCTTGCACGACAGGCTGGGCGTCGAGCGCGTCGTGATCGTGCAACCCAGCGTGTACGGCTCCGACAACGCCGCCACGCTCCATGCGCTGCGGACGTTGGGCCAGGGCCGAGCCCGCGGCGTCGCGGTCATCGACGATCACACCTCCGATGCGGAACTGGCCGCGATGGCAGACGCTGGCATTCGCGGCGTTCGCGTCAATCTCGAAGTCGACGGGGAGCGGGACGCGCAAAAGGCGACCCAATGGTTGCGCCGCACGGTCGAGCGCGTGGCGCCGCTCGGCTGGCATGTGCAGCTCTATGCAAGCCTTTCGCTTCTGGGCGCATGCGCGGACATGCTCGGCAGCCTGCCCGTTCCGCTGGTGTTCGACCACTACGCAGGCGCGCAGGCGCAACTTGGCTTGCAGCAGGAAGGGCTGGCCGAAGTGCTGAAGCTCGTGGAGAGCGGATGCGCCTATGTGAAGCTCTCCGCGCCGTATCGCTGTGCAAGCCCTGACGCGCTTCAAAGCCAGGAGCCGCTGACCCGGCTGCTGATCGACCGCAACCCGGATCGCATGCTGTGGGGCAGCGACTGGCCGCACCCGCAGCCCGGCGCGCGGCCGAATGCCTCGGATGTCTGCCCGCCGTTCGAGGTCGACCTCGGCAAGACATTGAACGCCCTGGCATCGTGGGCGCCCGATGCCGCCACGCTACGAAAGATCCTCGTCGACAACCCGCGCCGGCTCTACGGCTTCGACGCCTGAACGGGCGCCGCAATCTCTGGCATCAAGGAACGCCATCATGGATCTCGACGCTCTTCTGCGCCCGCACCCCGCCCCGCCGGAAGCCGAACGCCCCGGGACGCGCAGCCTCGGCCGGGTCATCAAGGTGATGCGCATGGTGGCCTCGCGGCCGCAGTTCGGCTGGCGCCTGTCGGACCTCTCGGCCGCCTGCAATCTCGACCGTGCCACGGTGCACCGCATGCTCGCCTTCCTGGTGGAGGAAAGACTGGTGGCACAGCGTGCCAGCGACCGGCACTACCTGCCCGGCCCGCTGATGTTCGAACTGGGACTCGCGTTGCCCGACCACCTCCAGTTCCAGCGCCGTGCCGAAGTGATGGTGAACGCCTTCGCATGCCGCATGGCCGGCATCGCGGTGCTGCTGCTGCGCAGCGGCAATGAGTACGTCTGCAGCGTGCGCGCGGGCACGGTCGCGCTGTCCGGATCGGTGCTGTTCCCGGGCAATCGCCGGCCACTGTTCACCGCCGCGGGCGGCGTGGCGATCCTGCAGACGCTGCCGGCCGACGAGGCGCGTGCGGTGCTGCGCGAGAACGTGGCGCAGGAGATCGCGCGTTGCGGCACCGGCCGCCTAGCCTCGCTGCAGAAGATGCGCGAGCGATCCGACCGGCATGGCTTCGGCGTCAACCTTGGCGACGTCGTCCCGGGCGTGCATGCATTCGGTGCGCCGTTGCGCGGCGTGGACGGGGATGCGATCGCGGCGTTGTGCCTGCTGGGTTCGCCCGAGCTCTACCCCGAGGAGCGACTGCCGGAGTTGCGCACGCAATTGTTCGAAGCCGCGGAGGCACTCGCCGCCGATGCACGCAAGTTCAACCTTTGAAGGAACCATGGAATGACAAGGGTATGCATCGTCGGTGCCGGCGCGGTCGGGGGCTATGTCGGCGCACACATGACCCGGGCGGGCATCGACACCACCTTCGTGGACGCATGGCCGGAGCACGTCGTGCACATGCGCGACAAGGGCCTGAAAGTCGAGGGCATGAACGGGGCGGGCTCGGTGCAGACCCCGGTGCGTGTGCTGCACGTCGGCGACGTGCCGCAGCTCGTGCGGGAGCAGCCCTTCGACGTGGCGTTCGTCGCCGTGAAGGCCTACGACACCGAGTGGGCCACGCAAATGATTCTTCCGTACCTCGCCCCGACCGGCTGCGTCGTTTCACTGCAGAACGGGATCAACGAGCACGCGATTGCCGCGATTGCCGGCTGGGAGCGCACGCTGGGCTGCTCCGTGAGCGCGCTGGCTGCGGAGCTGGTCGAGCCGGGGCGCATCGTGCGCAACTCGCCGCTCGGCGACGACAAGAAGGCCGGCATCCGCATCGGCGAGCTGCACGGACAGATCACGCCGCGCGCGGAAATGATTGCCGGCCTGCTGGCGCATGGCGACACCTGCAAGGTCACGCCGAATCTCTGGGGCGAGCGCTGGTCGAAGCTGACCATCAACGCGATGCGCAACGGCGTGTGCGCGCTGACCGGCATGACCGGCAAGCAGCGCGACACGAACGACAGGGCGCGCGAGCTGACCATCCGACTGGGCAGTTCCTGCGTGCGCGTGGGCCGTGCACTGGGCCTGTCGCTGGAGCCGGTCGGCGGCCTCGATCTGGACCTGCTCGCGCGGGCCGAGGACGACGGCGCTGCGCGCGAGGCGATCACCCAAATGATCATGGCGGTGGCGAACTCCCGCAGCGACGCGCAGCGGCCTTCCATGGGACAGGACATCCGCAAGGGCCGCCGCACGGAGACCGACTACATCAACGGACTGGTCGCGCGGCGCGGGGCGGAAGTCGGCGTCGACGTCACCTGCCACCGCCAGGTCAACGAGATCATCAAGCGCATCGAGAAGGGCGAGTTCGCACCGCACCCGGCGCTGCTGGAACAGATCGCGGGCTGAAGGCGCGAATCTTTCTACTGCGGCCACCGATCTCGGGCCTGCGGTGTTGGCTCCGGCATGACAAGCGCTTCGCGCAGTTGTCAGCCTCGCCACAACTTCGTTGTCACCGCACGAGAGTGCGGTTCCGCGCCACAGACCCGACCTCGGCGCCCTCGCTACGAAATCTTCACACCTTCACAGGCCCAGGGCCGGATGCGCCTGCCCTCGCCGGTGATAGGTCGAGGTGGCAACGCCGACCTCGACTATCGAGAAGTTCATGCGATGAAACTCCGGCGCGCGGCCCTCTGGGCACCCGTGCAAGCGGCTCCTATCCTGAGAAAGAGAGACAACGCCAACAACTTCTCCGGAGACAACATGCACTTCCCCAAGCCGAGCAAGAGAGCTTTCATTCGCGGCTTGGCAGGCACATTCGCCTTGCTGGCCTTGTCCACGGCAACGCAGGCCGAGGGCTTCCCGAACAAGGCCATCAGCATCGTCGTGCCCTTCGCCGCCGGCAGCCCGACCGACGTGGTCGCACGCGCCTTCGCGGACGACTTCGGCGCCGCGCTCGGCACACCGGTCATCATCGACAACAAGCCGGGCGCGAGCCAGACGGTGGCAGGCTCCTTCGTCGCGCGTGCGCCGGCCGATGGCTACACCTTGCTGTTCGCCAACCTGCCCGCGGTGGTCGCGCCTTCGTTGCTGAGCAAGCTGCCCTACACCGCGCTGCGCGACTTCGCGCCCGTCTCCGATGTCATGACCATCGGCTTCATCCTGGTCACCTCGCCCAGCGTGCCGGCGACGAATCTCAAGGAGTTCGTGGCGATGTTGAAGGCCGACCCGTCGAAGTATTCGTATGGCTCCTCGGGCATCTCCACGCCCATCCACCTGATGGCCGAGATGTTCAACAAGGAGATCGGCGTCAAGACACTGCATGTGCCGTACAAGGGCGGCAACCAGGTGCAGATGGACCTGGTCAGCGATCGCATCACCTATGCCTTCCTGCCCACGGGCTCGATGGAATTCGTGCGCGCCGGCAAGATCAAGACCTTCGGCCTCGCGTCCGACAAGCGGGACGCGGCCTGGCCCGATCTGCCGACCCTGGAGGAAGGCGGCCTGCGCAACTTCAAGGCCACGGTCAACTTCGTGCTCGTGGGCCCGAAGCAGATGCCTGCAGACACGCAAGCCAGGCTCAACGCCGCGGCCAACAAGGTGATCGTGAGCGACGCCTTCTACAGCAAGGTCAAGTCCGTCGGCGGCGTGGAGCTTTCCAAACCGCAGACGCCAGCGCAGGTCGGCGCGCATATCGTGGCGGAAGAAGCGCGGTGGGATGCGCTGGTGAAGGCGGCGGAGATCCAGCTCGAATAGCCGGCCTTCCGCCGATCATCTCGGCCGGTCGCCCTTGAGCGTGATGCGCTGCATCACCCGCCGAAAGCCGTGGTAGTCGTTGACCGGGTTGTGTTGCGTGCAGCGGTTGTCCCAGAACGCGATGGAGTTCGCCTCCCACACGAACCGACACGTGAATTCGGGCTTGACCTGGTGCTGGAACAGGAACTGCAGTAGGGGCTTGCTCTCGGCCTCGGTCATCCCCTTGAAGCCCGCCGTGTGCGCCGCGTTCACGTACAAGGCCTTGCGTCCCGTCTCGGGGTGCGTGCGTACCACCGGATGCTCCGCGATGAACTGCTGCGCCTTGTCCGACTTGCCATCGCTCTTGATGCGATCCTCGCGGGTCTTGCTGACATCGGCCTGGGCCGAGGAGGAGATGCCGATCAACGGGTCGACGATCCGCTTCATCTCGGTGGAGAGCGTCTCGTAGGCCAGGTACTGGTTGGCGAACAGGGTGTCGCCGCCATACGGCGGAATCTCGCGGGCCAGCAGCATGGAGCCCATAGGCGGCTCCTCGAGGTAGGTCGTGTCGGAATGCCACACGCCGCCGAAGTTGACCCGCTCATGCTCGAGCTTCTTGACTTCGATGATGCAGGGGTAGCCCTCGATGCCGCTCACGAACGGGTACTCGATCGGCTCGCCCATGGCTTCTGCGAAGCGCATGAACTGCGCAGGGGTCAGATCCTGGTTGCGGAAGAAGATGACCTGGTGCTCCAGCAACGCCTCGCGGACTTGAGAGGCCTGTGCTGGATCGAGTCCCTCGGCGAGATCGAAGCCGGTGAGTTCGGCACCCAGGGCGCCGGCGACTTTCCGGGCTTGGAGGGCATGCGTTCGTGTGTCATGTGTTGTGCTCATGACCGAATGCTAGGTTCGGCATCGAGAAAAATGGTTCCGTATTTCGAACGAACAGGCAATTTTCAAACATCGAACTTCGCGGCAAACGACTGGTTGCGGATGGGCCGCCTCATCCGCAACTCAGCGCCAGCCCGCAGCCTTGAACTGGTCCGCAAGCTTCTGCGCGATCACCGCGTAGCCCTGCGCATTGGCATGGATGCGATCCGAGCGCAAGGCCGCATCCGACAGCACGTTGGCATACACATCCGGAACCAGGAGCACCTTCTCAACGGAAGCCACTTCCTTGTAGAAGCCGGCATCGCTCAACGAACCAACGGTTGCCCGCAGCGCGTCCGGTGCCGGCGTGGCGATCAGCGCAACGTACTTCGTCTTCGCGAGCGCGGCGCGGACGATGGCTGCCACGTTCTCCCTCGTCGCCTGCTGCGACACGCCGCGCAGCATGTCATTGCCGCCGATGCCCACCAGGATCGCGTCGTAGCTGTTGGCCGCAAGCAATGCTTGCAGGCGCTCCAGCGCTCCCGCCGAGGTATCGCCATTCACGCCCTGGTTGTCGATCTGCCAACCCGTCAACTGCGCCAACACCGAAGGCCAGGCTTGCTCGGGAGAGGCACCGTAGCCCGCGGTCAGGCTGTCGCCCAGCGCCAGCACACGCGCATCGGACTTCAGCGGAGCGATAGAAGGCTTGCCCTTTCCACAGGCCACAAGCGAAAAGGCCGGCGTCAGGCCGCCCAGCAGGAGGAGGTGTCGTCGGTTCATCGGGCGCGAAGTTAGCACGCGTGCCCGATCACCTGACGCAGCGACAGGCTATTGGATCGCAGCCTGCACCTTGGCCAGTTCGGTCCGGTAACTCTGCACCAGCGTCGGGTCATACGAAGCCGCGAACTTGTCCGCCACCGGCTTGGTCAGTTCGCGCATCTTCGTCAGCGTGGCCTGCGGCACGTCGTTGATGAGCATGCCCTTGACTTCCAGTTCCTTGCGCGCACCCGACGATGCATCTCGGCTCAGCTTGCGCTGGTAGGCGCCGGCTTCGGCCACGGCTTCCTGGATGATCTTCTGGTCGGCGGGCGACATCTTGTCCCACACCTTCTTGCTGATGACCACCGGGTTGGCCGTGTACACGTGGTTGGTCACGCTCATGTACTTCTGCACTTCATAGAACTTGCTGGTCAGCACCACGCTGAACGGGTTCTCCTGCGCGTCCATCGCCTTGGACTCCAGCGCGCCGTACAACTCGGGGAAAGGCATCGGCACGGGGTTGGTGCCCAGCGCGCTGAAGCTCTCGATGAAGAGCGGATTGGGGATGACGCGCAGCTTCAGTCCCTTCAGGTCCTCGACGTTGACGATGGGCTTCTTGCTGTTGGTGAAGTTGCGAAAGCCCGTTTCCCAGAAGCCGAGGCCGACCAGTCCCTTCTCCGGCAGCTTGGCCATCAGTGCCTGGCCGAACGGACTCGCCACCAGCGCATCGACCTGCTCCGCCTTGCTGAAGGAAAAGGGCACGTCGAACAGCGTGAACTCCCTGACCACCGCACCCATCACGGTGGCCGAGGGCAGCGTCATGTCCTGCACGCCGCCTTGCACGGCGCTCAACTGTTGCTGCTCGCCACCGACGGACCCGCCGCCCAGTTCCTGGATCTTCATGCGGCCACCGCTCTTCGCGGCCACGATCTCGGCGAGCTTCTGGGTGGCCAGCGAGATGGGATGGCCGGCCTGCACGACGTGGCCGAATCGAATGGTCTGCTCCTGTGCCTGCGCCGTGACGCCGGCGCAGGCCGCGACGAGAACTGCGAGAGTGAAGAGGCTGCGGATTGCTTTCAAGGGATGTCTCCTGTCTGCACGAAGAAGGCCGGTCAGGCCGTTGGGAAAGTGTTGTGAGGCATCTATTGCATGTCCCCCGGAATGGCCGAGTACGACAACGCATACCGCCCGCTGAAGGCGCCCGGCGCAGCGCCCTGGGCGACCAGCGACGCTTCCGACAGTTCCGCTTGCGCCAGTGCGTCCAGCGCGGTCGCGTCATAGCCCATGGCGACGAAGACCCAGTCGGCCACCTGGTCGCTGCCGCGAATCTTCTGCTCGGTGGTCTGCGCGATGGGTGGCGTCTCGTGCTGCATCAGGTGCGCGCCGGTGAGTCCGGGTTGCAGGGGCAGCGCGTCGGTCAGCCGGCGCAGCGTTGCGCGAAGTTCCTCGCTGCGGCCGGGCGCGGGCGACAGGCGCACAGTCAGCGCCTGGCGCGCCACCGCACCGCCGCGCGATGCCAGCACGCGCGACTGGCAGCGCACCATGTTGCGGTGGTGCGGCATCATCTTCGTGGACCATGGGCTGGGTGCGTTGAGGCTCGCCAGGTAGCCGTGCGAGGACAGCACCTCGTAGCTTTCCAGTTCGTACATCACGAAGATCCCCTCGCCTCCGGTTGCACTGGTCCAGCGGGAACTGCGGCGAAAGCCGGGAATGGCCAGGCGTTCCGGAAAGTGCTCGTGCGAGTGCCAGTGCTCGAACTCCGGGCGCATCTCGGGCGCCATGTCCCACCACATGGCGAGTGCCGCATTTCCAGGTAAAGCCATCCGTGTTCCCGCATCGCCTGCTGTTGAATGCGCCGGATGATCTCAGAAAGTTGAATGGCATTCAAATTTTCTATACCATTCAAAATTTGAATGAACCAACGCGGAAAGTCATGAGCGGAGCACTCGAGAAATCGCTGGACATCCTTGAATACCTGACGGACTACCCCGACGGCGTGGCGCTGGTCCAGATCGCCACGGACCTCAACCAGGTGCGCAGCGGCTGCCACCGCGCCTTGCAGGAACTCATTCGCTACGGCTATGTCCGCCAGATGCCGCAGCGCGGCGACTACGCGCTCACCACCAAGATGGCGTCGATGGGCCTCAGCTTCCTGAGCAAGTCCGGCGTGCTCGACATCGCCCAGCCAGTGATCGACCGCCTGGCCAAGGCCACCGGCGAACTGGTGCGACTGGCCATCGTGGACGGCGACCGGCTCACCCTCGTCGCCAAGGCACAGGGCGCCAAATCCGGCCTTCTCTACGACCCGGACATGGGCATCGACCTGCGCCTGTCATGCAGCGCGGCCGGGCAGGCCTGGCTCATGACCTTGCCGGAAGACGTGGCCATCGAGTACGTGTCGCGACAGGGCATCGGCGAGCCGAAGGACTTCGGCCCCAATGCACCGACCAGCATGAAGGCGCTGCTGAAGGTCCTGGACGAGCACCGCAAGCGGCGCTTCAGCATCATCCAGGACGCGTACGCGCCCGGCATGAGTTCCATGGCCGCGCCCATCCAGCGCGTGAACGAGCAGACCACGGGGGTGGTCATCATTGCCGGCCCGTCGGCGCGTCTCACGATGAAGCGCATGGTGCAGTTCGGGCCGGCCCTGCTGTCGGCGGCGGAGGAACTGAAGGTGTCCGGGAATTCATCCGCACTGCTGAAGTCGGCGAACGTCGGCACGTGGGGCAACGTCGCGGTCAAGCGGCGCGCACCCAGGGTGGGACGCTAACCGAACATCGGCTCCGGCAGTCCCTGCACGCCCACGTCGAGCGCCAGCAAGGCGCCGGCGAGGGTTTCCTGCGCAAGCACGTCGGGCGCAATCATCTTCGTGGCCGTCGTGATGTAGAGGGTCCGCAAGTCCGGCCCGCCAAAGCACACGCACGTGGGGTTGGTCACCGGCACTTCGATCACCCGATCGACCTTGCCGGCGGGCGTGTAGCGAATCACCCGATGCCCTGCGAACACGGCGTTCCACAGGCATCCGTCGCTATCCACCACGGCGCCGTCGGGCCGGCCCTTGCCGTTCGAGTAGTCGGCGAAGACGCGGCGATTCGTCAGCACGCCGTCGTCGGGATCCAGGTCGAAGGCCCAGATCTTGAAGCGCCGCGTGTCGGACATGTAGAGCGTGCGGTCGTCGGGCGACGTGGCCACCGAGTTGGTCACGATGATGTCGTCGAACAGCCGTTGCACGGCCCCGGAAGGCGCCACGCGATAGAAGCTGCCCAGCGGTTGCTGGATGGCGGCGTCCATGGTGCCGATCCACAGTGAGCGTCCGGCCGTTCCACCTTGACCCGGCTTCGTGCCGGTGACATCAGGATGAGATCGTGGATCCAACGAAGGCGACGCACTCCACGAGGTTGAGGGCGGCCAGTAGTAGGTATTTTTCGGCTTCGGTGCGCACACGCAGCAAGTCGTGGTCGCCCAAGTATCCGTAGACGAACGCGAGCAGGTAGCGCTCGAGGTGTTCGTCGCAGAACTGCTGGATGACCTGGTTCGCCAAGGCGCCCGGCAAGCCCTCATTGAAGCGCGCGCGGGCCGTCAATCGCTGCATGCAACTGTCCTGTACGTCCTCCGAGACGATCGGCCACTCGTGGCCGCTGCGCTTCATCGCTTGGAACGTCACCAACAGGATGTGCAGCGGCACCTCCAGTTCCACCATGCCGACTCCCATGCGTGGCAACGCAAGGATCGAGGCGAGCATGTTGGGCTGCTGAGCGAAGATCTCGTCGGCCAAGCGCACCTTCTGTTCCTGGCCCATGCCGTTGACGTCGATGGCCGCCTGGACCATCAA